>JBGUVX010000038.1:0-108087 GCA_045220575.1 Bacteroidaceae bacterium
GCGAAGTTTAAGGAGAAGCACCCCATCTATGGTAAGTTCGTTTCGAAGACGAAGAAGTATCATGCTCATGATGAGAAGAACGATTGCCATAAGGGTGACACCGTCCTGATTATGGAAACCCGTCCCTTGAGCAAGACCAAGAGATGGAGAGTAGTAGAAATCGTAGAAAGAGCTAAGTAATTATGATACAAGCAGAATCTAGATTAGTAGTTGCAGACAATAGCGGTGCAAAGGAAGCTATGTGCATTCGTGTGCTTGGTGGCACTCGTCGTCGCTATGCATCTGTAGGTGATGTGATTGTTGTATCTGTGAAGAGCGCAATCCCCACCAGTGAAGTTAAGAAGGGTGCAGTATCAAAGGCCTTGATTGTACGTACTAAGAAGGAAGTCCGCCGTCCCGACGGTTCCTACATTCGTTTTGATGATAATGCTTGCGTTCTTCTGAACAACGCAGGCGAATTGCGTGGTAGTCGTATTTTCGGTCCTGTTGCTCGTGAGCTTCGCGCAGTCAACATGAAGGTCGTTTCCTTGGCACCTGAAGTTCTTTAATTTTTTCAAGAGAGAAAACAGATGAGCAAGTTACACATTAAGAAAGGCGATACGGTTTACGTAAACGCTGGTAACAACAAGGGTAAGACTGGTACTGTGCTGAAAGTGCTGGTTGAAGAAAAGCGTGCCATCGTTGAGGGTGTGAACATGGTTTCAAAGAGCCAAAAGCCCAGTGCCAAGTATCCTCAGGGAGGCATTATCAAGCAAGAGGCTCCTATCCACATCTCCAACCTGAATGTGGTAGACCCCAAGAGCGGCAAACCGACCCGTATTGGTAGAAAATTGAATGCTGACGGCAAGTTGGTCCGTTATGCTAAAAAATCTGGAGAGGAGATTAAGTAATGGCAAATACTGCAAGCCTTAAGAAAGAATATGCAGAGCGTATCGCTCCTGCTTTGATGAAGCAGTTTAACTACTCTTCATCCATGCAGATTCCCGTACTGAAGAAGATCGTGATTAATCAGGGTCTGGGTATGGCAACTGCTGACAAGAAGATAATTGAAGTCGCCATCAACGAGCTTACTGCCATCGCTGGTCAGAAAGCTGTTGCTACGGTATCTAAGAAAGACGTTGCAAACTTCAAGCTCCGTAAGAAGATGCCTATCGGTGTTATGGTAACCCTGCGTCGCGAACGCATGTACGAGTTCCTTGAGAAGTTGGTTCGCGTGGCTCTGCCGCGTATCCGTGACTTCAAAGGTATCGAAAGTCGTCTGGATGGTCGTGGAAACTACACCCTGGGTATTCAGGAACAGATTATCTTCCCTGAGATTAACATTGATGCTATTGACCGCATTCTGGGTATGAACATCACCTTCGTAACCACAGCAAAGACCGACGAAGAAGGTTATGCTTTGTTGAAGCAGTTTGGTCTACCCTTTAAGAACGCTAATAACGAAAAGTAAGATATGGCAAAAGAATCAATGAAGGCCCGCGAGGTTAAAAGAGCAAAGCTCGTGGCCAAATACGCCGAGAAGCGTGCTGAGTTGAAGAAGATTGTCAACACGGGTGATCCCGTAGAGGCATACGAGGCAGCACGTAAGTTGCAGGAAATTCCCCGTAACGCTAACCCCATCCGTCTGCACAACCGTTGCAAGTTGACGGGTCGTCCTAAGGGCTACATGCGTTTGTTTGGAATTAGCCGTATTCAGTTCCGCGAGATGGCATCAAGTGGTTTGATTCCCGGTGTAAAGAAAGCAAGCTGGTAATTATTTTTTAATATTGTCGGGAGCGTCCCGATTAATTAAAACTTTTTAAAATGACAGATCCAATAGCAGATTATTTGACTCGGTTGCGCAATGCAATTCAGGCTAAGCACAGAGTTGTTGAGTGCCCGGCGTCGAATTTGAAAAAGGAGATTACGAAAATCCTTTTCGAAAAAGGCTATATCTTGAATTATCAGTTCGTTGAGGATGGTCCTCAGGGAACAATCAAGATTGCCTTGAAGTATGACAATGTGTCCAAGTCGAATGCAATCAAAAAGTTGATTCGCATTTCAAAGCCCGGTATGCGTAAGTATACTGGTTACAAGGACATGCCACGTGTAATTAACGGATTAGGTATTGCAATTTTATCTACATCCAAGGGTGTAATGACAAACAAGGAGGCTGCTGAGCAGAAGGTTGGTGGCGAAGTTCTTTGTTATGTATATTAATAGGAGGATAGAGTATGTCAAGAATTGGTAAGATGCCTATTACAATCCCTGCTGGCGTAACTGTAACTGTCAGTGATGACAACGTGGTTACCGTAAAGGGTAAGTTGGGTGAAATGACACAGGCTGTTCATCCTTCTATCAAATTGAATATTTCAGACGGTACGCTTGATTTGGTCATTGACGAGGCCAACGACACTGTTGAGACAAAGCAGAAGCAGGCTTTCCATGGTCTGTATCGTTCTTTGATTAACAATATGGTGGTTGGTGTATCTCAGGGCTATGAAAAGCAGATGGAGCTTGTAGGTGTGGGTTATCGTGTATCCAACCAGGGTAACTTGGTAGAGTTCTCTCTGGGTTACACCCATAGCATCTTTATCCAGCTTCCCGCTGAAGTCAAGGTTGAGACAAAGTCAGAGAGAAACCAGAATCCCCAGATTATCCTGAAGTCTTGCGACAAGCAGCTGCTGGGTCAGATATGTGCTAAAATTCGTTCTTTCCGTAAGCCTGAGCCTTACAAGGGTAAGGGTATCCTGTTCATCGGCGAGCAGATTCGCAGAAAGTCTGGTAAGTCAGCAGGTGCTAAGTAACTTTAAAACTGTAAGATCATGACAACAAAAATAGAAAGACGAATTAAAATTAAGTACAGAGTTCGTAATAAGGTTTCTGGTACTGCAGAACGTCCTCGTATGTCGGTGTTCCGCAGCAACAAACAGATATATGTACAGGTTATTAACGACCTGACCGGCACCACTCTGGTTGCCGCTTCTTCTCTGGGTATGGAAGCATGCCCCAAGAAAGAGCAGGCTGCCAAAGTAGGCGAGCTCGTAGCTAAGAAGGCTCTCGAGGCTGGTATCACGAGTGTAGTATTCGACCGTAATGGTTATCTGTACCACGGTCGTGTGAAGGAAGTAGCTGATGCAGCTCGTAACGGTGGACTTAAATTCTAAAAGATTATGGCACTTAATAAAGTCAAGATAAATAGCGATATCGAATTAAAGGACAGATTGGTTGCTATCAATCGTGTTACGAAGGTAACAAAGGGTGGTCGCACCTTCACCTTCAGCGCCATCGTTGTCGTAGGTAACGAGAATGGTATTATCGGCTGGGGTCTTGGTAAGGCTGGTGAAGTTACCGCTGCCATTGCCAAGGGTGTCGAGGCTGCTAAGAAGAATCTGGTTCGCGTGCCCGTAGTCAAGGGTACCGTTCCCCACGAGGCTGCTGCAAAGTTCGGCGGTGCTGAGGTTCTGATTATGCCTGCTTCTGCTGGTACTGGCGTTGTTGCTGGTGGCGCCATGCGTGCTGTTTTGGATAGTGTGGGTATCAAGGACGTTCTGGCAAAGTCCAAGGGTTCTTCTAACCCTCACAATCTGGTAAAAGCCACCATTGCCGCACTGTCCGAGATGCGTGATGCAAAGACTGTAGCCGCTCAGCGTGGTGTAAGTCTTGAGAAAGTATTTAGAGGATAAAGGAGGTAATACTATGGCAACAATAAAAGTTAAGCAAGTTAGAAGTCGTATTCACTGCCCCAAGTACCAGAAGGCCACTCTTGACACTCTGGGCCTGCGTAAGTTGAATAATGTAGTTGAGATTGAGGACAACGCTTCTAACCGTGGTCTGATTCAGACGGTTCATCACTTGGTAAAGGTGATTGACTAATGTAAAACCAACAAATTAATTCGGTAGAAATATGAAACTAAATAATTTGAAACCCGCAGCTGGTTCAACTCATTCCCGTCGTCGCATCGGTCGTGGACCGGGCTCTGGTCTGGGTGGTACCTCTACCCGCGGTCATAAGGGCGCTAAAGCTCGTTCTGGCTATAAGAGGAAGATTGGTTTCGAAGGTGGTCAGATGCCTTTGCAGCGTCGTCTGCCTAAGTTCGGCTTTAAGAACATCAATCGCATAGAGTATCAGGCTGTTAATCTTTCCGCACTTCAGGCTTTGGCCGATAAGGGTGTCACCACCATTGGTGTTGCTGAGCTTGTGGCAAATCGCATTGTCAAGAACGGCGTTTTGGTAAAGATTCTGGCAAATGGTACGCTTACAGCTAAGGTTGATGTTACTGCCAATGCTTTCTCTGCTGCTGCAGAAGCTGCAATCCAGAACGCTGGCGGTACGGTAACAAAATTGTAATAACACGAAGAGATTATGAAGTTTTTCAAGACCATAAAGAACATCTGGACCATCGAGGACTTGCGTTCCAAGCTTCTCGTAACTCTCGGTTTTGCTGCAATATATCGTTTTGGCTCGTTTGTAGTGCTTCCAGGTATTAACCCGGAGAAACTTACGGCCCTGCGTGAGCAAACCAACGAAGGTCTGATGTCTTTGTTGAATATGTTCTCGGGTGGTGCATTCTCCAACGCCTCTATGTTTGCGCTGGGAATCATGCCCTACATTTCAGCTTCTATCGTTATTCAGCTGTTAGCCGTTGTACTTCCTTATTTCCAGAAGATGCAGCGCGAGGGAGAGAGTGGTCGTCGCAAGATTAACCAGTATACGCGTTATCTCACGATTTTCATTCTGCTTTTTCAGGCTCCCTTCTATTTGATGAACCTGAAAATGCAGGCACCTGGTGCTTTGGCTCCCAACGTAACATGGACGATGTTCATGATTACCAGTTCCATCATTTTGGCTGCTGGTAGTATGTTCATCCTATGGCTTGGTGAACGTATCACGGACAAGGGTATTGGCAATGGTGTATCCCTGATTATTATGTTGGGTATCATCGCCCGCCTACCTCAGGCTTTCAGTCAGGAATTTGTATCACGCTTTACGGCTTTGTCCGGTGGCGGTCTGATAATGTTCCTTGTTGAGGTCATCATCCTTGTTGCGGTCGTTATGGCATCCATCCTGTTGGTGCAGGGTACTCGTAAGGTGCCTGTTCAGTATGCTCAGCGCATGGTACGCGGTCAGCAGGTCGGTGGCGCTCGTCAGTACATCCCCCTGAAGTTGTTTGCAGCTAATGTAATGCCCATCATCTTCGCTCAGGCTATCATGTTCATTCCCTCTACTCTCATCGGCTTCTTAGCTGAGGGTAGTAGTGTGCTGACACATGTTGCAATGGTTATGTCGGACTACACGAGTTGGCAGTACAACGTAGTATTTGCAACGCTGATTATTGCATTCACCTATCTGTATACGGCTATCACAATGAATCCCGTACAGATGGCTGATGATATCAAGCGCAACAATGGCTTCATTCCAGGTGTACGTCCTGGAAAGGCTACTGCTGATTATCTGGATGATATTATGTCTCATATTACCCTCCCAGGTTCTGTATTCCTGGCTTTCATCGCCTGTATGCCCGCTTTCGCTGGTTTGCTGGATGTCAAGCAGGAGTTTGCTCATTTCTTCGGAGGTACGTCGCTCTTGATTCTCGTTGGTGTCGTTCTCGACACGTTGCAGCAGATTGAGAGCCACCTGTTGATGAGACACTATGACGGCCTGCTGAGTTCTGGTAGAATTCATGGTCGTAGCGGAGTTTCTGCCTACTAAGAATATCTATGAAGATATTTCTGAAGACAGAGGAAGAGATAGAATTGATGAGAGCGGCAAACCTTATGGTTGGTGCAACGCTCGCAGAGATAGGAAAGGCGATTAAGCCGGGCGTGACAACGTCGGAACTCGACAAGATTGCCGAAACGTACATAAGAGACAATGGAGCGGTTCCCACTTTCAAGGGATTTCCGAATCCATGCGGTGGCGAAGCGTTTCCAGCGTCGATATGTACATCTGTAAATGATGAGGTAGTACATGGTGTGCCCAATGACATGCCTCTCCGTGAGGGAGATATTGTATCGGTCGACTGTGGAATCCTGCTGAATGGTTACAATGGTGACTCCTGCTACACGTTTAGTGTAGGTGAGACCTCGGCGGAGGTCGCTCAGTTACTCCGGGCCACGAAGGAAGCTCTTTATCTCGGTATTGAGACGGCTTTGCCTGGACGACGGATAGGAGACATCGGATATGCGGTACAACAGCACTGCGAAGCCCAGAACTATGGTGTCGTTCGTGAGTTCGTCGGCCACGGTATAGGAAAGCAGATGCACGAGGATCCACCTGTCCCCAACTACGGTCGGCGTGGCAATGGTCCTCAAATTAAGAACGGTCTCTGTATCGCCATCGAACCCATGATTACGATGGGCAGTCCGAAGGTATACCTGACGGACGACAGATGGACGGTTAAGACACGTGACGGCAAGCCAGCAGCGCATTTCGAGCACACCATTGCAATACACCAGGGCAGGGTAGACATCCTCTCCTCGTTCGAAGAAATTGAGAAAACAATAAAGTAAAATAGATAAAAATGGCAAAACAGTCCGCAATAGAGCAAGATGGAGTTATCGTAGAGTCACTCTCCAATGCCATGTTCCATGTTGAATTGGAGAACGGTCATGAGATAACGGCGCATATCTCGGGTAAGATGAGAATGCACTACATCAAGATTCTGCCAGGTGATAAGGTGAAAGTTGAAATGAGTCCGTATGACCTGTCAAAGGGACGAATAGTATTCAGATATAAATAAAAGAACAAGATATGAAAACAAGAGCATCTATCAAGAAACGTACTCCAGAGTGCAAGATTGTCCGTCGTAAGGGACGTTTATATGTTATTAACAAGAAGAACCCTAAGTTTAAGATGCGTCAGGGTTAAGGCAAATCGTAAAACGTAAATTGTAAAATCAAGATATGGCAATTAGAATTGTTGGTGTTGATTTGCCTCAGAACAAGAGAGGTGAAATCGCTTTGACCTATGTATATGGTATAGGTCGTAGTAGCTCTGCCAAGATATTGGACAAGGCTGGAGTTAATCGTGACAAGAAGGTAGTAGACTGGACCGACGACGAGGCCGCCAAGATTCGTGAGATTATTGGTGCCGAGTATAAGGTTGAGGGTGATCTCCGCAGCGAGATTGCCATGAACATCAAGCGTTTGATGGACATTGGTTGCTATCGTGGTGTGCGCCATCGTAATGGTCTTCCTGTTCGTGGTCAGAGCACGAAGAACAATGCTCGCACACGCAAGGGTAAGAAGAAGACCGTTGCAAACAAGAAAAAGGCTACTAAGTAATAAGAAATAATATGGCAAAGAAAACAGTCGCAGCTAAAAAAAGAGTAGTGAAGGTTGACGCTATGGGGCAGCTTCACGTACATAGCTCTTTCAACAACATTATTGTGTCTTTGGCCAACAGCGAGGGTCAGGTGATTTCTTGGTCTAGCGCTGGTAAGATGGGCTTCCGTGGTTCTAAGAAGAATACCCCGTATGCTGCCCAGATGGCCGCTCAGGATTGTGCAAAGGTTGCATTTGACCTGGGTTTGAGAAAGGTAAAGGCCTATGTCAAGGGTCCTGGTAATGGTCGCGAGTCAGCCATCCGTACCGTTCATGGTGCCGGCATCGAGGTTGTCGAGATCGTCGACGTTACTCCGCTGCCCCACAATGGCTGCCGTCCTCCGAAGAGAAGAAGAGTTTAATTATTCACACACAGACACAGTACAATCCAGCAACAAACAGGTCTTTTGGCTTACATTTCCTTTCTGTGGCCGCGGCTGCTACCCTGAATGTTCGCTGATAAAAACAAAGAATTATGGCTAGATATACTGGACCTAAATCAAGAATTGCCCGCCGTTTCGGCGAGCCCATCTTTGGTGCTGACAAAGTTCTCGCAAAGCGTAACTATCCTCCTGGTCAGCACGGTAATAATCGCCGCAGAAAGACATCGGAATACGGCATCATGTTGGCCGAGAAGCAGAAGGCTCGCTACACATACGGCGTGCTGGAGAAGCAGTTCCGCAACATGTTCGAGAAGGCAGCCCGCACCAGTGGCATTACTGGTGAGATCCTGATTCAGAATCTCGAGAGTCGTCTCGACAACATTGTCTTCCGTCTTGGTATCGCTCCCACGCGTGCTGCTGCACGTCAGTTGGTGAACCACCGCCATATCACTGTCGACGGCAAGGTTGTAGGTATTGCTTCCTACAGCGTACAGCCCGGTCAGATTGTCGGCGTTCGCGAGCGCAGCAAGTCTCTCGAGGTTATCGAGGCTGCTTTGGCAGGTTTCAACCATGCCAAGTATCCTTGGCTCGAGTGGGATCAGAACAGCAAGTCAGGTAAGTATCTGCACAAGCCCGAACGTGCTGACGTTCCCGAGAACATCAAGGAGCAGTTGATTGTTGAGTTTTACTCTAAATAATAAGATTATAATGGCGATATTAGCATTTCAAAAACCTGAAAAAGTTATAATGTTGGCCGCGGACGAAAAGTACGGCAAGTTCGAGTTTCGTCCCCTCGAAGGTGGCTTTGGTACTACCGTAGGTAATGCTTTGCGCCGAATACTTCTTTCTTCTCTCGATGGCTATGCCATCAACACCATTGCAATCGCTGGTGTCGAGCACGAGTTCGCCACTGTTCCTGGTGTGAAGGAGGACGTTACCAACATTATACTGAATCTGAAGCAAGTTCGATTCAAAAAGTTAGTAGACGAATTCGAGAACGAGAAAATTACGGTCACTGTCGAAAAGACCACTGAGCTTCGCGCTGGTGACTTCAATAAGTATCTGACTGGATTTGAAGTGTTAAACCCCGAGTTGGTTATTTGCCATTTGGATCCCAAAGCATCCATGCAACTCGAAATCTCTATCAACAAGGGACGTGGTTACGTTCCCGCTGACGAGAACCGCGAGTTCTGCACTGATGTTAATGTCATTCCCATCGATTCTATCTATACTCCCATTCGTAACGTGAAGTATGCAGTTGAGAACTATCGTGTCGAGCAGAAGACCGACTACGAGAAGCTCGTACTGGAAATCACTACTGACGGCAGTATCCATCCGAAGGATGCCCTCAAGGAAGCCGCCAAAATCCTGATTTACCACTTCATGCTCTTCTCCGATGAGAAGATTACGTTGGAGAACAGTGATTCCGATGGCAATGAAGAGTTTGACGAGGAAGTACTGCACATGCGCCAGTTGCTGAAGACCAAGCTTGTGGATATGGACCTCAGCGTCCGTGCCCTCAACTGTCTGAAGGCTGCCAACGTAGACACACTGGCCGACCTTGTTCAGTTCAACAAGACCGACCTGCTGAAGTTCCGCAACTTCGGTAAGAAGTCCCTCATGGAACTCGACGACATGTTCGAGCGCCTCAACCTCTCTTTCGGGACCGACATCTCAAAGTATAAACTTGACAAAGATTAATCACAGAAAATGAGACACAATAAGAAATTCAACCATCTTAGCCGCACCGCATCTCACCGCGATGCTATGCTTGCCAACATGGCCATTTCGCTCATCATGCACAAGCGAATCAACACCACAGTGGCAAAGGCTAAGGCCCTGCGCAAGTACGTAGAGCCCCTTATCAACCGCTCGAAGCAGGACACCACGGCCAGCCGTCGTGTTGTGTTCAGCTACCTGCAGAACAAGTATGCTGTCACCGAACTCTTCCAGGTTATCTCCGAGAAGGTAGCCGACCGTCCAGGTGGCTATACCCGCATTATCAAGACTGGTTTCCGTCAGGGCGATAACGCTGCCACCTGCTTCATCGAGCTCGTGGACTTCGACGAGAACATGGCCAAGACCCAGAAGAAGACCAAGCGCACTCGTCGCTCCGGCAAGAAAGCTGCTGAGGCCGCTCCCGCTCAGGAAGCACCCGTAGTAGTTCAGGAGGAAACTCCCGCCGCTGAGACACCTGCCGCTGAAGTCGCTGCTGCTGAGTAAATTCTAAATTGCCCTATATCAGATACGCCCCGACCCAAACAGGCCGAGGCGTATCATTTTTTATGTCCTTCCATTGATTGACACGAGAACTCAAAGCCCGACACGTGAGAACTCAAGCCCCGACACCTGAGAACTCATGCCCCATCACACGTGAAGATCAGTGGTTTATTACTAATAACGATGCTTTCTCACCCGATGAATGCCTAGTGCAGGCGTATTGTTGCTAATACGACGATAGGAGAGTGCGAAGACTTTTACTGTGATTAACATTCTTTAACATGGCGACTACTACGTAGTCTGAATGTTTTTCCTTATATTTGTCCCCAAACGATTACTATTTGGTCTGCAAACTAATATTTAAAACTAATATCTATGAAGAAACTTCTATTTCTTATGTGTGCCTTGCTTTTAGGCGTAAGCGGGGCATGGGCACAAATTACAGTAAGTCCGAGTACAGGTGTATATTGGAAAAATGGCGCCGTAAGCTCCGATGCTTGGGCTCCACAATGGAAGTCCAATGCAAAGGCAATAGACGGAACCACACCATTGCTCGTATTTACTGGCGAAACTGGAATGAATACGGCAAATGGTGATATTTATTCAAATCAAAGCTATACTTTGGAAGCCCCTTCTGGTTATGTGATTGTTGGCTATACATTCAATGGCACAGCAACAGGCGGCGATGTGATTATCACACCTACAGGTGTGTCTGGTACTACCATCAGTAGCGGAAATAGCCTTGGTTCTCCCCTTGATATTACAGTTGCCGCTCAATCAACCTCTTTTGCCTTGTCTGGCGATGGACATATTACAAACCTTTCACTCATTGTTGAGGTAGAGCATTATGTTGTTTCTTACAGCACAAGTACAGGTTCGTATACGGCAACAAACCCGGGAGGAACTTGGGCAAGCAGGTGGGTGTCAACAGCTACCGATCCTCAGGTGACGCTTTCTGTCGGCGCAAATAATATTGCGGTTTCTACTGGTTACTTATATTCGGGTGCAAGTGGCTGCACTTATACCCTCACAGCACAAGACGACTATATAATTACTGGTTATGAAATTGTTGGTACAGCTCAAAGCGGAGCCCAAACATTGACTCCTGCTGCTGGTGGTAGCGCAACGCAATTTGCTACCAGTGGTACTACAATTCTTAAGGTGACGGGCCTTTCCTCGCAGAGTACATCTTTCCAACAGAGTACACCCAACAGTGGCATCGCTATTTCATCGTTTAAAATCTTTCTTGAGAATTCAAGTGCAGTCGTTACATATGTCATCTCGGATGAAAATGGTGTAGTTTTTACCTCAGAACCTCTGCTAGATAAAGTTGGTGGGACAATCAGTACACTTCCCTCTGCTTTTCAACGTGACTATTGCAATTATACTGTTACTCCCAAAACTATTGAGGAGGGAGATAATACAGTTGAGGTGAGCGTAGCATATAATCTTCCTTTCGAATCTGGAACGGGCAAGCTTTATTATGCAAAACTCCGTGGACACTATGCATATTATGACGCAACGAATAATGATGTCCGTACGAATCAATCCTCCAAAGAAAACACGCTTAATTATAAATGGAGTTTTAGTGGGAATCCTTATACGGGTATCAAAATGAGGAATGAAGCAACTGGTACTTACCTTGACAATACTTCTGGTACCGTTCAATTGACCACGGAGGGCTATGCATGGACAATACACAGTCTTAATGGAACTACCACTTTCGGCCTTTATAATGGAAGTAATTATATTAATGAACAAAATCATACCAATCATAATCTTATCTATTGGTATCAGTTTACTAATGATGCTGGCTCACAGTGGGTAATAGAAGAAGTTCCTGCAACAACTGTTGATGTCACTTATGAACTTTGGGTAGGTGGCGTGAAAGTAAATACTATAGTAGATGAGGGAGTTGCTGCTAATAGCGATGTGAATGTTCCTGCTACTTTGACAACTGGCTACAGTACTCTCGCCTACGACTTTGCTACTTCTGGCACCATCGGAGAAGAGGATTGCACCATTATCGTAACTGCTACGCTGAAGTCAGGGGTTGTAACAGATATTAATCAGTTGAGTAATGGCAAGGCATATACTCTGACGACAGAACGTGGCTCACTTGGTACCAACGGCACACAAATGGTATCTTCTTTTGGCACATCTTACAGTGCAAGCAACTTTGCAATCATCAATTACGAAAACAATTACTATCTCTATAGTATTGTTGACAGCAAGTGGGTCGGTAATCCAACTACCGTAAACGGCATAGCAAATCAACCTGCTCTCACAGAAGATTTGAACTCTGTAACAGCTATTTCTTTCGATACGACTAATACTACAATTGCTAGTCCCCTCTTCTTTATGGCATACGGCAGCAATGGCGTGAATGTTAGCAATTACAGCACAGGAATTGTGGTGAACAGCTGGACAACACGTGATCCGGGTAACCAATACTGCATCTTTGAAGTTGATGACTTCGATGCAACAGAAGCACTTGCAGCTCTTGAAGAACACTTCCATCCCGCAGCAGAAGCTTTGTTTAATGATGCTATCGCAACACTCGAAGCTATTAACTTCGGTACAGGCCTCAACCAATATAGCTTTACAGGCAGCTATGCAGGATATACCAGCCAAGCTGCTACTATTATTGAGGGATTGAAGTCTCAAGGTTACAGCGAAGATAACCTTGCAGCGGCTCAGGCTCTCTTGGCCAACTATGCTTTGAATATGCCTGCTACTGGTAAGTTCTACCGCATTCAGGGATACTCGGGTAACTACATTACTTCCAACACTGCAGGAAGCAATGCCTCTATGAATGGCACTGCCAGCGTAAACAACATTGTTTACTATAGTGCTGAAAAGAATCTCGTGTTCTTCGGTGGTGGCTTTGGCCTTTACAACACAAGTATTGTTGCTCCTGCCGGTTCATCCTTGAATGCCTACGACTTCATGGAGGGCGCACAGAAGGGTCATTACTATGTGAAGTCCAATGCTTCAGGAATGGGTACATACTGCTACGACAACACTGCAAATGGCACGAAAGTTGACCGAAATGGCAGTCCTGTGACCAGTGGAAGTTATCAGACCGACTGGACTCTTGAGGAAATAACCACTCTGCCTGTTACTATTTCTAGTGCGGGCTATGCAACCCTTTATTCTCCTGTGGCACTTGAGATTCCAGAGGGTGTTAAGGCATACGTGGCTGTAGATGAAGGTAAATATTTGCATCTGGATGCTATAGAGGATGGTGTTATTCCTGCAGAGACGGGTGTAGTCCTTGCTGGAGAGAAGGGCTCTTATGACTTCGCTATTACGACGGGCGGCACTGCTAAAAGTGAACTGACGGGTACGTTAGCTGCAATCAGTCGTCCAGCTGACAGTTACATCTTAGCTACGGGTGCTAACGACGTTGCTTTTTATAAAGATGGTGCAACGACCATTCCTGGCTTCAAGGCATATCTGATTGCAGATGGTGGCGGTACTGTTAAGACTTTCATCTTCGGTGGCGAAACGGAAGTCAAGGCCATCGAGGCTGCGCAGAATGCTGGCAAGGTGGTTTATGACCTGAGTGGCCGCCGTGTAAAGAATCCCGCCAAGGGCGTCTACATCGTGAATGGTAAGAAAGTCCTTTTCTAATTCACCGTATTTAGTAATTTACAATTCATAATTAAACGAAGATGACCATGAAAAAGATATATCAAAAGCCAAATTTAGATGTGGAGCTCAGCGAGGCAACACAGATGCTCGCTTTGTCCCTGGGAAAATATGACACTGGTGCAGATGACGATGTTGTTCTCGTTCGTCAGGAAATCGAGTGGGACATTTGGGGTGATGACTCCAACGAAGAAGAATGAAGGGATTATTGATGCTGCTTTAGTTCTGTACGATTTAATATTAAGGGAGCCGGGTCGCGAACTCGACTCCCTTTTTGCGCCTATGTGAAATATAGATTCCCTTCAATTTTTTTTGGTAAATCGCTCACTTAATCGTATCTTTGCACTCCGATTATAAAGCAAATATAGATGAGACGCATTTTTTTAGCCCTGATGTTGTGGGCTGGTTGCCTTGGGACCGTGGAGGCACAGCGAGTGCTTTCGTTGGACAGTTGCCGGACGATGGCCTTGCAGGGGAATAAGCAGTTGGCCTCGACGCGACTGGGACAAGAACTGGCCCGCGACGTGAAGAAATCGGCCCGCACACACTACCTGCCCAAGGTGGACGCTTTGGGTGGCTATATGTACACGAGTCGCGAAATCAGCTTGCTGAACGATGAACAAAAGTCGAACTTGAGCAATTTGGGCACGAATACATCGAACAGCCTTATGGCTTCGGGACTGGGCACTCAGCTTGCAACGATTCTGACCTCGTTGGGTTTAGATCCCAAAACTGTGATGCCCGCCGCAACCACAGCGCTGAACCAGGCAGGGCAGGGCTTTGTCGATGCTCTGCGCACGGATACACGTTCGATGTGGGCAGGTACTGTGCAACTGCGCCAACCTTTGTACATGGGTGGTGCCATACGTGCTGCGAATCGTATGGCGGAAATCAGTGGTGAAATGGCGGAGATGCGTGTCGATAAGCAGACGCAGGAGACCATTTATGATATTGACAAGGCCTATTGGCTGGTAGTGTCGCTGCGTCAGAAGCAACGACTGGCCGAGAGCTACCGCGACTTAGTCGTAAAATTGGACGACGATGTTCAGAAGATGATTAGTGAGGGTGTGGCTACTCGTGCTGACGGATTGAAGGTTGATGTCCGTGTAAATGAGGCCGAGATGCAAATCACCCAAGTGGAGAACGGACTAAGCCTGTCGCGTATGTTGCTCTGTCAGTTGTGCGGAATGCCGTTGGATACTGACTTTGTTCTCGAGGACGAGAAGGATACTATCGACGGGGAACCAAAGATTGAGAGCGAAAGATCGGAAGTCGATGCTGAAGCTCCTGTCGTTAGGTCTGAGGTGAAACTACTGGAGTCGGCGGTGGAACTGGGCAAGGTGGCTGAGCATTTGGCCTTAGCTCCCTACCTGCCCCATGTGGGGCTGGTGGCTGGATACAGCTTCTCGAATCCCAATGTGTTCAACGGATTCGAACAGAAGGTGGGTGGCATGTGGAACGTAGGTGTGATGGTTCACGTGCCTGTGTGGAACTGGATGGAGGGGAAGTTCAAGGTGCGTGCAGCCCGTACTGCTACGGCAATGGCACGTATGACGCTGGACGAGGCCCGCGAGAAAATAGACCTTCAGGTGGCCCAAAGCCGCTTCAAAGTGGTAGAGGCCGACAAACGTGTGGCACGTGCGCGTAAGAATATAGAAAGTGCGCGTGAGAATCTGCGCTGTGCCAACGCTGGTTTTCACGAGGGCGTGATAGACGCTACCACTGTGATGCAGGCCCAAACTGCTTGGCAGCAGGCCGAGACACAACGCATAGATGCTGAGATTGAACTTAAGATGGCGGAGGTTACGCTGCGTAAGGCGCTTGGCCAATTGACAATTGATAATCGATAATTGATAATTGAAAAATAGTGAGATATGAGTGAGAGAACACAACATACCAATGTATTGCTGGCCATCCTGTGCTTTGTGGTGGTGGTCATCGTGGTAGCCGTAATTGGTTTCTTTGCACTGGGCAACGAGCCCGAGTTTATCCAAGGTCAGATGGATGTGACGGAGTATCGCGTGTCGAGCAAGGTGCCTGGCCGCATTGTAAAAATCTGTAAACACGAGGGCGACTATGTCCGTGTGGGCGATACACTCGCCATCCTGGACGCGCCAGAGGTACGTGCCAAGAGTGCACAGGCCAGTGCTGTAGAGGAAGCCGCTTCGGCCCTGAGCGAGATGGCCGAGAACGGCGTACGTCAGGAACAGGTGCAGAGTGCCTATCAGCTATGGCAACAGGCCAAGGCTGCACTGGAGATTCACGAGAAGTCGTATCAGCGTGTTCAGAATCTGTTTGACCAAGGCGTGCTGAGCGAACAGAAACGCGACGAGGCCTATGCTCAGTACACAGCTGCCCAAGCGCAAGCAAAAGCTGCTGAAAGTCAGTATAATATGGCCGTAAACGGCGCCCGTCGCGAAGAGAAGATGGCTGCGGCAGCGAAGGTTCAGCAGGCCCAAGGCGTAGTGGCTGAGGTTAACTCGTACATCGGCGAAACGGTGCAGATTGCCCAGATAGAGGGTGAGGTGACCGATGTCTATCCACAGGTAGGCGAGTTGGTGGGAACTGGTTCCCCCATTATGAGCGTAGCCATCATGTCGGATATGTGGGGCTCGTTCAATGTGCGTGAGGACCAGTTGAAAGGCATGAAGGTGGGTGATGAGATTGAAGCCTACGTACCAGCCCTCGACAAGAACCTGAAGATGAAGGTCTACTACATGAAGGACCTGGGTGCCTATGCCGTGTGGAAGGCCACGAAGGCCAATGGACGCTACGACCTGAAGACCTTCGAGGTGAAGGCCCGTCCCGTGGAGACGCTGGAGGGACTTCGCCCTGGAATGTCGGTTGTAATCAAATAGGGGGAGTTAAAAAAGGAAGTTAACAGCCAGTCGTTGTGGAAGTAAAAAAGGGAGTAAAAGGTTGAAAAGAATATATAGGATAGTGAGGAGGGAGATGAGGATTCTCAGGCGGAATCCTATCTACATGATATTCATGGTGGTTATGCCCATCGTGGCTGTGCTCTTCTTTACTACCCTTCTGAGTAGCGGACAACCCACGGAAATGCCTGTGGGCATTGTTGATCAGGACTATACACCCATCACACGACGCATGGCCCGATTGCTCGATGCTTTCCAGACGACGCGCATTGCCGGTCAGTATTCTACTGTGAGCGAGGCACGACTGGCTGTTCAGCGTGGCGAAATCTATGCCTTCCTGTATGTGCCTAAGGGCACGTCGGCCAAGTTGCTGGCCAGTCGCAAACCCACCATTTCGTTTTATTACTCAATGACGTCAATGACCAGCGGTTCGTTGCTGTATCGTGACCTGAAGACTATTTCATCGTTGGGAAATGCGGGATTGATGCAGGCCACGATGCGTATGCAAGGTGCTACCGATGATCAGATAATGACCTACTTACAGCCTATAACCATCGATTTGCACCAAGTGGCAAACCCTACGCTTGACTATAATGCCTATCTGAGCACCACGTTGGTGCCAGGTGTGCTGACGTTGTTCCTGTTCTTGCTGGCAGCCTATTCGCTTGGCATGGAACTGAAGTTAGAGACAGGTCGGAATCTGCTTCTGGAAGCGGATGACAATATTTGGCTGGCCCTTACGGGCAAACTGTTGCCGCTTTATTTGGTTTCGCTTGCCATCTTCTTTTGCTACGAACTCTATGTCTACTACTATCTGGGCTTCCCGCATTTGGGCGGTCCTTGGCCCATTCTGTGGCTGGGCTTGTTGACGGTGCATGCCTCGCTGGGCTTTGGCATTTTCATGTTTGGAATGTTCCCCCAACTACGTATGTCCATGAGCATCTGTTCGTTGTGGGCCGTGCTTAGTTTCTCGCTTGCGGGCTCTATCTTCCCTGCAGAAAACATGGATGCGCCAATTCGTGCTCTGACGTGGCTCTTTCCCCTGCGCCACTATTTTATGGTGTATCAGGCGACTGTCTTCAATGGTTATCCCGTTTCGGGTGTGTGGTTGAATGTTGTGGTGCTCATCGCTTTTGCCCTTTTGCCCTTGTTGGTGTTCCCGCGCATCAAGAAGGCCTTGAAGTATTATGTCTATGTTCCGTAGGTTCTATCAGATATTAATTGAGGTCTCTGCCGTATGGCACGATGAGATGAAGTCCTTCATCCACGACGAAGGGGTCTTTCTCTTTTGTCTGCTCATGCCGGCCGTCTATCCTTTGCTCTATGCCTGGATTTACAACAACGAGATGGTTCGCGAGGTACCTGTTGTAGTAGTTGACGACAGCCATTCTGCTCTTAGTCGTCAGTTCATTCGGATGGCTGACGCTTCGCCTGACGTTCGTGTAGCAGAATATGCGGCTTCGCTCGAAGAAGCCCGTCGCATGGTGGAGCGACAGGAGGTGCGTGGCATCTATTACCTGCCTGACGAACTGGCTGATGCCGTCTACGAGACACGTCGTACCTACATCAGCGTCTATGCTGATATGGCTATGACCCTGCAGTATAAGGCCATCTACATGACTGCCAACAGTGTAGTTACGAAGATGAATAAGGACATTCGTATCAGCCGCATGAATAAGCTGACAACGGGGCGTGACGAGGACATTTCGGCAGCTCCCCTTAACTTTGTAGAGGTGCCCATTTTCAACCCCACGGGTGGCTATGCAGGATTCATCTTGCCCTGCGTGCTGATGCTCATCTTGCAACAGACCCTCATGCTGGGAATCGGACTATCCGAGGGCACACGTCGCGAAAAACGTCGCCTCGTCACCGTTGCCCGCACTATTCCCAGTCGAGGCTACGGCATACGGTTGGCCCTCGGCAAGGGTATGGCCTATTTCATGGTCTATAGCGTGTGGGCAGCCTACCTCAGCATTGCGGTTCCCCGTCTGTTTGGTTTGGTGATGATTGCCCAATGGCGCGATTTGCTGGCCCTCATGGTTCCCTATCTATTGGCCTGCATCAGCTTTGCCCTCATGTTGTCGTGGGTAGTTCGTTATCGTGAGAACGTGCTGTTGCTGGTGGTGTTTACTTCTGTTCCTTTCCTCCTGCTGACAGGTATCTCGTGGCCTCTTAGCTCCATTCCTGCTTTCTGGCAGGGAGTGGGCGGACTGATTCCCTCGACTTATGCTGTTCGGGCTTATGTGCGTATTGCCACAATGGGAGCTTCTATTCGTGACTGCTGGCCTGAATACTGCGCCTTGTGGATGCAGGCAGCTGCCTATTTCGTGGTTGCCAGTATTGTGATGTGGCGAACTCGAAAGGGGTAGGGGTAGTAAAGGGGAGGCTACTGAATCAGGGAATGGTGTCGTTGTCCCAGTCGGGAAAATCGGGGAAGGGGTATTTCTGTGCTGGCACAAAGTCCAATTCAATATCTATCAATTCCATAGGTTCCTCTTCTTCTAACTTGAAAGGTACGATGCCGCCCACACTCGACGAAACCTGAGTGACCTCCACTGGGGCGTATCCGCGGGCAATGATGTCGAGGTGACGGGCTGCTGCGCGGCTGAGGTCGATGGTGAAGCGTTTCGAATAGGGTCCGCGGTCAGTCACTTGTACCACAACGGCTCGCTCGTTCTTCGGATTCACCACACGTAGCCACGTGCCCAAGGCATAGCGACGGTGGGCGCAGGTGAACGAGTCGCGATTGTACGGTTTGCCGTTCGCCATCTTTTTTCCGTGAAATCTGTCATGATAATACGAGGCGACACCGCGTTCGGCGCGTCCCTCAAGGGTCAGGCTGAAGACTGCCCATAGGGCAACGACCCATACCAAGTATTTGGTGCTTCTCATGGTCATAACGGATGCAAAGTAAGCAAATTTTTCGTTAATCGTCAAGCAATTTACCTTTTTTCTTTAATTATCGGCTCGAGGTGTGGTACGTATTGAAATATTTTTTGTAACTTTGCGACGTTTATAACGACATATTTTCTTTAATAATGGTACGAACTTTTAAGTATTTGTTTGTGATGCTGGCGGTGGCAACGCTTTTTTCCACCACAGCGTGTATGAGCGAGAAGAAAATCGTCTATCTGCAAGGTGCTGATACTCTGTATGCTGTACCTCAGCAGATAACACAGGCTTTCGAGTTGGAGATACAGCCCGACGATGAATTGGCTATTTCCGTAGATACCAAGACTCCCGAACTGTTGCGTCCCTACAATAGCAAGACGATGATTGGTAGCGGTATTACAAGTAGTTCATCAAGTGATAGCAGAAGCAGCTACAGTAGTTCTTATGGTAGCCAAAGTATGATATCCAGCCATTTGGCTTACTTCTTGGTGGACAAGAAGGGCAACATCGATTTCCCCGTCTTTGGTATTGTCAGCACCAAGGGTAAGACCTGCCGCCAATTGGCCGATGACTTGCAGGAGCGTTTCCGCAACGCCGAGGAGAAGGTGGCCGATGCCGTTGTGACTGTGAAGGTAATGTCTTTCAAGGTTACGGTGCTGGGCGATGTAAAGGCTCCTGGTACACAGAACTTCCAAGGCGAGCGTCTGACGTTGCTTGAGGCCATTGGACGTGCTGGTGACTTGAACGCTTCGGCCCGTCGAGACAATGTACTCGTGGTACGTGAGATTGCCGATACTCGCGTGACTTATCAAATCGACCTGCGTGACCCCGAACAGGTGTTCAACAGCCCTGCCTACTACATGCAACAAAACGACATCGTTTATGTGCAGCCTAACAAGAGTGTACGTGTGAAGGGTTCGACGGGTTACCTCCTGCTCTCTATCGGTGCTACCATCGTCAGCATGCTGGTATCTATAACTTCACTGGTGATTGCACTTATCAACGTAAAGAAATAGTATAATAGCACAATATGGAAACGACAAATAACGTAAACCAGAATTTAATAAACGGCGCGGCTCAGGCCAATGCTGTTGCCCAGCAGGAAGAAGAGAGCGGACTGTCTCTGCGTGAGATATTCGACATGGTCATCTATAACTGGGCTTGGTACGTACTTTCGCTTATCATCTGTGGCGGCTTGGGCTATTTATACCTGAAGAGCCAGCCCGTAGTCTATCAGCGTCAGGCCATGATGCTGGTCAAAGATGAACAGGGTGGTAGTCGTGGCAGATCGGCTTTGGGCACGGATGCCTTGATGCAGTTGAACGGTGTCATCTCTGGTGCCTCGATTGCCAATGAGGTGTATATCTTGAGCAGTCACCAACTGTCGAAGCAGGTGGCTAAGGACCTGCACTTTGATGTAATCTACACGCATGACAAACTGTTGTGCGACGATGTGCTCTACGAGGCTCGTCCCTTCACCATCACCTTTGAGAATCCCGATAGCGTGATACCATCGGCTTTCCGTGTGCGCGTGATTAGTAATAAGGAAGTGACGATTACGGAATGCGCCGTTGCTGGTATGTCGGAAGTCGACTATACAAAGACCATAAAGCTGGGTGACCGAGTGCTGTCGCCCATGGGTGTCTTCACCATCACAGCCGAACCTAAGTACATTGATAGTTTCGTGGGTCAGGAAATCATTGTGAGCCACCTGAACGAGACCAGTGCTGCCAACTTTGTTCGCGGACGCGTTCAGACCAGTGAGTTCTCTAAGACAAGTTCGTTGGTGAACCTGACTTGCAACGATACCAACATCAAGCGTGCCGAGGACATCCTGAGCGCCTTGCTCGAAGCCTATAAGCGTAGCATCATCGAGGACAAGAACCTGTTGGCACAGAGCACGGCAGCCTTCATCGATGAACGTATTCAGCTCATCAGTCGTGAGCTCGACGAGGTGGAGAACGATATGGCCGCCTATAAACAGGGCAACAAGCTGGTTGACGTCAATGCTAATGCTCAGGCATTCCTTTCGCAGAGTACTACGGCTCGCCAACGCACCATCGGCCTGATGGCACAGAAGAGCACGGTAGAGTTCATGCTCGACCACCTGAAGTCGAAGAGCGAAGGCAATGGCCTTATTCCCAACATTAGCGGCGTGGGTGATGCCAGCATTCAGTCGCAAATATCCTCGTATAACACCATGATGCTTGAGCGCAACCGCTTGGCTGCCAACTCCAACGATAATTCGACTACCATCAGTCAGATGGATATCAACCTGAAGCAGATGAAGCAGACCATCATCGTCTCTTTGCAGGGCTTTTTGGCTAGCCTCGAGCTGCAGGTGCGTCAGGCTCAGAACGAGGAGAAGAAGATGGAGGATATGCTCACCAGCGTTCCCCCGAAGGAGAAGAAGGTGTTGGACATTGCCCGTCAGCAGGCCATCAAGGAAACCTTGTACACCTACCTGTTGAACAAGCGTGAGGAGACCTCCCTGCAATTGGCCATCAGCGAAGCCAATATCCGTATCGTGGAGCAGCCCTTCGGCAGCAATTCCCCCATCTCCCCCAAGAGAAGCATGATTATGATGGCAGCGGGCGTGATGGGTCTGGCTCTGCCTTTCGGTATCTTCTACCTCCTTACTCTGCTGAACATGGGCGTTCGCGGTCGTCGCGACATTGAGGCATACACCACGATTCCTGTCATCGGTGAGATTCCTCACGTGATGGAAGGCTTCGATAAGACCAAGATTATGGTCAGCGAGAAGAGTACCGACACCTTGAGCGAGGCATTCCGACTATTACGTTTCAACCTTTCGTTTGTCAACAAGGATGCTAAGGTGATTATGTTTACCAGTACCATTCCTAACGAGGGTAAGACTTTCATCAGTCGTAACTTTGCACAGACGCTTGCATTGGCAGGCAAGCGTGTCATACTGATTGATACAGATATCCGTAAGCGTACGCAGACTCACTTGTATCAGGCACAGCGTAAGGAGGGATTGACCTCGTTCCTAAACGGTTCGGAAGACGACTTGAAGAGCCTCATCGTTAAGGGCGATGACAAGTACAGGGTTGACTTGCTGCCCGCCGGTGTGCGTCCGCCCAACCCAGCTGAGTTGCTGATGAGCGAGCGTCTGGACCAGATGGTTGCCGAGCTGAAGAAGAAGTACGACTACGTCATCATTGACAACGTACCTGCTCTAGTTATTGCCGATGCCGGTATCGTGAACCGTGTAGCAGAGATGACGATTTACGTTATCCGCGACCGCAAGATCGACCGTCGCTATCTGACCGACTTGGAGCGTCTGCACAAGGAGAACAAGTTCAACAACTTGACCATCCTGCTCAACGACGTACACGTCGAGAAGCGCAACTACGGCTATGGCTATGGTAACTATGCTTACAGCTATCGTTACGGCTATGGTTACAAGTATGGTTACGGATATGGAAACACACCGGGCCATAAGCGCAGTTCGCGCCGCTGGTTCAACCGGTAAAATAAGAGACATAAGACAAAAGGAAGCCCGCTCGATTGTGAGCGGGCTTCTTTGTTGGTTGTTGCGATGAATCGCAACACACGGGACGTTACTTAATTATCGTAACCATACGACGTTGTTTGAATCTTGACATTATTTGATGACGAGCTCGCGGTCGATGGTGTCCTTCAGGGCCTGGGCGTGGGCTGAGGAGCTTCCGGCCAGTTGGCGCTGCAGTTGCTTCAGGGTCTGCAGGATGTAGGGACGGATGTTATACCTTTGCGTATAGCCGACGAGGTAATTGACGTATTCCTTCTGCAGGGTCTGGCGATACTTCGAGAGGTTGCTGGCGTTGGCATCCTTCATAATCATGCGGCTGAGGTCGCGGAGGTATTCGTCGGCCTTGTACAGGTCGTTGAGGGACTCGATACGGTCCATTAGACGGAAGATGCCGTAGGTGGCTACGATTGTGGTGAGGTCGTTGGGATCTGCTGCCAGTCGCTTGGCGTAGGGCATGTCGCGCAGCCACGTGGGTTCGTTCATGATGTTGCGTTCTACGTACTTCATGGCTTCCATCTGCTTTTCGCGGGGCTGAGGACGATAAACGTCGCCCGGCTCATCGATGGTCTTGAACTCCTCAAGCTGTCCGCCGATGTTGTTGATGACGTGTCCGTTGTAGCGCAGGAACTGGTTGCGAATCTGGCCGTACATCGTCTCCAGGTTCTCGTTGTAGATGTCGTCCTCGGCGTAGGTCCATGTGGGCAGATTCTGTAGTTCGCGCTTCAGGTTCTTGATGCCGTATTCGCTGGCCTTCATGGCGTTGTCGCCCAGGTCTTCGGTCAGTCGGCGCGGGTCGTCGTTGTATGTCTCGCCGTCGCCCCACCAGAGGCGTGGGTTGTTCCTTACGTTCTCCTTTGTGAAGAGGGCCTGCAGGGCTTTGTAGTCCTCGTCCTCGTTCTGTGCGTCGAGCATGGGTGTGTAGCCCCACTCGATAGCCCAGCAGTCGTAGTCGTTGATGCGTGGGAAGATTTCGTTCTGCGACATTCCGTCCTCGGGCTGTGCCACGTAGTTGAAGCGTGCATAGTCCATGATGGAGGGTGTGTGTCCGTGTTCGGCAACCCATGCCTTATCGCGCAGTTTCTCGACGGGCACGCTGCTTGACGCGCCGAAGTTGTGGCGCAGGCCCAGCGTGTGGCCTACCTCGTGGCTGCTGACGAAGCGGATGAGTTGTCCCATCAGTTCCTCGTCGTAGTGCATCTTGCGGGCAGCTTCGTCGATGGAGCTTGCCTGCACCATGTACCAATCATGGACGAGCGACATCACGTTGTGATACCAGCAGATGTGGCTTTCGAGGATTTCACCCGTGCGGGGGTCGCTGACGTGGGGGCCGTAGGCATTGGCGATGGGGCTTGCCAAGTAGCGAATCATGCTGTATCGGGCGTCTTCCATCGACATGAGGCTGTCCTCGCCTTCAGGCCATTCGAGGGCATAGATGGCGTTCTTGAAGCCAGCCTTCTCGAAGGCCTTCTGCCAGTCGTTGACACCTGCGATGAGGTACTTGCGCCATTGTTTGGGCGTTGCGGGGTCGATGTAGTAGACGATGGGCTTCTGTGGCTCTACGAGCTCGCCGTTGCGCATCTTCTCCACGTCCTCTGGCTTTGGCTCCAGGCGCCAGCGGCTGATGAAGACCTTGGACTTGACGCGCTGCTGGTCGTCGCTGTAACTGTTGTAGCCGTGGGTGAAGAATCCGACGCGCGGGTCGTAGTAACGTGCCTTCATGGGCTCGGCGGGTAGGAGCACGAAGGAGAGGTTGACGCCGAAGGTCACCTTGCCTGTGTTGCGTGCGGAGGGCAGGTTTCCGTAGAAGGAGTTATAGGTCTTCACCATGCGCACCTCGGTGTTCAGGGGGAAGGTCTTGATGTCCTCGATGTAGGAGAGGTTGCCCATGTAGCTGCTCAGTGAGAAGTTCGACTTCACGGACTGGCTGAGTGCCGTCGTGGGGTTGTCCTCCATGAGGAACTGGTTGACCTTGATGCGGTAGAGGCTGTCCTTGTGGCTTTCGATTTTGAACGAGGCGATGATGGGGTTCTCGTTCGACACGGTGATGGCTTTGTTAATCATCTGTGTGGTGTCGCTCACGTTGACGAAGAGGCGAACGCGCATCAGCAGTTGGTTGTCAACGCCGGGCTGGAAGTAGACGGTCTGCTGGTTCAGCATCTCGCCGCCGAACTTTCCGCTGTTGGCAGGCGTCGAAGTGTAGCGGGTGGTGGTGAGGAAGTCGCGACCGATGAGCGAGTCGGGAATCTCGAAGAACCAGTCGTTCTCCACCTTCGACACGTTGAACATGCCCTTGCGGTCCACGCCTGTCTTTGCCTTGGGCGTAACGGGGGCTTGAGCCACCTTCAGCGCCTCCGTCGGGTCGAACTTGCCTGCGGGCTTAATCTCCCAGCGGTTGCCGTCGTCGGGCGTGTCCCATGTGTCAATGACAACCTTGCCGCCGTCCTGCATGTTGAAATACTTGGTTACGGACTTGTCCACCTGCGTGGTAATCATGTACTTGTACTTGCCGTCGGCCTTGCTCTTGTCGAAGGTGATGGGGGTTCCCAATTGCTTGGCGAAGTTGCCGTCAGCCTGCAGGAACTCGTTGGTTTTGGGGTTGCACAGGTACTGTTTTCCGTTGAAGGTGATGATGGCAAAGTTCTTGCTTTCCTTTGCAGCCTCGCCCAGCACTTTGGCCGAGACGATGAACTTGCCGTTGGGAGCCACAGCCATATCGCCGCGCTTGCAGGTCAGCGTGTAAAGCTTCTTGCTGACGAACTCGTTGGGACTCTTCTCCTCCTTCTTCTTTTTCACTTGCTCGGTCTTCTTCTTGTCCGAGCCCTTCTCTTCTTTGGCGCTCACCGTCGGACATACTAATGCGAGGGCGAGCATCAAGGTTAGTAATCTGTTCATTGTAGTATAGTTAGGTTGGTTGTGATGTGTCGTTTCGAGGAGTGCCATACTATGGCACTGCCGGTTCCCATACTATGGCACAGGTGAGTTCCATACTATGGCACTGTCTGGAACAACGCTTTCCCCTCTCCTCGGGATTAGTATCGACGAGTCGCCGTAGCTGAGAAAGCGAAAGTCATGCGACAGGGCGTAGTCGTAGACGCGACGCCAGTCTTCGCCGATGAAGGCGCTTACCAGCAGCAGCAGGGTCGACTGGGGTTGGTGGAAGTTGGTTATCATGCGCTCCACGATGCGGTATCGGTAGCCCGGGGCGATGATAATCTGCGTGGAGGCGTGCAGCACGTCCAGCCCTTCGCTGTCCATAAATTTCAGCAGGGCTGCAAGCGCAGGTACAGCCCCTCCTTGTTCCCCCCGAGGGGGGACATTGTAAGGTTCCCATTGGGAGACGTGAAGGAAACTTCCCCCCTCGGGGGGAGTGAGGGGGGGCTGCTTCTGTAGTTTCCTTCCCATCCAGTAGAGGCTTTCGAGGGTGCGGACGCTGGTGGTGCCTACGGCAATGGCTCGCCCGCCGTGAGCGATGAGGCGTTCTATCGTGTGCCGGCTGACGGCAATGTGTTCGGTGTGCATATCGTGCCCGCCGATGTCCTCCGACTTCACGGGGCGGAAGGTGCCTGCCCCTACGTGCAGCGTCACCTCCTCGCGTTCTATGCCTCGCCGGTCTATCTCGTCGAGCACGCGCTGGGTGAAGTGCAGCCCTGCGGTGGGAGCCGCCACGCTGCCCTCGATTTTCGAGTACACCGTCTGATACGTCCGTTTGTCGCTCTCCTCGCTGGCGCGGTTCAGGTACGGCGGAATGGGCAGCTCGCCCATTGCCTCCAGCACTTCCGACCAAGTGTAGTCGCCCGTCCAGGTGAAGGTGATCCAAAGACTCACCCCCGACCCCTCCCTTGTAGGGAGGGGAGTGTCTTCCTTCTCTGCTTTGACTTCTATCTCTTTGCCCTGAATCTGGACCTTGGCCGTCAGCGCGCCCTGCTTCCACTTCTTCAGGCCGCCCACCATGCAGTACCAAGCCGTGCGGCCTCGCTGTGCGAAGTTCTCCTGATACTCGCGCGGCGCGGCGGGTTCCAGAACCAGAATCTCCACGCGCGCGCCTGTCTCCTTATAAAAATAGAGGCGTGCCTGAATGACACGCGTGTTGTTCATCACCAGCAGAGAGCCCTCGGGCAACAGCTCTGGCAGTTCCTGAAAGCGGCGCTCGCCGATGTTCCCTTGGTCGTAGACCAACAGCTTGCTCTGGTCGCGCTCAGCCAACGGATATTTGGCAATGCGGTCGTCCGTCAGCGGGTAGTTAAAGTCGCGAATTTGTATGTTTTTTGGCTCAATCATGTACTTTTTGTGTAAAAAACGATACGAAGATACGAAAAAATCATCGAAAAGCCTTATATTTGCACTCGTTATAAAGTATAAAAAACCTTAAAACACAATATCATGAAGAAACTTGTGACCTTGTGGCTGACATTCTGTATCGCGTGGTCAGCCGCCCTGAATGCTCAGGAATGGAACCGCGAAGCCTATCCCGACTACAATCCCAATATCACGAACCCAGAGCCGTCGCTCATCAAGTTCGGCGCAGCAACGACCCGCAAGAAGGCCCGTTCCATGCAGCGTGCAGCCGGGTTGCCCGACCATGTGAACAACGCCGAGACCAAGTACTTCCCGCCCGTCTTCAACCAGGACGGCGGCTCGTGCGGCTCGGCCTCGCGCATCTGCTATATGTTCACCCACGAAATCAATTCCTATCGCGACATCAACAGCAGCACGCTCGACAACAACTATCCCAGCCATTTCGTGTGGCTGCTCACCTATGGCAACTCGGGTAAGGACGCCTTCGTCACCAATGTGGGTGTGCCCACCTCGGCAACCTACGGCGGTCGCACCTACAGCCGCATCTACGGCAACTACGACTGGAACAGCGACTGCTTCGGATGGATGCAAGGCTACGACAAGTGGTTCTCGGCCTTTGGCAACCGCATGACTGCCCCCACCCAAGTGCCTTATAGCCTGGGAACCGAAGAAGGCCGCCTGGCAGCCAAGTCGTGGCTGTATAATCACGGCGGCGACACTTCGTTCAAGGCCGGCGGACTCATCGGCCTTGGCGTTGCCTCGGGCGGAAACTGGCAGAAGATACCCAAGACGGAGCAGAACGATGCCTTGGGCGTGACCGGCAAATACTACGTGAAGGCCTGGGGCACCAGTGTGGACCACGCCCTGACGATGGTGGGCTACGACGACCGCATTGAGTTCGACATCGACGGCAATGGCATCTACGGCGAGGAGGACAAGGACGAAGTGGGCGCCTGGATTATTGTGAACTCATGGGGTACGGGTTGGTGTAACAACGGTTTCGTCTATTGTCCCTACGCAATGGGCGGCCCGTCGGTCAACAGCGAAGGCAAGCTCACGGGCTTCTGGACGGGCGAACTCTACCACACCCGCAAGGACTATCGCCCCCTGCGCACCATTAAGCTGAAGATGGACTACACCCGTCGCAGCGAACTCCTGCTGCAGGCTGGCGTCAGCACAGACCTCACGGCTACTGAGCCCGAACGCGTCATCTCGATGGACCACTTCAAATACGCAGGCGACGGAAACGACGGCAACACGAATCCCGCACCCGAAACTCCCATGCTGGGCAAATGGGCCGACGGCAAGCTGCACAAAGAAGCCATGGAGTTCGGCTACGACCTCACCGACCTGTCCGGCGGACTCGACTGCAGCCAGCCGCTCAAGTACTTCTTCATCGTCAACACCCGTTCGTGGGGACTGGGCGAAGGACACATCTACGGAGCCAGCATCATGGACTATGAATACGACCTCGAAGGTGTGGAAACACCCTTCGACCTTGGCGAGGAAGGCGTTGTGGAGGTGAAGAGCGCAGGCGAAAAGACCGTCATCAGCGTCATTGTCTATGGCGCGTCCTTCAATGTTCCGCAAAATGTCGCCGTATCAGGCAGCAATCTGCAGTGGGACGCTCCCGTGCTGTCGGGTCACACCCTGCAGGGCTACAACGTCTATCAGGACGACGAAGAAATAGAAACATTGCCTGCCGACACACGTACCTTTGAGTTGCCAGACGCTGGTCGCTATTCCGTTTCCGCCTTATACGAAGGGGGAGTGGAGAGCAAGCGCGTGGCTGCCATTATGCCCGTCGAGAAGCAAAGCCCCAATCAGGTTACACGCTTCGACAAGGGCGGTTTCAGCATTCCAGACATCTTCAACTCCAGTTACGAGGAGTGTACCATTGAGTTCTACATCAAGCCCAACAGCCTGATAAACTATAACAACATGTTCGGACCGGGCTGGGGCACCTTCCACGGGCACTGCAACAGCAATGGCACAATGTCCATCGGCTGGAACACTCCCAACGACCGCATCGGAGCCACCACTAGCGCCCTGAAGGTCGGCTCGTGGACGCAGGTGACCATCGTTGTCAGCAAGAACAAGATGACAGCTTACTTCAATGGTACCAACGTGGGCTCGATAACCAGTTCCAAATATAGCGGCGTGGGTGGCTTCGGCAACTTGGTGTTCTACAACAGTGGCAACAACTATCAGGATGCTTCATACGACGAAATCCGCATCTGGAACCGTGCCCGGACGGCTGCCGAGGTGAAGGCTGCCTACAATCGCGAGTTCCATGGCGAAGTGCTGCCCGATGGGCTGATTGCCTACTACAAGGGCGACATCATCGAGCAGGACGGGCTGAGTTATCTGCGCGACTGTGTGGGCGGACATCATGCGCTGATGACTAACGTCAACTTCAAGCAGCAGCAATCCACACAGCCCTCCCTGAACCGTCCGAAGGACAAGACGAACATCCTCAGCATCGACGAACCTGCAGAGGCAGTCAGCGCCAATGTGCCTGTCGCCTTGACGACAACCCGTGGCGACGGAATCCGCACTCTCGTGTGGAACATACCTGCCTTGGGCATCAGCGACTGGCACATCAAATCTCCCACAATCACCTTCCCACAGACAGGCGACTACGACGTGATTGTAACTGGCTACGACTATGAGGGCTATGCCACCGGCGACGGTGCTGTTGCCCGTGAGATTTCCGACACCCTCACGCTGAAGGTGGGCGATGCTCCGGCCTTGGATGCCGACTTCATTGTCAGCGCTACCGAGGTGGGCAGCGGCGAACACGTAAGCTTCCAAGTCAGCAACTTCGTGCCGGGCTACATCTACAACTGGCAGATGCCGGGTGCCGATGTCGAGACAGCCAACACCCCCATTGCGGGTGCCACCTTCCAGAAGCCGGGCGACTACGAGGTGACCCTCACCGTGACGTCTCCCACAGGAGCAAAGAAGCAGAACACCAAGGTGGTTTCCGTTACGCCCATCATTCCTGAAGCCGACTTCGCTGTCAGCGAGGCTATCATCATGAAGGGCGAGACCACGCAGCTCAAGAACCTGTCCAAGCACCATCCGTCAAGTCTGCGATGGGTGCTGAGCAGTACTGCCCAGAAGTATATCGTGAACAACGGAGGCGACGTCTTCGACTTCACGCCCGAACTGCCGGGTGTCTACGACGTGACCTTGGACGCCACGAACGTGAAGGGTACCAACAGCAAGACGCAGGAGCGTGCCATCATCGTCACCAATGCCGACTCCAAGAACGGACTCACCTTTGGCTCATCGGCTGTGCTCACCCTGTCGAAACCCATAGCCGATACTGAGAAGATAGAGAAACTGACCATCGACTGGTGGATGCATCCCGAAACCCTCTCTGCTCCCATCGGCATCGGCGAGGGCTATAGTACCTTCCTCATCTACAGCGACCCGAAGGGAAAGATTATTCTGCGCAATGGAAGCAAGGAAGCTTCGAGCAGCGAGAACCTCATCATCGCAGGCCAGTGGCACCACTATGCCGTCACCTTCAGCAAAGGCACAGTGGCTTTCTATCGCGACGGCAGACAGATTTCGACAGCCAGCGGCGCAGGTGCCTCGATAACACGTCCCGAGTCGTTTGCCGTAACTCTTTCGGGCAGCATCGACGAGTTCCGCATCTGGAACAACGCCCTCTCTGTTTCCATCCTTCAGTCGATATGCAACCAACCTATCGACGATCCCGAACTCTACATCACAGGCGAGAAGAGCAAATACGCCCTGCGCCTCTACTATCCGTGCAACCAGAGCAGGGGCGATGTCGAGGATGTCACCTCGTATGGCAACACCGGTCTGCGCGAGGGCTTTGGTCCTGAAGGTGACTCATGGGGTCTATCGAAGGGAGTCTTCTGCCTCTACTTCGGTCGCAAGCAGGACGACATCATCATCGATGGCATAGAGACAATTGACAATCCACAATCGGCAACTCACAATGTGCATCGTGGCACCTTCGACATGAGCGGACGCCGCATCACCGGCACCCCGCAGCCCGGCCTCTACATCATCGACGGCAAAAAATGCCTCGTTAGATAGGAAAATAATTGTCTTTAGAACCGATGCCCCTGCTGTCCGCTTGGATGGCAGGGGCATCGGTTTTTCAGTCCACGATAAACGAAGACTCGCGACAATCTAAAGCTGAAACACGTAACTTTTTATCCAAAAGCTTGCATTGTACGGAAAAGATTTCTAACTTTGTCCTTGATAATGGATTCTACTATGACAGTTGTAGGCACAAGAGAAATCTGTGCTAACCTGATAAAGTTTCTTAATGAAAGAAAGTAAACCATACCCGCAAATTGAGGAAGAGAACAATGGCTGTCAGATGCTCTCTGAACCAGCCGTAGCTTTGGCAGAACCTAGGATGCAGGTTCTGCCGGATGATGTGCTTTATGCTTATGTCGAAGACGGCGTACTGCAAGTTTCTCCCGATATTGAGGAGGAAATAGTAGAGGTGGAGCGTGGAGAGACAGTTTCTATGACAGAGTTTAGAAACATGTTTGCAAAATGGCTCTAATCGTTGAATTTAGTCGCAGAAGCACAACCCAACTCCAGAAAATATTAGAGTTCTACGATGAGCGAAATGGGAGTGATGTTTACAGTCGTCGTTTGCTGGAATGCCTTCTTGACGAACTACAGTTGCTTTCTGTGATGCCGACAGCAAGTAGTCCATCCACACAATCAGATGTGCGTTTCTTTTATTTGATGGGCTTCACCATCATTTTTCGCTTCAATTCCAGAAAACTAACGGTATTGAGCATACGATCGTCTCGCCGTAGACCCTTAAAGGTCTATAGGAAACGATGACTGTCAACCCAAATACCCTCATTTCATTTCTTTTTCTCACTTTAGGTGTATAAGGGAATTAAAATGCGATGGTTTGACATTATTCGGGTTGTCAAACCATCGCTATTAGGTCATGATTTAAAATGAGGTATATCCACATAAGGAACCTGAGACATAACCAGTATTTGTCATCCAGTTCCATACAATTTTAGCTCCCTTGCCATTACCGCCACTATTTTTTACTTCTAAGTATAGCGTGTATTCGTTTTTTGAATTGCCATTATAGATTAAGTCTGAAGCTTTGACGGTGTGCGATTTCTTGCTGCTTGCAGAAGTCCACGAGAATACATCAGACAGGCCTGTCCATGTGGGGTCTTCTGAAATTAATCGAACTTGGTCTGGTGCGCTGTATCCACTGCTAGATGCATATGTCCAGCTGATGGTTATTTGATTGGTGCCAGTTTTAACAGTACACGTTTTTATTCCAGGCGCTTCCACTATGGTGGTATTAACCGTAACAGAAACTATATTACTGTAGCCACTTTCTTTATTGCTGTTGTTGGCGGCGGTGACTTTATAGTAATATGTCTTTCCATTAGAAATATTCTCGTCACTATAGGATGTGCTTTTTGAAGTACCAATCTTGCTATAGGAACCATATTGAGAGGTACTACGATAAATAACATAGTGGTCAATATTAGAATCATACTTAAAATCCCACGATAGCGCGATATAGGCGTATGCCTTAGGACCTGCTTGTGTTGCCGTAAGCCCAGTCGGGGCTGATGGTACAGAACTGTTTGTGGAATTCTTTCCCTTTTGTGTAACACTGATGGATTTTTTTGTAGAGGATGAACCTTTTGACGAAGTTACTAAGATTGAACTGCTACGTGTGGATGTATCACTATTAGTACTAGCCCTAAGAGTAATGGATTGACTTCCAGAACCACTCATTGGAGAAATGGTAAGCCAATATGGTACATTGCTGCTATTAATATTCCATGAACCATTACTTTGTATTTGGATAGTTTTACTGCCTCCATCTGCTTCAAACTCTGTGGAAGATGGAGAGATTGACAAACTAACATCTTTATTTTCGTTATTGTCATCAATATCATCATTATAGTTCCACTCATAATCGGGTTCGTCGTCTCCACAGCTAACAAAGGCTATTCCGATTGTTAAGGATAATACCATACAGAGCATGATGCTCAAATACTTCTTTACATTCATTTTTGTATTACATTAAACTTACTTCCTACTCTTTTCTGGATTTTCGGTATACTCCGTTGGCAGTCTCTTGGAATTTTATATTTCCGATTAGATTTTAGACACATACAATGAGCGTGGACTGCCTGCTTGATTAATAGGTAATCTCGGGCTTCCACACCCATACTGTCCTATTATGCAGAAAAGTCCACACTCTACGTGTGAACGCTTCGCATTATTTGAGGAACAGTATAATATTTGTGGAAGATGAGATTATCCTTAAATAAGCGTAACGCCTTGTATGTTTATGTCTTTGGCCTTTTATTTATCCATAGGCAATTGCTGTTTTTGGTTTAACATAGTGTATTATAATCCTTAAGAAGGATAGGGGGATAGGTAGGTTTGTTAGTATGCTTGTGTTATAGCGTCTTAAGGGAGAGTTCGACGGGACAGTGGTCGCTGCCGAAGATTTCGTTGTGGATGCTTGCTGAGGCGAGTTGGGGGACAAGGCGATTCGAGACGATGAAGTAGTCGATGCGCCAGCCGGCATTCTTCTCGCGGGCGTGGAAACGATAGCTCCACCATGAGTAGGCATCCGTAAGGGTGGGGTAGAAGTGACGGAACGAATCGGTGAATCCGCTGCCGAGCAGCGTCGTCATCTTCTCACGTTCCTGATCGGTGAAGCCAGCATTCATTCGGTTCGACTTGGGATTCTTCAGGTCAATCTCCTCGTGGGCAACATTCAGGTCGCCGCACAGGATGACGGGTTTCTTGGCATCCAGACTGAGGAGATACTGACGGAAGTCGTCCTCCCACTTCATGCGATAGTCCAGTCGCTTCAGTCCATCCTGACTGTTGGGTGTGTAGCAACACACGAGGTAGAAGTCGGCATATTCCAACGTGATGAGCCGTCCCTCGTGGTCGTGTTCGTCGATTCCCATTCCGTAGCTTACGCTCAGGGGTGTGTGCTTGGTGAAGATGGCAGTGCCAGAATACCCCTTCTTGTCGGCATAGTTCCAGTAGCTCTGGTAGCCGAGGAAGGCCATATCGAGCTGTCCCTCCTGCATCTTGGTTTCCTGCAGACAGAAGAAGTCTGCATCCAGCGTGTTGAAGGCTTCTTCGAAGTTCTTGCCAACTACGGCACGTAGGCCGTTGACGTTCCAACTTATAAATTTCATCGTCCGATAGCGATTTTCTTACCGTTAACAATATAGATACCAGGCATCAGGCCCTGGTTGAACTGTACGTAGGGCACCTGCTTGCGGATGAGCACGCCGTTGATGGTGTACACGTCCACCAGCTTGTTGGCTTCCTTGTTCAGGTCCACGCGGTCGGGCTGTCCGTATTCCTCTTCGGGGTCTATGATGTCGTCGCCCAGGTCGTATTCCGTGAGGTGGGTATAGATGTAGTTGGCACGTTTCGTGAGCCAGTTCTTGGCATTGCTGTTTTGTGTCTCGTAGTTGCCGCCATCGCCCCACATGAAGGCATTGTACTCAAACGATGGGCGTACGTATTCGAAGTAGTCGTCGCAGTATTCGATGAGTTCGTCAAACTTCCCGCTCTGCAGGAATTCGGTCCACAGGCGGTAGTATTCCTTCTTCACCCGTTCGCTGCCGCGCAACACGTCGCGGAAGAAGGGGTAGCCGATGTTGCTGTTGCCCATGTAGTAGAACAGTCCTTCCTCTGCCCCTGTGACGAAGTAGTTGTGTCCGCGCTCATAGCCGTAGGACCAGTCGAAGTCCCAGACCGGGCCCAGATTCCACAGGGAGTCCGTCATTACGTTTTCGTTATAGATGAACCAACTCTTGGGGTGCATCAGTTCCTCGTTCCGCACGAGGTCAGTAACCAACATGGCACGGATTACGGACTCGACATCGAAACTGGCATTCTCGCAATCGTTCTTCACCTCGTTGGTGAACTGGTTGAATGAGGTCTTGATGTCATCCAGCGTGAGGTAGGTAATGTCTTCGGAATCAGAGAAGTCGGGGTACTTGACGTTAACGGGCAGGCTGTAGCTCTTATCCTTGAACTTGTACGTCTCGTCGTAGTACGAGTCCAGCTCAAGCATGGTGGCGTATGATTCGTCGTCGATATCGATGCTGTTGTTGCTGAATCCCACTTTCTCGGTGAAGTTATAGGATCCGCGATACTGGTTGTTGATGTAGAGGTCCACGGGGACGATATGGTTGCAGCCGCGGCTCTCCACCATGTCGGCAATCTTCATGGCAATGGCGTTGGTAGTCATCGAACCCGACTGCTTGTTAGCCAGCAACACCCACGACTTGCCTTTCGTCATTCCGAAGGGTTTCTGCTTTTCGGCAAACTTTATGCGGTAGGGGTTCTTGCTGTATGCCGAGTTCGACCACGACGAGTTGCCGCGACCGCGAATCTGCATGGGCGTTTCCTCCATATCGGGATACACACCAGCACCGTTTATCCTGATAGTGGCATCTTCGTAGAATGTCTTTCCGTTCTTTCCTATCCAGTTGCTGTAGCCCCATGTCTGTCCGTCGCCGAACCAGATGTCGATGCGTGGCACGTTATAGTCCGTAGTGGGGTGGTCTGTCAGGAAGTCTACGTCCACGCTATACTCCGTGCCGTAGGGGAAGAATCCCGTCTTGTATTCGGCAGGTGAGATGAGTGTGGGCTCCTCTTGCTTGTAGTCGGGGTTCTCTTCCACTTTGTAGAGCGCCAGTTCGCTAATCACCAGATAGTTTTTCTTCTGTGCAGCAGTCAGTTGCAGTCGCAGTTTCTTATATTCCTGATTCAGAACAATGACGGGACTCCGATAGGTGGTGTTAGCCGTGGTGGGCAGTCCGTCCTTCTCTGCCGTGAAGGTTTGAATCTCGTCCCACGTAGTTCCGTTGGTACTGCCTTGAAGTATGATTCCCAACAAGGCGTAGTTGTCGAGGTCGCGTGTGGTGTATTCAAACTTCATCCGTTTCAGCGTTTCGGGCAGCACCACCTCTATGTAAGGCCATTCGCTGTATCCGTCGCCGTAGTATGCACCATTGTACCACGTCAGCGGCGTATAGCTACCATTGCCCCAGGTAGAGTGGTAGAAGGTCTCGTAGTTGCCGTCTATCATCTTCTCCAGTCCCTCTGTTTCTTCGCGGTTCGAGGGTGCGTTTGTTGAAAGCATGTCGCCCGTCAGTGTCACTTTCTGCGTCAGCCACTGGTCTTCTGTGGTTTCTGGGTTGCTCCACACTTCGTCCTTCACCTTCTCCAGCTTGTAGATGTACTGTTTGGGGTAGGCGACGGTGTAGTTCACCGTCTCGTCGAATCGTGGACGGCTCTTCTTGCTGATTTGTTTCTTGCCGTTGATGTATGCGTTAGCACCTTCGGGCAGTTTGAAGGAGGGTGTCAGTCTTTTGCCGATGCAGCCCACCGTTGCCGTAATCTTATGCGTCTGTTCGTCGATTTCGCCTTCGGCATCGGTAAATAGTTGGTCGTTGAACTTGTTGTTGAACTTAAAACTTTCGAACCTGGGTAGTTCCTTGTCGTATTCGGTGCCCATGCTCACGATGTGTATCTTGGCAAAGCCCACGGCAGTATCTCCCTTCAGTTGGAGGTTGATGTTGTTCTCGTCCTCGTCCCACTTCTCGATGCAGCTATAGGGGATGATGACCGTTGAACTGTCTGTGAGTTCGACGTATAAGGTGTCGTTTCTTGCCTCTTCGGCACGTGCTGCCATGCCGAGGAGCAGGGCGGCAAGAGTTATCAGGTATTTCATTGTTTCAGATATTTTGCCAGTTCACTATTCGCTTGCTTCAGTCCCTTGGCAATGCCTTGGGCATTCAGTTGGGCACCCAGTTTGCTGGTGTGCGTATGGTCTTTTTTGTAGTATGCCTGTGCCTTTTCCTGTCCCATCTCGTCGAAGGCATCGGCAGAGATGTTATGCAGGTCCACGAACGATACTCCCGTCTGTTCCACCACGTCGCGGTACCATCTTCCGAAGGAGTCGTTCCTGCGCTCTATCCGTCCGTCCTTCCACTCGTTGCGTGGGGTCAGGCTTACGAGTATGGGAGTAGCCCCTTTCTCGCGCACGTCATCAATCATCTTCCTCAGATACCAGCCAAAGGTGTACACCACTTCGTTCCACACCTCTTTATCGGTGCGCACGCGATAGACGTGGCTCGAATCGGCAGTTCCCGTGATGTCGTTGCGTGCCTTGCCGTGTGCCAGTTCGTTGCCGGCATCGTTGTGCCCGAACTGAATGAGCACGAAGTCACCCGGCTGTACGTCGTTGAACACCTTGTCCCAACGTCCTTCGCGCAGGTAGGAGCGGCACGAACGTCCTGCCTGGGCAGAGTTCTGTATGACGATTTTATCTGTGTCGAAGATGGTGGCAGCCTGACTGCCCCAACCCCACATGCCGTCCTCGTCTTTGTCTGTGTTCTTCACGGTGGAGTCGCCGGTGATGAACACCACGGGTTTGCCCTTCTGACGGCGCACGCCAGTGGTGGGGCGTTCGGTCTTCATCATATCCTTCAGAGCCTGCACCTCTGGGTGGTTGCATTGCAGCAGTCCGTCGGCTGCCGAACGTGCATTCAGCTGTGCTCCGAAGGCCGACGTGTGTATGTGGTCGAGATAGAAGTGGTAGTTGAACTTCCACTCCGACATGCGTTCATATTTGCGAGCCGAGATGTCGTTGAGGTCCACGAAGGGGCAGTTCATCTCCTCGGCAATCTGTCGAGCCCACAAACCGAAGGTCTCGTTCACGCGCACCACGTGTCCTGGTCTTCCGGCTTCATAGGCGTTGCGTGGTGTCAGGCTCATCAGTATGGGGTGGGCACCCAGTTCGCGCGTCTCACGCACGAAGCGTCGCAGGTATTCGCCGTAGCTGTACACGGTCTCTTTTACTCCCGTTTCCTTGATGGTGACGTCGAGTTGGTCCGTAGCCGAGATGCCACGTATCGAGGCCCTTGCCCGTCCTGAGTCGAAGGGGCCGTTGTCGTTGTGTCCCAGTTCTATGATGACGTAGTCGCCCTTGCGTATGCCCTTCTTCACGTCAGGCCAAAGGCGGGTATAGAATGTGCGGCTCGAAGTTCCTCCCAGCGCCTGGTTTTCTACGGTAATCTTCGTCTCGTCGAAGTACTGGTGGGCAAAGAATCCCCATCCCCACTGTCCGTTGTCGCCGTTGCCCATCGTGCCTGTGCGCATCGTGGAGTTTCCCACAAGGAACAGCACGGGGTTGTTTCCCTTACGGCTGCTGCCGGCTACGGGTCGTGCCGTTGCTGCCTTCTCCAGCGAGTCCAGCGTCAGGTCCACGACCTTATTCACATCCTCCATGGGGCGGAATGTGTCCTGTGCCCATCCGTTCAGGAGGGCAAAAAACAGCAGAATGAGGGTATTTAGAGTCCTTTTCATATCAAATTTCGTTATAACGGCTTCAAAGATACAATTATTTTTTCATATCTTTGTGTTCAAGAACTCATATTTAAGGTTAAAAAATGTTTTCCTGGTTACTGAAACTATTGAAAGGCGGTTCGTCAGCTGCTGATGGGGGCAAGGGTTCACAGGCTTCCAACGACTGCGTTCGGCGTGACTATTCGTGGCATCTCGACTCCGTACGTAAACGTAAACTGCATGGCGAGTTGTCATTAAATTTCTCCAAGGAGGAGATGAAGAACCTACGCAGGCTTAACCCTTTCAATGCGTATGGTATTGACGGCTATACCTACGATGTGAATATCCGTCGAATGTTCGATTTTCTGTTACAGAACGACTATACGATGCAGAACGTGCGAATCATCGCAAATTACATACGGGAGCGCATCGAACGTGCTCACTATTCCGAACTTGATATGGTTCAGTTTGCCCTCGACTTTGTGCAGGCTCCAAACATCGTGTATCGCATCGACGAGGAATGTGAATCTATCGACCACATTCACGAATACATGCGTTTCCCTGACGAGGTGCTTTATGACAAGGAGGGTGACTGCGACTGCAAGTCGTCGCTCATGGCAGCCCTGTTCCATGCCATGGGTTACGATGTGCTCATCATGTTGTCGGGGAATCTGTGCCACGCTGCCATTGGCTTGGAGTGCCGCAAGGGATGGCTCAACGAGATAAAACCCAGCAAACTCCACCGTGTTTCTTTGATGTACAACGGTAAGCGCTATCTTTTCTGCGAGACTACGGGCGACGGTTACAAGATAGGCGAAATTCAGAACACTGGTTCAGTCAAGGACTTTGAAACAATTATAGAAATCCCAGCCCATTTGGTTAATAAGTAATGGTATTATTAAGTTTTAATAGAGCTTCCAAATAATAATAGTCGGCATAGATGATGCTGGCATCGATTTCAGAGCCGGCGGGATGGTGGCCGGTGGAATGAAGGAGGAAAGAGACATTCTTGTCGCGGCTCTGAAAGCGGTCGGTGCTGAGGTCGCGGAGCATGTTGATGGCTGCTTCGCGATATGTCGTAGCTTTCTCACCTCCAACATACTGGCAGAGTTCGAGCAGCGCAGAGGCAACCACACAAGCGGCGGATGCATCTTTTAATTTACAATTTACAATTTCACCATTTTTCTCTTTTCTCTTTTCATTTTTAATCTCTGGAATGTCCATATCCCAATAGGGAACCCAGTCGTCGCTGGTTTCCTGTAATCGTTTCAGATAAATATCTGTCACCTTCTGGGCGAAGTCGAGGAAGCGCTGGTCCTTAGTAAAGCGATATACCATGGTGTAGCCATAAATAGCCCATGACTGTCCGCGGCTCCACATGGAATTGTCGGCATAACCCTGATGTGTGACACCTTTGATGAACTTACCTGTCAGCGTGTCATAGACGGCCACGTGGTAGCACGAGCCATCCTTGCGGAAATGGTTCTTCATCGTAGTCTCGGCGTGCTGCACGGCAATATCATACCATTTACTATTTACAGATTTACCATTTACTATTTCCCCCTCGCCCTTTGGAGAGGGGTTAGGGGTAAGGCTTGCCCAGAACAGCAGTTCGAGGTTCATCATGTTGTCCATGATGGTGTTGTGGCCGCCGTAGTCCTTCACATGGCGCGGCCATGAAAGTATGGTGCCCACGGTGGGATTGAAGAGTGTGGCAAGGGAGTCGGCAGCGCGCAGAGCCACTTCGCGGTAGCGAGAATCTTTCGTCACCTCATAGCCCTTCAAGAATGAGTTGATGGTGATGAAGCCGAGGTCGTGGTCATAGACGGGTGCCTCCACGACAGGTATCAATGCATCGGTGTAGCCTGTGGCGGCTTTCTGCACGGCCTCACTCTTGTTATAGGCAAAGTCCATCCACAGGATGCCAGGCCAAAAGCCGGAACACCACTCTTCAGGTTTGGCCTCGCGGAGGTTCCAGACGGTGTCGCCCTCCAAGATATTTCGCGGCATTAACGTGAAGTCGTAGTTGCCAGCACTGTCGCGCAGGGCTCCCAAAGACCGCTCTACCTGTTGGTGGCAGTATTGCAGTTGTGGAGCGGCATCAAAGGCAGGCTCCTGTCGGCAGGACAAGAAGAATACAGGAAGAATGAATAGTAGTAAACGAGTCCGCATGAGAAAAATAGTTAAGGGTTTAGAGTTTAGAGCTTTGTGAAGTGCAATGCTGCGCCACCGCTGGACTGGAGTGCTATGGTGAGAGGCTTATTCGATTTACGTTTAGACGATTTACAATTTACAATTTGGCTGCGCACAGAAACCTTTGTGTGGGTCGCCACTGTTGGATCATCGTTATAAATCGTGACGGCGTATCGTTGGCCTTCTTTGAGGAAATCTGTAGGAATTGTTACGGTGCGGGCATCTTTGTTTGTCATTGCTGCCACATACCATTCCTCTCCGCTGCGGCGGGCGATAACGATGTGTGAACCAGGCGATCCATCGAGGACACGAGTCTCGTCCCAAGTGGTTTTCAGGTTGTCAAACCAACTGAGTTCCAGTTCGTCATTGGCCGCTTCTGGTTTGTCGTACCAGAAGAGTGTGGTAAGTGGGGAATAATAGATGAGCGAAGCTGCCAGCTGATGACCATGAGTGTTCTTAAGACGGCGGTCATAGTAACAGATGGTGTAGTCGGCAGGACCGTTAATCATACGTGTGAAGGGCAAAACGGTGTTGTGAGTAGCATCGGGAAACTCCTCGTTGCCACGTATGCCCTCCTGAGTGAGCAGATTGGGATAGGTGCGCGAGAAACCTGACGGGCGGTATTCATCGTGGATATTGACCATAAGATGATTCTCGGCGGCATAGCGTACCATGTCGTGTAGCCAGACGGCCCAGCGGTGCGAAGCGTATTCCACAAAGCCACTCTTCACCCCAACGATACCCCACTCGTGAAGCAGGGGGAACAGCTGGCGCATCTGCCGTTGCAAAGCGTGCTGGTTGACATAGAGCCAGATTCCAACCCCGTGCTCGCGACCGTAGGCCACCACACGTGGCATATCTATTTGTGGAATTACTTTCGTGGCATCTCCGTCGTGACTGGTGCAAGGCTCGTACCACTTCCAGTCGAAGAGCATATAGGGGATATGGTGTTGGGCGCAGAAATCAATGTTGCGCAGAGCCGCCTCCGTGGAAAGCGTCGTACAGCGCATGATGGTTCCCGGCTTGATCCAGTCTGCTGCATCTGCTATCTCACAGGGAGGGTTCAGGTTATCAATGATGTAGCGATGCTCCAGTAGCTGGGCGTAGCTCTCTGCCGTGATGATGACCTTCCAGGGCGTGGCGTAGTAGGTCACGATATCTACGGGCGAATACATCGTGGTGGTGAGCGTATTGGGTTTAGTCTGTGAGGCCACGTTCTTCTCCAAGCACCAGTCATCGACATCCGCATCTGCCAAAGCACAGTAGAGGCCATTGGGCAGTTCTACCGTCACAGCACGCTCAATAGGACAGGTCACCTCATCCACTGCTTTCAACTCGTATGGAGCTTGCGCCCACTCTGCAGCCCACACCTTTGTGCCTGGTTCAAACGAGTATTCCGTCAGGTCGGCAGTGACCTTGTGGAACACCGCCTGCGGATGCTCGGGAAAGAAATAGCGAAAGGCTATGCCCTCGTCGTAGGCACGCACTTCAATGTCCATACGGTAGTTGCTGCCGTCGTGCTTGGAGAGGTAAATAGTGGCAGCATTGTAGTTGTCAGGCACCACCGCCTGCTCACCCCAGAGGTTCGTGATCATGGAACGGTGCTCAGAGGTGCTGACAGAATCTATCGTAAAGCCATTCATCCAGCAGTCGTACTGCGGATAATTACGTGCGAGAGCCCGCTCCCAGGTATAGTTGTCCAAGTCTAGTCCCAAGCGCGAGTCACTAATAATTGCCTTGCCGTTGTGAGCAATACTATAAGCAAACTCATCGGCCGACTGCGAGAATACGAACAGGTTTCGTCCGTCCGGCGAACTGAGGCGATACTGAGCTGAGGCAGACGAAGTGAAAAGTGATAGAGCTAAAAGTGAATAATATAATAACTTGTGCATATCAAATTTGCTATTGTTTAACAATCACTTGTCCGTTGCTAATGACGGCATAACGAGCATTGACACGCATCTTGCCGTAACGCATCTTTGTGCGGACGGGGGCAGAGAAGATGTAGTCGGTGCGACCGCTCTTTAGGGTCACTTTGATGCCAACGGCATCTTGGCCGGTAGGGGTGAAGAATTCTACCTTGTCAATTTCAGAGGGAGCACTGGTGTCGCTGGGCTCAAAAACGGCGACGAAGGGGCGTGACCAGGCATCGCCTTGCTGACGAGCCACGTAGGTGAGGACGGGCTGCTCATCGACCTTATAGGGCATGAAGGAGCCCAGACGCTCATACTCCATATTGACAGGCGAGAGGGCGCGGAACACTTCGCGGTTGCCGTAGCCTTGCATCCACATATTCATATCAATAATGCGGCCATCCGGACAATTGACCGTAAAGGTGGCTTTGACATCTTTGTCGGTCACAGCGCTTAGCTTATCATAAATATAGGAATAGGCGTAGAGGTGGCCTCCGGCAAAAGCCAGTTCCTCGGTTTTGGCCAACGGTAGGTCTGAACCATCGGCGGCGGTGAGGGTCATTGATTGTCCGAGGTTATGGTAGAAGTAGTCGTGGAACTTGTCCTTTCCATCACGTCGGCGGCTGCGGAAGATATCAATATAGTAGCCGCCATTAGGGGTCTTGACAATACCGTTGGTGCGTAGCTGATCAGCCTGAGTCTCTGGCTCGAGAAAATAGATCTGGGAGGCTGTGACCTCATCAACGGCAGTGTGAAACTGCAGTTCAAATGGATGCTGCGACATCATTACAGCATGATCTGACACGCCATCCACGCAGACGGTGTTGTGGGCAGGGAAACGGGAGTAGTACTCGTGATAGTCAGCTCCGCTGTAAAGCACCTTTCCGATACCTGCATCGGGGCCAAGAACATAGCCCTTTCCGTAGAGCTCCATCGAGATACCGTTGGCGTGTTGGTGGTTGCCCAAAGCGCCATTGAGCGAAATGGCGAGATCATGTTGTGCATCCATGCCAGTGCGCTGCATGAGCCACGACACGTTGGGTGCATAGAAGGTGGGCGTGACATAGCGGCTGATGTCTGTAGCTGGGGCATCAGGATGCAGGGCTGCTGCAAACGCTTTGATGCGCTCTTGCAGTTCTGTTTTCCCGTTCCGCTCGGCGTAGGCAAGCAGGAGGTCCGTGATTTCCTGGTTGATATAGTTTGGATGTGTGTCACCGAAGCCCACAATCATGCGGTTGGGCATAAGGTACTGCGGGGCGGCGAAGACGGCCTTCTCAATAATGGGCATCTGCTCAAAGAGGTCAATGCCCGCCTCACGGTCCATCATGTCGGCGAAGATGACAAAGTCCTTGACCACATTCATGCTATAGCCTGGCGATTCAAACCAGATGCCCGTTGCGGCATCGAAGCCATAGTCGGCCAGTTTCTTGATACTCCACTGACGCAGCGACGATTGGTTGACCACATAGTCAAGATAATAGTCGCGCCCCTTGTGGTCATCGTAGCAGGAATCGGGCTTAAGCACAAGGGCAATGCGCACAAGGAAGGTGGCTTGAATCAAGTCCCAGTTGTTGTGCGGTACTCCGTTGGGGATAATGACCTCTGCCCACTTTTTGAATGCTTGCTCATAAACAGACTCACCCCCGAGGAGAGATTCCTTGAGGATTCGACACAACTCCGTACACTCATTGATGACGTCCTCGTGAATCACCTCAAAGGAAGTCATACCCACAAGTGTCTGTATATGGCTATGTGTGACGTCGATGGGTACGTTGCGGTAGTAGATGCCCTTCATGAAGGTGTCGAACACGGGGAAGGCCACATTCCAGTAACGCTCCTCGCTCGTGGCGGCATAGAGCTTGGCGGCATCGCGGGCCAACCCCATAATTTGACGGTTGAGCGATGATGGTATGCGTCCAGCCTTGGATGGATGCACGCGCTCCTTCACGCCCGTCTGTCCGTTGACGAGTGTCATGCGTCCCTCCTCATCGTCGTCGTAAGGCACAATGTCCTCTAATCGCGGACGTTTGTAGTCTGTGCCGTGACTGCGCGTGCCGTCCAACTTCACCGTTGGTACAGGTGCGCGGTCGCCTCCTACATGGTCGAAAGCCTCGCCCTTGATGAACACGTCCGTGGCTTGCGTTGTCCAGTACATCTGCAGGCGCGACACTAACCAGTCCGGCTTCTGTGCCACGCTGTCGGCAATGGCATCCACGTGCTTGTGCAACTGTGCTAAATCTTCCTCAGCGGCTTGGCCGACGAGCCAATTCATGGATGCGAAAATGAGGAGCAATGCAATACGTTTCATCGTCTGAATATCTAATAACTGAAAGTTACATGATGATTTTCTTGCCGTTGACGATATATAATCCGTGCGTCGGGTTGATGACGCGGCGACCACTCAGGTCATACACCGCACCTGCCCCATTGTCAAATGGTAAATTGTCCAATTGTCCAATTTCCTCTATGCCTGTTGCCGTTACCGTCGGCTTCACTATCTCGAATGCACCTTCGGGGTTGCCTTCGAGAGCCTTGATGTCGTCGAAACGGATGGTGCGGTCGCCGCCAGAGCTTACATAAAGGCCGAATTTGCAACCGAGATTCGTCGGCGTAGGGTTGTCATCGGACAGGACATTGTTCATGTGCTCGTCGTCAATCCATGTGCCGAAGCCAAAACCGATATTGCCCGTATCGACTTTGGGCCTGCTTTCCACCATCTCATCGCCTATCCACACACGGATGCGCCCTTTATTGTTGCGTCCAGCCTTGAAATACACCACCATAGGAATCCATTTGTCCCATTCCGCCGTTCCTACCGTCCGCGTAGTAGGGTTCACCGAGGCTTTGCGATGGCTAAGCACAATCTTGTTCTTGTTTAAGCTTAGATGACCCGCCCACGTGTTGCCCGGTCCTCCGTTGAATATCTGGCAGAAGATGCTGCCCGACACATCTTTCGGGAACTGTCCTTCGGGTAGATAGAAGCGGAAGCCATACCATCCCTCGCTATTTGTTGAGAAGCCGCATGTGACCTCCGCACCGCGGCGCTGGCGGTGACTGTTGTTGTCAGCATCTAAGGCCGCCTGATTGTAGTAGAACTCTATGTAGTCCTCCTTCTTCTCTATGTAATTCGGCTCCCATGCCCAGCCGCGCCAAAAGGGGTAGATGGTGGATGGAGTGCTGCCGTCCAATGTATAAAGACGGTAGCCGCCCTCTTGCTCCACATCCACCTCCACCACGTCGGTCTGTTCCTGATTGCTTGACTTTTTGAGTCCGAGTTCATGGACGTTGCCCACCCAGTTGCTGCTATTGCTTTGGATGAAATAGATGCGCAAGTAATAGGTGCTGTCGGCTCGCAGACTGAAAGGCCCGAAAGTATAGCGGTTGCGGGCATTGTAGTCATTGGAATTCGTTGTGGCCTTGGTCAGTGGCTTCTCTGGGTCGCGAGTCTGCAGTGACGTTAAATCAACATCCATATCTACAGCCAATGAACTACCACTCTTTGCCGTTCCAAACAATGCGTAGGCATCATATAAGCCGCTCTCGGGCACCGTAACCTGATAGACGGCATAGGCTCTGTTCTTAGTGCTGCTGATATCATTGCCTATCGTAATAGTGCCATTCTTCACTACATAGTCACTCAGTTTCACCTTCACCGTCTGAGCCGTAGCAAAAGGAATGATAAATAACAAATAATAAATGATAAATGATATGCGCTTCATTGTCATATAGCTCTTATAGTTGTTTAATCAGCATCACCGTCCAGGGCAGCAGTGTGCGCTCAAAGGTGAGGGTGCCGCTGGCGTCGGCCTTGACCAGTTCCTTCAGCGTAGCATCTGACTGCTCACGCATCCACACCGTTTGTTCGCGTGTGGGCGCGGCTGGCGAACCAATCTGCTGGTAGGCACGGATGGCGTTTCCGTGGGTGTCATCCAATGTTTCGACTACAAAAGTAGCGTTCGCTGGCAGATGTTCCAAACGAAATGCCACTTTTTTGCTGCTTGCATCCATATATTGCTTCACATCTGCGCTGCAAGGCACGCGACTTATATATTCCTCGGGGTAATTAAAGGCCAAGGCTGCCACCTTTCCCGTCTTCCCGTCGCGTGTCACACAGAGCGGGTCTTCATAGTGCAGCACGCGGTCGCCAAGGGCATGCAGCATACGGTAGGCATGGAATGATGGCTTGGCCCATCCCTGGAATGTAAGCATCCCGAAGCCGCCGTGGAAAGGTCTCATGCCACCGCCCTTCTCCTCGAAGATGTCGGTGAACGTCCAGTACATCACAGTCATTTGACAATTTGACAATTTACTATTTACGATTTCGTGGTTATCCAGCATCGCCTTCACGATATACGCAGCCGGTGGCAGGTTGTCGTGCATTGCATCTCGACTGCTGGGACTCGTGCTCCATTCGGTGATGTGTATCTCAGCTTGTGGATAGCGGCTGGCGGCGATGGTCTTGCGCAACCACGACAAATCATCGTGTAGCGAGTGAACATAGCGCACGGCATCCTTGCCACGTCCGCTTACAGGATCAAGGGCGTAGTCGGTGGGATAGGCGTGGCAAGAGACGAAATCCACGGGCAGGTTCTCCTGGGCGCAATACGCCAGAAACTCCTCGATCCAGATACCCTTCCATTGCTGTTTGTTGATTTCTTCCTGAGAGTAGAATACCGACTTCTTGTTGTCCAGCACCTCACCATCATGACGATTGTCGGCAATAAAGTTGCTCGTTGCCGGGCCGCCCACGCGCAGCTGGCTGTCAACGGCCTTCACCGCCTCAGCTGAAGCTTTGTACAGCGCAAAGTAGTCCGACTTAGTACCTTCGAAGAAACCCGCCTTGGGTGTCATGTTCAGATTCGGCTCATTCCACACCTCAAAATACCACTGCCGCACCTCGTCCAGCCCGTAGTGGTCCACCACATGCTGGGTGAACGCCTGCACCAGCGCCGTCCACTTCGGCAGCTTAGCCGCATCGAAGCTCACGCAGTTGCGATACCACATCTGGCGCAAAGTCCCTTCTCGCGCAATCTTCTCAGGGAAGAACGACAACTCCACGAACGGACGTACACCAATTTCCAGCATACGGTCATACACCTCATCTATGTACTGCCAGTTGTAGATGGGATTGCCCTTGCGATCCTCGTCATAGACGCACATATCATCATCGAACAATCCATGCATACGTAGGTACTGGAATCCGCACTCGTCGTGTACACGCTGCAACTGTTCCACCCACGACGTCCGTAGCCCTTCGTTGGCACGTCCGGCACAGGTGCCGACGCTCCAGTAGTGCGTCAGCGCCTGTCCTTCGGCTCGTGTGTCGATGGTCTGTGCCGTAGCCAAAGCAATGATAAATAGTAAAGAATAAATGATAAATGATAAGCGCTTCATTAAACTTTAATATTTAAACATTAAACCTTAAACTGCGGCGTAGCCGCGTCTTCAATTGCTCCAGTCATCGCTCCAGACGTTGTAGTTGTTCCCTTTGACAAGGGCTGCTGACCCATAGCTGTCCTCGGTGGTTGAGGCACTAGTATCGTATTTATCAACTAAAGTACTGGCTGCAATGATACTCTGATGATTGACTCTAACAATGAGCAGCGCTGGGGAAATATATTGCTTTTTCATATTGACTTTATGTTGTTATGTGATTTGACATTATGATTATTTAAGGACTTTGCGGACTGCGCCGTCAGACATGCGGATGATATGGATGCCGCGCTGTTGAGCGCCAATGCGCTGACCTGCCAAGTTATAGCTCACAGCGTTAGCATGATGATTGCCCTGAGAGATGGCATTGACAGATGTTTCATTATCAAAGACGATATTGAAACTCTTTACAGAAGCCACAGCTGAAATATATGCTCGGAATGCACCCACATTGAGAGCTTCCTTGACATTATAGAATCCAACATTTTCTTCCTGTTTTTGCAGAATATATCCACCACTGATGTTGGTTCGCTCATAGGTACCTGTAAGAACGCCTTCTGTGCCAGGGTCTGCTGGATTGATTTCAGAAACAGAAGATGTGAAAGTGTATGTTCCTTTTGTAGCTTCAATATAATATGGGGTGCCTGCTACGATGGACTCGGCAGAAGTAGCTAATAGTTTACCCTCAGAGTGATTCGTTAAAGTGTAAGCATAGAGACCTTCTGGCAATTCTGCATTAAAAGGCAAACATAATGTGGCTGCTCCAGCAGCACCAATGGTAAGGGCGTAGCTGACGAAACCTTGATTATTTGTCTTCAGTGCAGCTACAAGACCAGGAGCCCCTTTGCGCAGGGTGGTAAGGGCGAAGACGGTGGAAGAGCTGTTGGAACCAGTGCTCTCAAAAGACCACAGTGAGTTGGGATTACCACTGCTCCAAGCTCCATTCTCGGACTTACAGAGGGCTCCGGAAGAAAGGCTGTAGTTGTAGCCATTGTCGGTCTGGTTGAAAGTGCTGCCGTGAGCTCCACGGTTCTCTGCCGTGCAGAAGTCTTCATCTGATGTAAAGACCTTGTTGTCACCATTGGCCAGCGTGACATAGCGTATGCCGTTCTTGTCAAACGTGCCTGTGTAGATGGCTGTTGCGGAATTGGATGAGGTGAACCAGTAGTTATTCTCGTTGACGGTCATATAGCGGTTCTGTACAGCATCGTAGATATAAATAGCATCCTCGCCGCTGATGACATCGAAGGTGACAGCCTGAGAAGCTTCATCCCATAAACAAAAGAATCCTTTATTGTTGTTTATCCAATATGGGGCTCCTTCGTTGGTACCCCAAGTTGTATTTGCACCCTTTATCTTATATTTGCCACCCTCGATAGTTGCCTTTATGGGTTCGAAGTGCCAAATGTAAGCAACCTCACCAACATAGCAGACGTTGTGGCTGCCGTCAAGCCCCCAGTATGTGAAAGACCCCCAATTATTACCACTCTTGTTTGTGCTACGAACAGAATAAGCCGAACCATTATAGGCAAGGACCTGACGATCATATTCGCTGGTTCGATGCGAAAGTTCGTGACCTCTGAGATAGGTACCTGGCGTAAAGCTAGTGCTGTTTGAACCACCACCATCTGGATTGGTAAAACCCCAGCCATCCTTGCAAATAAGCCACGCTGTAGTTTTGAAGTCACCAAGATTTACTTGTGAAAAGGAAAAGACGCTGGCTTCACTATAGGTGGTTGTCGTAACTGCCATTTGCCGATCTTTAGCATTCCCCCCACCGAGTGAGTATTTCAGGTAGTACTTTGTATCGCCGTCCAAGGCGTAGATGCGGTAGCTGCCGTCGGTGATGTTGGCAAGGGCATCGCTGTATTCGTCTGCCCAAAGATTTCCTGCTCCGACAAGAGTGAGGAGCATTGTCAAAAGCAAATTTTTCTTTTTCATTGTTTTGTTAAAATTTTTAGTTATCGTTTTAGTTATCGTTTACCTTACTATAGACATTTCTTCGATGGACACCTCCTGCTCTGAGGGAAGGAGAGTGACAGTAACTTCATTGGCCGCATCGGTGTGGAGCCAACACTCGGGGAGATAGAAGTCTGTTTGCGGACCTTGCTCATAGACGCGGCCAAGGCAGTGGCCATTGAGATATACGAAGCCGTTGCCCTTTATCTTCAGTCGAAGCCAAAAAGACCCACTCCCGGCCCCTCCCGTAATGGAGGGGAGAAGCTGCGCATTGAATGAGGCTGTGGCTTGTGCATAATCGCCGTAGGCAAAAGAGAGATTGACGGGTTTGCCGTTCAACAATACCTGCTTAGGGCCAATGTGCCAGTTGCGCTCTACGGCAAGGTTGGTATGATGGTGCAAGCCACGAGAGTCGTAGAGAAACATTAACGAGCGCGTGCCACGAGGAATCTCGAAGCTTACAGTGGTGTCAGTCTCTGCGGCCAAGGGAAGTAGTTTGCTGTCAGCGAGGCAGAAAACCTGATCGGCCTCCGTGCGGTTCATCTGGTTTTTGCCCACGCGGTCGATGGTGAGCAGGCCACCATGTTTGATACCCTTCTCGCGTACCTTGTAGTATATAGGGTGTCTGTGATAATATCCAAGGTCATCCACTGTCTGGCCCGCTGTCAGTGGAGTCCACTTTTTGGGCTGCTTGCATTGTTGGATAAATGGAGAGAGATTTGCAATCACCTTATGCTCGGCTGGCTTTCCAGTATGCTCCACCTCATGAGGATACCACGTGCCAGTCGATGCACCAGCGGGCAGATAATAGACTTTGCTGCCGAATGGCTCTAATATAATTGACAATGGACAATTGACAATGGACAATGATGCATTATGCTCATGCTCATGGTCTTCCGTGCGGACAAAAATGTAGCGGTCACCATTGTCGGCGCGGCGTACAAGCACCTCGATGGTGCTGTCGGAACATTCGTAAGGAATATTCTCTATGTGAGAACGGGATATTTTCGTACCATGCTCGCGGATGAAATCAGCCAGTGCCTGAAGGCGGTAGTAGCGTTCGTTGAGGCTGCCATCCTCGCCGATGGCTGCGGCGAAGTCGTAGGTCTGCGTCTGGTTGCGGGCTGCCCAGTCGTCGAAGTTACTGCCGCCGACGAGCATATAATAGTTCAGGGCACAAAAGCCGCGCTGTAGGGCATAGAGGGTGATGTTCTGTGTCTGTGCAGGTGACTGTCCGTCCATATCCCATGAAAGCGTTGTGCCGAGGTCGCTACTCCATCCGCCCTGTAGTTCGCCGCTGATGAGGGGTTTGCCGGGTTGCGACTTCAACTGCTGGTTGATGAGTCGACCGAAGCCCTTGCGTATTTGCCAGCGAGGGTAGCTATTCACCATATCGATGATGCCGTTGAGCGGCCCCTGGCTGACGTTGCGGGCTTCGTCCGTCCAGCAGGAGATGAGGGGCACATCAATGCCGCCGCGCCGCAGGTCCTCGGCCATGTGTTCCAGATAAGCCCGTTTCTCCGAGCGCGGGAACCACTTGATGCGATTGAACTCGTTTTCCACCTGCATCAGTATCACGCCCTTCGCTCCTACTGGCTTACGTGTGATTTGGTGGGGAGCTACCACGCGGCATACGGCTTCGTACCAATGGTCGTTCCAGGCGAGGAAGGTCGGGTCCATGCTCTGCAGCCATACTTCATGCAAGGTCTGCTGCGGACGCTTCTGCATGATCCATTGTGGAAAACCGCCTCCGCTCCACTCGGCACAAATGTATGGGCCAGGACGCACAATCGTATAAAGGCCGACCTCCTCGGCCAATGTGAGGAAATCGTCCAGTTCGATGAGGTCACACTTCGAGAAGTCTGCGGGTGAGGCGGGCATCTTGCGCTCGTGCCAGTTCCAAGGTACGTAGGTCTCAACGCAGTTGAAGCCAGCCGCTTTTATTTTCTCTAAGCGGTCGCGCCACAAAGGTTGCGGTGTGCGAAAATAATGGAAGGTTCCGCTGAGGATGAACACATCCTTGCCCTCAATCTGTAGGCAGCGACTATCGTAGCGGATGCGGTCGGGATGCAGGAATACGCTGTCCTCAATAGCCGGGCCTGTTGTCCAGTCGTCAAGGTCGCCTGTCGAAGCCGTCTTATCTGCCATCACAGCAAGGTCGGTGATATTCTGCGCTGACAGCGAAGAAGCCGCCAGCAGCAACGCCATCAGAACAATCTCCTTATATGTGGTGATATGTTTTAACATACTCTTCATAGTCAGAGCGTAATATCGTAAGTTTGTTCTTTTTCCGTGGGGAATGTACGCAACTCGCCATTCATCATGATGCGACATTCATTGCCGAGCAGACTTTTGATGGTGGCGGAGATGAGCTTACCCTTAGCCCAGCGAATACTGACTTCAAAGCCTCCACGAGCGCGCAAACCACTGACTTCGCCTTCCGGCCAAAACACGGGCAGAGCGGGCAGCAGACGGATGAAGCCCTCGTGGCTCTGCACAAGCATCTCGGCTACGCCCGCTGTGAAACCGAAGTTGCCGTCAATCTGGAATGGAGGATGTGCATCGAAGAGATTGGGATAGATACGACCAGAGGGGAAGTCCTTACGCACACCGTCGTTGGGTAACAGGTTGAGTAGAGTGCGAATCATCGTGTAGGCGTGGTCTCCGTCTAACAGACGTGCCCACAGATTGAGCTTCCAGCCGATACTCCAGCCCGTAGCATCGTCGCCACGATATTGCAACGAGGCACGACAGGCACGGAAGAGGTCGGGTGTGCCAGTTGCTGTAATCTGACGGCTGGGATAGAGACCATAGACGTGCGAGACATGGCGGTGGTGGTCGTCGGGCTTATCCACATCTTCCAGCCACTCCTGAAGTTGTCCGTATTTTCCAATCTGCATCGGAGGCAGAGCGTTCTTTGCCTGACGTAGCGAGTCGGCAAATTCGGCATCGATGCCCAATACTTCTGCAGCTTCTATCACCTGCGAGAAAACGTCACGAGTAATCTGAACATCCATCGTGGGGCCTGCGCATACAGAAGCGCCTCCACTGGTTTCTTGACCGGGGCCGTGTTCAGGTGATACAGAAGGACATGTGACGAGCCAACCGTATTGAGGATGCTTAACCATAAATGTCAACAGAAATTCAGCAGCACCTCGCATGACAGGATAGGCAGATTCAAGGAATTTGCGGTCTCCCGTGAAGAACCAGTGCTCCCACAAATGGGTTGTCAACCATGCACCGCCCATCGGCCATGCACCCCAGAACGGACCATCAACCATACCGGTCGAGCGCCAGATGTCGGTGTTGTGGTGAGCCATCCAGCCTCGTGCACCATACATTGTGCGGGCAGTGCCCTGTCCTGTCTGGCTGAGGTCATGGATGAGGTCGAACAGCGGCTCTGCCAGTTCGCTGAGATTGCACACTTCGGCTGGCCAGTAGTTCATTTGGGTGTTGATGTTGATGGTGTATTTTCCGTCCCATGGAGCCAGCAAATCTTTGTTCCATAATCCTTGCAAGCCTGCGGCCTGTCCTCCAGGCTGTGACGATGAGATGAGCAGGTAACGTCCGTAATTGAACATCAGGGCTGCCAGTGCGGGATCGGTCTTTCCCTCGGCAAAACGAGTGACGCGATGATGGGTCTGCATGGTATCTATCTCGGCTGGCGAACCTGCCAAACGCAGATGAACGCGGTCGAAGTACTTGCGATAGGCAGAAACATGACCTTCATAGAGTTTCTTCCACGTCTGCTTCTCGGCTGTTTTCATTAATGTGGCAGCGCGCTGGGCAGCGTTGGCCGAGACATCGTTGTAGTTGACAAAATTGGTGGCGGCGGCAACATAGATGACAGCCTCGGTAGCATCGGTTACGGTAATCGTGCTGTCTGTTAGTTGCTGGTGACCATCGCGGAGCTTCACCTTGGCCTCAGTCTGCATCTTCATCACGCCCTTCACGCCCTCGTGATCACGACCCATGCCTTTCATGATGAGTTTCTTCCCTTCATGTCTGAGCACAATGTCGATGGGTGAGGTGAAGCGAAGTCGGAAGTTAAGATTCATAACCTTAGAAGATGTAAGATGAATAGCTATCACACGAGTAGGCAAAGAGGCAATCACTTCACGTGTATAGGTTACACCCTCTGCATCCGTCCATTGTGTTCGTGCCGTTGCAGTGGCGAGGTTCAAGGAACGTTCGTAGCTGCTGATACCATCTACAGGAGCCAAGGTCTCGATGTGCAGACTACCAAGCGTTTGATAAGGCATCCCATTTCGCCCCGTCATAAAGGTCTTCTGCATGAGTTCCTGAGCCTCACCAGCCTTGCCGTCGAAGATGAGCTGGCGCACACGGGGCAGATTCTCCAAGGCGTGTTCGGCATCGTTGCGGTGTGGACCTCCGCCCCAGAACGTGCCCTCGTTCAGCTGAATCTCCTCAGACTTCACACCGCCATAGACCATTGCTCCCATGAAGCCATTGCCAACGGGCAACGCCTCTACCCATTGCTGGGCGGGCTGGTGATAGCGCAGAATCATTGAAGCATTCTCGGATTGATGCTGTGCTCCCACCGTTATGGGGCACAACATCAATAACGAGAAACTAAACAAACTAACTAACTTATGCATGACGGAGTTTATTTCTGCAAATTCTGCATGATTTGCGCCGCAAAGGTACGCACAAAAAGCAGAAGCAGACAAGTTTTTCTTTCTCGTCTGCTTCCGTCTGCGTGTTTGTTTAGTTCAACTGAATAAATGTGCTGATAATCAAAACTATTTCATGCAGTTCAATTCAGTTAGATGAACGATTCTTATATGACAAGTCTGCTGCATGCTCAGAATCTGGCGGTGATATTCTGCTTCTTTAGGTACTCAGCAGGGGTCATGCCTTCGACCTTGCGGAAGGTGGTGAAGAAGGATGTTTTCTTGAAGCCACACTGTTCGCTCAGAGCTGTGATGGTGAAGCGACGATATTCACCCGCTGCGATGAGTCGCTTGAACTCTGCCAGTCGGTAGCGGTTAATGAACTCGTAGTAGTTCTCCTTCAAGTGGAGTGTAAAGATCTGGCTGAGGCGTGTCGGTGATACGTGAAGGCGGTCGGCCAGATCAGTGCGCTTCAGGTCAGGGTTGGTAAAGAGCCGTTCATTCTCCAAAAGTTCCCGCATCCGAAGCACCACATCCTCACATTCCTGTTCATCGAGCTTCACGTTCTGGTACTTCTGCAATGGCTCGTCACTTGTCATTCGTAACTCCTCACTCTCTAAAAGCGCATCCTCCATCTCGTCGCGTTCCGAAAGCAGAACCCTTGTGCTCTTGCGAAAACGGTAGAAGATGAATAAGGCAATAAGGGCTATCAGCAGCAGTGCTAATTCCATGATTGCGGCAAGAGAAGGAACGACGATGATGCTGTAGGTGACGGCTGTGGCTGCCAGACCCGAGCAGCGAACTTCGAGTTCGTGTGTGCCCAACATGAGATGACGGACATCGATGGGTTGCCCGTCTGCAATCACTGTCCACTGACCGCCATCAATGCGGTATTCGTAGAGGCGTCCATCAGTCGGCGCGTAATCCAACACAACAGCCTCTGCCTGGAATACCTCAGAGCGAAAGTTCCATGTGAGGCGTATCAGTTTCTCGGCATTGATTGTAAGTTGGTCGGCATCGGAAAGAAGGTCGGCTCCACGACGCATATTGAAGAATTCGATGGGGCTGTCATTGGTCTGCATCCATGCAGAAATGCGGGTGGAATCTACAGCATACAGCCCCTGAGACGTGGCCACCCAAAGACGACCTTCATCATCCGTTTGAAGGGCGTTGACAGCACCCTGCAATCCCTCTGCCGTTCCGAAATGAAGGATTTCTTCACCATCATAACTGACGCGGAAGCACCCAATCTCGGTTGCCATCCAATAATGACCATTCCTGTCATCGACAAAGCCACGCAGCCAGTGATTTGCCAAAGGCTGGGGCAGGGACATAGGTCCGAAACGGCTCAAATCGGTTGAGGCATATAGCAATCGAGGACCGTTGTAGAGGTAGAACTTCCTATCCGAACCAGGCGTAATATGCAAATGAGATTGTTTGCAGGACAGGCTATCAAGCAGAACGGGCGTACTCAGTTCGCCACTGGCTGCATCAAAGATGGAAATGCCCGAGGCTCCAGATAGCCACGCCTTGCCTTGTGAATCGAAGGCAATGCTAACAATATCGCCGCTCACGAGATTGGAATTCTTGTCGGAAAGATGGTGCATGGAACTATCACGACCAACGATGAACAACCCGTCGCCACAGCCAATCCACAGGCAACTGTCAGGACTCACCACGATGTTACCCGTAGTGGTGTGGGCCAACTGCGGGGCAGCAGTAGGCGTGTTTAGCATCAAGGTCTGTGGATTCAATGTACGCACACCGCCATCGTAGGTGCCGATGTAATAAGCCCCATTCCACCACACAATATTGTTGACGATGTGACCACCCAAATCTTCTGGCGACAGAAACCGCGATATATGACGAACTCTGTCAACATACCAACAGCCGTTTTGTATGCCTATCAGACTCTCATGTCTGCGGATGAGGTAACTACGCACATTCAACCCGCTTGTTGTAAAGTCATCTGTAGTGTAAAGTTGGAAAAGATTGCCAGCGGGAAGCGAGTAGCTAAGACCGTAGCGCATCAGACCGAACCAATTCACTCCGCGTCTGTCGCGATAGAAACTATAGACTGCATTCGAGGGTAGTCCAGTATTATCAGTGGTGTAATGTGCCACTACCTGGCAGTCTTTGGGGTCAATCAAATATGCACCCGCACCGTCTGTTGCTACACAGACAAAACCGTCGCTACTCAGACTAACCGTCATCACAACATTGCCCACGCCTTCCATCTTTTCGGCTATCCCCGTAGTAAGGTCATAAACATACAAGCCCGAAAAACGAGTGCCGATGAAAAACCTATTACCCACCTTTGCGAACTGGGAAAGGGAAGCCTCTCCCCTGACCCCTCCCCTGTTAGGGAGAGGAATTTTAAGTGCTGTTAGGCCTGGGGTAAGGCTGTACACTGATGTTGTTGTCAAGAACCAAACACCGCCGTCTTCATCTAAAACGAAATGCAGAACTGCTTCATCCTCTCTGTTAGAATTACTCCAAATCGTTTTCAGTTCCTGACCATCAAAGGACTGAATTCCCTGTTCACTACCTATATATAAACGGTCACCAACGGCCAACAGGCATCTCGGCAGGCTAACGGAGGGGGCTACCCTCTCCCAGACGGCATTCAGCCTGAACAACCCATTGTCTGTTGCAGCATAGAGGTATCCGTCACTGGTCTCGCACAAATCCAGCACGTTCACCACGCTATTGCGTTGCTCTGGCATGAGAGACGTCGTGAGCCGTTTCCCGTTATACATGTTCACGCCATTGTTCGTCGCAATCCATATCCGTCCGCTGTGGTCTGTTATCACTCGGTTCACTACCTCACCCGCTAACCCGTCAGCAAAAGACAATGTTCTTATGGCTCCTTCCGACCTAATACCACTGTTCATACGAACCGGTATGAAAAGCGCCAGCATCAGAGCAGCCAGTATATAAAAACGTCTCATGATGATATCTTCTGAAGCATTTTTCGCCGCAAAGATAGCTATTCCCTCAGATATATCATAGGATAATAGAAAAAAATACCATAAGCCCCCATTTATTTCTTTTTATTTCTTGAATGTGATGTTTTCTACGTGGTTGCCGACAAATATTGGTACATAGTCGGCGGTGCTGTACCACGCGGGCTTGCCCGCCATCTTGTCATGCAAAAGGCGACCATTGATCTTGATGCCTTCGAAGGTGATGCCTTTTACTTTGTGCTCATCGTCGTAGCCGTTGATGACGGAGAGATAAGGCTGCTCGCCCTTATAACGGATATTGCGGAAGGCGACGTTCTCCACACCACGGCCAGGGGCTGCGCAGTATTTCTGGTTATAGCCCACCTTGACCTGCAACAAACTTCCCTGGTGAATCTGCTCAATGCGGATATTGTCAAAGGTGACGTTGCGCACCAGATTATTGTCACCACAGTTGATGGCCATGCAACCCTGATAGTCCACCTGCGGTTCACTCTGGCAGAGGATATCAATGTTCTCGTAGCACAGATTCTCGATGGTGTCACCACGCTCGGCATTGCCATGAATTCCGATGAAGATGGGGTGTGCCACGTCGGCCCAAAGCGTCGAGTTGCGCATGGTCACGTTGCGGCAGTTGCCCTCGAAGCCTTTACGGGTGGCATAGGCAGTGGTGCAGTCATCCGAATTGCGGCAGAACACACGGTCGAAGAGCACGTTCTGCGAGGCAAAGACATTCAGACCGTCGCCCCAGCCGGGATGCGAGATACTACGCACATCGTGCAAGGTGACGTTTTGCGACTCGCCAATAGGACAGGTGTTGAGCACAAGACCGTCGATAAGCACATTCTTCGAGCGATGGACATGAGCGCCTTCATACCCGCGCTCAGGACGGGCAATGCCACGCCCCAAGATGCTCACATCGTGAGCGTCCTCGATGGCGAATGTGCTTGTCAGATATGCACCTCCATCTACATATACGATAGTCTCGCTTGGAAGGTATATACTCCCTTCCCTCACAGGGAGGGGCAGGGAGGTGGGTCCGTAGTAGCCTGGAGGGATATATATGAATGCACGCCCCTCTTTCTTTGCTTGCTTTTCGGCTTCGGCTTTCGACATTGGCGGTTTCGATGTGAACACAAGAAGATTGTTCGTGATGTCCCCATCAAACTCTACACTCACATTTTCAGGTTGGAACAAGAGGAATTGTACAGTACTATCGTTCTGCACATTGGCAATCGTACCGCGATAATCCGGCCTTATTTGCGCTGTTTTAAACTTGCGATTTTTGGAGATGACCTTCACAAACACATCGCCCGTGAAGTCGAAAACGCAGTAGCTTATTTCCGATACCTGATGCTTCCCGCCGCCAGGCTCCCCTCCATTACGGGAGGGGTTGGATCTGCTATTCACCTTCGCCATATACGTATCCACCTTCGTCCATTCCTTACTACCTCGCGGCTGTACGAACACATCATAGTCGTGCTTCAGCGGAGCACCTTCTGGGGCGGGATAGGTGAAAAGGCCTCTCCCCCCGCCCTCCCCAATAGGGAGGGAGCCCTGCACGCCCTTTACGGTGAACTGGTTGGCCTCGGGATTCTGTTGAATCTCTCCCCGTTTTTCTGCCTTCGCTTGCAATTCAAGCAGTTTCTTCGTATATGGCATCTTCAGGTGTTTCACCTTTGTATAGTGCTCGTAGGCTGCATCATAGATACAGCGGATGCGTCCGCGTCCCATTGAACCCGGCTCTGTCCAGTCATTGTAGAGTCCTGTGCAGTCGGTCCACGTCTCGAAAGGGACATCGTATCCGAGGTTGTAGCGAGCCGAGTACTCAATCCCTTTCATTAGGCGGTTATCAAGCGCTCCCCAAAGATTACCCCCCTGTTCCCATGCCATTTCACAGATGTCGCACAGAGCGCCGAGTCCCAACTGCGCGTGTCCCTGATCGCGGCCTGTTTCTTGACACTGACCTGTCTCACTAATATAATTAGGTAAGGAACCATTGTCATTGGCATGTAGGAAATAGTCGATGCTGGCCTTGTACATCGTGCTATCCTCAAGGAAGATGGCACACGCCATGCGCAAACGGTTCACAATTGCTCCCCAGTTACCATTGGCATAAGGGCTGTCCGCCTCGAACTTGTCAATCGTCGGCAGCATCGCCCTTCGAACCATAGCCTCCCAAGACTGAGTATTAACTTTTAATTTTTCATTTTTAATCTTTAATTTGATATCTGTCATTGCCCTCACCAACCAGTATCCTTGGATAGCACAGAGCGGAGCATCATGACCATCAAACCGTTGCAGCGTCTCAGCATATGCGTTAATAATCTCCAATGCTTTGTCGGTATAGCCTTGCTTGGCGCACTCGTATGCCGTCCACATATCCCGCTCGCTGCCACCCTTCGATGCACGAAACTCGCCGTCACGAGCCACCACCTCGTAAGGCCCAGCCATCTTGTAGTTCTGCAGGTCGGACTGGGCGAATAATTGAAAAGTGAAAGAGCAAAAAGCAAATAATAAGAAAATGATGCGTTTCATAAAGCCACCTTTTTGCCGTTAATGATATAAACTCCCCGAGGTAATTTACAATTTGACAATTTACAATTTACATTTTGGCGACCCTGAAGGTCATATACCGCGTTAGCCCTCTCCCCTCCATTACGTGAGGGGGCGGGGGTGGGGCTGTTGATTCCCACCGGTGTTCCCTTGTCCGTTGTAGCGATGCTGAAAGCCAATTGGCTCTTGATTCCGTTCTTGTTGGTGTAGGTGACGCGGTAGATGTAGCTCCAGCCAGTCTCTACGGTGATTTCACGTGTCGTCTCTCCCGTGTTCCACTGCCACTGTCCTGTGTCCTCCTCGTCTTCAGGAAGGATGGGTATCAAGCGGATGGTCTTGCCTTTGGGCAGCAGTGTGCTTTGGGTGGTGCTGTAGGTATTGACGAGGCCGCCCAGTTCGGTGTGGTTAGTTATCTTTCCTTTGACCAAACCACGCTTCTTTTCCTGTGCCAGACTGGGGATGAAGGTGGCGGTCAGGGTCGTGCTGTATTCCATCTGTCCTGTCAGTTCCGTTGGTACACGGTCGGCAGGGCAGAGCTGCTCGTCGTAGGTGTTCATCAGCACGGAATAACCCAGATGGTCGTAGCCACCGCTGGTACTTCCCTTTCCTCCTTCATCAATGCCCATCTGCGTGTAGGCCAGTTCCGAGAAGGGCATCTTTACGCCCTTCACACCCTCGTAGATGCCGATGACCGTGCCCCAATAAGGACGCATCTGAGCGCCCAGAGCAGGCTCTGTCATCACCCACGCACGGCCATCGCTGTAGTAGATGCCATTCGTGCCGTAGATGTAATCCGTCCAAGGCAGACCCTGAACGCTTTGTGTCTGAGCTGCTACGTACTCGATGCCAGCAGCCAGACGATGGTTCATATAGGCAAAGAGATCGTCGCCCTGATTCCAGGCAATTTTAGCAATATCCACAGCCAGTCCCAGAGCCATTGCAGAGTGTCCTGTATCGCGCCCGCTCTCGTTCATCTGTCCCAGATAGCCATAGCCGCCAACTTCAACCTCTTCTCCACTTGAAACCTGAAACCTGACACCTGAAACATCACTCGTCGTCACTACCAAATTGCCGAGGAACTCCGTCAACCCGTCGTTCTGGATGGCTCCCTGCCCCGTGTAGTCACTATGCCCCGTCACCTCATGTATCGTAGGTGGGTCGGTAAAGTTGCCTACCTGGTCGTATTTAATAAAGGAGATACCCTCATTATAGATTTGCACGTCGTCGCACAGGATGCCGATGCTCATCACGCACAGTGCATTACATAGTCCCCAGTTGCTCCAGTAGTGTCCTGGTGCCTGCCACCATTTGCCCGAGTTCTCCCATGTGCCGTTACGGACGCGCAGGAACCCGATGGCACCTGGGTACCACACCGTGAGCATCCACTGCTGGAACTTTTCGAAGTCCTCACTGCTCCACCCCTCGTAGTCACGCATCAGCTCTGCCGCCTGTGCGAACTGGTAACCGTAGAGCCCGTAGGCCAGGCACGCATCCGAGGTGCCGCTGATGGCTGTCGTCTTATTTGCCCAAGCCATCAAGATACGCACCGCTGCGTTAGCATTGGCCTTCGTACCGCCAATCTTCCAGCGCAGCGCGTTCTGGTAGGCCATCGTCGCCCCGCGAGCGGCGTTGATGTAGTTCTCACCGCTCCCGCCGCGCACTATGTTTTCCACGGGGTAGGTCTGAACGCTGGATTGGGCATACTCAGCTGTCTTCAGCTTGTTATAGGCCTTCACCACCGTCTGGTTCTTGGCCTTTATCTGTGCCTTCACTCTGTCGAAATCTGCTTGTGTGTGCAGTCCGCCCGGATGGATGAATCCGCGATTGCTTTCATACTCGGTTGTCTGTGCCACGACCTGTCCCGCCATCAGCAGGAGCAGCCCAACGATTGCCTTGATTCTATTCATAACGTTACTTATTGTTTTTGTTTTCCTGCTGCAAAATTAGGTGTTTTATCGCATACACACGTGTCTCTTTTGTTCCAATCCTGATGTCGCAGACATACAAACGGCATTTTTGTACATTTCAGACATACAATTTGAACGTTCCAAGCAGTTTTCTTGATAAAATATAGTACCTTTGTACCATCAAAATGATATGATGGGTATGAGAATTAGGATATTGATGACAATAAGCATGGTGCTTTGCTGGGTGACAATGGACGCACAGACACGACAATGGGGTGTTCAGGACGGACTGCCCACGGGCGAGGTTCGGCAGATTATCGCGCTGCCCAACCACCAGATGCTGGTGAATTGCGAGGGTGTGTTCTGCATCAGCAACGGGGCGGGGTTTACCGTGGTACCCTGCGACCGACGGAAAGCGTATCAATTGGAGCACTATGCCGACTCAGTGGGTTATAGCCATCAGTGGCAGGGCGACTCGCTGCTGTGGCTGCGCGACTTCTACCGCATATATCTTTTCGACATGCGCACACGTTCATTACGCTACGACATAGAAGGGCGGCTACGCTCGCTTGGAAAGTTTACGTCATCGCCAGAAACAGTCTCTGACTGGCAAGGCGGCACGTGGACGGGGACGCTGGGAAACGGCATTGTCTACACGCCGCCTCAGCGACAAATGGCGGAAATACTTGAAGGCGACCCTTTGATAGGATTTGCCCGAGGTGCTGCAGAATTTAACGTCAGGCTTGGTGACGGACGGCTGTTGCAGAGGCGTGGCCTCAATAGGATAGGCTATTTTCAGCCTGACGCAAACCGCTTCGACCCTCTCAACGAGCGCCTGCCTCAGTTAAATGGCTATCGAAACATCGTAGGAGCCTGTGTCCTAACTGGACCGTGGGTGGTTCTCTATACGCAAAACGGTGCCTGTCTGCTTGACACCAAAGCTGACACGCTGGTCGCTTTCAAACCTGCAGAATCCATCGGGGAATACTCCGATAAGTATAATTGCATGTTGCGTGATGCAAAGGGAAACTTGTGGATTGGAACGCAGAACGGACTCTTCAGGACTCACCCCCAGCCCCTCCCTGTTAAGGAGGGGAGCAGTTTCTCTTGTGAGAGAGTCAAGGGTCTGGCCAACAACTGCATCCGTAGTCTGGTGATGGATGCCCAGGGGAACATCTGGGCAGGTACGGCGTGTGGTATTTCGAGGATTACACCCGCTGTGGTCAACTGTGGTGAGGATGATGGAATCCCTGCGGTGTCCATGATGGAGCGTGCCGCCTGCCTGATGGACGACGGCCGTCTGGTATTTGTCCATCACAGTTCCGCGGCAACGGTGTTTCGTCCCGAGTGGTTGGACGATGATTCAACGCCCTGTACTCCCGTGCTCACAAGCCTCTTCGTGAACGGCCAGCCTGAACCCTCAACTCCGTGTCCTCGGTCTCCTTTGCGTTCTCTGCGTTCTGACGAAAACTACCTCACGTTCCAGTTCTCTTCCCTCAACTATGCTCATCCCACGCATGTCCGCTACCGTTACCGTCTATACAGCTTGGAAGAGGAATGGCACACTACTAACGAAACCATCGGTCTTGCCGAGGCCGACTACAAAGCCCTGCCGCCAGGGGAGTATTCTTTTGAAGCACAGGCTGCTTCTGCAGATGGCGAGTGGAGTGAAGCCCTGACGGTGCCTGTTACCATCCGTCCCCCGTTCTGGCTGACGTGGTGGGCAAAGCTCTGCTACGTCTTGGTGGCGTTGATAGGGCTAATGGGACTAATGGGCTATTATCTGAAGAAGAAAAAGGCGGCCTTGGTGCGTGAAAACGACAACCGTGTGAACCAGCTCTTTGAGATGCGCGAGGAAGCCCGCCACCAGTTCGCCGACAACACAAACGTTGACCCGAAAAAGATTGGCGTGAACCCCGAGGAGGAAGTATTAGTGGCCAAACTACTGAAAGCCATCGAAGCGCATATTACAGATGAGGACTACGGCGTGGAGCAACTGGCCTCCGACGTGGCCCTGAGCCGCACCAACCTCTACGGCAAACTGCGCAACATGCTCGGCATCTCGCCCGCCGACTTCATCCGCAACGTCCGCCTCAAGCGTGCCGCAGAACTCCTTACCACCACAAAACTCTCCATCACCGAAATCTCAGAGCGCGTCGGTTTTAACTCCCCCCGCATCTTCTCCTCCAACTTCAAGAAGATGTTCGGTGTGCTGCCCTCCGAGTATCGGTCGCCAAAAGAGACACCATTAATGTCAGCGAAGTAGTTTTAGAACGGCTTAATTACCTCTTAAAGGTTTTTTCCTCAAAAAAACCATCATTCCATCACCTTTCCTTTATTTATGCGGGTTGAACGGGTGATGGTTGGGGTGATGGATGGTGATAGTGGTGATGGTTTTAACATAAAAATGGGGGTAAAAATGTCCTGAAGGGCTTGTTTTTCAGGATATTTTTTTGTATCTTTGTAAGCAAATAGAAGAACACGGTTTTTAGAGTAACAACATAATTATATTTACCATGAATGCTTCATTGAAATTCTCCGATGTCCCACGAGACTGGGCTATTTGTTACCAGTCGGACTGTCCGCTCGCTGCCACCTGTCTGCGCAGGCTGGCTGCTGTGGTGGCTCCTGCCGACCTGACTCACCATGAGTGCGTGCTCCCTGCTGCCCGTAATGGCGAATCGTGCGCCTGTTTTGTCGAGAACAAGCCCGTGCGCCTGGCTTATGGCATGAGGAAACTCCTGACGGGTGTGACATACGAGCAGGGGATAGCGTTGCGCGAACATCTCTACAGAATCTTCGGCTCTCGCTCTCAGTATTACCGTTACAGCGAACGGCACTGGCCCATTTCCCCTGATCTGCAGGCCCGAGTGGCAGCGCTCTTTCTTGAGTATGGTGTCGACCACAAACCTGAGTTCGATGCCTATACCGAAGGTTACTACTTCGATGACAACGTGTAGACGAGACCTTTCCCACCCGTGGGAAGACTTTTTCCCACACATGGGAAATGCGTTTCCCAAGCATGGGAAAACTTCCTGCCTCCTTATCCTTTTAACTTTTTAATATTTTACCCTTTTAACTTTTTAACCTCCTTTTCAACATGAAGTTTACAAGCATAAAGACCAATAAACAGCAGCAGATGCAGTTGGGCGTGCATGATGCCGAGTGGTTCATGCAGCGGATGACGCACGAAACAATAGACGCCTATACGACGGGCTTCCGTAAATACCTGAAGTCAAAATCGAAGATAGGCGAATACAAGTACATCAACGAGATTCCGCGCCTCTGCGTGGCTGGCGAGTTCAAGCGTACGCCGATTGGCGACCTCGTAATGGCGCAATACAACGGCCTTGTGGTGCTGGAGGTGCGCGAACTATCGGATGGCGATGCGTGCGAGGCGCTGAAGCAACGTGCTATGCAGTCGCCCTCGACTTGGGCGGCATTTGTCGGAGCCAGCGGTCGCACGGTAAAGATTCTCGTGCGAGTGGTGCCACAGAACGGGACGCTGCCCAGAGCGGAAGTGGAGGCCGAGGAATTCTACGTTCAGGCCTACCAACAGCTTCTGGCCGTATATGACGGACTGCTGGGGTATCGCATTACGCGCATCGTACCCCGTCTTCGCTACGCCTTCCTCCTTCCGCTCGACGAGAAACCACTCGTCAATCCCGATGCAGTGCCCTTTCGCGTCAATACGTCGCTCGTAGTCGAAGCCCTCGACACGGAACAACACCTTCTCGTTCAGCCCGAACAGCCGCGCGACTACCGCGAGGTGGACATGGAGACGTATATGCGTCACGAACGGCGCTATGCCGGTGCCGCTAATCGTGTATCGATGCAGCTCGGCGACCTCGAACGCCACACCAATGAATGGTGGAAGTCCTTCGTGACAGGCGTTGCCACGGAACTATGTAACGAAGGGCTGGCAGAGGAGGAAACGGTATGTGTCATCTGGCGTAATTTGCGCTTCAAGGAAGAGACGGGGCTGACGGAAGACTTCGTGCGTGCCGTTGCCCAAGCTGTTTTTGCTACGGAAAAACCCAACCGTAGGAAAATCGATGGAGGGACAGACGAACTGATGGGCACCCTCATCCGACGTATGGAAACCTGCTATGTCCTCCGTAACAATGTGGTGATGGGCTATCCCGAATATCGCCCCAACCATTCGTGGGCAACCCCGTGGCGGCCCGTAACCGACGAGGTGATAAATACGTTCACCACCGACCTCATGCTCTCCGGCCTTAAGGTCTGGGACCGCGATGTGCGGCGCTATGTCTTCTCGACACGGGTTCACGACTATAATCCCATTGAGGACTACTTGTGGAAATGCAACGGCAAGTGGGACGGGCGCGACCGCATCCGTGCCCTCGCAGCAACGGTGCCCACGACAAATCCTCAGCAGTGGGCCGAATGGTTCCACACGTGGTTCCTGGCAATGGTGGCTCAGTGGCAGGGACGCAACCCACGTTATGGCAATGCCATAGTGCCGCTGCTCGTCTCCGAACAAGGCATGCACAAAAGCACCTTCTGCCGCAACCTGCTCCCCCAGGAACTGCGTTCATGGGGCTACACCGACAACCTCTCGCTCGGTGAGGAGCGACCCGTACATCTGGCCATGTCGCAGATGCTGCTCGTCAACCTCGACGAATTCAACCGCATATCCCCACAAAAGCAGCAGGGTTTCCTGAAGAATATCCTGCAACTGCCCTCGGTGAAGGTGAAACGACTCTATGCCAAGCATATCGAAGAGGTGCCGCGACTGGCCTCGTTCATTGCTACGACGAACATGCCCGATGTACTCACCGACCCCTCTGGTTCGCGCCGTTTCATCGGGGTAAATGTCACTGGCAGCATCAATGTCTCAACGATGCCCAACCACGAACAGCTCTATGCTCAGGCACAGACCGAACTGGAAAATGGTGCCCGATACTGGTTTGATGATGACGAGACAAACCTCATCATTCAGCACAACCGTCAGTTCCAGCAAATGCCCAGCGCCCTGCACTTCTTCCTTGAGCACTTCGAACCGGGTACAGCGGGAAACGGACAGTGGATGACGTCGGCAGCCCTGATAGAAGAACTGAAGCGACGTGCAGGGTCGGCATTCGTACCACCTGCTGCCAATTCCTTCGGGCGTCTGCTTTTCGGCTGCGAGGGCTTGCAACATAAGCGTACAAAATACGGCGAAGTTTACTGGGTTCAGGACAGAATTAGGGCCTAAATCCGCTAAAAACCATCACCGCTATCACCATCCATCACCCCATCCATCACCCTTCCAACCCCCATAAATAAAGGAAAGGTGATGGAATGATGGTTTTTTTGAGGAAAAAACTCCTAAGTAGTATTAATCTTTAGGGACTGAACCCCATTTTCCTTTATTAGATGGATGTAAAAACAGCGGTGCCTGTTGGTTCGGAGCACCGCTGTCTGATTATTCACTTAAAATAATTTCCATCTCTTTTTGTCTTATTCGCTTTTCTGGTTGATTCCTCGCTTGCAGATGAGGCTGTCGCTGGACAGTTCCATGCTCGTGCTGCGGGTGAAGTTCGTGGTGTCGTTGTCAATTGAGTCGTTCCAGACGTCGTTCATTCCCTTGTCCTCTTTCGAGTAGTAGTATCCGTTGTATCCGTAGTAGTCGTTCCAGAAGTGCTCGTCGTTCTGCAGGCGGAACTTTGTGCTCTCGTACAGTCCGTCCATGTAGCCAGTGAAGTAGTAGTCGCTGATGCGATAGTCGCGTATTACGCAGTCGAGTTCCGGGTCGTCGAAATACAGGTGAATGCTTCCGCCGATGAGCTCGTACTCGAAGTGGTGAGTCACACGATATGACCAGAGGTGGTCAATCTCTACTCCGCGTCCCTTGCTGTAGCCCCATCCGATGGGCATGAACTCTATTTCCGAGTAATTACACCTGGTACCGTTTATCCACATGTCAAGGTCGCCGTACCAAAGTCCGCTAACCTCGTAACCTACTGTCTGCTCCAGTTCGAACTCGCAACTTGTGAAACCGAAGAGGCTTGCAAATATCATTCCCAGCATCAAAAAATTCTTCTTCATCGTTTTCATAGTCGTACGTTTTTTAGTTGTTTGATGCTGCAAAGTTAGGCACTTTCCGTATGCTTGCAAAGGGTTTATCCCTATCTTGGTAGGGGAAAATCCCTAAAGTGGAGTAGGGGGCTTACTGAAGCTGCCTGACGGGGAAGTTGAAGTACGTGTCGGGGAAGGGCTCGTCCTTCAGGGTGAAGTGCCACCATTCGGTTTCGAAGGGCTTGAATCCGTGTCGCATCATAGCCTGTCTCAGCACCATGCGGTTTTGGAACTGTTCGGCTGTGATGCTTCGTCCTACGGGGCTCTTGCTGTTGTCGCCCGTGTATTCGCCAGTCTCTGGGTTGCCGCAGAAGTCGGGGTGGCTCTCAGGACCGAACCAGTCGAACGTGCCTCCCATGTCCAACTCCTTCTCCGTCTGCATGTCGAAGAGCGTCAGGTCCAGTGTCGAACCTCGTGTGTGTCCGCTTCTCTCGCAGATGTATTCCTGTGGGAAGAGCACCTTCTTGTCAAGGTCGGGATAGAAGAACGTCTTCATCAGCGTGTCGGCAATGTCGGCTCCCCATCGCATGAAGTGGTCTACGGCCTGCTGTGGGCGGTAGGCATCGTAAATCTTCAGCCGGTAGCCCTGTGCCTTCACGTCGTCGCTCACGGCCTGCAGACTGTCGGCAGCCTCGCGTGTCAGCAGCGCTGTGGGTTCCAGATATCCGTCGATACGTGTTCCCACGAAGTTGTAGGTGCCGAAGTACCGTATTTCCAAGATAGCGTCGGGAACGGCGTCCGTCAGCGTTACAAACTGGCTTGCATCCTCTGTGGGGTCAACGGCACTCTCTTTCTTGCTTTGGCAAGCCATCAGGGTGCAGCACGTCAGCAACAGAATGGCTTTTGCCCAAAGTTGTCTTTTCATAGTGGTATGTAAATAAAGCATGTGCCCTCCCGCACCAAAGTGGGGGAGGGCACACAGGGGTATGTTATTAATCTTCTTCCCAGCTCTTGTTGTCTTCATCGCTCCAGATATCCCAACTGATATTGCCGTGGGTGAGGATATCTCCTTCGTTAAGGGCGTTATCTTGGGAACCGTCCATTCCCAAACTTAATGCAAGTATTCCCATTGTTTCTGTCGACTCAGTTGACATTTGAGGTGCATTATATGTCTTTTTCATTGTTCTGTCCTCCTTTCATTACTTCTTGATGAATACTTTCTTGCCATTCACGATGTACAGGCCCTTTGCAGGCTTCTGGATGCGGCGACCGCTCAGGTCATAGCAATTGTCATATTGTATGTTATCCAATTGTCCAATCTCCTGGATGCCTGTCTCTTCGTCGAATACGAAGCGGAATCCGTTAACACCGCTAGCGCTTGATATTTCGAGGTAAGCCTTGCCAGCAGGAACCGTCTGGCCTTCCTTGACAACATAGAAGCCAACAACGCCTTCGTAGGGGGCAACCTTGCCTACACCCAGTGCATAGATGCTTGTACCGTCACTAACAACGCTGCCGTCGGAAGCCTTGAGAAGGTTGCCTGAAACATCATCAGTAGATGCGGCAGGAGCCAGTTCGTAGTTATATGTGCCAGACTCTTTTTCATCATTCTTGAGAACTACTGGTGTTCCCTTCGGAGCAGCATATACTTGGGTCAGTGATATGTATTCCTGATTTTCGTTTACTCTGGTGGCAATGTATGCTTCAACCTCTGCGGGGAAGGAAACATTGTGCTTAGTAACGTAAGTAGTATAACCTACAGCACCAATGGTGACGGTATCGAAGGCTTTTTCAATCGTGATGCCGCCCAAGCCCACGTTGCTTCCCTTGGTGAAGTAGAGGCGAACGTAGCGTGTATCTGCCTTGAATGCGTTGGATGTCTGGAGATAGAGAACAGTGTTCTGCGCTCCGCTGATAACCAAATCCTCAACATCCGTGAATACTTCGCCATCTGCTGACTCCTGAACGGTGATTGTTGATTCGTTGCCACCGCCAAGCATCTTTACGTCAACGGAAACCAGAACGGGCTGACAGTCGGTCTTCACCAGAACATAGTCGCCTGTGCCGTCGAGCTTAACACGATAAGGTGCGTTGCTTGCTGCGTAGTCAGTACCGAGGCTATTCGTTGTGACACCAGTAATTGTCTCTAACGAACTCTTTCCATTTTCAGAGCTACCTTCCCATGCGAAGGGCAGTGTAACGAAGTCAACAACGAATCCTGCCTGGTTGACAGTTACGAGGTCAGAATAAACGGGCTCTTCATTATTCATTGCAAAGACCTTGAAGTAAGCCGTGCGGGCTTCGGTGCTTTCGTTTGCTCCTATTGTGTAAAATACACTATAATCGCCATTGTCTTCTACAACTTCAACATCAATCCAATCGGGTTGTGCTGTCTCGTTGTCTTCTTCGTCATAGAACTGTACATCGAAGCCATTCGTAGTACTGATTGTCAGGTTTGCGTATGTGAGAGCCACTAAGTTCTCCTTACCCTCTGCAGGTGCATCGATGGTGGTTTCGGCAATGGTGATGGAAGGATTATAGTTAATGGTATAGGTTGCTGTAGCCACATCACTGGCAACATCGTCCTTCACGGCGATTGCCTTGATGGTGGTTGTCTCGGTGATTTCGATGGCACTGGTGTATTCTGTGCTCTCTGCCGTAGGCTCTGTACCGTCAACTGTGTAGTAGATAACGGCGCCCTCTGTGGAAGTGCTGAGCTCTACGCTCTGAGCCTCGGTGTAAGTTCCCTCTTCTACGGAGAAGGAAGGAGCAACGGGCTTCTCAATGCGCACGAGGCTGACAAGTTGGTTACCGGAAGCAAATTCATAAATTGAACTATTATATAAGGTAATATTACCCTTAACTACAACACGGTCGCCAACCTGAATGTCATCCTTGCTTGAGAAGTTTGCACCGTCGATACCCTTGCCGCTATAAACCTCAAATTGGTCAGTAGTAGTACCATCTTCGGAAATCCAATAGGTAATTGAACTGTACTTTGAATTGTAACTATCTACCTGCGAAACAATACCAGCCACATATACATCTGTAACACCCTCGCCTGCATCAATGGCAGCGCGAGCCTGAGCTACGGTGTAAGGATTGTTTTCTGTACCAGGAGCGTTGGGGTCGATGTTGGTGACGGTCATGTTGTAGGTGGCTGTCTTCTCTGCGTAGTCGCTGTCGCCTGCGTAGGTGGCAGTGAAGGTAACAGAACCAGCAGCCACGAGTGTTACGGCACCAGTCTCAGCGTCGATTGTAGCAACTTCGTTGTTGCTGCCGCTCCAAGTTACGGCAGCTCCCTCAACGGCTTCTTCGTTATAGGTAACTGTTGCAGCAAGGCTACCAGCTTCAGTACCGTCATACACGTTGGTGTTCGTGATGCCCGTTGCGTCAATGGTAACGGAGGGCGTAGCCAGATTCTTCGTAATTTCGACAGACACTACAGAACTTTCGGTTTCGTCCTTCACGGCCTTGGCATAGAGGGTTGTAGCTTCGGTGATGGTCAGTTCCTCTTCGTAGTTGTTCCAGTTCTCGCCGTCGAAGCTATACTTGATGGCAGCACCTTCTGTCTCACAAGTGATAGTAGCTGTTGTAGAGAACATAAACGGATTCTCTGCAACCACAATTTCAGGACGCTCTACAGCTGCTGCAACAGGAGCACTCCAGTAATAGGTTGTACCACCACCGGAGATGGTATAGTCGACACTGATGGCTGTAACTTGGGAATTGCTAGATGAACCGCTCACAGCGAAGGCTGCGGAATTTCCAGATACGTTGACTGCAGTACCGCTTGTAATATCCTCGCCGTTGTACGTCAACTTGTTTCCTGTATAAGTTATAGTTACAGATGTTAATTCTCCTTCGGCTAAGGCAATATTCAAAGTGGCTGATTCATTAGCATATAAACGCCATGAGCTATTAGAAGAATAATACTTACCTGTGTTACCGCCACCATCTGCTGTAGCTGTTACATTTTCATCAATAGTAATCTCTTCGTATTGTGTACTATTAATCCAACTATTAGCTGTAGCATAAGTTCCGATATTCACACTTGCCGTTTTGTTGACAGTGCCACCACCGCCTTCAATCTTCGTATAGACGGGATAGAGCGTGATGTTAGCAGTAGGGATATAGCCTCCAGCGGGAATAATGGTGGGGGCATCTGTCGTTTCGGTCTCAACATTTGTCTCACTCCAACCAGCAAAGGTGTAACTGCTAATAGCCTCACGTGAGGGCAGCGTCACTTCGGCTCCAGGGGTTTCCTGAGTCACGGAACCCTCATCGCCAAATGTGACTGTATAAGTGGGCAGCATCTCGAAGTTGATAGTTACTTCTGTATCTGCAGTAGGAGTGACAGTAAATGTGTTGCCGTCTTGAGCAACGGTTGCAGAATTGTCAGGATTTACCGTGTAAGCAGGGTCTGCGTAGGTGTAGCCAGTTGCTGGTGTTGCCGTAATCACGTTATCATTAAGTGATACCGTACCGTAGCTCTCGTTGTTTGAAAGAGCTGTGATGGTAAAAGGAATCCATTGGGCATAGAGCGTTGTGTTGGCTGTGATTTCGAATGTATCATCTTCGTCATAGTTGTCTCCTTCACCATCAGCTAGGGTATTCCATCCACCAAAAGCACAGCCTGTTTTGGCCAAATTACCAGTATTTCCGAGAACAGTTACTTCGTCACCTTCTTCATATTCATTATCATCAGTGGGAACGTCACCCGAAGTCGCTCCATTCGCATTGTAAGTGACAGTGTAAGTGGTAGGTGTGTCACCGCCACCACCTGCAGAATAAGTATAGCTTATATAGTAAGCCTTTACACCTTTTGCGATATTTGTAATAGTCACGGTAATTGTATTCCCAACTTCTGCTGATGTTGAAGATACAGTCACATCACTTGTGGCATTCAAGCTACCTGTTCCAACCGTAGTGTCACCGACTTTCAAGGTAACAGTTCCTGCTGTATTGCTAAAGCCACCAAATTTTGCACTCACTGTCGTAACATTGACTGCATCGGGCAATGTCGTGGTGAAAGTTATAGATGTAGCAGGCTTATTAGAAGAACCAACTTGATAATACGCGGTATTTGACGTAAAGGAAGTCGTTCCTGCTGTCGTAATGGTCCAGCTATTGCCTTGAGTATCAGCAGCAGTTACATTTTGTGAGTTAATAGCCACATTATTTTTGCCAAAGGTAATGGTGCCTGTTGTCCCATCCGCCCAGGCGGAGGTTGCTCTGCCCGTTATTAGGCATAGGAGCAAGAGAATTGTTTTGAGTAAATGTTTTTTCATTTCTTTATTGTTTAGTTTGTTAATATCGTGTGGTTCAATTGATTCGCGTGGGCGGTTTTTGGCGTATTGCCCAGGGATTGCGCGAAAAGGCGACATTTCCTCTGAAATGCGCTGTAAAGATACGAAAATTTTCCCATATATCCAAACGATAAAAAGAAAAATGAACTTATTGACTTCGTCGATAACTCTCACGTTCGGCAGAGCTCAAGCGAGCTTGGCTCTGCTCTCACTTATTCAAGTTATTCACTTATTCAGTTATTCACTTTGGACATTTAGGTTTTTCAAAACCGAAAGGGATGGAGGGCGTGAGGGAAAGGGGTGACAAGACATGGTAGAGAGATAATTTATTTTAATTATATCTTATATTATATATTTATATATAATATAAAATTTCTGTTTCAAGTAAATTGCAGAATGCAGATGTCCAAAGTGAATAAGTTATAAGTGAATAACCTCGTAGTGTATGCAGCTTGACGGACAGGGGCACGCGACGCTTGGGGTGGGGGATTGTGACGCGTCGTAGCGTCCACGCGATACTGTCGCATGTCTTCACGCGATACTATCGTCTGCCATGATGCGATACTGTCGCGTCGTCATCTCTCGCGGCCTGACTGCCGAACTGCGGCCTATCGTCTGCTGAAGTAAGAAAAGAGGGGTGTTGATTGCATAAAACTTTGGAGTTTGTGCAATTATGTCGCGAATTTTTTGTATCTTTGCATCCGATTTTGAAAATATACATTATATATAATATATAAAGAAGCATGAAATTGAACATTATCGTACTTGCAAAACAAGTACCTGACACGCGCAACGTAGGCCCCGATGCCATGACCCCCGAGGGCACGGTGAACCGTAGCGCGCTGCCTGCCATCTTCAATCCTGAGGATTTGAACGCTCTGGAGCAGGCTCTCCGACTGAAAGACCAATTCCCCGGCACAACGGTGCATGTGCTGACGATGGGCCCTGGCCGTGCGGCTGAGGTTATCCGCGAGGCTATGTTCCGCGGTGCCGACGGCGGCTGGCTCCTGACCGACCGTGCCTTTGCCGGTGCCGACACGCTGGCAACGAGCTATGCGCTGGCAACAGCCATCAAACACGTTTGCCCCAATGTTGACCTCGTCATCGGCGGTCGTCAGGCTATCGACGGCGATACGGCACAGGTGGGACCTCAGGTGGCTGAGAAGCTGGGGCTGAACCAGATAACATACGTAGAAGAGGTTAAAGAAGTCAGCCCCCTCCCAACCTCCCCGAGGGGAGGAGTGTCTTCCCCACTCGGGGGGAACGAGGGGGGGCTTCGCATTACCGCAACCCGTCATATCGACGGCGGTGTGGAGACGGTGGAAAGTCCGCTGCCCTGTGTGCTGACGGTGAACGGAAGCGCTGCTCCCTGTCGTCCGCGCAACGCCAAGCTGGTGATGAAGTACAAGCGTGCCCTTGCTCCCATGGAGCTGCCGCAGGGCACCAGCTACGAGGAGTTGCCATACGCCGACCAGTACGGCAAGAAGGCCTACCTGAAGATTGGTCAGTTGACGACTGCCGACGTGAATGCCGACCTGCAGCAGTGCGGTCTGGCAGGTTCGCCCACCAAGGTGAAGGCTGTGCAGAACATTGTGTTCAAGGCCAAGGAATCGAAAACTCTGACAGCCGCCGATGCTGACATCAACGGTTTGATTCAGGAATTGATGAACGAAAAAATTATAGGATAAGAGATATGGACAACGTATTTGTTTATTGCGAGATAGAAGGCACGCAGGTACAGGATGTATCTCAGGAACTGCTGACTAAGGGTCGCAAGTTGGCTAACACGCTGGGCGTGGAGCTGCAGGCCGTAGTGGCTGGTACGGGCATTAAAGGAAAAGTGGAGGAGCAGATACTGCCTTACGGTGTTGACAAACTTTATGTGTTCGACGGCGAGGGACTCTTCCCATATACCAGCATCCCACACACCGAGATTCTTGTTAATCTCTTCCGCGAGGAGAAACCTCAGATTTGCCTCATGGGAGCAACGGTCATCGGTCGCGACTTGGGTCCCCGTGTTTCCTCATCGCTTGGCAGCGGTCTTACCGCCGACTGTACGGAGCTGGAGATAGGTCCGCACGAGGACAAGAAACTGGGCAAGACCTACGAGAACCTGCTCTATCAGATTCGTCCCGCCTTTGGCGGTAACATCGTGGCTACGATAGTTAATCCTGACCATCGTCCACAGATGGCCACTGTGCGCTCTGGTGTGATGCAGAAGGCTGTTTACGAGGGAACGTGCCGCAAGGAAGTGGTTTATCCCGAAGTGTCGAAGTACGTATCGCCCGAGTCATACGTGGTTCGTGTGCTCGACCACCATGTGCAGGCTGCCAAACACAACCTCAAGGGTGCTCCCATCGTGGTTGCCGGCGGCTATGGCGTGGGCAGTCGTGAAGGTTTCGACCAGTTGTTCGAGCTGGCAAAGGTCCTGCATGCAGAGGTGGGCGCAAGCCGTGCTGCCGTTGATGCCGGCTTTGCCGACCACGACCGCCAGATTGGTCAGACAGGCCTCACCGTACGTCCCAAGGTATATATCGCCTGTGGCATCAGCGGTGCCATCCAGCACGTGGCAGGCATGAAGGAGTCGGGCATCATCATCAGCATCAACAGCGACGAGAATGCCCCCATCAACACCATCGCCGACTACGTCATCAACGGCACCGTCGAAGAGGTCGTTCCCAAGTTGATAAAATACTATAAACAAAATAGTAAGTAAGGACCCTCCCCCCTGCCCCTCCCTTTAGGGCGGGGAGTGGTTACATTACGAATAGATTATAAACAAAGATAGTAGAATAAGCCTCCCCACAAAACACATTCTACTCTCCCCCTAAAGGGGGAGCGGGGAGGGGGTCTCTATGAATTATTATAGTGATATAAAAGAGATTAAATTCGAGCTCGAGAATAGTCCGCTAATGGAGCGGATAGTTGAGCTCAAGGAACGTCAGTTCGAGGACAAGGACCAGTACGATGAGGCTCCGCAGGACTTTGCCGACGCTATGGACTCGTATGACAAGGTGCTGGACATCGTAGGCGACATCACTGGCAACGTGATTGCCGTGAATGCTGAGGCCGTGGATGCCGAAGGCCCCCATTGCGAGGGCGGGCGCGTGCGCTATGCCTCGAAGACCTACGAGAACCTGCAGGCTATGCGTTCGGCAGGCCTGAACGGTATGACGATGCCCCGCCGCTACGGCGGTCTGAACCTGCCCGTGACGGTCTATACCGCTGCCAACGAGCTTGTCAGCGCTGCCGATGCCGGCTTCGAGAACATCTGGAGCCTGCAGGACTGCATCGAGACACTCTATTGCTTCGGCAACGAGGAGCAGCGCCAGAAGTACATTCCCCGCGTCTGCAAGGGCGAGACGATGAGCATGGACCTCACGGAGCCCGATGCCGGTAGTGACCTGCAGAGCGTGATGCTGAAGGCCACCTACGACGAAGAGAACGATTGCTGGCGACTGAACGGTTCGAAGCGTTTCATCACCAACGGCGACTCTGACATTCACCTCGTGCTGGCTCGCTCTGAGGCTGGTACAAGAGACGGTCGCGGTCTGTCGATGTTCATCTACGACAAACGCGACGGAGGCGTTGACGTACGCCGCATCGAGAACAAGCTGGGTATTCACGGAAGCCCAACCTGCGAACTCGTTTACAAGAACGCAAAGTGTGAGCTGTGTGGCGACCGCAAACTGGGTCTTATCAAGTACGTGATGTCGCTGATGAACGGTGCCCGTCTGGGTATCGCTGCCCAGTCCGTGGGTCTCTCGCAGACGGCTTACAACGAGGCTATTGCCTATGCTCGTGACCGCAAGCAGTTCGGCAAGGCCATCATCGAATTCCCCGCTGTGGCAGAGATGATTTCGAACATAAAGGCAAAGTTGGATGCAGGACGCGCATTGCTCTATCAGACAGCACGTTATGTTGACATCTATAAGGCACTGGAAGACATCAGCCGAGAGCGCAAACTGGAGCCCGAAGAACGTGCTGAACTGAAGAAGTATAGCCGCCTGGCTGACGCCTTCACTCCACTGGCAAAGGGCATGAATTCGGAGTATGCCAACCAGAACTGCTACGACTGCATTCAGGTACACGGCGGAAGCGGTTTCATGCTGGAATATGCCTGCCAGCGCATCTATCGCGATGCACGTATCACCAGCATCTACGAAGGCACCACACAGTTGCAGACCGTTGCAGCCATCCGCTACGTCACCAACGGCATGTACGCTCAGGTTATCGAGGAAATGCTGCAGGAGCCCGTTGCTGCTGAGTTCGAGGGGTATGTTGCCCGCATCAAGCAGATGGCAGAGAAACTGAACGCCTGCACGGCTGCCGTGAAGGATGCACAGAACGACGAGTTACACGACCTTTGTGCCCGTCACCTCTACGAAATGACAGGCGATGTCATCATGTCGCTCCTCTTGCTGCAGAACGCCACGAAGGCTGCGGTTAAGCGAGAGCAGTGCAAGCAGGATTGCAATGCCGAGCAGGAGCAGGCTCGAACGGAGTTCAAGGCTCCCGAGCTGTTCGCCAAGAGCCTGCAGGTGTATGTGAACCTGGCTGAGGCTGATGTTGAGAAGAACAACGCCCTCGTAGCCCGCATGACCAGCGAAAGCATAGAGAACTACCGTCAGGCATAATCCCTGAATCGTCGCAGAAAAGGAAATCCGCAGCCTCGTGTTGCGGATTTTTTTTGTCTCGCTTGCGTATGTGCGCGAGAATGCGTATATTTGTCACAAATATTATAAATAATTTAACCATGAAGACAGGATTATCGATGAAAAAAGCCATTTGGATGGCTGTCTTTCTGATGATGTTAGGGTGGAGCGGAAAGGCTTCTGCACGTGATTGTTATCTCGTGGATACCTGGCGCTACAGTGTAAATCTGGAGGGGACGAACCAACTGCGACTGAAGATGCCCCTCTACGACAAGGACGACTACGACTGCTGGATTGTGGAAGGAACCGTCTATATCCAGATAGAAGGAGGCGACAAGGAAACCCTCTTCTATTACGAGTCGGAAAAGGATATCAGTGGAGGCGACTACCGTCCCTATGTATGGCATCGCAGAGGTGTGGACGGAACGATGACGATGTATCGTAACCGTGGCTACAGCGCCGTCAGCGTAAACACCAGTACGGGCAAAGACTTGTGTCCATGTGTGGAGAATCAGGATTATGCCACCTTCGAGCTGCTGTGGGACATCCCTTATAAGTACAGGGGCAAGAAGGTGACCATCTCGTGGAGCATCCATCATAACGGAAACTCTGCATTCGAATCCAATGAATGGATTTCCATCTCCCCAAGCACCATGACCATCCCCTCGGCTCCTGAGTTGCAAAAGCCTATGGCTATGGATCCCATCATCTCCTACGATGCAGGACATCCCAACCAGATGATGGTGCCCTACATGATTGCTGCAAGCAACATACAGAGCATGAAGGCCTATTACAAGGAAGTGTATTGGGGTAAGACGGAAGTAAGCAAAACTGTAACCTTGAGTACCAACACATCCGATTTCGTTTACCTTCCCGCCGAAGTCTGTGTGCGTGACTTCTATATAGAATCCACATACGTGGACAGTGAGAAGAAGACGCAGACAACCCAATCGGCAAAGATAGACTTGCCTATACTGCACCAGCCCAAGCGCCTGTCGGCAACCGTACAGCCCAGTGGAAAAGTCCTGGTTTCCTGGGGCATAAACAATAGCCAATGGGGCGAAATATCAGCTACTGACACTTGGGAGATACAACGCAACGTGACAGGCGACCCAACCAACAATCAGTGGATGAGTCTGGGACAGGTGAACTACGACAAGAAGAGTACGGAGTACAGTTTCCCGGACGAAACTCTGCTTTCTGCCTATCAGGGCAAGGATGTTTATTACCGGGTAAGACGTGTCATTACAGCTGTTTGGGACTGGAGTCAGCAGAGCGGATATGCTATGGTCAAACTGTCTGGTACGCTGGCACTTCCCACCATCAGCAATGCCAGCGTTGGTCGCTCTGGTACATGGGACGATGCCTCGCATCCCGTGACACTGGACTTTAGCTTAGGTGCTCCACCACAGAAGTATGACAAGGATGGACGCTTCGTTCTGCACAACAGAGAGGAATGGGAAGAATTTGCCGCATTAGTGAACGGCGGGAAGAATGACCTTAATGCCGTCATGGCCAACGACATAGACCTCGGTGACAGTCAAGTCCGGGTGGGAGTTGATCAGAATATGCCTTATAGCGGTAGCTTCGACGGCAATGGACATACGCTGAATATAAACTATACAGTGGATTTTGCCTCGCCATTCCGCATTGTCAAGGATGTCACCATCAAGAATCTGCATATAACGGGAAACATTACGAATGCAAGCGGGAGCAATTCAGGATTCGTTGGCCTGGTTCTTGGCGCTGTCACCTTACAGAATTGCCGCTCGTCCGTGATTATCAAGACTTCGGCGGAAGGCCAAACCGTCATTGCGGGATTCACGGGTTTATCATTAAGTTCGATGCCAATCACTCTTCAGAACTGTCTCTTCGACGGCAGCATTATTGGAGAGAAGAGCTATTCGAATTGTGGATTAGTGACCTATGCCTATAGAAACAAGCTCAATATGGAGCATTGCCTGTTTGCTCCGAAGGAAATACGTACCGCTTCTGAATCCTGCTACACCTTCTGCGGAGCTTATGAGGGAGTGTCGTCGAGCAACTACTATACTCAGGTTTACGGCACGGCTCAGGGAACCTCGGCAATTGGTATGATGCCCGAGGAACTGGCAAAGGCCCTGGGCGACCAGTGGAAGGTGGATGGTACGGATGTTGTGCCCATAATGTCAGGTGGAGCAATTGCTTACAATAAAGTAGAACACGAATACGACGCTCAGAACCGCCTCGTACTGCGCGACTCTACGGACTGGAATACTTTCATACAGTTGGTGGCAGAGTCCAAGGGAAAGAGTAAGGTTGATGCTGTGATGGCTGCCGACTTTACCATTAAATTGCCCGTTGGCCAGGATCAATATCAGGGAACCTTCGAAGGTAACGGACACACGCTGACGGTGGATATGGACCAGGAAGAGTCGAATGAACTTACATATTATGATAGTTGGGCGCCCTTCCGCTTCGTAACCGGCTACACGACAATCCGTAACCTGCATGTTGTGGGTACTGTCGTGGGTGGTCTACACTCTGCTGGTCTGGTGGGTGGTATTGGTAAATATGTAACAAATCTTAAGATTGAGAACTGTCACGTCTCAACCAACGTCAAAGGCGCAGGCAACAGCAACAACCAGTCTCACTTGGGCGGTATTGTAGGACATGGTGGCGATGCCACAATAGATGTAGAAAACTGCCTCTTCGATGGTACACTTACAGCCATCAATATACCCCAAAGGGATAATATGAACAACACATACGCCGGAGCCTTCGTGGGTTGGCAGAACTCTGGTGCCGTTACTGATGTAAGGAACTGTCTGGAACAGGGGTCTTACACCAACATCGCCCATGCAGGGGCTAACTACAAATACACGGGTAGTCCCCAGTGCTTTGGCGGCACGAACAACTACAACTCAAACAACTGGGGCGAGTGTAATAAAGCCGATGGAAAGCCTGCTGATGAATTGGCTGCCGCTTTAGGCAACAGCAATTGGCAGGTGCTGGGTTCGAATGCTGTTCCCATCATGACTATATCAGATGAGGCTGCTCACAAGAATCTCATTTGGGATAATCGTGCCAAAGTGGTGCTCAGTGTTGAGAAAACAGTAGATGACGAGGTACGCTATACCGAACGTCGCGAAATCAGTAACGACGAACGCAATGCAGGGAAGGTATACCTCAACCTGACTACCGCGTGCGTCGATCACAACTTTGTGATGACAGTAGAGCGTGGCGAATCCACTTTGCCACTTTCCTTTGAGGCAGGCTTTACCGCTGTGAAGGCTGAAACGGGCGAACAGGCTATCTATAAGTTCGACAACAATGTGGTGATTGGCGATATCACTGCCGATACCCTTCAGAATGCCGTTTCCCTGAAATGGGAATGCAAGCGAGGGTCTGCCGACTACTACCGTATCCTGCGCTACGACAAACTGACTCCTGACGAAATAAAGGTGTTGGAGGACAATTACAACCAGACGGCCTATGTTGACCGCAATGTACGTCCGCAGCATAGCTATATCTACATCATCGAGGGCGTGACCCAGTGTGAGGGTGACAACGTCAGTCGTGGTCAGAAGGAAGGTGCATGCCGTGCCACAGGTATGGTACGCGGCTACGTCCGTTTGGCAAACGGCATAGGTATGCCTGGCTACACCGTTACGGCAGAGCCTGTGGGAAACATCAGCAACGCAGAGGTGCTGAGCTGCGAGACAGACAGTACGGGCTTCTTCGAGATAGGTGGACTTGTCTATCAGAAGAGTGGCACATATTCGCTTTCTGTTACCGACCCGACTCACACAGCTTCGTTCGATTCCCAGCTCATTAGCTTCGACGAGGACATCAACCTGCAAACCAACATCATATTCACCCAAACGAACTACTACATCTTCTCTGGATACGTGCTCTATGATGGCAGCAGCATTCCCGTATCGGGTGTGCGTTTCCTGCGCGACGGTGTGCCTGTGATGAACTCTAACGGTAAGCCTGTAACTACCAACAACCAGGGTGCCTTCGAAGTGAGCGTACCAGAAGGTAGCCACCAGATACAGGTGGTGAAGGACGGACACGTCTTCAAGAACCAGGGCTTCTACATCACTCCTGATGCAAAGCCAGATTCTACTTGGCACAACTGGAAGAAGAACGTAAGCGAGATATATCTGTGGGATGAGACGAAGGTGAACCTGCAGGGTCGCGTCGTGGGTGGTAACATCCAAGGCCAGTTGCCTCTGGGCGAGTCGTTGTCGAAGAACAATCTGGGCGATGATATCACTATGGTATTCCAACTCGAGGGCGACAATACCTCTTGGATTGTACGCGACCAGTTGAACGCTTCAGTAACGGAGCGTCACGAGAAATATGCTCATGGTAGGAATGACACCACCACAGTGGAAGCCTATCGTCATCGCATTGTGATTCATCCCGATCCCAAGACAGGTGAATACATGGTGCCCTTCTATCCTGTGAAGTTCAAGGTTACGGAGATTTATGCCAAGGGTTATCCCACTCTGTTCCAGACGGGTATGGTGAGCGAGACGGTGGACCTGAACGATTATGCCGATGGCGATACTGCCACTTACTCGCGTATCTTCCACAACCAGCCCACGCTCGACATCTGGCAATTCAACGGCACACAGGACCGCTATTACGGTCTGAAGCAGTACACCTCTATGGATAATGCGGGTGTGCGCGATACTGTTTATCTGTGGAAGGACGGCAAGTACAGCCTCGGATATCCCGTCTTTATGGGTGGTGCTCCTGTGCCTTTCCTGCTTTCGGCACGTGAGGAATACCGGAAGAATAATGAGCAACTGGGTGAGCTGGATGTAGTGCAGCTCGATGGCGGAAAGGTTTATATCAGCAATGGCTTGGTAGGTACCGCCGTAACCGATTCACTGGAACTGGATAGTTTGGGACAGGGCACTTATCTGTTCACACCACAGAATACCACCTTCACACTCGAAGGAGATATGGCTCTGCGCAAGATGGACTTCACCCTGCTTTACGATGGTAGCTATTACGACATAGAGCCTGTTGAAGGTTACGTGATGGCAGCATTGACTCAGCCACAAGGACGGCGCATCATTGCAGGACAAAACACTCACCTCGTGGATATCCTGCGTGACCCACCAGGTTCCAACAGCTCTGCATATATCGAAGCAGGCTCAAAATTCAGCTATAGCTACTCGTGTGACTACACTGTGCAAATGGGTGTCAATATCGGCATCGGAATAGGTTCAGGTAGTGATTATTACGTCGGCTTGTGGGGTGGTGCAGGTTCAGGCTCTACAGCCGGAACCATCCACTCAAGCGACAATCACGCCTCGCTCTCCTACGATTTGGCAACCTCATACTATAACGACTGGAGCTATGAGTACGAATTTGAAACCACAGACCGCATCTCCACCAGCGACAGCGAACGCGAGATTGGTGCCAATTCCGACCTCTACATCGGTATGACGGATAACGTCATTGTGGAGGATGCCATTGCCGTTCGCGTGGTAAACAGCAGCGCACTCGGACGACTGAAGCCTGGTATGGGTGGCGAAGTAGAAGTGAACGGTCACAAGTTTGATGTCATGGGTACTGCCAAGATTTTGGCAAGTGGTTGGGATGCAGAGAATAAGGATTCTATCTACCTCATCCGCGACGAAGTGCTGCAGGTTCAAAGCAAGCTTAACTCGACATTCATCCACTCTCAGGCTTATCTGCTGGATGAACTTATCCCGGGTCTCATCCGTGTTCGAAACGCCTTGTTGCTCGACTCGCTTACTACCGCAGACTATGCCCAAGCTTTGGCTAATAATAAAAAACTTCCTGTCTATGTGAGCAAGGTCGGAACTGACAATCCGAAGTTCGGATATAGTTACCAGTCATACTATCCTGCTGGGATGACCAACCAGTGGAGCGACAGCATTCAGGCTCTTAATACTCAGATACAGACTTGGACAGGTTTCATCGCAGCCAATGAAAAGGAAAAACTGGAAGCTTCGGAATTGGTTAAAGTCTATGATTTCGACGGAGCCAGCAGTATAGACCATAGTGAGTCGTTCTGTACGACTACCGGACAACACCGTTACTGGAGCCTGCCTTCTTCCGTCAGTCTTACGGGTGAAGATGGTCTTGGCGCAGATAACAAGGATGGAAAGGAAAGGAATAGTTCAGGCCCTCATGAGGTGGTATATAGGGTTGGTGGCACGTTCTTCAGTATTAAACTAACCCCCTTGTTCGGATTCGATTTCAATTACTTAAACGGTGTTGATTCCACTTATAACAAGGAAGCTGGCTTTACGCTGGATTGCAGCCGTAAGTCGAACCTGACTGTTGCAGTATATCGTACTCCTGAAGTTAGTGCTGACAGTCTGGAGAAACTTTACAAGGTAGGTGACATGGGTGTTTATTATAGGAAAGTAGAAGAACACCTGAAGGAAATCTATAATGGACACAAGGGTAGCAGTAACACAACCAGTTATATAGAAGCACTGAAGAGTGTACCTCGTTACCGCAACTTCGTCTATCGCACGCTGGGTGGTGCCACAGCATCGCCTTGGGAGGACGAGAGACGTACCATCTTCTACAATCCTGGAATGGTACTCGACCAGAAAACCGTACAGATTAACAAACTGCGCATCTGGGCTAAGGAGGCCAGTGTGTCGAATGTCCCATACGGCGAACCCGCACGCTTCACAATCTACATGACTAACGAGAGCGAACTTCCATTGCGTGTAAAGAACGAACTGAAGTACTACCTCGAGGATGAGTCGAATTCAAAGGGTGCCAAGGTGCTCATCGACGGATGTCCGTTGACGGGTAGTGGTATTGACCTCTGGCTCGAACCTAACACCATCATAGAGAAACAGGTGGAGGTATATGCAGGTGCTGAATACGACTATGAGGACATTGCCATTTCATTCATGGACGAGGAGGATATACAGCATATTGAGACAGTGACCATCTCGGCTCACTTCGTTCCTGCTGCTGGAAAGATTAACATCTCGAAACCTGGTGACAAATGGGTAGTGAATACAGAATCGGCCTATGACGACGAACGTCAGGCATACTACCTGCCTGTGCATATTGACGGATTTGACGTCAACTTCCGCAACTTTGACCACATCGAGTTCCAGTATAAGCTCTCGAACCAGGGCGATAAGGATTGGGTGAACATCTGCTCATATTATCGCAATGACGATGAGGGTAAGGCTTTGATGGAACTGGCCAGCGGCGAACGTAAGTTGATGGAACATGACGGATACATCGATGCGGCCTTCTATGGAGAGAAAGACCCCATTGAGCAGTACTATGACTTGCGTGCCGTCACCTTCTGCCGTCACGGAAACGGTTACCTGACAAACTCCAGCAACATACTGAAGGGTATCAAGGACACGCGTCGTCCGCAAATATTTGGCACGCCACAGCCCGTGGATGGTGTCCTGGGAATCGGCGACGACATTATGCTACGCTTCTCCGAACCTATTGCCGGCAACTACCTTTCACCTGTCAACAACTTCGAGGTGATTGGTCAGACCAATTCAAGCAATGTATCGCTGTCCACATCCCTGCGATTCAACGGAAGTAGTTTTGCTATCTCAAATGCATCACGAAACCTGGAAGGAAAGTCATTCACCGTGGATGTGATGCTCAACCCTGCTGACAATGGAAAGGCAATGACTGTGTTCTCGCATGGTGAGGACAATCAGAGGCTGGAACTGGGTCTAACGTCAGACCATCGTATGACTGCTGCTCTTCAGTTCAACGATACGCTTCCCGCTTTTGTATATGTGGCAAAAGAACCCTGTCAATTCGACGGATTGGAAGAGGTGTTCTACGTCTTCGATACAGACTTGGAAAGAGGACGGACATATATCCGTTTCTATGACGGAACTGCCAAGGTGGGTGAGTTTGCCTATCCGCACACCTATGATGGATATGGTGAACTGATATTGGGTGCGTCATTATACGATAGTATATTGAAAGAAAGTGTGGAATACGAGGGCGAGATGTTGGAGTTCCGCTTATGGAACCGTGCTCTCACCACCAGCGAGATGGACAACTACAGACAGAAGACCTTGACGGGTTATGAACTGGGTCTGCTCGACAATTATCCTTTGAACGAGGGCGAGGGTAATTACAGTTACAATCGTATGGTTGGCGGCAGTGACCTCTTGCTGTGGGGTACCACGTGGAAGATGCCTTCTGGCATTGGCATGAAGCTGGATGGACAGAAAGGTTTCCGTCTGAATCCAAGACCTTTCAACCGCTATGCGCATCAAGACTACACTTTGATGTTCTGGTTCCGCACTACGGATATAGATGGTACGCTGTTGGCTAACGGACGTGCAAAGGATGAACTGGACGCTAAGAATCATTTCAGCATTGGTATTTCCAATGGTGTGCTCGATTTGAGACTTGGCGGATTTAACGTAAATAGTACGAAATATGTTTGCAATGGACAGTGGCATCATGTAGCTCTCACAGTTAATCGTTCACGTAATGTAGGAAGCCTCTATCTCGACAAGAAGCTGTGCAATACCTTTGCAGTGGACACTCTGGGTGGCATTAGCGGCAACTTCCTTGCAGCTGGAGCTACCTATGTTGATGGCGAAATCATTGAGAATCCCATCACGGGTAACATCGACGAAATTGGTATGATGGAGTTGGCATTGTCTGAGAACGGTATCAAGACCTTTGCAGACAATACTCCTACGGGTATGGAAATGGGACTGTTGGCTTACCTGAGCTTCTCGGAGAGCCAGCGCCAGTCGGACAATGACCTGCGCCTGATGCCTTCTGGTGTGAGCCTCAAACGCTACAAGGATAAGACTGCGGGCGAATACACCAGCCAGCGCGATACTATCGTCTCTGACGAAGATATGGCACGCTGCTTCGACCGTACGCTCTATGCTCCCATGCGTGACAACCAGCAAATGGAGAATATTAAGTTCTCGTATGTGGCTGACACCAAGGACTTGCTCATCAACCTTGATGTGCCAGCTAACAGCATAGAGAAAACGAACGTATATGTCATTGTGAAGGAAGTGGCCGACCTGCAGGGCAACCTGATGGCTTCGCCTGCTATGATGGATCTCTATGTATATCGCAACCCGTTGCGTTGGAGTGACAAACATCTGAACCTCACGACAAAGTATGGCGAGGAGACAACGTTCACGGCTACAATTAAGAACCTGAGCGGCAAATCACTCCATTACTCACTCGAAGGCCTGCCTCTTTGGATGTCTGTATCCGAAACAAGTGGTACAGTGGGTGCCCTCGACGAGGAAACCGTTACCTTCACCATTTCTCCGTACACCAATATCGGTAATTTCGAGGAGGTAATCAATCTTGTCGGCGAGGACGGCATGAATGAACCACTGCCCGTAAGCCTGAAGGTGCGTGGTGTGAAACCCGATTGGGCTGTTGACGAAGCACTCCTGCACACGAACATCTCCATGAGCCTTGTGGGACAAGTGATAATCAATGAGGAAGTGGCACACGACAGCGAGGATATGTTGGCGGTATTCAACGATGACCACCGTCTGTTGGGTGTAGCCCATCTTGAGACAGGCTCTACTGCCAACGTAAACGAAGGACTGGCCTTCCTGAATATCTACAATTCCAACTATGGTGCTTCTACCTTGTACTTCGAGTTCTTCGATGCTTCTTCTGGTATTATTTATCAGATGATGCCAAACGATATCATAACATTCAAGAGCGATACCATCATCGGATCTTCTACAAATCCCGTTAAGTTCTACACCAACAATGGTGTTGTGCAGGCTGTCAATTTGAGTAAGGGATGGAACTGGGTATCGTTCAATGTAGAACCCATTGATACTGTGGTCAAGGAAGTGCTGAACAATTCTACGAAGTGGCAGGTGGGCGATGCACTGGAGGCAGAGCGCTCTGACGGCACATTCAGCCTGTTGAGCTACAAGTCCAGTCGCAATCCTTACAACCCAAGTTCGTATATCTATTCTTGGGACTGCGCCGACTCTGTCGTGACGATTGACCCATGTAAGATGTATCGCTTCTACTCGAATAATGATAAGATAGCCTACATCGCGGGCTCCATCTGCTACAATCCTATTGTCGTGAAGAAGGGCTGGAACCGCATTGGTTACGTCTCTAACCTCAACTTGCCCATAGGCACAGCCTTGGCTGAATATGCTGACATGGGTTCGGTGGGTGATATCATCAAGAGCCAGAGCGAATTTGCCGTACTTACGACCGATGCTTCCAACAATCGTTCGTGGAGAGGTACCCTGCAGTTCCTGCGTGTAGGTGAGGGATATATGCTGAAGCATAACGCTGACAATGAAGTCCAATTCTACTATCCTACTTATTTCGGCGCTTCTCGCTATGGCGGTATAGGAAAGCAAAAAACTCCACACTATGTCAACACGAGCTCAACCAGCATGACCGTCATAGCCGTTGCTGATGGTATAGAGGTGCAGCCTGGTGACCGTCTCACAGCTTATCGTGGTGCTGAGGCTTGTGGCATTGCTGAGGCAGACCCGCAGGGACTGTTCTTCCTCAGCGTGGGTGACAAGGAAAGTAGCACTACTGGTCTGGCCTTCATCATCGAGCGCGATAACGAAGTGATTGCCGTCACTGGTGACAGCAAGCTGAGCTACATTCCTGATGCAGCGTTGGGTTCTCTCGATGAGCCCACAGCTATTAGCTTCCTCTCCACAGATCAGATGGATGGCAACGGATGGTACTCGCTCAGCGGTATTCGCTACGATAAGCGACCCACCAAGCGTGGCATATATATCCACAACAATACTAAGGTAACCATAAAATAACTTCAAATTACGATTACGATGAAAAAGAGAATATTGTTCGCCGTTGCAATCACAGCCCTCACTCTCATGGTGGGGAGCTGTGGCGACGATGAGGTGACACCAGCCTTGCAGACTGGTAAAGATGCGCGTCCCACGACTTGGGTGGCTCCCAAAAATTCTTCCTTTGACCTACCTCCGATGAGCCTTCAGGTGCAACTCGGCGACACGTTGGCAGCCTATCAAAGCAGTGCCGACCTCATGTGTGCCACCATCAATGGCGAGGTACGTGCCGTCACGCCTCCGATGTCCAACATGGGTATTGTGTTTTATCCTCTCACGATAATGGGAAACAGCAATGAACAGATGGTGAGCCTGAGCTATTATTGCGACCGTTTACATCGCATCTACACCATCAAGGACTGGGCACAATTCGACCCTTCCGTGGCTCCCACAGGCGATAGCGGTATCTATCGCCCCAAATTCGCAGAATAGTTAATTTGACAATTTGAACAATGAAGAAAGCAATTTGCATGATTGCGGCCTTGGCCGTAGGTCTGACGATTAAGGCAACAATAGTTACTACGATTAACAGCGTGGATGATTTCCAGAGTTTTGCCACGAGTGTCAATGGTGGTGAGGTTTACACTGGCCTAACTGTTACTCTCAATGTAGACATTAATCTCCAAGTCCCTGTTGATCCTCAAACTTCTAATTGGACTCCTATAGGCACAACAACTCATCCGTTTACGGGCACGTTTGATGGTGGCGGGCACACCATTTCCAATCTCTATGCAGATGGAGGTTCCAACGTGGCCACAGGACTTTTCGGAGAGGTAGCTTCTGGTGGTACAGTGAAGGATGTACACATCAGAAATGGATTCATGGATATAAGTACTAATCCTGGTGAAAATGCCAGCTGTCATGGTTCTATAGCAGGCTTGAACAATGGTGTTATTTTGGGTTGTTCAAATACCGCAACTGTTACAGGACGTAATTATGAACATGCCAGAATAGGAGGTATTGTTGGAGAAAATAGAGGAAGCTTACAAAACTGTTACAATTTGGGACGTGTCTATTCTGATTTATCACAAATCTACATTGGTGGAATTGTGGGGTACAATCAAGGTACAGTCAATAATTGTTTCATGAAACCCTCCGTTATTACAAATGGAGATAGCGAACATCCGAAGGCATATCCCATTTATGGAAATAATGGAGGTACTGTTTCTGGTTGTTTTTACATGAACGGCTCCACTGACGATGTTCCTTATACGAGTAGCGCTAAACCCATAGCCCTTGCCAACGCTGCTGATAATAGCGCGACGCTTTCTGAAAAGGATGGGCAGAAAGAACACATCCTACTCAATGGTCGCACACTCTATGCAGATGGGTATTGGAACACGCTGTGCCTGCCCTTCAGAATATCTGAGGGTGCTTCGGGTTATTCGCCCATTGCGGGTGCTAAGGTAATGACGCTTACCAGTTCTGACCTCTCCGAAAACACACTTACGCTGAATTTCGAGAATGCCACTAACATTGAGGCTGGCAACCCCTACATCGTTAAGTGGACAGATAACTCAATTGGCAATCTCACTAATCCTGTTTTCATGGATGTGACGGTCAATAAGTTATTGAACGATGCCACTACCGATTATGCCGATTTTAAGGGTTGCTTCTCGCCTGTTACACTTGATGCTCACGATAAAAGTAAGCTCTATCTCAGCACCAAAGACTCCCAAAGCGTTCTCTACTCTCCGGGTGCTAATATTACCATCAACCCCTTCCGCGCTTATTTTGAGCTGAAGAATGATGTAGAAGCTGATGTAAAGAGCTTCTTCCTCAATTTTGGCGTAGACGACATCTCCGATAGGATAGAGGTGCTCAATCTTCAAAATGCGCCCTCCCAATCGGAATGGTATACACTCGACGGTCGCCGTCTCGCAGGAAAGCCTTCGAAGCATGGGGTGTACATCAATAGCGGACGTAAAGTAGTCATCAAATAGTAACGAATTCCATTATGATACAGATAACCGAACAAGATAAGCAGTTTATGCGTGAGGCCATCCGACTGGCCAACGAGAGTGTGGAACGTGGTGGTGGCCCATTTGGTGCCGTAATCGTTCGCGATGGTGAAATCGTTGCTGGCAGCAGCAATAGCGTTACCATCGACAACGACCCAACGGCCCATGCCGAGGTCAACACTATCCGTCAGGCTTGTCGGAAACTGGGCACCTTCGACCTCTCGGGATGTGTCATCTACACATCTTGCGAACCTTGCCCAATGTGCTTGGGTGCTATCTACTGGGCACGCATTAGCCGTATTTATTATGGTAATACACGCAAGGACGCGCGCGATATTCAGTTTGCTGATGACTTCATCTACGAAGAACTTGACCGTCCACTCGATCAACGTACCGTTCCCATTATTCCCATGCTTCGCGATGAAGCCCTCCACTCCTTCCGCCTCTGGTCTGAGAAAGCCGATAAAACAGAATACTAATTAAATAGAATAAGAATGAGACGCTTCCCCTTTGCCCTTCTGATGATAATGTTTATGGTCGGCAGTGCAAAGGCTGCAACGTACCAGAATCCCATTATCTCGGAGGATGCACCAGACCCCTCCATCATTCGTGGAAATGATGGATATTACTACCTGTTTTCGACAGCCGAACATGTGTACCGTTCGAAGAACATGACTTCGTGGACCTATATGGGGCAAGTGTTCGATGGGGGCGTACGCCCTACCTTCGTGGAGGGCGTAAGCGTGTATTGGGCACCTTGTGTAACAAAGCAGAACGGACGTTACGTGATGTACTTTGCCCTGTCGAAGTGGGGAGGCGGTGATACTGCATCCATTGGTGTGGCAACAGCCGATAACCCCCAGGGACCTTACTCCATCGTGGGTGACGGCAAACTGTTTACCAGTTCCGAGGTTGGGGTGAACAATAGTATCGATCCGAACTATATCGAGGTTAACGGTCGTAAGTACGTGGTATGGGGTAGTTGGAACGGTATTTGGCTGATAGAACTGACTGCAGACGGGCTGGCCGTGAAGAATATCAATGTTAAACGGCAAATTGCCGGTACACGCTTCGAAGCACCATACATCTACAAAAGAGGTAAATACTACTATCTGTTCTGCAGCATTGGAGCCTGTTGCGAAGGTGAGAACAGCACCTATGAGACCGTGGTGGGTAGGTCGACATCGGTATTCGGCCCATATACGACCAAGGACGGCAAGGGCATGATGGACAATGCCTATGAACTTTTCCTAACTTCGAATGAACCGTGCATAGCCCCTGGACACAACTCACGTATCATAGAAGACGAGGAGGGGCGCACATGGATGACTTATCACGGATACATGCGTAGTGACCCCGACCGAGGTCGTGTGGTGTGGCTGGATGAGGTGAAGTGGAAAGGTGGCTGGCCCTACATTGAGGGTAAGGGTGCCTCGTCAGAGAAACTGGATGCCCCCGTGGTTTCGCCCTATAGCTTGGATGTGGACGAAGTCTACGAGGAATGGGGTGCCAGGCGTGGCACTTTGATTCCTGTCGACCTGTTTGGCGATGGACGTATGAATATGTTGGTGGCAGGGGAACAGGAGGATAAAACAGAGATGATTGTTCCCTGGAACACTGTGCTGCGACGCAATGCCGAGGGTAAGTGGGAGAAAACCGAATGTTGCATACAGACAGGGCTTGACCCTAATGTAACGCCTGCAGACTTCGACGGTGACGGACGACTGGAACTGTTGGTGCTGGGTAAAGCCCATGAGACGACCAGCCCGCACGGTGCAGGGAATGGTATATATGTGCCGACGGAAGAGGGCGTGTTTCAAAAAGCTGATGTAACTTTGTATGGAGCAAGTTTTACAGAACTAACTGCTGCAACTGTGGCTGATGTAAACCGTGATGGAAGGCCAGACATTATTGCTGTTGGACCGCAGGGTAGGAACGTGGTGCTGAGAGCCATCGGTGACTGGACTTTCCAAACAGGTACATTTGCAGATACATCTATCGCTTATACACAGGTTGCGACTGCCGACTTCAATGCCGACGGAGTAACAGACCTCTTTGCTTATTCCACTACTGCGGCAGAGCTGTTCTTAGGCGATGGGTATGGGAACTTCAGTCCAACGAATTGGCGGTTGGCTTGTCCTGTGCCAACCGATGGGGGAGTGGCCATTGCTGATGTGAACGATGACAGCGCGCTGGACATTGTGTGCACCACGACCGAGGGCGCTGTCCGCTGCCTAAACGATGGTACGGCACATTTTACGGTGGGTAACCCCCTAAAGACGATTTTCCTAAATGATTATTGTGCGGTGGGAACGGCACAGCTGTTCGACTGGAATGGCGACCGTTATCCAGACTTCTTCTATCAGGGCAAGCATGATGGATTGGGCGTTACAACAGGGGGATTGTGGATGGGAAACAACGGTGTATTTTCACATAAGTTTCGTTATGGGACAGGGGCGGAGGCTGTAACGGCATTTCTTGACTGGAACGGAGACGGGGCAACGGATTTAGTGACATTGGGGAATACTACGGACGACCATCTTTTTCCTTTTATGAAGGGAAACTTACTATCCGTGAGCCTGAATCCCAATAATGCTTCACGCGGAACGGCCATGCCCACACAGTTGGAGAGCTTGGTTGAAGGGAATGTGGTTACGTTGAGCTGGAAGCGCGGAGCGGCCAGTAGCACCTACGAAGTGTATGTCCGTGATGAAGCGGGACGTCTGTTGGGTAATGTGAGAGCCTACATTGACGGCGAACTGAATGGGCAGCGTAAGGTTATGGCATTGGGCAATTGTGGTACAGCTATAAAGACGCAGTTGGTATTACCTAGTGGACACTATACTTGGGGCGTGCAGGGAGTGAATACCCAGTTTGTGGGGTCTACATTTGCCACTGGGGAGTTCACGATTAGTACCGATGGAATAACTGAACTGCCATCAACAACAAGAACACAACAAACTTTTTACTATAATTTATTGGGACAACGCGTGTCTGCCAACCACAGGGGATTCCAACTGATTCGCTATTCGGATGGAAGGGTGCGCAAGTTATTGGGAGTAAGTGTGCTGACGAAGGATTGAAGGTCGGCATGCAATCGTTGGTAAGGTTCGCTCTGTAGAAAACGAGTGCTCTTGCGTAGCATCTGATCGATTGACGACTGACGATGCTGGTAGCACGATAGTTCGTTCTGTCGTTGCTGTGTGTGGATGGCATTGCGGCGGATTTCTGCCTCACGCTCCTTGCGTAATAGGGTACAGATGGGAGTCAGCAGAGGCGTGACTACATTCTCAAACAGCGTGTGCCCCTGAATGTAAAGGTATGTAGTTTCGGGTGTGAGACCCAGCGAGAGCAAGCGTTCGCGCAAGGGCTTATAGGTTTGCTTGCCTTGGGGATAGTGTTGCTGCATCCAGTTTATCTTGCGGTTGACCTGATGGCGAAGCTGTTCTAAAGCCCGTTCGGGATGGTTGGGATTGATGGGGGAAAGGGTGATGATGTTGGCAAAGTCCATGAGGGTAAAGCGGCTGTAGCAGTTGTAAAGGTACACCCACACGTTCCACACGAAAAGGGGCCAGACAATGACGCTGAATTCCTGCATGAAGGCTTCCAAATCCATCAGCTTGCGGTCGTTTAGGGTTGCCATGACACAGGCCTCGTGCAGTCCGCGAGCATAGCATTGGTAGTTTTCGATGGCATAGACATAGGTATGGAAGACAAACGGGTTATTGCATACCTCGTGAGATATGTTCGTAGCCCCTTGTAACAAGAAGTCGTAGTCGGCATCGACACATGCGATGAGGGCTTTCCCAAACTGGTCGTTCCCCAACTGGTTCGAGAGAACATTCTTCTTGCCTTTGCCTAAGTTAGTGCGCGAGGGGAGCATGATTTCAAAGGTGACTTCGGGACTCTCAAACTCATCAAGCACCGTGCGCCAGAAGACAATGTCGTCATAGCTTTCGACGTAGGCAATGACCCTGCGGCGAGAGTTGCTTGGACGCAGACGGTTGGCTGCCTCGATGTATTTCGACGATATGTTATCCGTAAGTCTCTTCACACACTTAACTTTAATTCTTAACTCTTAATTTTTAATTCTTAACTATTATATCCTCCACGTCTGTGATGCAATCCTGCCAGCCATTCATGACCACTGCGGGACTGTGAGTGGTGAGGATGATTTGTGCGTTGGGGTTCAGGTCGCGCACAAGGCTGATGAGTTGTTTCTGCCACTCGAAGTGGAGACTGATTTCTGGTTCGTCCATGAAGAGAACATAAGGCTCGTGGTTCTGCACCAGAACGGTGAGCAGGATGATGAGCATTTGCTTCTCGCCCGATGATAGTTGGTATGGTTCGAGCACTTCACCATATTGCCGGAACTGGATTTCGTTGCTCTCACGCAATATGCTCTTTCCTGTTTCACGGAACAGCAGGTCTACGGTGTCTTGGAAATGCGACTTTTCCTTCATCATCTGGCTGGCTTTTTCCTGTGCATCGGGACCACCTGCCGTGAGAAGGTCTATCATGCGACGCGACAGATTCACCTGATAGTCAAGATAGCGACGTTGCAAGGAATATAACTGCAGGTCGAGTTCTGTCTGTAGTTTCAGGTCGGTGATTTTCGACAATAGCTCGTTGGAAACTACGGCACGGTCGAAGGAACGGATGACATCGAACCGCACAATGTCAGCATCCTCAGGACTATATGTGATGTTGACACCATCGATTCGACGCTCAGGGTCGTGATATTCCAACAGTTCTCTTACGGCACGGTTCAAGATGGTGGACTTTCCCACACCGTTGACACCACTTAGGATGTTAACATCGGGACGCAAATCCCATACAATATGATTGCGCCCACTCCACAGCGAGTCGATTTCTATCCGTGTAATGTAATCTGCATACTTTTTCATGCTATTTTATGATTTTTCGGGTGCGCTGGCCACTACGCAGGAGGTAGATTCCTGGTGTTGTAGGTCGGTTGGAGGACAGACGACGCCCCGTTATGTCGAAGCAAGTACCATTCCTCATATTTTCTTTATCTTCACTATTTATTGTACTGATGCCGTCCGTTATCAGCAAGGCCTGCTCTGCCCGTTCTGTGGCTTGACGCAGGGCTTCGCAATCGTCGGCAGTGACGGTGCCATCGCCAATCAAGGGGCGTATTGTTTGCAGTTCCGTCTGCAATGCGTCGAAAGCATCCTTCACCCAAGATTTCTGATAATAGGGCGATTCAGCCTCGTTGATGGTGACATCGTGAATCTTTAGTTCGCTCATGGCGAAAATATGACTATTGGCCCGCTGACCGATGGTGCGCATGACTTGGAGTCGCAGGTGGCGCGAAGCACCATCGGTGAAGATGACTGGTGAGGTATAGCTTTCACTTATATCGGATGGCATTCCGTCCGTAAGGCGGGTTACTGGCAATAGGTTACGTGTAGTGGGCGAGGCCGATACAATGATGTCCGTAGGAATATCGGGTAACCCGTAGTCGGGATTCTGTGAGGGGGTGAAACTGAAGGCAAAGGCATTGATGTCGCTGTTGAAACGTGCCTGGATGTATGACATCTCGTCGGGCCATGTAATGCCGCTGTACCATGTTTCGTAGTAAGTGTAGGTGTTCTTGTCGATGAGCTTCGCCAGATTATGTGCTTCTTGTTGCGTGGTGTTGGCATTGGAACTGAGTACAGAACTGCTGCGGATGAGCTGTGTGTCCAGTTTGGGCTGTGCAACAAAAGCTTTCGAATAAGTCTGCATGGCTTGTTGGAAAAGGTACTCGGGGTTGTTATCCTCGTGAGCGCTTCGTGCAGCATCGGCAGCAAGTTCTTGTACGAAGTCCTCGTCGGGTCTCAGGTAATGGTTGGTGCGCAGCTGGAAGATGGCCGTAGTGCCGGCAGAGGTCAGCAGGATAACTGGATTCTCGTCGTTGACCTTAATGCCCACGTATTTGCCTTTGATGCTGAAGGTAAAACCATTGTCGGTCTTGCTGAGGTTAAAGGGCGTGGGGATGTCGGATAGCGACAAGGTAGAACCAGCAACGTGGAGATACTTCTTGGCTCCCAGATTATAGAGGTAATAGTCGTTGTACTTCTCAGAGTGCAGAACCATCCAACTGCAGTGAGGATCGGTGACGGAGCAAGGCTGACGATAAGCATCGAGTGCTGCAGTAGCATTGGATGCCGCGATGGATAGTGCGTCGTCGGCTGTCGCAATGAGGTCGCCTCTTCCCATATAGTTGTGGAGTTGGTAGACGGCCAGTGGGGTAAAGTGTTCTTCTTTGGCTACTACGCCATAAGTGAGGGGCTGAGCCGTGTTACCAATGTTCTCGATTTCCTGTCTCAGCGCTTCTGCGTCGGTACAGGTTCCGTCGGCGTATAGGTTCCTTAGCGACTCCACGTCGTTTGGGGCATAGCCGCCCCATTTGTCGGACTCTTCAAGAAGTTGACGAGTCAGTTCGAGCAGGTCGGCAAGTCGGTATTCGTGTTTGAAGTAGATTTCATTGATGACGAGGTTCGACCCGTAGCCTGCCGTGAAGCGCAGGCGGAAGTAGCGGGCAGTGACAGGTTCCGGCAGTAGGATAGTGGGGTAGTCTGTGTTCTCTATGGGGATACGCGTGGCAGCAAGTTCCCAGTCGTTTCCGTCATCGGAATACTGCAGGGTCAGTTGCTTGGCTCGATAGCTGCTGTCGCGACTTTGGTAGAGTTCTATGGCGCTGACGGTGACGGGCTCAGGGGCTTCGATAGTGAATACGTGCGGATAGCTCACAGAGCCGTTCTTCCATTTATTGTGGTAATAAGTGCTTTTGTTGCCGTCAAGAATCATGTAGGCTCGTCCATAGTCACCTTCGCCAACTGTCTCCTCGTCGCTGTATCCGATGACTTGCCATGTGGCAGGGTCGGACACGGTGCGAGTGGCTTCTATGCGCGATTGCATAGTCTTTGCCTGGCTGTGGATGAGGCCCTCGTCGATGCGTCGCTCCAGTCGCGCCACATCGATGGTGTCCACCCAAGGCATCTCGCCAAACTGTGGAGCTTCGTATGTGTCCATGCTGTCGCGAGTGCCCATGTATCCACCCGTTTCCAGATAGAAGGCGTTGTCATAGAGTTCTGTTATGCCGTGACCGAAGTCGTAGCGTGAGTAGCGCTTGCCATTGTTCTGAGTGTTTCCGTATGTGGCATGATTCAGGGCGTACCACTGTCCTGTGGCGGCTGAGCGCATAGCGCCATTGCGGAAGTAGCATCGGCGCATCAGGTTGCCACCAATGTCGGCAAAGTTCTCCAGGAAACTATAGATGCCACTGGTGAGTCGGTTGGCTGAGGCCATTCGCAGGGTTCCCATATAACGCCAGTCGGTGTCCTCTGCCATCTTGAACCATACTGTCTGCAAGGTGCTTTCGTATTCAGTAACGCTTCCGTCTTTATTCGTGACACTGATGATGTCGGGACGCACATTGTAAAGGAACTGTACCCAGTGGTCGAACTCCCACAGGTCGTCACGTTCGTAGCGGATGCTGGAGCCCGTCCCTTCGCCTCCGAAACGTGTGGCGTAGGCATCGGGACCAAGGTCTACTGCTGCAGCGCGCATGATGTCGGGCAGGTTCTTGTCCTTGTCGGTGTCACCATTGTCCCACACCGAGAAGAGAACCGAGTGGCCATAGCTGCCGTCGCTGCGTGTGGGCATTTGTATTCCGGAATACATGCCGTCGGTGCCGATAGCCATTTGGTAGGTGGCCTGCCGGCGGTAGTCACTGGGATACATCACCTCCAAGTAGCTCCAGTCGTAACTTTGTCCTGATGGGGCTCCAGGAACTTGTGAGCCCCACCAGAGGTGCACGCTGGGAGCCATGAAGATTTCGGAGTCATTGATGCTGAGTGTAGAGGTGCGCTGGAAGAGAAGCAGGTTGAGGCGGTCGAGCGTATTTACGCCGTTGGGGCAGGTAAGTTCGAAGCGATACCAGCCGTCGTAGGGCATTTCCGTATCGGGCATCACTTCCATGCGTTGCTCGGCTGTCGTGGTCTTGCTGCTTGTGTTCTGGGTGTCGAGAACGATAGTTCCGCTGGCAGGATGGACAATGCGCACGCCAAAGGTGACGTTCTTTCCGCTCTTGGCTTGGAACAGGGCATCGGCACGGACGTGACCCGTGGGGAAGTGTATGCCGTAGACGAGGACTGTCCCCTCGGCGTGTTTCCAGTCAATCCATGCTTTGGTATGCTGGCTTCCTGTGGCTACTCCGTTGAGTTCACGATAGTGGCAGGCAGGCCAGATGGTGTCCACCTTCTCCTGCCATACGGTTGCTTGGACTGGCATTGCCATCCACAATGCCATCCATATCCACATTGCCCATTTCCGTCTCATGCTTCCTTAGCTTCTAAACTCCCTTAACTTCTTTAATTCCTCACTTAACCTTCAGATAACGGCATCCGTGTGTCGGGATGGTGCAGGTGAGTTCGCCTGCTGAGAGGTCCTTCTGACGCCATAGGTCGCGAACCGTCTTTGCTTTTGCAACTGCCGAAACGAGGGCCTTGATGTCCACCTGCTGGTCTGTGTCGCCTACGTTGAAGACACCAATGGCTGTGCCACCGTCAGCGAGTGGACGTGTCCATACTTCTATGTCTCCCTGCTTCAGTTCGCGGTCGGCCTGCTTGCCGAGGATGTCCTGATTGATGGCATTAACCTCGTTGTTGCAGAGCAGTCCGATGGTGAAGTCGTCCATCTGTGCTATGTCGCAACCGATGAGCATGTTGGCTGCTAACAATGTCCACAGTGTGATGTGTGTGTACTGTTCGTCGGGCGTGAGGCGGCTGTCGCGCAGATTGCTGCTCCAACCCACCTTGCCTACGATGAGCATATCGGGGTCGTTCCAATGTCCAGGTGCTGCATAGGGAGCAAGTCCTGCCTGGCGCTTGAAGCCTATGTCGTACATCGAGCCCCAGGAGTCGAAGATGTCGCCTGTCGTGCGCCAACTGTTAGCATCAACGAAGCGTCCCCATTCCCAAACGTCAGCCATACCATATTGGCACAGGCTATAGAAGATGTCGCGAGGCTGGTCGCGCAGGAATTTCTGCATCAGCAGGTAGGGACGAACGTACGAGGCGACTCCTTTGTCCTTTTCTTTCGCATGAGCCCGACCGTAGCCACACCAGTCGTACTTCAGATAGTCGATACCCCAGCTGTTGTACGACTCGGCATCTTGCTGCTCGTGATCTATCGAACCAAGGTAACCGCCGCAGGTGTAGTCGCCAGGCGACGAGTAGATGCCGAATTTCAGTCCGCGTTCGTGCAGCCAGTCGCCCAGTGCCTTCATCGATGGGAACTTCTCGTTCACGGCAATGGTTCCGTCGGGGTTACGCTTTTCAGCCTCCCATCCGTCGTCGATGTTCATGTAGCAGTAGCCGTAGTCGGCCAAGCCCTTGTCGAGGAGAGCTTGTGCCGAAGACATCACTTTCTCCTGTGATACGCTGAGTGCCCAGCAGTTCCATGAGTTCCAGCCCATGGGCGGGGTCAGTGCAATCATGCGGTCGCCCACCTTGAGGGTGAACTCCTGCGAAGCCTTACCCTTTGCATTTTCGGCAGTTACCTTGAAGGTGTAGTCGCCGCTGCGTTTAATCGTGCCGCTCAGCACGCCGTCGCTTTCAGAAAGCGTCAGGCCTGCGGGCAGGTTGTCGGCTGTGAACTTCATGGGGCGCTCGCCAGAGACGGGGAATCGGTAGATGACGGGAGAACCCGGACGTACGCCGAACAGGGGGGCGCCGTTGAAACGCGGTGTGGCAGGGGCTGCTGGCGTCAGAATGTACTTCAGGGGCAGCCGGCGGCTGAGTTTCTTGCCTGTCTTGGCATCGGTATAGGTGGCTTCCAACAGACAAATCTTATTCTTGTCATAAGGAATGCTTACGAGCACGGGCTTGCCTTGTTTGGGTGACAGCTTCTTGGTGAGTTTGCCAATCTGTGCTCCTGTCTCGCGGTCGGTGACGCTTACGGTGAGTGTGCCGCTGCAGGTCAGGGGATAGGCGTTGCTGAGTTGTATGTCGGCGTGGGCTTTGCCCTCGTTCACGTCGGCAATCTGCATTGACAGGCCTTCGGCAGCATTGGGAACGCGCACCGTCAGGGGCTTGTCGAACAAACCGCCCGGCTCGCCGCCGTTATAGACGCGAATGGCAATCACATTGTCTGCATCCCAACGGATGCCGCCGTTCTTGGCATCTACGGGGTAGCGGCGAACGCGGCTCCATGCAGAGTGGTAGCCTCCCTTGTCGCCGGGCATGTCTCCAGTCTTGCCGATGAGTTTGCCGTTGAGGTAGCATTCGTCGGTGTCGTCGGCCTTGGGCAGGTCAAACACGACAATCTTCTGCTGGTCGGCTCCCTTGAGAAGGCTGCTGGGTATGGTCAGGTGCACACGGTACCAGCCGTAGCCATAGTTGATGGCGTAGCCCTGCTCGTCCCAGTTCTTGGTCATGTCGATTTCGCTCCACGCGGCGTCGTTGGTTTCCGGCTTTGCCCAACTCAGGTCGTCTCCCTTCTGGAAACGTGCCTTTGAAATGCTCACTTGCTGTGCCTGTGCACAGACGGACATGATGGTGAAAAGTACCAGTAAAATGTGTTTTTTCATCTTTGTATAAGGTTTTTATGGTAGGCAAATTAGTATATGATAGGACAAAGATAATAAAATTATTCATTCGTTATTCCATTTGGACGCAAAAAATCCGCGACCGTCGTTTCGGACAGTCGCGGATTGGATGGAAGAAACCCTTGGGGAGGGGTTAGTTGTGGAATGCCAGATGGTCGGCTTCTGCTTCGACCGTGATGGGACGGCTCTTGTCGATGCCTGTGCCCAGCAGAGCCTTCGAGAGGTCGTTGAGCAGGAATCGTTGGATGGCTCGCTTGACGGGTCGTGCGCCGAAGTTTGGGTCGTAGCCCTCGCGAGCGAGGAAGTCGACGGCAGAGGGCTTGATGTCTAGCTTGATGTCCTGCTGGTCGAGCATTCGCTGCAGGTTGTTCAGTTGTAGTTGAACCACTTGACGGATTTCGTCTTCGCGTAGCGGCTGGAAGGTGATTACTTCGTCGATACGGTTGAGGAACTCGGGTCGCATGGCTGTGCGTAGTTGTTCCTGTCGCAGGTTCGAGGTCATGATGATGATGGTGTTCTTGAAGTTCACCGTACGACCCTTAGAGTCGGTCAGACGCCCATCGTCGAGCACTTGCAGAAGAGTGTTGAAGACATCGGGATGAGCCTTTTCTATCTCGTCGAAGAGCACTACGCTGTAGGGCTTGCGACGCACAGCTTCGGTCAACTGCCCGCCTTCGTCGTAGCCGACGTATCCTGGAGGTGCGCCGATGAGGCGCGAGACGCTGAACTTCTCCTGATACTCGGACATATCGATACGGGTCATCATCTGCTCGTCATCGAACAGGTATTCTGCGAGGGCGCGAGCCAACTCTGTCTTGCCGACACCCGTTGTTCCGAGGAAGATGAACGAACCGATGGGGCGCTTGGGGTCTTGCAGGCCTGCACGACTGCGGCGCACGGCGTCGCTGACGGCGCTGATGGCTTCGTCCTGGCCGATGACCCGGCGGTGCAGTTCCTCTTCGAGGTGGAGCAGCTTGTCGCGCTCCGATTGCAGCATCTTCGAGACAGGTATGCCCGTCCAGCGGCTTACAACGTCGGCAATGTCGTCGGGAGTTACTTCCTCCTTCACCATAGCCTCAGCCCCTTGTGCCTCGCGGAGCTGACCTTTGATTTGTTCGATGTCCTGCTCCAGTTGCTGTAGCTTGCCGTAGCGAATCTCGGCGACTCGGGCGTAGTCGCCGCTTCGTTCGGCTCGTTCGGCCTCAAACTTCAGTTGCTCCATCTGTTGCTTGTCCTGCTGGATTTTGTTCAGCAGTTCCTTCTCGCCCTGCCATTTGCTGCGGAACTGCGTTTCCTGTTCGCGCAGGTCGGCGATTTCCTTCTCCAGTTGTTGCAGCTTGGGCTGGTCACCTTCACGCTTGATGGCTTCTCGCTCGATTTCAAGCTGCTTCAGTCGGCGTGTGATTTCGTCGAGCTCTTCAGGCACGGAGTCGCGTTCCATGCGGAGTTTCGCAGCGGCTTCGTCCATGAGGTCGATGGCTTTGTCGGGCAAGAACCGGTCGGTGATGTAACGATGCGAGAGGGTGACGGCTGCGATGATGGCATCGTCCTGAATGCGCACCTTGTGGTGGTTCTCGTAACGCTCCTTCAGTCCTCGCAGGATGCTGATGCTGGAGGGAACGTCGGGCTCGTCGACCATCACGCTTTGGAAGCGTCGCTCCAGCGCTTTGTCCTTCTCGAAGTACTTCTGATACTCGTCGAGGGTGGTAGCGCCGATGGAGCGGAGTTCGCCCCTGGCCAAAGCGGGCTTCAGGATATTCGCGGCGTCCATTGCCCCTTCGCCCTTGCCGGCACCTACCAAAGTGTGGATTTCATCGATGAATAGGATAATTTGGCCTTCGCTCTTGGTGACTTCGTTGACTACGGATTTCAGTCGCTCCTCGAACTCTCCCTTGTACTTGGCTCCTGCGATGAGGGCGCCCATGTCGAGCGAGAATAGCTGCTTGTCGCGCAGATTCTCAGGCACATCGCCGCGCAGGATTCGGTGGGCGAGACCTTCCACGATGGCGGTCTTACCCGTTCCCGGTTCGCCTATTAATATAGGATTGTTCTTGGTGCGGCGCGACAGGATTTGCAGCACGCGGCGTATCTCGTCGTCGCGCCCAATGACTGGGTCGAGCCGACCGGCGCGTGCCTCGTCGACGAGGTTCTTTGCATACTTCGACAGGCTCTGGTAGGTGTCCTCGCTGGATTGCGACGTAACCTTCTGTCCGCCACGTAGTTCCTTGATGGCTGCAGCCAGTTCCTTCTCCGTCACGCCTGCGTCCTTCAGTATCTTCGATGCTGTGCAGTTGACGGCGAGAATGGCTTCGAGCAGGTGCTCGATGCTTACGAACTCGTCGCCCTGCCGCTGGGCAAGGTCCTCGGCTTTCGTCAATACCTCGTTCGCCTCACGACTCAGGTAGGGCTCGCCGCCGCTGACGCGTGGCAGACTGCCTATCTGGGCGTCCGTCGCCTGCTGAATCAGGGTGGGGTTGACCCCAAGCTTGCGGAAGACGAAACTGGTGACCTGTTCGCCTGCCTTCAGTACTCCGGCCAGCAGGTGTTCGGGTTCGATGTTCTGCTGACCTTGTCGCTGTACGCGGTTGACGGCCTCCTGGACCGCCTCCTGCGCTTTGATGGTGAATTTGTTCAGGTTCATACTTCTTTCTCCTTTCTTTTGTTATTGATTTCTGCACACTATCCTACAAACGACGTGACAAATGCCTTCGGATGACATAAAGTGTCGTGTTTCGTGACAAGATGGCAAGTCTCTCTTGACACACAATTGTGTGCCAAGCGAAGGGATAGTAATGTCTCGCCTGATACGACGTGTCGTTTGGCTTGACACACAGCTGTATGTCAAGAATCGCATCACTTTGTTCCTTTGCGCGTTTGCTGTTGTCAGGATTCTTTCGTAACTTTGCGGGCGCTAATACGACGATGGGAAGGAAACAGAAACTCCTGCAGCAGTTGCGCGACGGACAAGAGATGTCGCGCCGCGACAAGTTCAACCTGGTCTTCTGGCTCAGTATGCCTGCCATATTGGGACAGTTGAGCACCATCATCATGCAGTATATCGACACCATGATGGTGGGGCAGTTGGGGGCGAATGCAACGGCCTCCATCGGTCTTGTATCCACTACCTGCTGGCTCTTTGGCGGCCTGACTGCCTCGATAGGTGCAGGCTTCGGCGTGCTCGTCGCCCAGCGCATAGGGGCGAAGGAATACGACGAGGCGCGTCTCGTTTTGCGAAACGCCATCGCCGTCTGTCTGGCTCTTGGGCTCGCGATATCGCTTTTCTGCGTCGCCATCCACTCGTGGTGGCCTCATGCCTTGGGGGGGTCGCCCGAGGTGGCTCCGCTTGCCTCGAAGTACTTCCTCGTGTGGAGCCTGACGCTGCCAGTCATGCAGTTGCTCTTCCTGTCGAACGGTATGCTGCGAAGCAGCGGGAACATGAAGACGCCCATGATGCTCGGCGTCCTCATGTGTGCACTCGACGTAGCCTTCAACCTCCTGTTCATCCCGCTTTGGGGAGTCGTGGGCGCAGCGCTTGCCACAAGTTTTGCAGCCGTCATCACCACAACCTGCTCCTTCCGCTATCTCGTCACGCGAAGCCCCGAATTGAGTCTCACAGGCCGTAATCTTCAATCTTCAATCTTCAATCTTCAATTTTCAATTTTCAATCTTCAATTCCCCATTGTCAAGCGCAGCCTGAAGATAGGCCTGCCGATGGCTGTCGAGCACGCCGTGTTCTGCGGAGCGCAGATTGTCAGCACCATGATTGTAGCTCCCCTGGGAGCTGTCGCTATTGCTGCCAACACCATAGGAGTCGTCGTCGAGAGCCTGTGCTACATGCCTGGATATGGCATCGGCGAGGCTGCCTCCACGCTCATCGGACAGAGCTACGGCGCGAGGAGAGGAGACCTCATTCGCTCCTTCTCCATCCTCACCGTGGGAATGGGAATGGGCGTGATGACGCTGCTGGGAATGGTGATGTACCTCCTGGCTCCAGAACTCATGCTACTGATGTCGCCAGACCTCGCTGTGCAGGCTCAAGGCACTATGGCTCTTCGCATCGAAGCCTTTGCCGAACCCATGTACGCCGCCTCGATTGTCGTCTACGGCGTGTTCATGGGTCTGGGCGACACGTTGGTTCCCTGCATCATGAACCTGGGCAGCATTTGGCTCGTGCGAATCCCCCTTGCAGCCATCTTGGCACGGACGATGGGCCTGCGAGGCGTGTGGCTTGCGATGTGCATCGAGCTCACCGTTCGCGGCATCATATTCCTCCTGCGCCTGCGCTTCAAGAAGATAAGAATCCCCTCAACCCCCATAAACCCATGAACCTCATCAGCCCTATCAGCCCCATTAGTCTCATTACCCCCCTTCGAACCATTCGCAACCAAGAGTTCGGCGGCGAGCGTCCCCTCTATCGGGAGCACGACCTCAGACTCGAAGGCGTAACCATCCACCTGGGCGAATCGTCCATCAAGGAGACACATAACATCGAGGCCAGCGACTGCCGCTTCGAAGGCAAGTATGTCTTCTGGGAGTGTAGGGGCTTCCGTATCGACGACTGCTTCTTTGCCGAGAGCGCCCGCTCATCACTTTGGTACAGCAGCAACGTCGTGATGAACCGATGTCGCGTCGAGGCCCCCAAGATGTTTCGCCGCATGAGGGGGATAGAACTCCACGACTGCACGTTTACCAACGCCCTCGAGACGCTGTGGGATTGCGACCATGTGCACATCGAGGACTGCCGCATCGAACAAGCCGACTATCTGGGGATGCACACCAACAATGTCTACATCAACCGCTATCATCAAGACGGCAACTACTCCTTCCAGTACAGTCGTAACGTCGAGATACACAACGCCTTGCTTAATTCCAAGGACGCCCTCTGGGAGGCTGAGAACGTCACAATCTACGATTCGGAGATTAACGGCGAATACCTCGCCTGGTACAGCAAGAACCTGCGGCTCGTGCGTTGCCACATCACAGGCGAACAGCCGCTTTGCTACTGCGAAAACCTTGTGATGGAGGACTGCACGATGGGCGAAGATGCCAACCTCGCCTTCGAATACAGCACCATCCACGCCACTATCAACGGCCCTGTCCACAGCATCAAGAACCCCACCAGCGGACATATCCTCGTCCGCGGCAGAGTGGGGGAGCTCATCATCGATGCCAATCAGAAGGCCCCTGCCGACTGCAAAATAGAAATCATATAACCCTTGTTTAGTATGTTGCGATGCCATCGCAACCCCAAAAGAACCTCATGAAATACAACTTTGACGAAATCATTCCCCGTCGCGGAACCTACAGCGTGAAGTGGGACCGTAGCGACGACCCGCAAGTGCTTCCCCTTTGGGTGGCTGATATGGACTTTCGTGCCGCCCCCTGCATCATCGAAGCCTTGCAGCAGCGAGTCAATCATGGTATCTTCGGCTATGCCGATGTGCCCGAGTCTTATTACGAGTCCGTCATCCGATGGTTCGCACGTCGCCACAACTGGCACATTCAGCGCGAGCACATGCTTTACACCACAGGCGTCATTCCTGCCATTGCTGCCATCTTGCAGAGCCTTACCAAACCTGGCGACAAAGTGATTCTTCAGACACCTGTCTACAATTGCTTCTACACCTGCGTTCGCAACGCTGGGAACGTACTGGTGGAAAATCCCCTCATCTACGACAACAACCGCTATCGCATAGATTTCGACGACTTCGAAAGGAAAATAGTAGAGGAGCGTCCCAAGGTATTCCTCCTCTGCAACCCTCATAACCCCGCAGGACGAGTTTGGACACGCGACGAACTCACCCGGCTCGGAGAGATTTGTCTCCGTAATGGCGTTTTCGTCATCAGCGACGAGATTCACAACGAACTCTGCATGCCTGGCTATCATTACACACCATTCGCAAGCATCTCGCCAGACTTCGCCCAAAACAGCGCCATCTGCACGTCGGCAAGCAAAAGCTTCAACATCGCTGGCTTCCAGTTGGCGAGCATCATTGCCGCAGACTCTCACGCGCGCGCGTTAATAAATAAAGGTATAAATGTCAACGAAACGTGCGATGTCGGCCCCTTCAGCATTATTGCCCATCAGGCGGCATACAGCGAAGAAGGGGAGGAGTGGCTGCGACAACTGATGGAATATGTGCACGACAACTACGAGTTCTTGTGTCATTTCATGGCAGAAAACCTGCCCCAAATTGGCGTGACACAGCTCGAAGGTACCTATCTGGCATGGATCGACTGCACAAAAATCGGCATTCCCTCCACCCAATTAGAGCAACTTTTACGTCAAAAAGCACACGTTTGGTTCACTGCCGGGCATATGTATAGCACGACGGAAAACTACTTCATGAGGGTCAATTTGGCATGTCCAAGAGCCATTTTAGTGCAGGCTTTGCATGAATTTTATGATTTTTTGCAAGAAAGTTGCTAAAATATTTGGTCAATCCAAAAAGTCGCCGTACCTTTGCATTCGCGTCCAAGAAAAAAGGACGCAACACAAAAGTTCATTGACATATTTACATAGACAGAGAAGTAGTACAGGAAATGAGAATCGAACCGTCGATTCTGTAACCAATAGCGATGCCGGA
>JBGUVX010000039.1:0-38590 GCA_045220575.1 Bacteroidaceae bacterium
CTGTGAAGGTTTTCCCCTCTACCCCTCGACTATGCCTTATTTTAAAGGGTTCGTGACGTTATGCCCCCAAGGTCGTGAACTTATGGCAATAGGGTCAGCACTTTCTGACGAAGGGATAGTAACGCTCTTTGGAGTGACACCCGTCGCATCCTTCCACACGATACTATCGCATCCCCTCACGCGACACTATCCCTTTGGGCAAAGGATGCGATGCCTATCGACCAAGCATGCTGCATTGTGAGACTCCATCTGAGGCATCTTGTGGCGACGAATCAGTCAATGATATTTTATTCAATAAATTTGGATATATTCTCAAAATGTAGTATCTTTGCACACGAAATAATGAATAAACGATGAATATATGAGTAAGAAAGAGTCCCGTCTGGAGGTCATCAAGATGCTTGTTTCGAGCCAAGAGTTGTCGAAACAGGAAGAACTGATGGCTGAACTGGAGAAAGCGGGATACGCCAGTGCGCAGGCGACATTGAGCCGCGACCTGCGACTGTTGGGTGTGGTGAAAGCGCAGAATGCCGACGGACGCTATGTGTATATGCTGCCCAACACACGTTCCTATCGCAGCGTGAGCGACAGCCACATGACGGTAATGGCCATGAACAAGCTTGGAGCGTTGGGCGTAAAGTTTTCAGGCAACATTGCAGTGGTGAAGACCCTGCCAGGACACGCCTCACACGTTGCCTACGACATTGATACAGCCGATTTGGGCTGCGTGTTGGGGACAGTAGCCGGCGACGACACGGTGATACTGGTTCTGGAAGAAGGAACAGACCACGCCGAAGCGCTGAATGCTCTGTCGAAAGTGCTGCCCATGAACAGATAACCCATTCTGGTCCACAAGCTCTACGGGCACAATATAGATAACAAAACAAATAGAATATGAGTGAGATTAAGTTAGAAGACATAAAGATTCTGGTGGCAGACGCCAGCCACGAGGTGTACGTGGACACCATTATTGACACCATACGCGAGGCTGCCAAGAAGCGCGGTACGGGCATTGCCGAACGCACACACGAGTATGTAGCCACCAAAATGAGGGAGGGCAAAGCCATCCTGGCCTTGCACGGCGACCGATTTGCCGGTTTCAGCTACATCGAGACTTGGGGAAACAAGCACTACGTCACCACCAGCGGTCTGATTGTGCATCCCGACTATCAGGGACTGGGTATTGCCAAGCGCATCAAGGACTACACCTTCACGCTGGCACGGTTGCGCTGGCCTCATGCCAAGATTTTCAGCCTGACCAGCGGCGATGCCGTGATGAAGATGAATACGGCTCTGGGCTATGTGCCCGTAAGTTTCAACCAACTGACCGACGACGATGCCTTCTGGCACGGCTGTCAGGGTTGCATAAACCACGACATACTGGAGGCTAAGGAACGCAAGTTCTGTGTATGCACAGGTATGCTGTGGGATCCCGAAAAGCACAAGGGAGAACCCACATCGCTGGAGGTTATAAAGGACGTAATGCGCACCTTGGTGCTGCGTGGAATCGAATAATAATAAAGAATAAAATACAATGGAACAAAAAAAGAAAGTGGTAGTCGCCTTCAGCGGCGGACTGGACACCAGCTACACCGTGATGTATCTGGCTAAGGAGAAAGGATACGAAGTACATGCAGCCTGCGCCAATACTGGCGGTTTCTCTGCTGAGCAGTTGAAAACGAACGAGGAGAATGCCTACAAACTGGGCGCAACAAAGTACGTCACACTCGATGTCACACAAGAGTACTACGAGAAATCCCTGAAATACATGGTCTTCGGCAATGTGCTCAGAAACAACTGCTACCCTATTTCCGTAAGTTCGGAACGTATCTTCCAGGCTCTGGCCATCGCACGCTACGCCAAGGAAATCGGTGCCAGCGCCATTGCCCACGGCTCAACGGGTGCAGGAAACGACCAAATCCGTTTCGACATGACCTTCTTGGTGATGGCTCCCGGTGTGGAGATTATCACCCTGACACGCGATGGCAACCTGAGTCGTCAGGAAGAGATAGACTACCTGAACAAGAACGGTTTTGCCGCTGACTTTGCCAAACTGAAGTATTCGTACAACGTAGGCATCTGGGGCACAAGCATCTGCGGCGGCGAGATTCTGGACAGCAAGCAGGGACTGCCCGAAAGCGCCTATCTCAAACACCCCACAAAGCAGGATACTGAGGAACTGAAACTGGGCTTCGAGAAGGGCGAACTGGTTAGTGTAAACGGTGTGAAGTACGATGATAAAATCAAAGCCATTCAGGCCGTTGAGGAAATTGGTGCACAGTATGCCATTGGTCGCGACTGCCACGTGGGCGACACCATCATCGGCATCAAGGGACGCGTAGGATTCGAGGCTGCCGCTCCCATGCTCATCATTGGCGCTCACCGTTTCTTGGAGAAATACACCCTCTCGAAGTGGCAACAATACTGGAAGGACCAAGTAGCCAACTGGTACGGCATGTTCCTGCACGAGAGTCAGTATCTGGAACCCGTAATGCCCGACATCGAGGCAATGCTGCTGAGCAGCCAGCGCAATGTGACGGGCGAGGTAAGTCTGCTGCTGCGTCCTTACACCTTCCAGACAATGGGAGTTGACAGTCCCAACGACCTTGTGAAGAACAAACTCGGCGAGTACGGCGAGACCGCCAAGGCATGGTCTTCTGAGGACGCCAAGGGATTCATCAAGGTAACGTCAACTGCACTGCGTGCATATTATCTGGCACACCCAAATGAAAGGGAGTGACCCCTACCCCGCCCTCCCCGAGGGGAGGGGGAACTATAATAAACATGCGAAGAAACGACGGAAACTATAATAGAGCGTCACCTGACAGGTATTTGCTTCTTAAGAACTTCGCCCAGAAAAATAAACAATTTCCAACAGATGCTGAGAAAATACTGTGGGAACATATTCGGGCAAGACAATTATCCGTTAAGTTCAACAGACAGCATATAATAGGTGATTATATTGTAGATTTCGTTTGTATCGTAAAAAGACTTATTATAGAGGTAGATGGAGGATACCATTCTGAATACGAGCAAATTGAAAATGATGAGTATAGAACTGAACGGCTGAACGGAATGGGATTCACCGTAATAAGATTCACCAACGAGGAAGTATTGAAAAATATACTTGACGTTATTGATAGAATAAAAAAAGAATTGTCTGAATAAAATGAATACAATAGGAACAGGAGCGGCTCTGTCTTCCCTCCCCTCGGGGAGGGTCAGGGTAGGGGTTTTGGGGGCTGCTGGTTATACTGGCGGCGAGTTGATAAGGGTTCTGCTGGGACATCCGCAGGCCGAGATTGTCTTTGCCCACAGCGAGAGCAACGCAGGTAATCCCGTCAGCGACGTACACGAGGGACTGGTGGGTGACACGAACTTGGTATTCTCCAGCGAGATGCCTTTCGACAAGGTGGATGTGGTGTTCTTCTGTTTCGGACACGGCAAAAGCGAGCAGTTCCTCAAAGAGCATGAGATTCCTGCCCACGTGAAAATCATTGACCTTGCACAGGACTTTAGAATAACCCCCTCCATTCCTCCCCGAGGGGAGGCTTCCCAATCTGATATTCTCCCCCTCGGGGGAGTTAGAGAGGGGTCTTTCGTGTACGGATTGCCCGAAACGCATAGGGAACTGATTCGTAAGGCTCAGAATCTTGCCAACCCCGGCTGTTTTGCCACTTGCATCCAACTGGCTATGCTGCCAGCGCTGAAGGCAGGCATCATCAGCGGCGACATTCATGTCAACGGTATTACAGGCTCGACGGGCGCTGGTCAGAAGCCAGGGGCAACAACCCACTTTTCGTGGCGAAACGACAACATCTCTGTCTATAAGACCTTCACCCACCAACATCTGCTGGAAATCAACCAGACGGTGCAGGAACTCTGTCCGGGTTACGATGGTCGCGTGCTCTTCATTCCCCAGCGCGGCTGCTTCGCAAGAGGAATCTTTGTGACAGCCTATGCCAAGTGCGACTTGCCACTTGAGGAGGTTCAGCAGATATATGCCGACTACTACAAGGATGCTGCCTTTACGCACTTCGTCACCAAGAGTCCTGATATGAAGCAGGTGGTGAACACCAACAAGGCTCTGGTGTATGTTGAGAAATACGAGGATCAACTGCTGATGATTAGTTGTATTGACAACCTCCTGAAGGGTGCCGTGGGTCAGGCTGTGCAGAACATGAACCTGATGTGCGGTCTCGACGAGAAGGCTGGCCTGCAACTGAAGGCTTCGGCCTTTTAGGTCGTAAAAACGCATTATCGAGATAACGTAATAACGGAAATATCATGAAGATCCAAAAGAGAATCAGTTCGTGGCTGTCGGCATTGGCTGCTGGCCTGTTCGCTGTGTGCTTTTCTGCAGCGTGCTCATCCACCGATGACATCGTGGAGCCCGCCGTCCTGAAGCCGGGTGATGTAGTAACTGACTTCAAGAAAACAACAAGCTACGAAGGCAGCAAGCAGTTCCAGGACGACATCGATGCCTTCAACCGTTACGCCTTTGCCATCAGGGCCCTGCGCTGGGACTACTGGATGCTGGCCTCCGACGGGCTGAAGAATCCAGAGGACTTCTTTACCGTAGCCCCTGAGGAACTGGGTAAGAACGACCCTGCTGCATTGGAGAAGTATTTCGATATGCTGGAAAAGGTATGCGACAGTCTGGATATCTATCAGGCCGCTATAGAGAACCTTGAGAACAACGGTATCCTGGCTACCTCTGCCGAGACCCGTGGCATGCTCAGCGACGGTCTCGGATTTGGCTTAGCCTGTAAGTCCTCGGCAACCATGGGTCGTCTGGCCGTCATGGGTGTCCTGCGTGCCGGCGGCTGGTCCACCGACATGAACAAACTCACCGAGCTCTACAACTCATTGCCCAATAGTCAGCGTCGCGGCTACTCCGATGCCGTTTCGTTCTGGCAGGATTTCAGCGCCGGAAAGCTCGACAACCGTTCGAACCAGATATTCAAGAGTCTCTACGATGCGCCCACTAATCTGGATGCCATTGACTTCAGTGAAAAATGTAAAGACATCGGCATCTCGCCATCTACCAACATGGCCATCATCGGTCAGAAGTTGGCAGAGTCCGGTGAAAACCTCATCATCGATGGCTTCCCCATCGACATCAGCAAGGGTGTGGACATCTTCAATACCACGGAAGCACAGCTTAAGGTGATGCTCAACTCTCTGAAGTTCAGGGAAGACGGAACCTACGACGGCATCAACACCGAGGTTTGGAAAGAATGGGCCAAGGTGTGGGGACATAATGCGGCTAACTACGGACGCGACTTCCAGAAATTCCTCGACAAGGCACAGGCGGAGTTCAAGTCGGAGTTCTACACCAACTGGGAAGAGGCAAAGGACTGGTGGATTGACAATGTTTTCAAGGACACCTACGATTTCTCTGCCAACGAGATGCTCTTCTCCAACAACCTGCGCGAGGCCTGCAACGACCATGGTAAGTCCCTGGGCCTGACAACCCTATTGAGAATCAAGGAAATTGATGGCCGTCCGTACGAATTCGTTTATCTCGTTGACCCTGCAACGGGAAAAATCCGTCTGGGCTTCATCAAGGACAACAATGGCAATGTTGTCATGTACCCTGGAGCTGAGCCCACAACGCGAGTGATTACCGTGGTGAACCGTCAGACTGGCAAGCGCACCACCAAGACCATTGTCGTGAAGGATGGCGAGGAAACAGAAGAAGAGGTGGACTTGGAGTTCGATGAGAAACTGTTGGATGAGAATCCCGTGAACGGCGAGCTGACCCTGAAGCCGTCGACGAGTTTCGAGGACAAGACGGGCGAAGGCGGTTACCAGCGCTTTACCATCGTCACCAACTATCTCTACTATACCTGCAAGACTGAGGACAAGTGGCTGACAGCCTCAATACCTGATGATGCCAACTTCCTGTATGTGAAACTGGCGAAGAACGATACCGGCAAAGAACGCAAGGGCAAGGTAACCGTTGCGGCTACCGACTCGAAGGGCACGGTGCTGAAGACCGTCACGCTCGACATCACCCAGCAGCCATACGTGGCAGAGGAGTACGAAATCAGCGCCATACCTTCGTCGCTGGCATTCGACGGCAAGGGTGGCAAGCTGGAGTCTTCCGTCTACTATCCAAGTGGAGCGCTTTATACGGCTTTTGACTATGACGATGAATTGATAGGATGGGTCAATATCAGCACAAAGAACGTCTATGGAGGCAGCTATACCCTCGTGGTCGAAGCCGACCCCAACAATACGGGCAAGGAGCGCTCTGGCAATATCATTCTCTTTGCGGCCTACAATGCTGAAGCCCTCGACAACGCCATACATGGCAATATCGACAAGAGCCAGGTGTACACCACCACCATTTTGGTGAAGCAGGCAGCAGGAGAGGTGAAGCCCACCTTTACACCCCCAACGAATATCACGTATTTGAAAATTCATTGGTTCGTGAAGACGTTAGGTGACAATTCCGAGTACGATACTTACGAGGAAGCCGATATCATAGATTACGAATCTGGTGGAGTCAATCCCATCAAGGTTACGAAGTCGTCCAACATGTTGCATGTGTCTGGAACAAAGACAGGAAGCTTGTTCAAAGGCTTCAAGTGCGACATCACGTATTCGTTCAACATCAAGTATTCTGACGAAGGAGTTGCTGAAGTCACGGACTTGGAAGTGCAGTACGACGGAGTCCTGAACACGACCTTAGTGGATCCTGAACAGTATAGGATGGACTGTTCGCTCAAGGCCAGCAATATCTTGTTGAATAAATATAATGCCTATAGCAACGGAGATGTTTTTGCAGGTTGGGATGCCAATGTGGAAGAGGGATTGACGATTTCTCATTTCCACATGAATTTTGACCTGCCGAAATATAACCCAGACCAGACCCTGGGAAAAGACCATAGAACATTCAATTATAATGCCAACCCGACGAACCGTGTATATATTGACATTAGATGTATTGAATAAAACAACAAGTAATATCATGAGAACTAAAGAAAAAATCAGTTCGTGGTTGTCGGCTCTGTCGGCAATCCTGCTCGCTGTGTGTTTTTCTGCAGCGTGCTCATCCACCGACGACATTGTGGAACCCGCCGTCCTGAAGCCGGGTGATGTGGTAACTGATTTCAAGAGAACTACGAGCTACGAAGGCAGCAAGCAGTTTCAGGACGACCTCGATGCCTTCAACCGTTACGCCTTTGCCGTCAGGGCCCTGCGTTGGGACTACTGGATGCTGGCCTCCGACGGGCTGAAGAATCCAGAGGACTTCTTTACCGTAGCCCCTGAAGAACTGGGCAAGAACGACCCCGCTGCCTTGGAGAAATATTTCGATATGCTGGAAAAGGTGTGCGACAGTCTGGATATCTATCAGGCCGCTATGGAGAACCTTGAGAACAACGGTATCCTGGCTACCTCTGCCGAGACCCGTGGCATACTCAGCGACGGTATCGGATTCGGCATAGCCTGCAAGTCTTCGGCAGCCATGGGGCGCCAGGCTGTCATGGGCATCCTGCGTGCCGGCGGTTGGTCCACCGATATGCACATGCTCACTGAACTCTACAAGTCGCTGCCTGACGAACGCCGTCGCGGCTACTCCGATGCCGTTACCTTCTGGCAGGATTTTAGTGCTGGAAAGCTCGACAATCGTTCGAACCTGATATTCAAGGACCTCTATGATATGCCAGGCAGTGTCGATGCTGTCGACTTCCGTGAAAAATGCAAAGAAATCGGTATCTCGCCATCTACCAACGTAGCCGTCATCGGTCAGAAGTTGGCAGAGTCTGGTCTCAACCTCATCATCGATGCCTGTCCCATCGACATTAGCAAGGGCGTGGACATCTTCAATACCGTTGAGGCGCAGCATAAGGTGATGTTCAACTCCCTGAAGTTCAAGGAAGACGGAACCTACGACGGCATCAACACCGAGGTTTGGAAAGAATGGGCAAAGGTGTGGGGACATAATGCGGCTAACTACGGGCGCAACTTCCAGAAATTCCTCGACAAGGCACAGGTGGATTTCCAGTCGGAATTCTATACCAACTGGGACGAGGCAAAGGACTGGTGGATTGACAATGTCTTCAAGGATACCTATGACTTCTCTGCCAACGAGGTTCTTTTCTCCGACAACCTGCGCGAGGCCTGCGACGACCATGGTAAGTCCTTGGGTCTGACGACCTTGTTGAGAATAAAGGAGATTGATGGGCGTCCGTACGAATTCGTGTATCTCGTGGATCCTGCAACGGGAAAAATCCGTCTGGGCTTCGTCAAGGACGACAATGGCAATGTTGTCATGTTCCCTGGACCTGATCCCACGACGCGGGTGGTAACTGTGGTGAACCGTCAGACTGGTAAGCGCACCACCAAGACCATTGTCGTGAAGGAAGGTGAGGAAACGGAGGAAGAGGTGGACTTGGAGTTCGATGAGAAACTGTTGGAAGAGAATCCCGCGAACGGCGAACTGACCCTGAAACCGTCGACGAGTTTCGAGGACAAGACGGGCGAAGGCGGTTACCAACGCTTTACCATCGTCACCAACTATCTCTACTATACCTACAAGACCGAGGACAAGTGGGTGACGGCCTCGATACCTTCTGATGCCAACTTCCTGTATGTGAAACTGGCGAAGAACGATACTGGCAAGGAACGCATGGGTAAGGTAATCGTTGCGGCTACCGACTCGAAGGGCAAGGTGCTGAAGACTGTCACGCTCAACATCACCCAGCAGCCATACATAGAGGAAGAAAATAGCATCAAGGCCATACCTTCGTCACTGGTATTCGACGGCAAGGGTGGCAAGCTGGAGTCTTCCGTCTCCTATCCGAGTGGAGCGCTTTATACGGGTATTGACTATGACGACGAATTGGCAGGATGGCTCAAAATCAGCACCAAGGACGTCTATGGTGGCAGCTACACCCTCGTGGCTGAAGCCGACCCCAATGGTACGGGCAAGGAGCGCTCCGGCACTATCACCCTCTTTGCGGCCTACAATCCTGAAGCCATCGAGAACGCCATGCATGGCAATGTCGACAAGAAACTGGTGTACGCCACTACCATTTTGGTAAAGCAGGCAGTAGGGGATGTAAAGCCCACCTTTGTCCCCAGAACGGACATCAAATACTTGAAGATATTCTGGCGCGTAAGGACTACTGGTGGCAATTGGTATTCCGATGATAGCAATTTCATTACTGGTGAAGTCATAGATTACGTATCTGGCGGGGTCAACCCCATCAAGGTTACGAAGTCGGCCAACATGTTGCATGTGTCTGGAACCAAGACAGGAAGTTTGTACAAAGGTTACAGATGCGACATCACGTATTCGTTCAACATCAAGTATTCTGACGAAGGAGTTGCCGAAGTCACGGACTTGGAATTGAAGTACGACGGAGTTGGAAGCAGTAATAATTTCGAGAACCCGGAACAGTATAAGATGGACGGCACACTTAAGGCCAGCAATATTCTGGTGGATAGATATAATGAGTATAGCGACGGAGATGTTTTTGCAGGGTGGGATGCCAATGAGGAAGAGGGGTTGACGATTTCTCATTTCAATTTGGAATACGACGTTGATTCCTATTATCCAGGCGAAACCCCATCTATGAGGAAGGAACGCACGTCCCTCATCTATGAGTCCAACCCGACGAACCGTATATACATTGACATTCAATTTGGTGAATAGGAACCATAAAATATAGAGCAACATGAAAAGAATCCTTATTTTTGTCTTGGGATGTGTGTTCTGCTTCGGAGCAGTGGCACAGGAACTGACGGTGGGAAGCTACAACGTCCGTTACAAGAACAAGACCGACAGCATCAATGGTAATGGTTGGAACAAGCGTTGCCAAGTAATGTGTAACCAAATCAAATGGGAACGCCCCGACATCTTCGGTGCTCAGGAGGTGCTGCATCCCCAATTGCTCGACCTGGAGAAAGGTCTGGGTAACTACAAGTGGATTGGCGTGGGACGCGACGACGGGAAGCAGGCAGGCGAATATGCTGCCATCTTCTATAACCCAGAACGTGTAGAGTTGGTCGAGGACGGACATTTCTGGTTGAACGAAACGCCCGACAAACCCGCATTGGGATGGGATGCCGCCTGCATCCGCATTTGTACATGGGGGCATTTTCGCGATAAACAGACAAAAAAGGATTTCTACTTCCTGAACCTGCACATGGACCATGTGGGTGTGAAAGCCCGCAGCGAGGCAGCCAAGCTGGTGATGCAGCACATTACCCAGATGACAGACGGCGGCAAGAAACTGGCTGTGCTGACGGGCGACTTCAATGTAGACCAAACCAACAACCTCTACAATCTGTTTACTGAGTCTGGTGTACTGAAAGACTGCTATACATCGGCTGAAATGCGATTTGCCGAGAATGGTACCTACAATGGTTTTGACTATCATTTCCACACCACGGGACGCATCGACCACATCTTTGTGACTCCAGCTACGACGGTCAAGGCTTATGCCATTCGCACCGATGGCTACTGGGCCGAAGATATGAACCATGTGATGGCTCGTCGCAACATATCCGACCATTATCCTGTGTTTGCCCGCATCCGATTCTAAAAAACAAGGTTTATGAGACGTTTGTTTTTTCTCCCATTTCTATTTCTGTGCCTGACTGCGCTGACAGCTATGGCGCAGCGAGCCGACTATCGTGTCATACCCTTGCCAAAGAGTGTGCAGACCGATACCGCTCAAATTTTCATGTTAGAACAGGGCATGGGCATTACCTATGACGCCCAAAACGAGGAGGTAGCCCGAACCGCCCAGTTCCTGCAGGAATGGGTGAAGCAGGCCACAGGCTTGGAACTGCGACTGACACCCGAGGACAGCAAGGCTGCCATCCGTTTGATTCTGGACAAGAAAGAGGATAAGAAGAGTAAGAAGGGAAAGCAGACTCCCGAAATGTCCGAACAGGAACAGGAAGCCTATTCGATTACGGTAAACAATGCAGGGGTGGTCATCCATGCTTGGAAACCCGTAGGCCTCTTCCATGCCGCACAGACCCTACGTAAATCTCTCCCTGTGTCGCAATCCTTGAAGGCCGTAAAGATGCCTTTTACACAAATTCAAGACCAGCCGCGTTTCATCTATCGTGGTGTGTTGTTAGACTGTGCCCGTCATTTCTTTTCGGTAGATGTCATCAAGCAATTCCTCGACGTGATGGCGCTCCACGGCTGTAACCAGTTCCACTGGCACTTTACAGAGGACCAAGGCTGGCGTTTCGAAGTAAAATCCCTCCCACGATTGGCGGTTGAGGGCAGTGTGCGCAAGAAGACTGTCATCGGTCCAGGCAATACTGGTATCTACGACAACATCCCCTACGGTGGCTATTACACACAGGAGGATTGCCGAGAAATCGTTCGATATGCGGCTGAACGCTACATCAATGTCGTCCCTGAAATCGACATGCCTGGTCACATGATGAGTGCCCTGCACGTGTTTCCCAATTTAGGTTGTACGGGTGGCCCCTATCCCGTAGCTACCCGTTGGGGTGTAATGCGCGACGTACTCTGTGGAGGCAATCCCGAAACGCTTGAGTTCCTGAAGACAGTCTTTGGGGAACTTTGTGACGTATTCCCTTCGAAGTTCATACACATCGGTGGCGACGAATGTCCCAAGGAACGCTGGCAGAAGTGCCCCAAGTGCCAGGCAAAGATAAAGGAGTTGGGCCTAATCGACGGTCCTAAGGAGACTGGTGAAGGCGGAAGGGGAAGTCAGGATGGCCAAAGTGCTGAGAACAAGTTGCAGACCTACCTCAACCACGAGATAGAACAGTTTCTGGCCTCGCGTGGACGTAGCCTCATCGGATGGGACGAGATACTGTCAGGCGGGCTAACAGAGAATGCCATCGTTATGTCTTGGCGTGGAACGAAAGGCGGGATAGAAGCCGCCAAGCAGAAACACCGTGTCATCATGAGTCCCAACGTCTATGCCTACATCGACCACCCCCAACTGAAAGACTACGGCAAACAGCCACGCACCACAGACAGTTACCTTGTGTCGTGCAGTAAAATATATTCCTTTGAACCCGTTGTTCCTGATGCTCTCACAGAAGAAGAACAGAATTGCATCATGGGAGTGCAGGCCAACCTTTGGACGGAACAAGTGGCTTTCCCAGAGCATGCGTTCTACCAGTTATTACCTCGTCTGGGAGCTATGTGCGAGGTGCAGTGGTGCCGCTCAGACCAAAAGGACTTTGAAGACTTCAAGGTTCGTTTGCCCCGTCTTGAAAAACTTTATGATTGTCTTGGTGTAAAATATTGTCACCAAGTAGAATAGCATATACATATCAAACATGAAACTATTCGACGTTTATCCCCTTTTCAACATTGCAATCACACGTGGCCAAGGATGTCATGTGTGGGACGAGAAAGGACAACAGTATCTTGACCTGTATGGCGGTCACGCTGTCATATCGATTGGTCATGCCCATCCCCATTATGTCGAAGCCGTGAGCCGACAGGTGGGCACACTGGGATTCTATAGCAACTCTGTGATTAACCCCCTTCAGCAGCAGTTTGCCCAGCGACTGGGCAAAGTCTGTGGCTACGACGATTACCAACTGTTTCTCATCAACAGTGGGGCCGAAGCCAACGAAAATGCCCTGAAGCTGGCCTCGTTCCATACAGGTCGCAAGCGCATTCTGGCTGCCCAGAAGGCTTTCCACGGTCGTACTTCGTTAGCGGTCGAGGTGACGGACAATCCCAAGATTATTGCTCCTGTCAATGCTAATGGACATGTGACTTACCTGCCGCTCAACGATCTCGCAGCATGGGAGGCAGAACTGCAGAAGGGCGATGTGTGTGCCGTAATTCTGGAATGTATTCAGGGTGTGGGCGGTATTCGTATGGCTACTCCCGAGTTCGCTCAGAGTCTGGCTGCCGCTTGTAAGCAGTACGGCACCGTGCTCATTTGTGACGAGATACAATGTGGCTATGGGCGCAGCGGCAAGTTCTTTGCCCACCAATGGTTAGGCATTCGTCCAGATATGATAACGATGGCCAAAGGAATCGCCAACGGTTTCCCTATGGGAGGCGTACTATTCTCACCCGAGTTCGTTCCCGTCTATGGTCAACTGGGTACCACATTCGGTGGTAACCATTTAGCCTGCGCCGCAGCATTAGCCGTACTTGATATAATAGAAGAGGAACAGTTAGTGGAGAATGCCGATAAAATAGGCAATTATTTGATGGACAAACTGCATCAAATACAAGCCAATACTCCCCACATCGTCGATATTCGCGGACGTGGGCTGATGATAGGTATAGAACTCGACATACCGCAGAAGGATGTGCGCGAACCGCTCATTTACAACGAGCATGTCTTTACAGGCTGTTCAGGTACCAACCTGTTGCGACTGCTCCCCCCCTTGTGCCTGACGAAGGCTGATGTCGACGAATTCCTCACGAAACTTGAAAAGATACTGAAAAAGATATGAAAATAGCCATTATCGGAGCTGGGGCAATGGGTGGAGCCATTGCCGACGGCATACTGAACAAAGGGGTAATCCCCGCTACTGACCTCATCATCAGCAACCATACGTCTGGGAAACTGGCACGCTTCTCCGAGTCAGGAGCCACATTGACTACCAACAATCGCGAGGCTGTGGCAATAGCCGACTGGGTAATATTGGCCGTTAAGCCTTGGTTGGTTGAAGGTGTACTCGATGAGTTTCACGATCTGTTGACTGCAGAAAAGACCTTAATTTCCGTTGCAGCAGGCGTAAGCACAACAGACCTGAGTGCCTGGACGAACAAGGAACCCCGTCTGTTCATTGCCATTCCCAACATCGCCATCGCTCAAGGGGCATCAATGACATTCCTGACACCCATCAACGAGTTTGAGAAGACAAAGGACGAAGTAGTTCGCTTCTTCAACAGCATGGGCAAGACCTGTGTTTGCAATGAATCGCAATTGCAGGCTGGTATGGCACTGGCTTCGTGTGGTATAGCCTATGCCTTCCGCTACATCCGTGCGGCCAGTGAAGGCGGTGTGGAACTGGGGTTCAAGGCCCATCAGGCCCAAGAAATCGTGATGCAGACGCTGATGGGTGCCGTAGGACTATTGGAAGCCGAGGACATGCACCCCGAAGAAGCCATCGACCGAGTGACAACGCCTGGCGGAATTACCATCAAAGGACTGAATGCTATGGAGCAGGCGGGATTCACGAATGCTGTTGTTCAAGGTCTTAAAGCAAGTGTAAAGAAATGAAGGAACGTATAGTCATAAAAGTTGGCAGCAATGTATTGACACGACGCGACGGAAAGCTCGACGTCACTCGCATGTCGGCCATCGTTGACCAGATTGCAAGTCTCCGTCAACAGGGATACGACATTATCCTCGTTTCTTCGGGTGCCGTGGCTTCTGGACGAGGAGAACTGCAGATTGACCATAGTCTGGACTCAGTAGAGCAGCGCCAATTATTCTCCGCCGTGGGTCAGGTAAAGCTCATAGGACTTTACTACGACTTATTCCGCGAGTTCGGCATCCATGTTGGCCAAGTGTTAACGATGAAGGAAAACTTTGAGCCTGGTGAGCAATACGAAAATCAGCGAGCCTGCATGGAAGTGATGCTGGGAAATGGGGTGTTGCCCATTGTGAATGAGAACGACACTGTCAGCGTTACAGAGCTTATGTTTACTGATAACGATGAACTCAGCGGACTAATGGCAGAGATGGTAAAAGCCACAACTCTTGTACTGCTTTCGAACATCGACGGTGTATATACCTCTCACCCCGATGTCTCTGGTGCTGAACTGATTCGAAAGGTTGAACCCGACAGAGATCTAAGCGAATACATCCGTCCCGAGCGAAGCGCCTTCGGACGAGGCGGCATGCATTCGAAGTACCAGACAGCAAGCCGCATGCAGAAGGCTGGTATTCGGGTAATAATTGCCAACGGCGAACGCGAGAATATACTAATAGACCTAATGGAACGCCCCGACGACGTGCCCCATACTGAGTTTGTTCCTCGTAATTAAGGGAGTAAATGGGGAAGTAATGAGCTTTCGGCTCAGGGCATGAAAAAGGAATAAAATATGCAACTAAAAGAAACATTCGAGAAAGTAAAGGATGCCAGTCGCAGTCTGGCCCTCCTCAGTAATGATGCCCGTAACCAGGTGCTTATGGCAGTGGCCGATGCCATTATGGCCAACCAAGATTCTATACTGAATGCCAATGCCAAGGACTTGGCAAAGATGGACAAGGCAAATCCCTTATACGACCGTCTTCAACTGACTCCCCAACGGCTTTCCGCCATCGCCGAAGACATGCGGCATGTAGCCCAACTACCTTCGCCACTGGGCCGAGAGACGAATGTCCGAACGCTGAACAACGGATTGCGCCTGCGCCGCGTAAGCGTGCCCTTTGGCGTAGTGGGTGTGGTCTATGAGGCACGTCCCAATGTCACCTTCGATGTATTTGCCCTTTGCCTGAAGAGTGGAAATGCCTGTGTGCTAAAGGGAGGTCGGGATGCTTGCGCCTCGAATGAGGAAGCCGTGTCCATTATCAAGGATGTCCTGCAAAAGTTGGGCCTCAATGAGAACATTGTCGCATTATTGCCCGCAACCCACGAGGCTACGGCTGAAATGTTGTCAGCTGTGGGTTATATTGATGTTTGCATCCCCCGTGGTGGCCGCCGCCTTATCGACTTCGTACGTGACACGGCCCGCGTTCCAGTTATCGAAACGGGAGCTGGCGTAGTGAATACTTTCTTCGATGAAACGGGCGATTTGGAGATAGGCAAGAAGATTGTCTTGAATGCCAAGACACGCCGCGTCAGCGTCTGCAATGCCTTGGATTGCCTGCTGGTGCATGTAAGCCGTCTGAATGACCTATACAGTTTGGTTCTGCCGCTGGCTGAGAAGAATGTCACACTCTATGCCGACGAGCAGGCCTACAATGTCCTCGAAAAAAAATACCCCTATCTGGAGCACGCCACGGAAGAGAGTTTCGGCACAGAGTTTATGGATTATAAGATAGCCGTTCGCATAGTTAACTCGTTGAACGAGGCGCTGGATCATATCGCTCGCTACGGTAGCGGACACAGCGAAAGCATTATTACCAGCGATGAGCAGCATGCCCGTGAGTTCCAGGCGAGGGTGGATGCAGCCTGCGTCTATTGGAACGCCCCAACTTCGTTCACTGATGGAGCACAGTTCGGACTGGGAGCTGAGATTGGCATCTCTACCCAAAAACTCGGTCCGCGAGGTCCTATGGGTCTCGAAGAATTGTGTACCTATAAATGGCTCATCGACGGCGAAGGGCAAACAAGAAAATAAATGAGTTTCAACAACAAATATGCCATCGTGACTGGTGCCGCCTCAGGGATGGGGCGGCACTATGCGCTTCAGTTGGCCCAGCGGGGCTACGGCATCGTACTGGTAGACATCAACGGTGAAGCTGCACACGAACTGTCTTTACAACTCGTCCGAGACTTCGAGGTTCCTGCCCCAGTCCTGTGTATCGACCTTACGCTGCCCGATGCTGCCAAACAAGTAGTCGACCGCTGCAAGGCCGAGAGGTGGCAGGTGGAGATACTCATCAACAACGCTGGAATGCTCATCACCACGCCCATCGAAGAGACTGAGCCAGAACGCCTTCAACGCATCATAGCCCTGCACTGCACGACGCCACTCTTGCTCTGCCGACATCTGCTGCCACTCATGAAGGAGCAGGGCCGTGGCTACATTCTCAACATTTGCTCGGTCACGGCTTGGATGGATTGGCCTGTCATAGGCATGTACGGATGCACCAAACGGTTCGTGAAGGGCTATTCGCGAGCCCTCCGTCTGGAGTGCAAGGGTTCACCCGTCAGCGTCACAACAGCCATCTTCGGTGCCGTAGACACTCCCCTACTGAAGAATTTGCCCATAATGCGCTGGCGCAAACTACTCCTGCGTCTGCACTTCATGTTGCCGCCCGAAAAGGCTACACGCCTTGCGCTCAAAGCCATGTTCAAACGCAAGTCCACCCTCATACCCTGCCTTTCCGATCATCTCGTCATCATGCTATGCCCCCTGCTCCCCTCTTGCCTTCTCTCCTCCCTTGCCCGTCGCTTCAAGCACCACTTCGCGTAGCTTCACTTGACGCGGGTAAGTTCAAAGTCACAGGCTGAGAACCAGTGGCCGAGCCATGTGCTGTGGGTGATTGAAGGTTCGGTGCTTACTCCATAGCGCAGACGTGTGGGATGCTTGACAACAATATCGGGCAATGTTTCACGATTCCAGCCGAAACCTTTCCCTTCGTGAGCGTTAGCGATGGAACATATTCGCTTGTATTCAGGATCTATGTTTTTGTCTGCTGACACGTAAGCCTCGATGCTGTCTTTCTGCTCCATGGCTCTCTGCCAGATGTTACCACCCTCGTTGCCGCCGACTGGTATTTGGTGCAACAGACGTTCCTCACCATACAGAGCAAAGAGGAAAACTCCCTGACCGTCGGCACGGACGCAGGCCGTCAACCGATAGGTACCAGGCTGAAGGGAATCGCTGCGTTCGATGGTGAACAGTTGCTCGTGGTTGTTGCTGTAGGTATCTATATATCGAGACTGATCTGCTTCGTTGTAGTACTGTCCTATGGTCGTATAGCGGTCGTTGCAACCATCGGCACGAAGCACCTTCCAGCCTCTCTTTGATAGGAACTCCCATTCGTGGGGCTGATAGAAGATGCCGTCGTGGGTGTTCTCCTCGCGATACTGCTTCTCTATGTAATCGCGGTTTGCCTTCTCAGCCTGGACGACTTTACCTGCCACACTTGTACCAATGGCTGCAGCCGCTATAAAGGCTACAATCCATGCAATGAGGAACGAGACACGCTGACGGAACCCCATAGGATGCAACTGGCCGAACTCGTTGAGCAAACTGTGAAGGATGCAGTACGTGGGAATGAGTAGGACAAGAATGGTTGCCAAAGCAAGAATGACGAATAGCATATAATGCCCGTCAAAGTACTGCCAGAACTCAGGACTGTGGGCTGTGATGAGCTCATGCGGAACCATCATCAAAGCTATAATGAAGATGACTCCTACAAGCATCCAGAAGGCAACCATAACACCTATCAGATAGAGGAACCAGCGGAACAGGTTGCCCAGTATGAGGAAGATGCCGTTGATGCATCCCTTGGGACCATCGCCCGGCAGGTTCGTGGGCTGTGGCTGGCTGACTTCGTCGGCAAGATTCTGGGGAGTCACCTTTTTCCCTTTCATGCGCAGACGGTCTTCGGGAGTCGCGGCCACCGGCATAAGGATGGCAAGAACAATGTATGCAATGACAAGGGAGCCGCTGATGTTAAAGCCCAAGCCCCAGTAATTCCAGAAGGGGAAGCGACCTACTGCCCATGAGTTGGCCAACAACATAAATACGTAGCCCAGTCGCCACCACAGCACATCACCACCGAAGTAGGCAGCAAGTCCAGACAGCACGCCCATGAACTTACGGTCGGCCATATTGCGATATAATCGACGAGGAGCAGCCCCCTCCCGACCTTCCCGAGGAGAGGAGTCATTGGAGGCATCTTTTTCCCCATCGGAGGATGAAAGGTGGGCTGTAGGCTGTTCGGGGGAGGTGTCTTCCATTTCATCAGGTTCTCCGATGCGATGGATGACATCCTGAACGTGCTCGATGGTGATGGCTTCAGTTCCCTGACTCTTCAGTTCTTCGAAGAGTTCGGCTATGCGTGCCTCTATGTCATCGGCAATTTCCTCTCCGCCTTCGCGAGAACAGAAATACTTGCGAAGCGACTGTTCGTAGGTGGAAAGCATTTCATAAGCATCCTCATCGATGGCAAAGAGTCGTCCGCAAAGATTGATGGTAATATTCTTCTTCATTGTTTCAGGTAATTTACGGTATTGGAGATTTCGGTCCAAGCGAGGTCAAGTTCTTTGAGGAACGCTTGGCCCTCGGCTGTCAAGGAATAATACTTACGAGGAGGCCCCTGCGTACTCTCCTGCCATTCGTAGGCGAGCAGTCCGTCCTTCTTCAGACGTGTCAGCAGCGGATAGAGCGTACCCTCCACCACCAACAGGTCGGCCTCCTTCAACTGCTGGATGATGTCGGAGGCATAGGCTGCCTGCCGCTTCAGTAGCAAGAGGATGCAGTACTCCAGCATTCCCTTCCGCATCTGCGATTTCGAATTGTTTACGTCCATTGTCTTCAAACTTAGTACCGATTGGGATTACGGGGTGCCAACAGCCACAAGGCGATATATGCAAACAGCCCCACACCAATCTCAAGGATAGCTACAAGGAAGAGAATGCGAACCAGCAGTGGGTCGATATCGAAATATTCAGCAATGCCACCGCACACGCCACCAATTTTCTTGTCTTTTGCAGACAGATAAAAACGCTTGTTTTCCATAATCTTCTTCTTTCTTTATAGGGTTTATAACGTACTTTTTATAAGTTCACGATGCAAAGTTAGGTAAAATTATAATACCTTGCAATACATAGTACTATATTTTTATCAAAACCTTGCATTCTTTTTTTCGAATCAGCCTTACATTAAGGAGACAGGCACACGTGCGTGCGCAGGGGAGGAAATGATGTTATCTGTGAAGGATTAGTAATCCTATGCACGAAAGATTACTAATCCTTAAGAGGATGGAATAGTAATCCTTTGGAGGGAAGAATACTAATGTCCGCGCATAAACCTAATATCGTTCATGCGCGGACATTGAGATGTTTTGGGAATAGGTCAGCGTTCTCTGTCGGCGCCCCACAGTTGCATAGCTCGTTCGATAGTGGGGGCCATGTCGTAGTAACGGTATTCTGCCAGGCGACCGGCAAAGATGGTGTTCGACTCGCGAGCAGCCAGCGCCTGATACTCGGCGAGTAGTTGGCTGTTGGTCTCGTCGTTGACGGGATAGTAGGGCTCCATGCCAGGAGTCCACTCCGTGCTGTATTCACGACTGATGACGGTGCGAGGGTTCTCATCGACGGCGGCACCGAAGGATTCGAAGTGTTTGTGCTCGATGATGCGGGTGTAGGGCACTTCGCGCTCGGTGTAGTTGACGACAGCGTTTCCCTGATAGTTCGACAGATCGAGGACCTCAGTCTCGAAACGCACAGTACGATAGGCTAGATGTCCGAGACTAAACTGGAAATAGGCATCGATGGGGCCTGTGTATACGATGCGCGAAGCCTGTGCTGAGAGTTCTTCACGATGTTCGAGGAAATCCACACCAGTACGCACCTCTATGCCTTCCAAGAGTCCGTCGATAAGACGGTTATATCCCCCGATGGGAATTCCTTGATATGGGTCATTGAAATAGTTGTTGTCAAAGACCAGACGAACAGGCAGGCGCTTGATGATGAAGGCGGGCAACTCTGTGCAAGGGCGGCCCCATTGCTTCTCGGTATATCCCTTGATGAGACATTCGTAGATGTCATCGCCAACGAGGAGTCGGGCTTGTTCCTCCAGATTGGCAGGTTCACGCCCATCCAGTCGGCGCAGGGCCTCGGCACGCTGCATTTCCAGCCTCATCTGGGCCTCAGCAGGAGTGACGACCCCCCACATCTGGTAGAAGGTATTCATGTTGAAGGGCAGGTTGAAAAGCCGTCCCCGATAGTTTGCCACAGGGCAATTGGTGTAGCGGTTACAGGGTGACAGGCGGTTCACGAAGTCCCAAACCTCGCGGTTGGCAGTGTGCAGGATGTGAGCCCCATACTGGTGGACATTGATTCCCGCCACTTCTTCGCAATGGACGTTACCGCCCGTATGGTCGCGTCGTTCCACGACCAGGCAACGTCGTCCAGCCTCATGGGCCAAATGGGCAAAGGTGGCTCCCATCAGGCCAGAGCCGACTATCAGATAATCGTAATTCTTCATGGTAGGTAAAATATGTTTCAGCGGTTAGCACGCTTGCGCTCCAGGTGATCGAGAATTATCTTGCGCAGACGCATCGACTTGGGCGTAACCTCGACATATTCGTCCTCTTTTATATACTCCAGTGCCTCCTCCAGCGAGAAGACGATGGGAGGAATGATGCGGACCTTCTCATCCGAACCCGAAGCGCGCATGTTGGTCAACTGCTTAGCCTTGCAGACGTTGACCACAAGGTCATTCTCATGAACATGCTCACCCACGACCTGTCCAGCATAGACCTGGTCTTGCGGGTCAATGAAGAAGGAGCCACGGTCCTGTAGATTGTTGATAGCATAGGCAAAGGCAGTTCCACCTTCGAGAGCAATCATAGAACCGTTTGTGCGACGTTGTATGTCGCCCTTATAAGGCTGGTATTCCTTGTATCGGTGAGCCATAATGGCCTCTCCCTGACTGGCCGTAAGGACGTTGGTGCGCAAACCTATGATGCCACGCGATGGAATGTTGAACTCGATGTTAACACGCGAACCCTGGGTCTCCATGCTGGTCATCTCACCCTTACGGCGGGTCACCATGTCAATCATCTTCGAGGAGAACTCCTCGGGAACATTAATAGTCATTTCCTCGATGGGCTCACACTTCACTCCGTCGATTTCCTTGTAAATAACCTGCGGCTGACCCACTTGCAACTCGTAACCCTCACGACGCATGGTCTCGATGAGGACACTGAGGTGCAGCACACCACGACCAGAGACTATCCAACGGTCATTGTAGCCCTCGGGCTGCTCGACACGCAGCGCCAAGTTCTTCTCCAGCTCCTTCTGCAAGCGCTCGTGAATGTGGCGGCTCGTACAGTACTTACCCTCTTTGCCGAAGAAGGGAGAATCGTTGATGGTGAAAAGCATGGACATCGTAGGCTCGTCGATGCTGATGGGAGGCAGCGGTTCGGGATTCTCAAAGTCACAGATAGTGTCGCCAATCTCGAAATGTTCCAGACCGATGATGGCACAGATGTCGCCGCTCGACACCTCTGGTATCTTGGCCTGTCCCATGCCCGTAAAGGTGTGCAGCTCCTTGATTTTGGTCTTCTCCATAGTCCCGTCGCGATGGGCAATAGTGACGTTCATACCCTCTCGGATGGTGCCACGATGCACACGGCCCACAGCGATACGACCTGTATAAATAGAGTAATCGAGCGAAGTGATGAGCATCTGTGGTGTGCCCTCCAACTGCTGGGGAGCAGGGATGTGTTCCAGAATCTGGTCAAGCAGATACTTGATGTCGGTGGTGGGGTTCGAATAGTCAGGCCCCATCCAACCGTTCTTGGCAGAACCGTAGATGACGGGGAAGTCGAGTTGCTCCTCGGTGGCATTCAGGTCAAACATCAGGTCGAAGACCATCTCGTAAACCTCCTCGGGGCGACAGTTCAGCTTGTCTACCTTGTTTACCACCACAATGGGCTTCAGACCTATCTCTAATGCCTTGCGCAGCACAAAGCGCGTCTGAGGCATCGGTCCCTCAAAGGCATCGACCAAAAGAAGACAGCCATCAGCCATGTTCAGCACACGCTCCACCTCACCACCGAAGTCGGAGTGACCCGGAGTGTCGATAATGTTTATCTTTGTTCCCTTGTAGTTTATGCTTACATTCTTGGAAAGAATAGTGATGCCGCGTTCGCGTTCCAGTTCGTTGTTATCGAGCATCAGTTCGCCTGTCTGCTGGTTGTCGCGGAACAAGTTTCCCTCCATCAGCATCTTGTCTACCAGCGTCGTCTTACCGTGGTCGACGTGGGCAATAATGGCAATATTTCGAATATCTTGCATGGGCTTTATTTAATTTTGACGACAAAGGTACAAAAAAATCCCTTTCCCATGCCTAAAATACTATTGTTTTTTACGCAAAGTGCGCAGACCGGCTTCAACGGAGCGTAACAAGTCACGCTTAGACGAGTTGGGCGAAAAGACAAAGCTCTCTGCCACCACTACCCGACGGTTTACGCTATCTATGCTGACCAACGACACAAAGGGACCGCCCATGAATCCGTTCTTCATCTCCCACAGGCCACGGACCTCGTATTGTTGCTTGTCGGCAATCTTACGGAAGGCAGGCCATAGGACGGGAGTTTGCGTCTCGCCACGGGCGGTTGTCATCCACTGATTGGGCTGACTGCCAGGTATGTTAGCCTTCATAACCGAATCGCGCTTTGACACGAAAAGCGCTGTATCGGCAATATCTTCTCCATTCCAAGGATAGGTGTAGAAGACGAAGTTGATGTCCTTGTCACCCCCTCGGTTCGACGAAGCCCACAAGAAGTCCTTGCCCGCCTTTGCCGAAGCAATGTCGGAAGGCACTCGCACATCATAGCCCAGGCGAGCCAGTTCATCGCTTGTCTTCTTGCTATATTTCGTTTGCAGGAACTTTGCATAGCGGTCGAGTTGGAAGTCAAGGAACAAACGCTGTATGCGCTCACGGTTCTCGCACAAAAATTGGACTACAGCCTTCTCGCTATTGCCCGCTATCTTCACTTGCAACTGCGGACTGGCATAAACATCGTGAAGCATACCCATTACAGGTTCCTTTTGTGTAGGGTCGATTTCGATAAACAACTGGCTATGCATCAGTTTGTAAATCTTCTCATAGCCCTTCGAGCCAATGGTCATGGTTCGGAATATGCGTTCCGTCGAACCAAGGCCTGGAGCATCGCTATTGACCACGGTATTCAGCGAATCTAGATACTCGCCACTAAGCATCTTCGGGGGAGCTACCACCAATAATTCCGAAGGCTGTCCTTTCGACTCTGGCAGTTTTATGCCCTCTTTCTTCTCTTCACAGGCCACTAACGCGAACATCGCTGCCAGCAGCAACATCAGTTTCCGGTTTTTCATGCTCAATTACTTTCTATTTAGAACTTTTTACTGTGATGTCATTACTATGTCCCTGGAACTCATCGGCATAATCACAACGAATCACAGCAATGCCAGAGTGGTAACTACCGTCGCGCTCCACATAAAGGGTCTCTTCGATAAGGTAGTCACCACGTGGAATCTGACAGAAGCTATACTCCGTCGTTGCATCATGAACCTGACGATAATAGCCCAATCCCCCACTCCAATGGTAGCTGGAACGCATGATGACAGGTTCGGTGAAAGCAGGACGCGGCACAATGAGAGTCACATACTCGTAGTCGCGATCTGCCGACAGATAGTAGCGCACCTTGTAACGGCTGCCAGTCTTTGCCGTATGCGGGTATTCCTGACGAATGGTTAGACCTTTGCCATGAGCCGTCACCTGGTCAAAGGGCTGTTCGAAGTCGGCATACACGGCGCCCCAACTTTCATCCTTCGAGAACTTCTGCAGGCGTAAGTTAACGGGCAAACTGTTGCCATCCACCTCCAACGAGTCACGCAGGTAGCCCAGTTTGTCCTCCTTGGGTATGAAATTTACTTTCGTGCCACGCACGGTGGTTAGAGTCAATAGGTCTCTCAACGGTGTCGGCGAAGCCTCTTCGCGACCATACATTAGGGCAAAGACGGCATTGGCAGAGTTTACAGGCGTTGACCATTCCTGAGTACGTTTCTGCTGAAGCAGGTAACGACGCATTCCATTCAGGAGTTTTGTCTCTTCGGGCATCACGGTCCTCAGCGCCTCCATTAACTGAACGTGAATGTGCAGCTTACGGTCTACACTGGCGAAACTGCCCTTGGGGAATTCGATGTAACTACCGCGTTCCGAGCTCGATACCAAGTATTTCTTGAACAGCTCGACACACTTTTGGGCTTTACGTTGCTCTCCTGCCTTGTTCCAGACGAGAGCCAGCAAGGCCTGTCCCTCATAACCCATGTCTTCAGGCTTAGCCTTTTTAGCCAACCGCAACAGGAAGTCAACTTTCTTTTGTTCTTGCTTATTCAGCGAAACACCACTCCACAAGGCAACATAGAGGTTACGTAGGTCACTGGTGCTGAAGTAGGTGGAATCTATGCGCTGAGCAAGTAAGTATCTCACCGCCTTGGTGTTTACCCATTGGGCAGTCTTGTTGCCAGTAAGCATGTTCAAACGCGTCAGCAAGTACGACACTTCGCGAGTCAAGTAAGGACTTGTAGGCATCGATGGATACCAACGGAAACCACCGTCGGCATCCTGCAAGGATTGCAGCTTAGCCAAGTATTCCTCCGTACTGTCGGGCATTTCCACATGCAGAGCCTTGCCCAACTCTCCTGCATAATAGGCCGCAGCTATGGAAAGGACATCCTCTCGCTTGGCCTTTGCCAAAGCGGGCAGAGCCTGCAAGGCATATTGTTCTGGATGGGTGGTGTATTCAACGGTCAACTGGCGGTCTGTGACTCCTGCTGGGAACAGACTCGACAGGTCTACATTCGTCACGCCTGGGTTGTAGGCAGTAATAGGAATAGTGTTGGTGACATGTTCCGTGGGCGACAATACAGGCAACAGATGCTGCTCTCCGTCGCTGCATGTAGTACCTTCAACTGCCCAGCGAACAATTACATCGCCTTCCGTAGCCCGATACTCGAAGTGAAGGACGGTATCTTTCTGGGCAGCAAGGTCTATGCTACACTTCCACTGCTTCAGCACCTTTTCGGTCTTGGCATCGAGGATTTGCAGTACGCCTTTACCTTTTTGAGGCTGTTCGCCTACATTGCGAACGCTGGCCGTCAGCACTGCTTCATCGCCAGGACGCAGGAAACGCGGCAAATAGAGCTGAGCCATCAGGTCCTTGCGTGCCTCGATTTGCTCGCTGAGATTTGCATACATCATGTCTGCTGTATGGGCTACACCTAAGAGCTTCCAGCGCGTAAGGCTTTCAGGCAGTGTGAATGAGATGACGACCTGACCATTCTTATCGGTACGCAGTTGTGGCATGAAGAAGGCAGTCTCGTTGAAATTCTTACGCATCGGCACGGAGATTGCCTTTTCTGATGCCTCTTCTACTTCATTCGACTCAACAGCAGAAGCAGACTCCCTCAAAGTCAGACCGGCGATACGTCCCTGCAGTGCCCCGTCTTCAACAGCATCGTAAGCATTAGCTTCCATAGGTGCAGTAACGCCAGCTACACGCATACTTGTATTTGCCTTGTAAAGGATAGGGCCGCGGCCCGTTGCCCTTGTATAGGCACCCACTTGGAATAGTTCGTTGTTGATGCTCGTGACACTAAGTTCGCGCACCTTCTTCGTCTTCTGGTTGTACCACCCGCCAAAATTAATCAGGCCAAGGCTTATACGCGGAGCTCCCTGATAAGGTATTCCGAAAGTGCGATGTCCACGACCCAACTCGAAATTCCATTGGTGATGGGAGAAGTAGTCGAGCGAAGCATCGTACATCGCCAGCATAAGGTTGGCATCAGCAGGAGTACCGTCAGGACGAAGCAGGGTCAATCGCCACACCTCCTGTTGTCCGGGCTGTACAAGGTCGCGGAAAGTATCCCAATGGGCACGAAGCTTAGTATCTGGACGCACGAGGTAAATGGTCTTCGTTTCGCTATAGATACGACCTTCCTTCACGAAGCAGAACGATGCTGTCACGCTTTGGTCGTATTCTTTCCGATAGGGAATATCGAGCACGAAAGTTTCACGACTGAGCCGCACCATATCATCCTTCCAGACCTTACCAGCCGCCGATAGCGTGTAGAACAGGTAGACATCACGAAGGTTCGTCGTCACTTCGATACGGCCTGGCTTGTCAACCGCGAAACTATCGACCACACAACGAACAAGGAAGGTGCTGTCCACCTTCGCAGGTTCGGACTGCGGCTTCGGCTCGTCAACACGCCAATACCAGCGTCGCGCATTGTGCGTCTCACCCGACGGGCTCAACACATCGACGTTCACCGATAGCGAACGGCGCAGTCCTGTATTTGTCTTGTGGCCTTTGAATCTATAAGTGAAATGCCCCCGTTCATCCGTGTCAATTGTGTCCAGCGGCAGGCTTTCATCCATCATTGCACGACGTCTCTCGTTATAAAGCCAAGGCGTGCGCCATAGATAGGTTCCCGTCACACGGGCCCCACGCAGCGGACTACCATCATAGTTTCTAGCTACGCCACGAACCTCACAACTATCATCATTACAATAAAGGCTGTCATCGAGCAGAACCTCGAAAGTGGGACGCTTGTATTCTTCGACACGGAAATAAGTGCGTACTTTCTTGTCAACGTCTATGGAGAAATTGCCATTGCGGCGTCCCGTGGGAACTACGAAATAGGCACTGAACACGCCCATTTCGTTAGCATCCACCACCCGTTCTTCTATCAGTTTGCGATTAGCATCCATAAAGCGCAGGGTATGCCTTCCATCGCTCACGACCTGAGCATCCCAGTCTAACTGCGAATAGTCGATACCACTCACCCGAACCACCTGTCCTGGCCGATAGATGGAACGGTCGGTGAAGAGCTCTGTGCGGTAGGTCGGCTCCTGAGGAGCACCTTGCCAACGGCTTATATTATAGAAGTAATGCGTAGCAAATTCCCAATCGGCAGTGTCTGGACTGCATATCTTATACGTCAACTGCCGACGCCAATTGCTATTGTCTTCCCACTTTGTTGCAGGCACCAGAACCTTACCATCCTGCCCCGTGCGCCCTCGGAAGAACGATATTGTATCCTTGATATCATCCGTAGGTTTATAAGCTGTCACCTCGAAATTCGGCTGCGGTCGGCCCGTTTCAGGGTCCACCACCAACACACGAATCGAGTTGTCGGGCATAACTTGGAACAAGGGTTGAAGGGTGGTCACACGCCCCCAATTCACCAATGGTTCCACCTTTGACGTCAGTTTGGCATTAGTGCGTGGCACAAAGGTTAGCTTGTAGCGACCAGGCTTGGGGGCGGTCCACACCATCGAATCAACGAAGGTCTCGATGGGATCATGTTCCGAGAACGTGCGAACCTCCTTACCGTTAATCAGTACCGACTGGACGTTGCGGGCGGTAAATCGCCACGTATATTGTTTATTCGGTGAAGCACACGACGGACCGCTCCATTCCATGAAGGGGTCAGACAGGCAGGTCAACGCATTCTGCAAGGCAGCACGACGCTTGTACTTAGGATACTTGACCAGTCCCTCCTGTAACCATTTGCGGCAACGCTGGGCAGACTGATTGGCATCCGTTATTTCCTGTACATCGTCACGACGGTATTTCGGCAGTTCGTCCCTCATCGTGCCCAGCCGCAGATATACTTCGGCACAGATGGGCAGGTCGGCATACTCATCGCGTAAGGCCAGCAAGTCTGCCTCCGTCACTGCGTCATCTTTCTCGTCGAGTGAATCGAGAGCCAGAAGAAGAGCGCCCTCACGTAGGCCCTGCCGTTGATAGAACGCTATGATTTCAGCATACTTAGGCAGTACTTGGGCTGTATCGCGAACAGACTTATGGATGTCCGCAGCCATCGTGCGCCAGACGACATTCAACATATCGCCATCGAAGTAATTTTCATCCTTTCCCACCACCACGAAGGGTCGCCATTGCTTAGCTTTCGCAGAGGCCAGTATCTGCTTGTCAGCAAGCGACAGGCCGTACCACGTTAGCATAGAGTCGCGCAGATCATTGCCTACGCTTCGCCACTTCATTCGCTCGGAATAGAGATGAGCAATGGCTGCGGCATAGATAGCCCTCGCAGCAGGATCGGACTGCTGTAACCGAACCTGCTTCAGGCTATCGATGTTGCGTTCCAAGCTGTCGGGGTGAACATCCTCGACCTTCATGTAGGACAGCAGTAAGTCGGTGAGTTGCCGTCCTTGTTTCTTGGCTTCGAGGGTACCTGACGATAAAAAGGCCAGGCACAGAACCGTAAGGATGAAGATTCTTCTCATAATCTTTTTATGTGGTATGCCCCCTCTTTCGGAGGAGGTAGGGGGAGGTTAGATTTCTTCGAGCAGTTTACAAAGGAATGCCCAGAATTTCTCGACGCTGGGAATCAGGCAACGCTCGTCAGGTGTGTGGGGCGAACGCAGCGTAGGACCGAAGCTTACGAGGTCCATCTTGGGATAGGCACCCCCGATGATGCTACATTCGAGGCCTGCGTGACATACCTCCACCCGGGCAGGAGTTTCGGGATACATGCGGTTATACACCTCTACCATCTTGGCTGTGATTGGACTGTCAAAGTTGGGTTGCCATGCACCATAGTGCCCGTCATAAGTAACCTTCATGCCTGCCATTGAGAAGCACGACTCCTGCATCTCCTGAATGTATTCCATCATGGTCTCGCTGCTCGAACGGGCCAGAATAAGGATATTAGCCTCACCCTGCCCTATCTTGACGATGCCAAGGTTTGAACTTGTCTCCACCACCGCAGGAATGCTGGGAATGTTGCGCAGGACTCCGTCGTGGCAAGCTACTAAGGCATCCAGCACATTATCCTGAATCTCGGCAGGCATAACCCCAGCAGGCAGGGCTGTCTTCTCTATGGTAAGCGACAGATTCTCCTCCACACCACGATATTCGTTCGTGAAGGTCTCGCGGCAATAATCCACGAGTTCAGAGATATCGTCGTAATTCTCAGCCGGAATTGTCAGCACCACTTCTGCCGTACGAGGTATGGCATTGCGCATATTGCCGCCCAACCAGGAGGCCAAGCGTGCATCGTCGTCGATGATGGCCTGACGCACGAGGCGAGCCATGAGTTTATTGGCATTGGCACGTCCTTCGTTGATTTCCAGTCCGCTATGCCCGCCACGCAGGTTCTTCAGCGTAATCTTCACAGCCACATCGCCCTCGTCTGGAGCCACTTCTTTGTAACCTAACGAACAGTTGATATTAACGCCGCCAGCGCTGCCGATGACGAATTCACCCAGCGTCTCATTATCGATGTTCAGCAGGATGTCGCCTTTAAGCGTGTCGGCAGCCAGATGATTGACACCGTACATGCACGTCTCTTCGTCTGCCGTGATTAGGGCCTCCAGAGGACCATGCTTCAGGTCTTTACTCTCGAAGATGCCCATGATGGCTGCCACACCCATGCCGTCGTCACTGCCAAGCGTAGTACCCTTGGCCTTCACCCACTCGCCGTCGATGTACGTTTCGATGGGGTCTTTCTCAAAATCGTGCTTACTTTCGTCCGTCTTCTGCGGCACCATGTCCATGTGTGCCTGTAAGGTTGCCATCGGACGTCCCTCCATTCCAGGGGTGGCGGGCTTGCGCATGACAATGTTCTCTGCGTTGTCTTTGAAGGCTTCGATGCCACGCTCGGCAGCCCATTGAAGCAGGAATTGCTGTACTTTCTCGAGATGTCCGCTCGGACGGGGAACTTGGGTCAGCAGGTAAAAGTTCGACCATACTGCCTTGGGGTTAAGATTTCTAATCATAATAGCTTGTATTTATATAATGTATAGGGCAAAGGTAGGAAATAACACGCGCACAAGCAAGGATTAAACAACTTTTAACCCTTGTTTTGGATAGAATGCGAAAATATTGTATCTTTGCAGCAGAATTTAATTAACGAATCATATAACGACGACAATGAAAAAGAACCTCGACACCATCTGCATACACGGTGGATGGAAACCCACGAAGGGCGAGCCTCAACAACTGCCCATCTATCAGAGTACCACATTCAAATACGACACCAGCGAGCAGATGGCCAAGCTCTTCGACTTGGAAGAGAGCGGATATTTCTATACGCGCTTGGCAAATCCTACGGTTGATGCCGTAGCCAAGAAAATCAATGCGCTGGAGGGTGGTGTAGGTTGCGTGCTAACCTCAAGCGGTCAGGCTGCCAACTTCTATGCCATATTCAATATATGCCAGTCGGGTGACCACTTCATTACCAGCAACAGCATCTACGGCGGCACGTACAACCTCTTTGGCGTAACGATGAAGAAGCTGGGCATAGAATGCACCTTCATCGATCCTGACTGGGACGATGAGCGCATCGAACGCGAGTTCCGCCCCAACACGAAGTGTTTCTTCGGCGAGACCATCTCGAACCCCGGCGGCAATGTGTTCGACATTGAGCGCTTTGCGAAGATGGCACACAAGCATGGTGTTCCCCTCATCGTGGACAACACCTTCGCTACGCCCATCAACTGCCGCCCCTTTGAATGGGGCTGCGACATCGTGACCCACTCCACCACAAAATACATGGACGGACACGCGACTCAGGTTGGAGGTGCCGTTATCGACAGCGGCAACTTCGACTGGACGAAGTATGCCGACAAGTTCCCCGGCCTGTGCAAGCCCGATGAAAGCTATCATGGGCTGACCTACACTACTGCCTTTGGCAAGGGGGCATACACCACGAAGCTCGTGGCTCAACTGATGCGCGACTTAGGCAGCATCCCCGGCCCGCAGAATGCCTTCCTGCTGAACCTTGGTCTGGAAACCCTGCATCTTCGCATGGCACGCCACTGCGAGAATGCGCAGAAAGTTGCCGAGTGGCTGGAGAAGAATCCGCGTGTTTCCTGGGTGAACTACTCAGGACTGCCCAGTAACAAATACTATGCCTTGGCACAGAAGTACCTGCCCAACGGCGGCTGCGGCGTAATTGCCTTCGGTCTGAAAGGCACGCGTGAGGATGCCATCCGCTTTATGGACAACCTCGACTTCATCTCCATCGTGACCCACGTGGCCGATGCCCGCACCTGTGTGCTCCATCCTGCAAGCCACACCCATCGACAGCTTAGCGACGAACAGTTGCGCGAGGCCGGCGTTGCTCCCGACCTGATTCGCCTCTCCGTTGGCATCGAGTCCGTCGAAGACATCATTGCCGACCTCGAACAGGCCATGCAGAAGATGGATTAACTGAAGGAAAGGTTCAGTCGCTCATAGCGCGCTGATACTCCTGCCACAAGGCATCGATGGTATGTCCGGGGCCCAGGGCATAGCTCACCGCCCCGTCCCACGACCAAGGTACGACTACAAGGCACGAGCGGTTCATCTTACGAATGAAGTCCGGGTCTTTGGCCTCACGTACCCAATTGAAGAAGTAACCCACGTGACGATAGCCGTCGTGAATGCTGCCGCCGCGAGGGCGGTCTTTATCACCATGGAAGCCGCCACATGCCACGCGCACGGCATCGGCTGTACCCTCAACCATTTCCCACACGGCAGGATTATCGCCCCCGTAGGGACCTATGCCCTGCGGCTCAAGCTGGAAAGCATGGGTGAGTTCGTGCAGTAGCACACCACGGGTCTCGAAGTCAACACGCGCCGTATCATTATCGGCGAATGCCTCCTCAATGTGCCTTGTTGTGTAGGTGATGCTCACGTGACCGTCGCCACCATCTTTCCACGACACGCCTTTGGCGTTGCGCAGAATGTAGTCCAGCGTTTCCAACATCGGTATGCTGTCCTCGGGCGAGAAGTAGAGACACTTCATGACCTCGCGTGCCACACTGCGTATGTAGGCATCGGGGTTGGGGATAAGGGAATGGTATATCTGCGCGCCTCGTGTGCTGGGAGCCTTATCGTTGAAGCGTATGTCGCGCAAGTGCCTGTTCCATCGCAGGTCTTCAGCCGACAGCTCCGTATTCATGCGACGGGCAATGGAGGCACCTGCCGACTGCAGTTCATCGGAAAGGGAATATGGCTTGTCGGCAGGCGCCAGCCCACGCCTGACATTAGGCTTCGATGTCATCTCAAACTCCAGCGTGCAGCCCTGCACCAACTGCTCGTGGGTGAGGTAGAGCCGCGAATACGGCTGTCCGTTGAGGCGCACCGACTTCACGTAGCGGTTCTTGTCACTCACCTTCGGCGCACGTATCTCTATGGTTTTGCCGTTCTCCAGCGTCACCTTCATGTAAGGCAGGTAAGGTGCTCCAAGGACGTATTGGTCGCTACCCGGACATACGGGGTAGAAGCCCATAGCCGAGAAGATGTACCAAGCCGACATCTGACCGCAGTCGTCGTTGCCGCCCAAACCGCGGATGTGGTTACGATACATCTTGTTCATGATGGTGCGCAACCATTGCTGCGTCTTCCAAGGCGTCGATGTCCACGCATATAAATAAGGTATGTGGTGGCTGGGCTCGTTGCCATGTACATAGCCTCCTATCAGGCACTCCGCCGTGATATCCTCGTTGTCGGCATAATACTTCTCAGGAAGGTCCATCTCGAACAGGCGGTCGAGTTTGTCGAGGAATGCAGCCTCGCCTCCCATACACCGAATCAGTCCGCGCACATCATGCGGCACATGGAACGAGAAGTTCCACGCATTGCCCTCGATGAAGCCTTCGCCGTAGGTCTGATAAGGGTCGAGGTCGGCCTTGAACTTGCCATCCCGATAGCGGGGTGACGCGAATCCGCAGGACGAATCATACGTGTTCCGGTAGTTCAGGGCACGCTGTTGGAAGGAAAAGGCTATGTCGTCGCGCCCCAACAGACGGGCGGCCCGATAGACAGTCCAGTCGTCATAGGCGTACTCCAACGTATTCGAGGCAGCCGTACCATCGTTGTCATAGGGCACGTAGCCATAGCGGCAATAGTCGCCGATGCTCGCAAGATAGCGGTTGTTAGCCGTAGCCACCATTGCCTTGAGGGCAGCATCCCCTGGCAGAGTGTCCATGGGCTGTTTGGCCAAGGCATCGGCAAGCACGCTGACGGCATGATAGCCCGTCATGCACCACCCCTCGTTACCCATCAAGCTCCACACGGGCAGCATTCCCACGATGTTCTGCTGCTGATGGCGAATCATCGACATCACCATGTTCGTGTTACGGGAGGGCTTCAGCAGTCCCAGCAGGGGATGTTCGGCCCGATAGGTGTCCCAGATGGAGAAGACGGTGTAGTTGTCAAAGTCGTCGGCCATGTGGATGTTTCCATCCAGACCGCGGTAGCGTCGGTCGACATCCATGTAGATGGAGGGATTTATCATCGTGTGGTAGAGCGATGTGTAGAGCATCGCCTTCTGGTCGGGCGTGCCTTCGCAGTCTATGGCAGCAAGTTCGCTTTCCCATAGGTCCTGCGTATTTTTCACGATTTCATCGAATGATTTCCCTGCTGCCTCCGCCTCAAGGTTACGCTTCGCACCCTCCGTCGAAACGGCAGATAGGGCTACCTTGACGACGAGTGAAGGCTCGCCTCCGAACTCGAAGTAGGACACCACCGTGCGACCGGCAATGTCGGGGAAGTTGTGGTGTATGTCGAACTTGCCCCAGAAGCCACCATAGGGTTCTCGCTTCTTATCGGCATAGCCATAGTTCCTGATGGGCTTGCTGAAGGAGATGGCAAAATAGGTATAGTTGCTGCGTGCCCACCCTTCGGTGATGCGGTAGCCTGTCAGCAATGTGTCGTTCTCCACGCGCAGCGAAGACCACAGCACCTTGCCGTCGTAGTTGTAGATGCCATGGGTCAGGTCGAGGACGATGCGCTGGCAGTCAGTTCCCTCAGGATAGATGTATCGATGGACACCCACGCGTGGGGTGGCCGTCAACTGGGCCTTCACACCGTTGTCGGCCAGCGTCACCTCGTAATATCCCGGGCGGGCCTGCTCCGTATCGTGCGAAAAGCGCTGCCGATAGCCTCCGTCAGGGTTCTCCTTCGTACCGGGATTGAGCTGCAAGGCTCCCGTCTGAGGCATGATGAGCAGGTCGCCGAGGTCAGAATGCCCCGTACCGCTCAGGTGGGTATGGCTGAAACCCACGATGGTGTTGTCGGTATGCTGATAGCCCGCACAATACTCGTAGACGCGCCCTTGGTAGTGACCACCCACGTTGTGGGGAATGGTGTCGGTGTCGGGCGATAGCTGCACGATGCCGAAGGGAGCGCACGCACCGGGGAAGGTGTGCCCCATACCCTCGGTGCCTATGAAAGGATTGACGTAATCCGTTCTTAAAGTCTGTGCACCAGCCACGAGGCAAGTGCACAGGAAAAAGAGGGTGAGACGAAGTTTCATTGCGATTAGAATTTTACCAGTATGCGGAAGACCTTTCCTGGTGCTGCATCCCAGGCTGCCATTGCTCCAGCGGCTTCTTCAGGACTGCAGATGCCTGAGATGAGGCGACTGGTCGGGCAGGTACCGCGACGCAAATAGCGGATGACGGCACGGAAATCATCGGGCAGCGCATTGCGCGAGCCGCGGATGTCGAGTTCCTTCTGCACGAAGAAGCGGGTGGGCAGCGATACGTCGCCGGGGGCATAGCCGATGCAGACGATGCGGCCCGTGAAAGCGACCTCGTTGACGGCAATGTTATAAGTGGGGGCAGCGCCTACTGCCTCGATGACCACATCGGGGCCTGCGCCGCCAGTCAGTTCCTGCAGGCGGGCATGAACGTCGTCCGTACCGCTGTTGACGGTTGCAGATGCTCCCAATTCACGGGCAAGGGCGAGCTTCTCGTCGTCAAGGTCCATAGCGATGACGGTGGCACCACGCAGGCTGGCTCGCACGATGGCACCCACGCCTATCATGCCACAACCGATGACGAGCACCGTGTCGCTGTCCGTCACCTGACCGCGATCTACGGCATGGAAGCCCACGCTCATGGGTTCGATGAGGGCAATATCCTGCGGGGCAAGGCCTTCGGCAGGGATGACTTTCTGCCAGGGCACGCTAATGAACTCGCGCATGGCACCGTGACGTTGCACACCCAGCGTCTCATTGTGCTGGCAGGCATTGAAGCGACGACGGCGGCAGCTGGGGCAGTTGCCACAGGCCGTATAGGGGTCGACCGTCACAAACTGGCCAGCCTTCAGTCCGTCGGGTACGTTCTCCCCCACCCCTTCGATGACGGCACTAATCTCGTGACCCGGGATTACGGGCTTCAGGGCCAAGGCGTTGCGACCGCGGAAGGTGTTGAGGTCGGAGCCACAAAAGCCAACATAGTTGATGCGCAGCAGAACCTCGCCTGCTGCAGGCTGCGGCATAGCGAGGTCAATCACCTCCAGCCGCTGAGTGTCAGAAATCTGTAATGCTTTCATTTTTATAAAGACATATAACCATATTACTTTTTTACACTACTTGTCCATCCGATTGACGAACAGCCTTCCGCTCGGACAAAGCTGACGCCCTCAGGGCTGCGCTATCTCCGGGTGCGGCACAGCCAGCGGCAGGTCTTTCTGCGAGAGATAGAACATGTAGAGGATGGCATCTTTGGTGCCGCTATTCTCACCATGGTGGATGGTGCCCACCATCTCTACGACAGCCTCGCCCTCATGTACCACCTTCGTTTTACCATCCAGTCCGATGATGGTCAGTTCGCCCTGCACCAACACGCCGTAGTTCATAGCCACATGGTGATGCCAGCCCAGCTTCTGTCCTGCCGGGAATACATATTTCATAGCCACCAGTTCGGGGCGTCCCTGAAAGTAGTCGGGCAGCTCCGCGCCATCCCAGCTCTGCGAGGTGCGGAGGAGCTCTGTGCTCTCCATCTGTGGCTCGGGTTCGGGACTTTCGGCATGGGCATCATTGCAGGCGTTGAATCCGATTGCAGCTGCCAGACTCAGCATAACAGTCAGCAGCACAGCGTATCTGTTCTTAGGGCGTCTCATTATTGTCTATTGTAATGGGGTTAATGGTTAAACGAGTATGCTTTGTTGTCCATATCATCCGACTTCTGTCCGTTCCGACCCGATAGCAGGGCTATCCGTGGGCCACATCGACCGCAAAGATACGAATAAGCGAGCACAAAACCAAGATAAAAGCGGAAAACATGTTGAAATGTGTCGCACATGCTTGCATGTAAGCGAGACATGGCAATATGTGACAGTCCGTAGGATGCGATGAACATGGTTCATGAAATAGGCGGCACCTTGTCGCTTGTATTTTGATGCTCTGAAATTTGCGTTTTCGCTCGGTTTGCACTATCTTTGTGAGCGTGAACAAGTAATACGACATTCAAGATGAGACACTTCTTTATCGTGATGGCCGCCCTCGCGGCAAGCCTGACAGCGCGGGCAGGCAATGTGGTTACCGACAGCATCCAGAGCAAGGTACTGGATGCAAGTGTGAAGTACAACGTGTATCTGCCCAGCGGATTTGCCCACAGCGGCAAGAGTTACCCAGTGGTGTATCTGCTGCACGGCTTTACGGACGACTACACGGCCTGGCGCGACAAAGGCCAGATGCAGACCGTAGCCGACGAGCTGACGGAGAGCGGCGAGATATGCGAGATGATTGTCGTGATGCCCAATGCCGGAGGTCCCAACACAATGGAAACGTGGAACGGATACTTCAACATGCCGGGCTGGAACTACGAGGACTTCTTCTTTCAGGAACTGATACCACAGGTGGAGCAGAAATACCGCGGCATCGGCGACAAGGGACATCGCGCCGTGATGGGGCTGTCAATGGGTGGCGGCGGCAGCACGGTCTATGCCCAGCGCCATCCCGACATGTTCTCATCATGCTACTGCATGAGCGGCTGGCTGGAGAGCGACGGTGGCAGGCAGCGCGTAGAGGGCGTGGACGACAAGGTGTATCTCGTGACCAAGGCCGTAAGAGACCACTCGGCCCTAGCCTTCGTGGAGAACGCCGACGACGCCACGGTGGAACGGCTGCGCAGCGTGAAATGGTTCTTCGACTGCGGCGACGACGACTTCCTCTTCGACCTCTCCGTGAAGCTGCACCAACTGATGCGGCAGAAGCGCATCAAGGACGAGCTGCGCATCCGCAACGGCGTCCACAACTGGGAATACTGGCATCAGGCCATCCGCATAGCCCTGCCCTTCGCCTCCCGCAACTTCAGCAAATAACCCACAGCATTAAACACCAGAAGCGGTGTCTGTTGCCCACCACTTACACCTGCCTTTTCGCCGACAAAGCGGAAAGGCTTTTTCTTTGTGCCCGAAACATTTTTCCGCTTCGCTTTGCAATCTAAAAATTAATTCGTAATTTCGTAGCCAGTTAGAGATGAATCATTATAAAATCCTACATGAATCATGACATATCTCAATCACTTCCACAAAGAAGCATCGGAACGCAAGATGCGGAAAATTGCCGAATCGCAGCAATCTCCGATGAACTCGAGCGACTTTGCTCAGTATATGAAACACAATGTGGAGATAGCCTCGAAGATGTAACCTCCTTTGAGGTAGAACAGCGTGCTGCCGAACAATTGGCAAAAAAACAAGGTTATTGGATTCCAATAATGCAAACCATTAGCCTTGGAACACCTGGTCCAAGTGGTAATGAGAATGAAACATACGTTGGAGAGAAAGTCATATATAAAGTAAACAATCTATTTAATAGTGGAAGCATCGTAGCATTGTTACAAAAGATTCTGATGCACAATGCCATATTCCCAGATACAGCATATTCTTTCTATGGTTTTACAGGGTTTGATGGACGCACCATTCAGCCCATAATTGTGCAGCCAAGAATTGCCGATTCTCGTCCAGCCACACAAATTATGATTGACACCTATATGGCAGCACTCAGTTTTGAGAAAACATCCGAAGTGGGCCGTTTCAAGAATGCTCAATATGAAGTCTGGGACCTGCTTCCGCGCAATGTCTTAGTCGACGATGATGGTGACCTATATGTGGTTGATGCAGAGATAAAGAGTCATAGGCCATAGCTTTTTCGCTCACAAAACGGAAAGGCTTTTTGTTTCTCTCCAACATTTTGGGGATTTTCCTTTTCCTTATTCATTATTATTTGTAACTCTGAGCCAGCAGGGCTGTCTCTTAGGTAGGCGGCATCTCGGCCTTGTCATATAAATGGGTAACAGCATGCTGTTTCATGGTTCTGCCATTCATTCCGCCCTATAGCAAGCAATATTATGTAAACATAAATTCTTTCTCTGTGGCGGATTTTCACCCATTTATTTGGTAATGCACTCAATTTGCACTACCTTTGTCACATGTTCGGGGAGAAATCCGGA
>JBGUVX010000040.1:0-3052 GCA_045220575.1 Bacteroidaceae bacterium
GCGGAACACGCTGATGAATTAGATGCCCTTGAAAAAGACGAGCCACGCACTGCCACCATTACGAGACTGATGGGCATACTCCCTTACAAGGTAGCAGCAAGCATCATCGGCATCCTCTTTACGGCAGGAGTGGCCTTTGCAGCCATCCACATCGTGCGTCATTTCGTTGGAGAAGATGTAAAGTCCCCGACCCAGGAGGTACGAATTTCAAATTCGTCCCAACCGTCCCCTGCATTGCCAACAGACACCATCAAAACAGATACGACAACCAGTACAAAGCCCATTGTTTTCGACAATGTTGCATTGGATAAGATGCTGCCACAGATAGCTGCCTATTATAACAAGGAGGTGGAATTCCAGAACGAAGATGCCCGCCAGTTCCGTTTCTATTTCGTGTGGAAACAGGATGAGACGCTCGACGTCGTGCTGCATCGGCTCAACCTCTTCGAGAGCATCACCGTAGAACTGAAGTCGGACAAGATAGTAGTAGAATAAGCCATGAAGATAATCATATCAATGCTTGTCTGCTGCTTTGTCTTTGCCGGAGTGCAGGCCCAAAAGATTACACGCGATTATAACAACGTGTCGCTCAGCGAGGCCCTGCGCCAACTGAACGAGCAGACCGAGGACTACACCATCAGTTTCCTCTACAACGAACTGGAGGACTTCCGCATCACTACCTCTATTCATCGCAAGTCCGTACCCGATGCCATCCGTCAGATGATAGGCTTTTATCCCATCCGCATGACCGTTGATGACAAGGAAATCATCGTGGAATGCCCGCAGAAGACAGCCCCTCGATACAAAGGAACTATCATTGACGAGCAAGGCCAGCCCATAGCCTATGCCAACATCGCCCTGCTCTCACCTCAGGACTCTACGCTGATTACCGGTGGAGTCTCTAATGAAAGCGGCCTCTTCGTCATCCCATGCGAGCAACATCCCGTTCTTGCCCGCATCTCCTATGTTGGTTACAAAACCATCTATAAGATTTGCAGCCAGTCTGAAGTGGGAGTCATTCGATTACAAGTGGATAACTATGCTTTGAAAGGCGTAACGGTGAAGGGCCATGTGCCACAATATCAGATGGGCAGTGAGGGCTTGGTAACCAATGTTGAGAATACCATATTGAGTAAACTCGGCACTGGCGAGGACGTGCTGACCCACGTGCCTGGCATCACGAAGAAAGACGGATATTTTGAGGTGTTCGGCAAGGGCGCATCTACTACAATCCGCTCGTGACCGGTTACGAAATCAAAGACCGTTTCATCGCCGGAAATGTCATAGAGAAAGCGGAACGCATAGAGGCATGGATGGGTGACAATCCCGAAAATGAGCGTATGCCGGAGGTGAAGCAGGCGTTGGAGGCTCTGAAAGATGCCGAGCCGCAGCGCATCGCCTTCGAGGATCTGGACTTCAATTTCGGGGAACGCTGGATTCCGACGGGTGTCTATGCCGCCTACATGAGCCGGCTGTTCGACACGGAGGTGAAAATCGCCTATTCCGCAAGCATGGACGAGTTTTCGGTGGTGTGCGGCTACCGCACCATGAAAATCACGGACGAGTTTCTGGTGAAGGGGTATTACCGGAACTATGACGGTATGCACCTCCTAAAACACGCCCTGCACAACACCTGCCCTGACATGATGAAGTCCATCGGCAAGGACGAGCATGGCAACGACATCAAGATGCGCGACAGCGAGGGAATACAACTCGCCAACGCCAAGATTGACGAGATACGAAACGGCTTCTCCGAATGGCTCGAAGAGCAGTCGCCGCAGTTCAAGGAGCGGCTTGTGACGATGTATAACCGCAAGTTCAACTGTTTCGTGCGCCCGCGCTACGACGGCTCCCATCAGACCTTTCCCGACCTCAACCTGAAAGGGCTGGCAAGCCGGGGTATCAAGAGCGTCTATCCCTCACAGATGGATTGCGTCTGGATGTTGAAACAGAACGGCGGCGGAATTTGCGACCACGAGGTGGGAACCGGTAAGACGCTGATAATGTGCATCGCCGCGCATGAGATGAAGCGTCTGAATTTGGCACACAAGCCGATGATTATCGGGCTGAAAGCCAACGTTGCGGAGATTGCAGCCACCTATCAGGCGGCATATCCCAACGCACGTATTCTGTACGCTTCGGAGAAGGACTTTTCGACCGCCAACCGTGTGCGCTTCTTCAATAATATAAAGAACAACGACTACGATTGCGTCATCATGTCGCACGACCAGTTCGGCAAGATACCGCAGTCGCCGGAATTGCAGCAGCGCATCCTGCAAGCAGAGCTTGACACGGTGGAGGAAAACCTCGAAGTGCTACGGCAGCAGGGAAAGAACGTGTCGCGGGCGATGCTGAAAGGATTGGAGAAGCGCAAGCACAACCTTGAAGCGAAGCTGGAGAAGGTGGAACACGCCATAAAGTCACGCACGGACGACGTGGTGGATTTCAAGCAGATGGGCATCGACCACATCTTCATAGATGAGAGCCACCAGTTCAAGAATCTGACTTTCAACACGCGCCACGACCGTGTGGCGGGATTGGGAAACAGCGAGGGAAGCCAGAAGGCACTTAACATGCTCTTTGCCATACGCACCATACAGGAGCGCACAGGAAAAGACTTGGGTGCGACCTTCCTCTCCGGCACGACTATCAGCAACTCACTGACTGAATTGTACCTGCTGTTCAAGTACCTGCGCCCGAAGGAGCTGGAACGGCAGGACATAAGGTGTTTCGACGCTTGGGCGGCGATATTTGCCAAGAAGACGACGGATTTTGAATTTAACGTGACGAACAATGTGGTCCAGAAGGAGCGTTTCCGCTACTTCATCAAAGTGCCGGAGCTTGCCGCCTTCTATAATGAAATCACGGACTACCGCACGGCGGAGGATGTGGGCGTTGACCGTCCTGCCAAGAACGAGATACTGCACCATATACCGCCCACGCCGGAACAGGAGGACTTCATACAGAAACTGATGCAGTTCGCCAAGACGGGCGATGCCACCTTGTTGGGCAGGCTGCCGCTTTCGGAAACGGAAGAAAAGGCGAAGATGCT
>JBGUVX010000041.1:0-50019 GCA_045220575.1 Bacteroidaceae bacterium
GCTACGCAAGCGCTAAAGCGATGACTTGCTCCTCTTCGCTACGCCGCTCGGCCTTTGGACGCTTGATTCATTCAAGAAGCGTCACCCCTACGGGGATGCCGAGCTTACTTGACCAGCACCTTACGAGTGCTTCCGTCCTTCATGCGGACGATGTTGATGCCCTTCTGCATCCGGCTCAGTTTCCGCCCACTTACATCGTAGAGAATAGTTTCTTTTTTACGCTCGGACGATATTGTGACCATCTCAACGCCTGTAAGGTCGTAGTCAACACTGACCTTGTTGTTCAATACGAAGTTCCATTGCTTCTGCGCTTCACCGTTGATGGTGATGCCGCTAACGCCATCAGTCAGGTTTAGAGCAACGGGAGTGGAAGAAAGAACAATCTCACCGTTCTCCTTAATGGTTACGTACTTTTTCGCGCCAATATTGTAGAGGCATTGCTTTCCGTCGGCATATATCAGCTGCCAACTGCTGTTTGCCGAACTTTCGTCCACATCGTAGAACGACCCGACGGTCTTCACGTTACCGTTCACCGCATCATATACTGCATATTCGAACGACTGTGCATTCATCAGGGTATATGCCTGAATGTTTGACAATTCGGTTGTTGAAGCAGCCACTTCCCGAATATTGATAAACTGATACCAATCCCCATCATAGACGGCATTTTCCCAAGTGTCCTTGGGGATGTACAGCATAGCATGGTTTAGCGTAGCCTGCGAGAAAGCATTGTCGAACTTCACGACAGGATTCTTTGTCATGATATTCTCAAGGCGGCAGTCCGTAAACGCCTTATTTCCTATTGAGGTCACGCTGTTGGGTATAACAACAGATTTCAGCGACTTGCATTGACTAAAGGCTCCATTTCCGATGGCAATTACCTTTAATCCACTGGCCTCATCAGGTATGTTGATTTCACCTGCCGTGTTGACATCAATGCAAGGAATGTTCCCATGTCCGACTTGACAGGTGCGGTTCTCCTTGCTGATGACCTCGAACTGCATGTCCACCCCATTTGACAGTTTGGCGAAGAAGGCTTCTCCCTCCTCAGGAATGCTATCAGAGGGAACTGGATCAGGATCTGGATCTGGATTGGGATTATTATCGTACAGGAGTTCAACATTGTCCAACTTCAACAGAGAAGCATCACCACCCGTGAGGAGCAATCCATACTTAGAGGATGTCGCATATACAATGATATACTTTGGTGTCCTATTGTTGAAGTATTCGAGGGTTAGAGTTTTCGTCGTCCAAGTGCTGACACTCCCACCATAAACAAATTCAGAATATCCGATGAGGTGAGGGTCGTTGGTATCGAACAGTTGAAGCGCAGTTGGGCGGGTACGAATGAGATAAGGACATTCTACTTCGTTGTACGTAGTAGGTTCCCAGTCGCCAAGAGCTATATAGATGTGGCATGAGTCGGGTTGTCCCTTCAAACCATCAAACATTTCGCGGGAAACGTATTTACCATAAGCATCATTCCAGTTGCCAGCACGATTGATTTGGGCTGGAAGATACTGGAAGTCGAATTTCATCTTTGCAGGACGCTCTGTGAAGGGCTGCCCCAAGGAAATGATATTATAATTTGCGTCTGCCTTTAGGTACTCTCCTGTGAATATCATACCTGGACAGAATCTGATGACTGCATATTTGGACTGCAGATTTGCATAGCGCCGACCGTCCTCGTCCATGTACGTATTGTTACTGGTTCCCAACATGGCCGTATAATGGTTGTTGGTATCCCAATAAGGATTCTCATCTGTGCCCCATGGGAGGTAAAGGTCAGTTCCGTTACTGTCAGCTATCTGCCAGCTATCGAAACTGCTGTTTTCCAATTGCGTACCTGAAATGCTATCCTGCGGCGTGGGTCCAGGCTCTTCGTCCGTCAGTTCCACGATTTTGCTGAACTTTTTCCATGGTTCTGTCACTCTGTATGCTGCTATGGATTTTTCTGGCACATGTAAGGTGGCTTTATCATAGGTCTCTTGACTACAAATATCTTGATCTGTTGTTGGAACAATCTTGGCAAAACAGTAAACATCTGTTAGGCTGTCGCAATAAGCGAACGCGCCAGCACCAATCACAGTCACGCTGTTGGGAATCGTGATGGAGGTCAGGCTCTTGCAACCGCAGAAAGCACCTTCGCCAATGGCTGTGATGGTGTTGGGGATAATGATGGAGGTCAGGCCGCTGCAGTCATAGAACACATAATCGCCAATCGAGGTCATGCTATTGGGGATAGTGATGGAAGTTAGGCTGCGACATCCCCTAAATGCATACTTACCGATGGAGGTCACGCCGTTTCCAAAAGTGACAGAGGTAAGGCCGCGGCAGCCATCGAATGCTTCATCGCCAATTGAGGTTACGCTGTTGCCAAGGGTGACAGAGGTCAGACCATCGCAACCAGAAAACGAATGGAAGCCAATCAGAATTACGCTGTTTGGGATAGTTACGGAAGTCAACCCCCAGCAACCTTCGAACGCATAACCAGCAATGCCCAATGTCCCCTCTTTTAATACGATTTCCGTGTTCGCAGGCATAGTATTTTTATCCTTATATTTATAGGCAACCTTACCTGCATATACCACACCATCAGGCTGATTTTCGAACCACGGTGTTTGGTCGAACGCAAACATTCCTATCGAGGTCACACTGTTGGGGACGCTGATGGAGGTCAGTCCGTCGCAACCAAAGAATGCCCACTCGCCAATCGATGTCACGCTGTTGGGGATAGTGATTGAGGTCAAGCCATCGCAACCAGAGAACGCGTAAAGGCCTATCGAGGTTACGCTGTTGGGGATGGTGACGGAGGTCAGACCGTCGCAACCATAGAACGTATAATTGCCAATGGAGGTTATGCTGTTGGGAATAGTCAAATTTGTCACTTCCTTACCATTAATGTATAAGTAGTGAGCATATTTCATCGGGTGGGACTCCAAACCGCTAAACTTAATAGCACATAAACTTTCCACACTGGCAAACTCTGCCTTAATCAGGGCATCACATCGATAGAATGCTTTACGGCCAATCTCTTTCACACTGCTGGGGATGGAGATGGAGGTCAGGCCCTCACAATGATAAAACACACACTCGCCAATTGAGATTACACTATTGGGGATAGTGATGGAGGTCAGGTTTTTGCAACCAGAAAACGCATCATCTGCAATGCCCAATGTCCCCTCCTCTATAAAGATTTCAGTATTTTCGGGCATCGTACCTTTATATTGATATGCCACTTTACCTGCATAAACCACCCCGTCAGGCTGACTATCATACCATGCCGTTTTCAAGAACGCGTCATTGCCAATCGAAGTCACACTATTGGGAATGATGACAGAGGTTAGGCCTGTGCAATTTTGGAACGCAGACTTACCAATCGAGATTACGCTGTTGGGAATTGTGATGGAAGTCAGGCTGGCGCAATCATAGAACGAATACTCGTTAATTGAGGTCACGTTGTAAGTTTTACCTTTGTATATTACGTTTTCTGGGATAGTAACAGAACCTGTATATTCTTCAATAGTATAATATACAGAGCCTTGAAACGTGACAGCAACAGTAAGGGGTTCGACAGAGGACGTTATGTTGTAATAAATGCCATCAACCTCAAAGTCATGGGCGGATACCGCACTGCATACTAAGCTCATGAGCACGGCAAGCAGAAAAGTAAGGGCGTTGTGTTTCATATCGTATTATGGTTTTATTCGGTTGGGGTGTTTGGGAAAGAATCCAAGCGGACGCTTCTGTCTGTATGTCTTTACATCAATGTACTAATCCATTGGCTGTCAATTGTTGTTTGATACGGAGCAAAGTTACAAATTATTAGCAATGTAAAAAAGAAAAAGCCCGGAAATGTTTGGGCAGAACCTAAAAGACCTTTCCGCGCAGGGGTTCGGGTTGATAAAAAAGAGGGAATGCACAGAAAACCTCACAACCTCCCCAAGGGCCGATAAATAAAGGGCTCGCGAGGGGGAGGTTTATTTGTAAAGGTCACCCAAAGGTCCCCTAAACCTCCCAGCTTAGAATTAAATGCGCAAAAGTGTAAATCATTGATTTTCAATAACAGACTTTTTGATGCAGTCCTTAATCGGAGGGGAGGTTTGGGTGAGGTTTAGGTGAGGTTTGAGAGCTAACCTCACCGCCTACAACCCCGATAAATAAAGGGAAGGGGGAGGTTGTGAGGTTTTTTAAAAGGAAACGTCAAAATGAGAATGAGAAAATGAGAAAATGAAAGAATGAGAGAGCCCCCCTCCCATCCTCCATCGCGAATGGGCGACTGGGGTCTTTAGAGCAGTGACTGGATGTCACTGCGGCCCCACAAAGGGGAGCGAATCCCCATTCGCGACGGAGGGCTAGGGGGCTTATCTTTTGGGCAAAGGATTAGTATAGCATGGGGCGATGCGATAGTAATGTGTCTGCCGTAGGGATAGTATCGCGTTGAGGGAGGCGACGGGCGGGGTCAGGGGAAACGATGGGCAAGGTCAAGGGAAGCGACGGGCGAGGTCGCGCGACCCATTGGGCTCATTGGGCCTATGGGACCTATAGGACTCATGGGATTTGTGGGACGAGAGCTGCCGCGGGCTGCGCCGTAGGTACAAAATCACATTGGCCCCGCCTCTCGGCGGAGCCAATGTTTTAATCATCAAAGAATATGACCCATTTTCATGGGTTGTGGGCGCTGACGGATTCGAACCGCCGACCCTCTGCTTGTAAGGCAGACGCTCTGAACCAGCTGAGCTAAGCGCCCGTCGGAACCTCAGTTCCTAAATTGCGAATGCAAAGATACAATAAATAGTTTATAGTATAATGTTTATCGTTTAAAGTTTAAGACATTTTAACATTTATGCTTTATCCTTGTGCAAAGCGCTTTGCCTGTTCGGCAATGAGTGCAGCATCGTCGAAGTAGTCGATACGCATAGCGCGACGCACGTCGGCCAGCGTCTGCTGTCCGCGCTCGCGGGCGGCCTCGGTACCACGCTTCAGTATCTCGTACACCTCGGGAATGCGCTGTTCCCATTCAGCACGACGCTGACGGATGGGTTCGAAGCGCGAGTTCAGCACATTCAGCAGGAACTTCTTGCACGTGCCGTCGCCCAGTCCGCCACGGGTGTAGTGCGCCTTCAGCTCGTCCAGGTTCTTGTACTCGGGCAGGAACTCGGCAAAGTCCTTGTCCTCGCAGAAAGCATCGAGGTACGTGAATACCGTGTTGCCCTCCAGATGCCCCGGGGATTCTATGGTCAGGTGCTGGGGGTCGGTGAACATCGAGTTCACCTTCTTCTTCAGTTCCTTGGCAGAGTCGGAGAGGTAGATGCAGTTGCCCAGCGATTTCGACATCTTGGCCTTGCCGTCCGTTCCCGGCAGGCGCATACAGGCCGCATTGTCGGGCAGCAGAATCTGAGGCTCCACCAGCACGTCGCCGTAGATGTGGTTGAAGCGGCGCACGATTTCGTTCGTCAGCTCCAGCATCGGCTTTTGGTCCTCGCCCACGGGCACCGTGGTAGCGCGGAACAGCGTGATGTCGGCAGCCTGCGAGATGGGATAGCAGAAGAAGCCCGTAGGCGTACCACCCTCGAAGTGGCGCATCTCCAGCTCCGTCTTCACGGTCGGGTTGCGCTGCAGGCGCTGCACCGTCACCAGGTTCATGTAGTAGAACGACAGCTCCGTCAGTTCGGGCACTGCCGACTGCACGAAGATGTGCGTCCTCTCTGGGTCAATGCCCACCGACAGGTAGTCCAGCGCCACCTCTATGATGTTCTGCCTGACCTTCTCGGGGTTGTCGAAGTTGTCCGTCAGAGCCTGTGCGTCGGCAATCATGATGAATATCTGGTCGTACTCGCCCGAGTTCTGCAACTCCACGCGGCGGCGCAGCGAACCCACGTAGTGACCGATGTGCAGGCGGCCTGTTGGACGGTCGCCCGTCAGTATAATCTTCTCTTTAGATTCCATAATGCTTCTATTTTACCTTTCGGGCGACAAAGGTAATAAAAATATTTCATACTAAGAAATTTAGATTAACCAGTTCGCTCAGTTCCTCTAATTAAAGTTTGGGGAGTTATAGAACGAAGTTCTTGCTAAGGCAAGCGACGCAAGCGTCGAGCGAAATCGGGGCTCACCAATTAGTAGCTGTGTTGTTTGCAGATTGTAATAGAGACAAAAACGGTTCTTCTTCAATTTAGTTGAAAGGAAAAAAACAAAAAAGAACTCCCTTGTCAGGATGCGAGTGCTTATAGCCCATAAGATACGAGACAAATATTTTTCCTTAACTGCAAGCACTTAGATAAAAATCTCAGTCTCGCATCTTAGCCTCCTACAGGGGCCTTCATCCTGACAACGGCAAAAACACCGCCCTTCGGGCTAAAAAACATGAACTTCATTACTAAGCGGATGGTTATTTAGTGGAGTGAAGCGTAACGGTGTTTTTGCTCACGAAGTATGTGAGGCTTTGTAAAAGACAAAGATTCGAGGTGGATATTTTTATCTGGGAGCTTGCTCACAAGGAAAAACAGATGCCTCGCATCTTGAAAGGACGTAAGTCCGACACATACTGAAGTGAGGGTTATTCTGGTTTTTGTGTAAATCCAAACACAGGGTTTTGTAAGTGACCCATAAAAAGGGGGTCAAGCCTTCTAATAATAGAGCTTGCGAGTTGTGCCGTCGGCATAGCGGAGGATGTTCACCCCGCGCTGCATCCTGGCACGCTGTTTGCCGTCAGGCCCGTAGATAGCTACAGGCTGCTGGTTGTCGTCATCCACCTCAAAGGAAGGTCCTTCGGATATCGTCGTACCGTCCTCGTTGAGGTAAGCCACGCGAAGGCGCGGAGCCTGATTAGCCTGCGGAGCTGTGATGTAGGCCGTGAAAGCCGCGAGCGTACTGCCCGCGCCGCCCAGCATCAGTCCACCCTGAAGGTTCACAATGCCGTACTTGCCAGTCATAGCGAAATTGGGGGTATAGTTCGAGGTCATCGTCCAGCTGGCATAGCCGCTATAGCCCGTCGAGGGATGAATAGACGCGGCTGAAGCCTCGTCCACAGAAATGCCATCGTCGAGGTCGGTCCATGTGGGGTTCACCACCTCATTGGCAAGGTGCAGCACGTAAGGCTTATTAGCCTCGATGACTCCGTCCTCGGTCTTCTGGAAGTACAAGGTATATTCGTTCACCCCGCCAGCATCCACTGCCGTATGCGTCACTGCCGACAACTGAGCCACCCAGTCCTCATCCTCGTCGTAGTCCTCCCCCACTATCGTCTCCACATCCGTATCAAACGGCAGCGCAATCGTCGAGTACCCAGCCTTCAACGTGCGGTTGAGCGTTACGATGCTATACTCTTCGTGGCTGATAACAGGAGCCTCTGTCGGATTGAGCGTCAGCGCAGGCTTCACCACGCGGATTTCATAGGTCTTGCTGAGAGCATAGTAACTCCCGTCAGCGTCACGGGTCAGGGTCAAGGTAACAGTACCCTCCTTCACTGCATGCAGCGTAAAGGTGTTGTTATCTATGTCAAAAGTTTTGGTCAAAGTGCCTTCAGCACCTGTGATGGCGAGGGCATCGCTTGTTATATCAGTTCCAGTATGTATGGTAATATCATCGCCAGCTAAGGGGAATAAGTTAATACCTGATGTCGACAGGATAGTCGTTACCATAACCTCTTCCCTCTGAAGAATGTGGAATTCGCGGGTTATGCTTACCGACTTGTATTTGTAGTTTCCGGCCTGCGTAGCCGTGATGGTAACATCTGCGGGGCCAGATACTGCCGTCAGGGCACCTGTCTCTTCATCAACCTCCAAAGCTGCTGGGTTGCTGGAAGAATAGGTAATGGCAAGTCCTGTTGGCGATCCGATTGCGGTGTTTGTCGTCAGCACAGGACTAACACCCACTTCCAGCGTTCGGGCAGCCTCATCAAGGTCATACCCCCAATCCAACGACTGGTCGTACTTCGAGACGTTCACCTTTATGGTCTTCGTGACTCCATAGTGAGAATCGTTCTCGAGCTGTGTCAGAGTGAGCGTAGATGTACCCTCGCCCGCTGCAGTTATCTTGTAGGTTTCGTCATCCTCATCATATCCAAAGGTAGCCACACCGTCGCGCGACCAAGTGGCAGTAAGCGTTGCCGCGCTGTTCTTGCTCGAGAGCACATCCGATACCACATCGTCCACCTTCAACGTCTGTTCGCCAATGACAGCCAGCGTATTTGCCCGCTTAGCAGCCGTAGCCGTCAGCGTTATCGTCTGCGAATAGAACAAGTCACCAATGGTGATGGTAGCCGTCTCGGCTCCCAGCGCGTTCGGGTCGGGTGTGTAGGTAACGGTAAAGGTCTGTGTTCCGTCCACACCGCAGATATAGGTATAATCGCCTGCCTGCGCCGTTTTATTGGTCTCTACAGAGATAGAGCTTATGCTGGGCACAAAGTGCGAATTGTTGCTACTGATATTGATGTTGCCACCGTTAGTCGAACTGTAGCTTACGGTAATGGTGGCAGAGGTTGCGGTATTGCCAGTTAATACAGTGCCCAGATTATCTTTAGTGGTGTCGTGTGACTCACGGACATAGGTCTTACGAGTGACTCTGATGTTCCTCAACTGTTTATTGCCGACGGCACCAGTTTCCGTGAATATCTTGACCTGGTTTGTATTCTCTGGAACATCACACTCAAAGTCGTACCATTGATTTTTGCTCTGGATGTTAGGCTCTAAACCAGTCGTCCAACTTCCATTGGCGTAATATTGAGCATAGAAGTAGTCCGAACTCCACACCCACAGTATATCTGTCGCTTTTGCTTGAAACTTGAGTTTCTCGGCTGGGCCATTCACTGTTAAAGCATCTGTGCCGCCGATTGTACTCCAAGAGAACTCACTTCCGTCCATCCAACCAGCATACACGTAACCCTCCACCTCGTCGGAGTCGTTCACTCGAATGGTAAATGAAGCCAATCCTGCCTCGTATTTATAAGACTCGGCCTGATGAATCTCGTAGATATCGGTACCCTGAGCATTGCCTGCGGTGATGGTGCCAGCCGAATAGGTGGTGTACGAACCGCTGCTGGTGCGTGTAACCGTAGGATTAGCGCCAGTGGTATTGGCGTATGTATAGGAGAGGGAAGCCGTAGCACCATACTTCAACTTAATGTTGGTGGAGCTACCGCCTGCAAGCATAATCGATATTGGGTTGCCGAGCTTTGTCACGGTAATGTCGTAGGTTGAACTAGTCCAAGCAGCATACTTATCTGTCTGGGCCTGGGTAAAAGTAATTTGGGCAGTACCGGCATTTCTGGCAGTGATGACACCATCAGCATAGGTAATGACAGGGGTCTTATTATTGATTGTCTGATTAACGCCCGATGAAAGCGACTCATTCGTGATTGAACCGACAATAGGGGTTCCTGTGTTATTCTGATCCGTGAAAGTGACAGCAATCGTGCCGTCGGGGTTCGCCGTCAGCGAAGCCAAACTTACAGCAAGTTCGTTGGGAACCCTTGTAACAGTTATGTGGTATGTAGCTGAGGCAGATTTATGGGTGATGTCGCCCGGCTCATTGAGCGTAACGGTGGAAGTTCCGACCTTCTCCGCCTTCAGCGTAATGACATTGCCCGACTGCGAGATGCTCACAACAGTGGGGGCCGACGATTCGCATGTAAAACCGGAAGTGGTATTCGACAACGTAATGGTGGGGGTATCATCTACATAGGATGTGTAATTGTTACCGCTACTGCTTCGGAAATCAGAATCATCAAACGTGGGCTGTAACTTATTGATAACAGTAAATTGTCGGGTAAGTTCCACTGCATTATATTCGTCGTTACCCGCCTGACGAGCCGTAATGGTTACGATACGATCATCTGGATTAGACGGAACCGATTTACCCTCAACGTCACCAGTCGTTTCGTTCACGCTTGCCACACTGGGGGCGCTACTCGAATAGGTCACCGCCAGTCCAGTTGCTGATCCCGAGACTGCAGATTTTGCCGTAGCTGCTGCCGCGCCTTCAGTTACAGCTCCATTTATGATATACTCCACACTGGGGTTCGTCCACTCCAGTGTCTGATTGGCTTTGAAGTATGCGTATAGAGTAAGGTTCGCGGTAGAGCCTACCGTATTATTGGTAATAGAAGGAGTATAAGTGGCAGCCGACGATACCTTGTTGGTATGTGCAGCATCGGTGTACCAACCCTCGAATGTACAATTAGCATTCGGTGTGGCCGTAAAGGTGGCAGTTGCAGACTTTGATGTGTCAGTAGGATTGCCAACAATCTGATTCGTCACGTTTGCTTCAACAGAACCATAGCTTCCATTAATTTTGTTGGGAGTAACCGTAAAGTTGAAGACGGGCTTGAAGATTGCATAGAGGGTCTTGTTCGCCGTTGACCCTGGAGAACTATTCGATATTGTAGGTTTGTAAGGATTTGCTGTCGATTCGTAGGACGTTGCACTTGACGTTGTACCCCACCCTGCGAACACATAACCAGAATTAGCCGTAGCCGTGAAGGTGGCGGTTGTTGAAGCTGAGGAGTTACTAGATACTATACTTGATTTTGCGACCGTTCCTGTTGCCGAACCATGCGAAGTATAGTTCGGAGTAGCGGTAGCTGAGAATCTATAAGTAGCGGTGGCTTTAGCAGAAACCGTGAACGTGGTTTCTGCACCATTCATGGACAATGTCACCGTTCCTGTTTGCTTACCAGGTGTCGAAGGAGCCGTAAAGGTAATCGTAACAGCAGCAGTTCCTGTTTCTCCAACCTCCTTCGTTTCCACCGAAAAGGCTGAATTTGTACAAGTTCCCGTTATATTTTGATTATATGTCGTATTGTTAAAATCAACACTGATATCCTTTGTCTTCGTTCCACCAACAGCAACGCTATCCATATCAAATGTAGATGCACATGAAAGTGTCGTGGCACGGGTTATTCTAACTTGACCAATATATTTAGCTAAATATTTTGATGCCTTGAATTTGATACTTCGATATGTGTTTTTATCTAAGGCTTGTTCTACTTGTTGCCATCCTGTTGTTCCCCATCTTGAACTCGAAAGCGTAGATGTATATATTAGCTTTTCACCAGATGAGCAATTCTTATCCGTATAAACATAAACTTTGATTTGACCACTTGCGGCTTTAGCATCAGCCTTATACCTGAAATACAATGTTTCACATGGACCATCCCAACTATAGGTTTTATCAGTTGCGGATGACCAGCCGTCCATAATTTCTACTTGATCTGCTTGCTGCGCAAGGGCCCATCCTTGATTATCGCCCCAAGTATCTCCCCACGCGGCAGGGGACCACGCGAGGGCGAGGATTATAAAAAGGATAATATGTTGAAATCTTTGTTTCATTATCAGCTTTGGTGGGCCTCGAAAGGCCAAGGTATATTAGTCGAAGGTGCCAGTGTGAGTGCCTTCGATGATGGGGACGATTTCGCCCGTCGCGGGATTAAGCGCGAGGGAGATTTCGTGATGTTTGCCTGCAGTGAGGGTGATGGAGCCAGAGGCGGAGGTGATGTCCGTAACGTGGCTGCCCGTCCTCGCCGCTGCGGTAAGTGTATAGCTGACGGAACCTGCGGGGAAGAAGGCTTCCGTCTCGCAGCCCGTAGCTGTGCCTATATCTACTGAGCGCCCACCGGCAGTGAGTGTCAGTCGGATGTTATCGTATTTCGCTGAGAATGCGCTACTCTGCGACATCGTCACGCGAGAGTTCAGGGGCGTAAGGGGATGTTCGGCATCGCCGATGGTGACTGCCCTCGTACCGCCAATCGCAAGAGTAAATTCTGGCGACTGTCCGCTATAGTTGGCACAACCCTTGCCATTGGCTGGGGCTGATGCCGCATTGTTGTTGGCCGAGAGACGGTAGGTACCTGCCTCAATGACGGCCTTGTTGTCTGTGAAAGTAATGACACTATCGCGGACCGTCCACCCGTCAACGGTAGTTCCGTTGAGGGTGAAGACGAATCCACTATAGTTGTCGAGTGTAGCACGGGTCTCCGAAACTTCGGTATAGACCGCGATGCTGGAGTTGGAGAGCACAATACGTCCCATGCCCTTCGTCTCTTCCTGACGAAGTTCCTCCTGCTGGCAGCTCATCATCAGCGCTGCCAACGCAAGAATCACATATAGACTACCGTGCCTCATTCGTTTTTCGCAATGTCAATGATTAGATTTTTGAACCATCAAGAGCATCGAAAGTAACAAGCGTTGTTGTCTCTTCCGTTGCTGCTGTGAAGTCCGAAGTGGTGATAGTCAAGGAAATCTGACCATTGCCATTAGACCTAATAGTCAGGAGGTTAGATGTACCACGATCACCCATCGTTACTGTGCTATAGTTGGGATTAGCATCCGATGCAGGCCAACGAAGACCTGTTTCTTCACCATAATCATAAGTGATATAGAAACGTACACCCTGTTCAGCAGCGAAATAAGCTACACCACCATTGTTGAAGGCACTGCCACTATATGTGAAATCAATGTTACGGGAATATGTAGCATCAGTAAGATGTACTACCACGTTGGAAGCCATGTTTGTGCCAACAAAGTCAGATTGGGCAACAGTAAGCTTAGCATTCTGAGGTGTACCGCATTCAACTGTAATAGGAGTAGCAACTGTACCAGCAGCTACAGTTTCCGTTTCTGAACCTTCCCAATATGGAGCACCATATTTTGTGTTATCGTCACTGCCAGAAAGAGGAGCTTGGTCAAGAGCCGCTGCCAAATTTGTGAAATTGCGTACATTGACTGTGCAATTACCAGCAGGAATTGCTACAGTGTTCAAGGCATCTGATATTGCAGTAAATGTTGATTCTCCACTGGTCGGCCACTTATAATTATTGTCCTTGTCCTGAACTGTGGCGTACCATGTAGAATAAGAATTTCCAGGACCTGTGACTGCACGGGTTGCAGCAACGCCATCCGTTGTAGCATTAATGCGGATGTAGCCTACACCATTTTCCTGACCTCTGGTCAAATTCACTTCTTCCTCGCTAAGGCAAGAGGAAACACTCAGCATGGCAACTGCTGCCATTGCGAACATGAAAAACTTTTTCATAACTTTTAATTTTAAAAGGTTAATAAATAATTGTTATACAATTTCTTTTTTATTCTACGATTACTTCTTCTGACCCGCCCTCAGTGAAATCTTCGGTGCTTATTGCAAGGTCGATGTTACCTTCTAAGGGTTCGCTGCCCGTGAGACGGACACGAAGGCGAGTTATCTTGCCACGCTGGAGGGTAAGGCTGCGCGTGAGATGCACCATGCCGTCCCATCCGGCAGAAGCCGAGATGATGACACTGACAACATGCGTTCCCTCGTCGCCCGTGTTGTAATAGGCAATGGTGCCACGGGTGAGCTGGCGGTTGGCATCGAACTCGGCAGCATTGTCGGCATTGAACTTCAGGTTGCGCAGGTCGTCGGTGGTGACGGCATATTCCGGGAAATAGTCGGTAAACGACTTATCGAATATGACACACAAACCGGCATTGGCCATAGAGCAACCTACCTGCACCGGCGTGGTGGCACCCGAGACGATGGCAAAGGGGTCGGACGTACCGGCATTGCGGCGGCGGCCCCATCCGTTGTTAGCGGCCTCAGCCTCGGTGGTGGTGCAGTTCTCGGCAGTAACCCTGTAGCCCGAGCCCAAGGGTTGGGTGCGGTCGGCCAAGGTGATGTCGGCATATCGCATCGTCCACACCGTCTCGTCGCCCTCGGTGAGGATGATGGTGTAATCGGCCGCCTCGCTGGGCGAAAGTTCACGCGGCGTACGGGTCACCACCTCAGCAGTGAGTCCCTCGGATGCCAGTCCGAGCGTGAAGCTTCCGTGTCCGGCTACAGGCTGCACTGCATCGGAGACGCAGGCCGTCAGCAACCAGGCGGTCAGCAGGGGGATAATATGTCGTATCTTCAGATTCATCAATTACTGCCGTATTTGAAGTATAGTTTATACACCTTCGTGCAGGTAGCACCCGAACCATAGCTGCCCTCGCAAGTCACCGAAGTGACATTGGCAGACAACGTAGCCTGTGTAACACCTGTATTGTGGACATCGCTGTTATATTTACTATTCGTGCACTCTACGATTTGCTGATCGCCCATCTTCACATTGGCAGTGGTATTAACGGCGGCACGATGCAGCACGATATCGTAGTCGAGCGCAATGCGCGTTCCACTGGGAATATTGAACCACGAAGCGTTCTTGATGCGGTGGGGCTGTGAGGTGGAGTAATTACCCAAGCGAACGTGGTCGCTATTGAAATTGACTGTTCCCTCATCCTTACTCCAGCCTGTTCCCTCAGTGGGCGGCGTGAAGTTGGCAGGCAAGCCAGTGATGCGCACCTGCTTGGTGGCGGTTACTGTGGTACCACCGAAGTTGGCGGTAACAGACAGCGTGTGCAGACTACCACTAACCGGAATATTAGTAAAGTTAGCCCACGAGGGAGTGTTGGTGGATTCGGTAGTGGTAGTTGTCTGACCATTGATGGTACGAGCGAACGTACGGGTGTAGTTGGTATTGCTCATAAGTGCCGAAGCCACCGACAAAGTAGCCTTGGGGCTATACACAGTCAGGCGGTCGCATTCGTTGGCTCCCGTGACATTGCCTGCCTCGTACAGGGAATGAGCGGTGTAAGCATCTACCGTCAACTTGAGGGTTGGAGCCGGAACAGTAAGATTGATGGAACCAGAAACTTGACGTGCGTTGCTGGTGGTGTAGGTGTACTGCACGGTATAGCTGCCTGCAGGAAGGTATGGCCAAGAGGCATCCGTCTCATCGGAAGCCAAGTCGCCAGTGCCGGAAAGTGTGCGAACCGTCTTTCCGCTGCCGTTCTTCACGGTAGCCGTCCAAGGTTGACCCGTAATGGGAGCGCCTGTGAGGGTCAGTCGTGTTCCCTGCAGTACATTGCTGCTATAGACATGACTGGCCGAAGCCGTAGGAATGTTGACAAGGTCGATACTGCCCAGATTATACACGCGCCCAGCCTGACCGCCGAACGTAGTAGTGCTGGAGAGCGAGTAGGTCTTGCTGCCAGCTGCTGATTTCATGGAGAAACCTGCAAGACGCACAGGAGCCGTCACGATATAATAAGTTCCAGCGTCAAAGGTCGAGGTGCGGCGCGGCGGCAGCACAGTGATGACCTTGCTTTCCGAAGAGCCTATCGTGGTTGTAGGAGCATTTCCGCTGTAATCAATGTTGAGCTTGCCAGCAACAGCCGTCGAAGCCGTGAACTGTATGCTGCTAATCTTGCCAGCGGCATAGGCAGGCACGGTGAAGCGCAGGAGCTGACATACATTGTGGAAGGTGACCACGGCGGGACTGCCGTCGAGATTGCGTTCGCCCTTGGCAACAGACAGATTGACACAAGTCTCGCCATCGGTGGGGAAGCCACTGGCTACGGCATACTGCGTGGCAGGCAGAGTGGCTGCCAAAGCGCTGTTGGCGGAAGCGCTCTCGCCTGCCAGTGCGTATGGGTAGATGGCTGCAAAGTACTGGCTCTTTGCCGTTACCTGACCCGTGAACTTAGTATGTCCATCGCTACCTACCTGAGCGGCGAAATCGCGCTTGGAGGACTTGTAGTCATAGACGGCGATATGGTCGTCGGACTGCCACAGGACAGTGGTGCCGTCCTCGTCGAGGGAGGTGCGGGTAGCCGAGGGAGTGGCGTCGATGGTCAGAGCCGTAAACTGACGGGCATCGTCCCCGACAAGACTGTCGTCGGAGCAAGCCGCAAAGGCAAAGACTGCCAGCAGAAGCCATATCCTATATATATATAATACCTTATTCTTGTCCATAGGTGCCAATGTCCACATTTGTATCGTCCTCGGTGAAGTTATCGTGCGAGGTGCTGGTTTCAGTATTTCCGTTATCGACCTGAATGTCGTCGTCGGTAATATAGATGTAATCCTCCATGAAGATATCTTGTTCCTCAAGGAAGATGACGAAGTTGAAGTTGCTACGCTCGTAGTTGAGCTTGATACGGCTGATTTTTGCCTTGGTCAGCTCAAGGGTTGCCGTCTTGGTAAGGGTCTTGGGACCAACGGCTGTGATGGTATAGGTGATGGTGTGGTGCCCCTCTTCATCGACATTGAAGTAGGCCACTTCGCCCTGATTGATTTCGTTGCCTGACTGTGTGCCACCAGTGATAGCATCGAAGACAATGGTACGGTTGCCCTCGGTGATGGTGATGTCGTAGGAAGTGGTGAAGTAGGCTGGCACAGATTCGTCGAAGACAACCTCGACACCGGCATTGGCAACGGAACAGCCTACGCTGACAGGTGTGGTCTGTCCGGCCTTGACGGCAAAAGGTGCAGACATACCGGCATAGCGGCGCTGTCCCCAACCGCTGTTGGAAGTGATGGCCTCGGTCTCACTGCAGCTCTCGGCAAACACCTTGTAACCGTAACCGGCAGAAAGACGGGTGTTCATGTCCTTGAGACGCGCCGTTTCGCGATAGACGTCACTGCCCTTGTAGATGGTGATGAGGAAGTTGTCGGCCTCCTCCTTGGTGATGACCGTAGTAGTGGCACGAGTCTGACGCTCGCCTGTGAGAGTGACTTCGATGTTACCCATCTGCTCTTCCTCGGTCTCGGCAGGAGTCTGCTTACCGTTGGGCATGTCCATCTCGTGCACCATACACGAGGCGAACAGCAGAGAGGATAATATGAGGCTCAGGTATCTCATAGGGTCACGTTAGTATCATCGGTTTCCATATCGTCGGTAATCACAATATCCACACCGCCCGTAGTAGCATCCGAGTCGTAGCTGTAGCGCAGGGTAAAGAGCTTACCTGCCTCGACATCGGGGAAATCGATAGCGGAATGGGAATTGGTCTTGCCATCGGTGTTCGTGGCACGCAGCGAATAGCTGAAGCCGCCGTCGGCAACATCGAAATAGGCTTTCTCGCCCTCCTTGATGGCTGTCACACGACTGCCGCTGCGAAGCGTGAAGGTATAGGAACGGAAAAGTTCCGTGAAATGCTCGGGCAATTCCAGACCCACGGCATAGTTGGTCATAGGAACTTCAAGAGCCAGACGCACCACCATATCATTTTCCATCTCGACCGTAGTCTCAGCATAGTAGCAGGCTGCACCCTTGCCACCATTGGCGGTTTGCCAGGTGTTCTGATTCTCGGTGTAGGCAACAACCTTGAAGGTTCCTGGTTCGAGTACAATCTTCTGGGGAACCTGACCTGCTGCATACTGCACGTATGGAATGCCGCCTGCCTTGTAGATGGCTACAGCCAAGTCCTCGTCGACGGCACGAGTGGTCATCGTAGGACGTCCCATCCGCGACAGGGAGAGTTCGAGCACAGCACTACCCTTCTGCACAGAGATTTCCTCCTGCTGACAAGAAGCCAGCAGAACGATGCTCAATATGATATAGAGTAGGCGTCTCATGGTCTGGCTGCGTATTTCAGGGTGAAGGAATAGATGTGCGAGCACGTCTGACCTGCGCCATAGTCATTATAGCAATGAATACGTGTAGCATAATTAGACTCATCACAGAAAATATCTGTTGTGCCCTCATATACATGATCAGTATCACGGAAGGGCGTTCCAGCTTCCTCTTTCTTATATATCTCAACTTCACCTACCGTAATGGATAAATAGGTACCAACAGTCAGCGTATGTACGTTTACATGATAGTCAGCACAGAAATACGTTTTGGGAGGAATACATACAGATGTAGTTGTCTGGATATACTGACTGCCAGTGCTGAGATGACCAAGGCGTACATCATTCTCGTACCAATCAACGCCTGATGAACTATCCCACTCATCGTGACTGGCAAGATTCAGGGAATAAGGAAGACCCGTAATGACAAAATCGCGACGGGCAGTAGTCGTCACCCCATCAAAGGTTGCCGTTGCGGTCAAGACATGCTTGTCGGCCTGAGCGGTCTGATTCGTCCACTCTTCAGTCGTGAATATATTAGAACCAGCTCCCACATTGTTAGTGGCACCATCGTAGGTGTAACTATAATTATAGGTATATTTACTATTGGTAAGGAGCGTCTCGCTGACATTCAAACGAACAGTGGGTTCGTAGATGGTGCGTCCATTGAGGGCGTTGGCTCCATCGATGTCGCCAGCCAGATAGCGGTCGTAAGTTGTATAGCCGCCAAGAGTGATGGACAGCGTGGGGGCACCTATCATGAATTCACGGCTACTGGTAACCTTCGACGAACCATCTTCGTAAACGAGATAATATGTAGCCTTGTACTTACCTTGGGGCAGGTAAGGCCATGTCGAAGAAGTGCGGTAACCCGAGGTAAGTTCACCCGTACCTGAGACAGTACGCACTTCGTCACCTGCGGAATTCGTAACGACTGCCTTCCATGACATTCCGGGATAGGAATTTGAGAAGACGAGGTCGGTACCAACCAAATCGCCGTCATCATTGTAGCGATGTGAGGCTGTGGCCTGCGGAACGGGCAACCAGGAAAGAGGAATTGTCTCGTCGAGCGTGACAGTCTCGACCTCTACCTTACTGATATCTACACCCAATGCGCTCTCGGGATCGGGCAGAGAAAGGGTGACGATGGCATGGTCGGCAGCATTGAGGACAGCGGGGAAATCGGCACTGGAGAGTTCGCAACTTACCTCGCGGTCGTTCTCAAGCTTCAGTTTACCCCAGAAGCGCAAGGAAACATGGCTTCCGGCCTTAACATAGATACTACGGTCGGCATTGAACTTGTCGACACCTATTCCATATTCTCCGACATAAGCGTAGAGGGCATAGTCGCTGTAGAAGCGGTTGAAGCGTGCACGCTCAGTTTCGTCGCGACCAAAGTTGGCCGATATGAGGGCATTGCCAACCTTACAGTTGATGGAGACATTGGCGGTCTCGTCCTTGCGAACCGTTGCAGTAGCCGTGCCTACATAATAAGGACGGTCAAGTGCCAAAAGGGCATTCTTTCCGTATGAAACGGTGACGTTGTAGTCACCAATGGGAATAGAGAGTTCCTCCTCTGTGAAAACGTCGTCGTAGACCTGATGACCTGCCACTGTGGTGAGGTTGAGATGGAAGTCGGAAACTTCGGGAGCACCCAACTGAGCGGGTGTGCTGCGCGTAGTAGCCGTAGATATATTGTCCAACGACAACTGCAGGCGTCCGCCCTCGCCATACGAGGGGGCTTCAATCTCGCTGACACAGCCCGTAATCATCAGAGCCAGCAGGAGCAGCAGTGTGTGGAGAATATGCTTATTCATACAATAATTCGAGGTTGTCTAACTGAAGGAGCGCACCTTCACCGCCTGCAAAGTAATCGCCGTATTTGCTGCTTGAAGCCACCACGATGATGTACTTGGGCTGACGGTCCTTGACACGATAGTCGATATTGATGGTCTCGGTAGTCCAAGAATCCACATTAGAACCCTTGGTGAACTGACCCAAAGCAATGATATGCTTATCGTTGAAGTCGAAGAGATGAATTTCCTCCGTCTTGGGTTTGGTGCGGATGATGTAGGGATAGTTCTTGCCATCGTAGCTTTCGGGTTCCCAGTCGCCCAAAGCGATATAGACGCTACATGAGTCGGGCTGACCTTTCAGGCCCTCATAGAGTTCCTGAGTGATGTATCGACTGTAAACAGCCTTCCAATCACCACCAGTCCTGTTGATGGTTTCGGTATGGTATTTATAGTCGAAACGAAGCTTCGTCGGGAAGGACGTGAAGGGACGACCAAAGCCGAGGATTCCATTGCTACCATCCGTCTTTAGATAGGTACCAGTGAAAATATTACCGGCAGCAAACTTGATGACGATATACTTCGACTGAAGGTTGGCAAAGCGACGTCCGCCTTCATCGACATACGTGCTGTTGCTGGCTCCCACGGAAGTGGCACCGGGATTGCCCGTGCCCCAATAGGGGGTCTTGCCCTCGCCCCAAGGCTGATAGAGGTCCTTACCTGACTGGCCTTTGGTCATGCTCCACTCTTCGAAGCCGGAGTTCTCCATTTGCTGTTCGGCTACAGTTGTGAAGGTCTGTTCTATCGTCTTGCTGCTTCCACCCGTTACACGATAGGTGTACTGGGTGTTAGGACGCAGTCCCGTCAGGGTTGCCGTATAGCTACGACCCTTGAGGGTTACCTGCGCACTATTGACAGTAGTCCACTCGCTGGTGCCTGGAGCATGATACTCAACAACGGGCGATGTGCCCATGGGCACCTCACCACTGATATAGGCAGCCGCACTGTGTGGGAAGGCACTTGCCGTAGTAACTTCGGCGGCATCGGTATGATAGACATTCACGCGCCACTTCTGAGAACGATTGTTCATCGGTGAGAACACCTGGAAAGAACACATTTGCGAGAAGTCGTATGTATCAGAGGTAGTCGGATCGGGAACAACAGTACCATGTTGACCGCCTAAATTGAAGTGCTTAACCGTAATCTTGTCGAGGTCCTGCTGTCTGGAAACATAGATGACAGCGCTGAGGTTAATGGGGTCTATCACGGCATCGCCAACCTGACCAGACATCTGCACATCACGCATTACAACTTGATGAACGCGTACCGTCCACTCATAGTCCTGATAAGTACGGAGTGTGAACAAAACGCTGTCGTTATGGAAATCGACGCACGAATTATTGCCACCAGCCGGTTCGCTGAAACTCTCACGAGGAAAGTTGTCGGCATTATAGCACAGCTCGGGCTGAGGCAGGATGATGGCATCATTGTTTACTTCGAAACGACGGATACGCAACATGGAGATGTCAACAGTGTCGCTGACATAGACATCAATCGTGCGCTGAAGGTTGTCTATAACCGCGTCGGCAAAGCCGTTGTCATCCTCATTACACTGCCCATCGACCTCGAATGCCGTAACCGTAGCCTCGACGATGGGGAAAGGAATATCGTCCTTGATGGCACAGGCCGCCAAGGTCAGTGTCATCAACAAAGAAACGAATATATCCTTACCCTTCATCATAAGTAGAACGTGAGACCAATATTAACACTGAGGAAATTGAAACGGAAGTTGGCACCGCCACTGCGTACACGACCCGTCTCTACTTGATTGGTGGTCTGATCGACCCAACGGTATTTCAGGCCCATGATTCCGATGCTGGCCTCGCAAGCCAGGAAGTCGGTAGCAAAGACTGACATACCGGGACATACGTTGAGCTGCAGGGTGTGAGCCTTGGTGAAACTTCCGTCGTATTCGGCACCAGTACCCGTACTGTTCTTGCTCGTGGAGTGAGCGTAGCCGGCACGAATTTCGGCAAAGGCACCAAATACCTTGCTTTTACCAATGGGCAGATATGGGCGAACGAAGAAATCAGCCGTGTGGGTATGACCCAGATAGTAGAGATCTTCAAGACTGATATTAAAGTCATCGCCCAAATTCAGGTCGAACTTGCCAAGATAGAAGTAATTGCGGGTGTAGTTATAACGACCGCCGATGGCCATGTTGTTGGCCACGAAATAACCGAAGTAAGGGCTACCGCTGAATGTGTGACCTTCGATGTTCACATTCTTCAGCACAAGCAGGTTGTAGTTATCGGTATCCCACTCAGAGAAGTTAATGGTACCACCCACCAACCACTGTCCTTTGGGTATGAACACTGATTTCTGCACCTCACGAGGAATGCGCTCGATTTTACGCTTCTTCATCGAGCGGTCCCAAACACGCTCTGCGGCAGAACGAGGCAGTTCGTTCTCTCCAGAAGTCTCTCCCTTCTGTTTGTTCAGAACCTGCATAAGGGTCTCCTGAAGGGCACGGGCCAAGGCTGCGCTGTCGGGTGCCTGAGTGACATAAATCGTATCGTGGACATAAGTCGAGCGATGCACTCGCTGCTGCGCGCAGATTGCTGCCGGCACGAATGCCAGCAGCAATCCAAGCAGATAGCTCTTATTTCTCATTTACTGAATCGTTGGTTCTGTTCCGTATTCAAATTCAAAGTCATCGAGCAAAAGAACACTGGTGTCTGAGCCATGGAAGTAGTCACCATACTTACTTGACGAGCAGAGGATAAGCACATGGGTGGGCTTACGTGTAGCACTATAGTAAGTCAAGGGAATGTTGAACGACTTCCAGTTAGTATCAGTGGTATTCTGAGTGAGTGAACCGTATGCAATAACACGGCTATCGCTTCCATCCCACTTCGGGAATGTGCCTTCGATATTCGTATTGTCGATTTGAACACGCTCGGTAAGCAGAGCACAATAAATCTGACATTGGTCGTTCTCACCCTTGGCAGGAGCACCAGAAGGAAGATCCTTGCCCGTACGATTGACTGCGCCAGGAGCATACTTCATCCAACCCTTGAGGGCAGTAGGACGAGCCTTGAAAGGCTGACCCCAATTGAGGACAGCACCCTTGGTACCTACGAGGTGATCGAATTCACCAGAGTAAATACTTGCGGCTGCAAACTTGATGATAACGTAGGTAGAACCCAGACGGGCTGCACCAGTACCGCTGTGAACATCGGTCGTGCTCTTAGTAGTAACATTGTAGCTTTCACCCATGCTGGCAGAACCTGGGTTAGAAGAATCCCAGAAGTGGTTTGCACTTGACATGTCGGGGTTGGGATACCAAACGCTACCATCCTTATACCAATTTTCGAATCCACCATTGGTAACGGCTGTCATGGGATCGGTCTTAAAGGCAACCTCGTTGCTGGCAACCTCTACGTCGTCTTTCTTGTAGAACAGACGATAGCGGTAATCTGTTTCGGGTGACAGGTTGAGCAGTTTGTAGCTGTAGTTGTCACCACTTGCAGTAAGCAGGTTGTTGGCAACGGTAGTCCAGTCGGCATCGGCCTGACGCTTCCACTGCAGGGTTACGCAGCTGGCGTCGAAATCGCTGGTCTTGGCTGTAATCATACCTGCAAGCTGAGCAAAGTTACCCCAAGCGTTGGCGGCATTTGCCTGCAGAGCTGTTGAACTCTTACGGGGAACCTCAACGGTATAAGTATAGGTCTGTGTTGCATCGTCAACGTAAACGGTGACACCACCCATCTTACCACCTTCAGCTACCTTATAAGTAATAATGAAGTGGTCGCGAGCCTGGGGATCTTCGATGCGGTTGTTCTGAGCAAAACTCTGACCGCTCTTGTTGGTAACGCTGAGCATGAGGTTCAGAGGAGCAACGGGGAAGTAGGCAGAACCTACAGTTGAGCTACCCATTACAAAGCGGCGAAGACTTACATCATCAATATCAGAAGTAATGATAGTCTGAGCTGAACTAAAGTTCTCACGGAAACTCTGGTCCCAGTTTACGGTAACCTTCACGTTGGCTAAGGTGCAAGTAACATTAGCAGTTACAAGGGTCTTGGCAGAAACAGTGACACGAGTCATACCAGAATAGTAAGGAGCACCAAAGGCTGAGTCGCTACCATCCCATCCAGCAGAGTGAACCGATACGGTGTAAACTCCGGGATTGAGCAGGATGTTGCCCTTGAAATTATCGTCATTAGCCACATCGTCAGTGCTGAGCACTACAGTGCCAGCCTCGTTGATAACGTCGACGTGTAACTTCTTTGCATCGTAGTCGCTGGGCTTAGCAGTAACACGAGTATGTGTTGTTTCTACAGTATTTACCTCTATCTTCAGGTAACCCATTTCCTCGGTGTTTACCTTGTCGACAGTGCAGGACACAGCCAAGAAGGCAGCGCAGAGGATAGACAGTATAGAATATATCTTTTTCATTGTTGTATGCTTTTATAGTGGATTATTCTACAGTTAACGTCAGTGAACCGTTCTTCTTGTTACCATTCATATCCTCAACCACCATGTTGAAGGTGTGCTGACCCGACAGGAAGCCAAGCAGGCCGAAGAAGTTACCAATGGGGAAGGTGTAGTCGATATCACCCTGAGCAGGAACACTAAGAGGCTGGTTCAAGTCGTTGAAGAGCTGAACTACACTCTGGTTGTCAACAATCTCAGCACCTGTGAGGAAGTTCACGCCGTAGTTGGTGTTCAAATCCTGCAGAGACTCTACCATCTCATCGCTGGACGATACGATTGTAACCTTAATGCTCTTGATACCGTTGTCGCACTTGATGTCGGTATCACCAAGACTCTTGTCAGTGGCAGCACTTACGGTCATGTTCTGGGGCAAGTTCAGCGTGATGGGAACATCTCCCTGAAGCTCATCGCCACCGCCCTGGTTGGGATCTTCCTGCAAACCAGCATCGGTAACATCAAGCGTTGCATTGCCAGAAGTCTCCTCGAAGGTAACAGTAGCAGTTACATTGATGCCAACAACCTGGCCCTCGGTGTTCTCCGTGGGAGTGAGGTTGATGACAATGGCATCACCACCCGTAAAGTTCTCGTCGGTATCGTAGCTCTCAGCTGCAGAATCCTTAGTCAGGGTGCGACGAGCAGATACGGTGCTACCACTCTTAGTAACGGCACGGAAGTTAAGGGTCAACTCCGTAACATTGTCTTCGAAATACCAATAAACAGGTGCGGGGGTATTTCCATCAGTGTTGCTGAATGTAAGAGCGACATCACTACCATCATCGAGAGTGATAGTCCAAGATTCGAAAGTATTGAGGAAGTCTGCATCGTAGGCCACCTGAATGCGGCTGTTCTGCATCTTACAAACCACTTCAACCTGAGTGGTCAAATTCTGCACGATTTCCATGCCCTTGTCACCCTTATAATAAGGATAACTCATCTTCTTCTCTATAACACCGGGGGTGTGAGACTCCACGTTATAGGTACCAACAGGCATTATTACAGTTGAGGGAACTTGGCTGACAGCATCGTAGCTTGCAGCGACATTGCCCTGTGCATCGTAAACCTTAACAGGATAGTTGCTAACTTCTGTCAGGGCACGAGTTGCCTGAGGATTAATCTGAGAAACATCGAGCTTCATATAACCCTTGGCAGTCTCGACTTTATCGTTCTTCTTGTCGAGGTTCAGGCTTTCACTCACACACGAGGAGAGACCTGCCATAGCTATGATTCCAATAAGGAATGTATTCTTAAGTTTCATAATATCTTGACGTTTTTAGGTTTCTTACTTCGTGGTTAGATTAAATCCATGTCAGGGGCACTTCAATAGTAACAGGACGGTCGTTGGTGCTCTCGTCAATGGTTATGACAACCTTGATACCGCCCTCGGTTGTGGGAGTATACTGAGGCTTCACGTTAAGTTTGTAACCAGCATTGCGCTTCAGTTGGAAGGAGCCAGTAGCTGTACCTGCGGTCTGCTTCACACCGTTTCCATCAACATGTGCATACTCTTCCTTAGCAGTTACACTAATAGTATAATTGATGGTTTCACCGGTATTATTCACTGCAACATACCAAGGATCGGTATCGGCCTTAGCCCAAGCGAAGGTGTTCGTACCCAAAGCAGAAGTACCACCGAAACTTACATTGTAGTCACTGTAATAAGTGGCCATTTCATCGTCGAAATTCACCTTCACACGACCACAAGTGGGCAGACAAGAAACATTTACCGTCTTCGTGTCATTTGCCTGAATCTGGAAAGTGGTGCTGCCCTCTACACGGAAGTCGCTACGAGAGGCTGCAGACTCAGTACCATAAAAAGCCTTAACTTCATAGGAACCAATCTCGAGTGTCTTTGGCAAATTCGAAGCAACCTCCGAACCCAAACACTCGAACATTACGTTGCCAGAAGCAGCATTAATCAACTGCACCGTGTAATTGTCGGTGTTACGATAGTTAGCTTCGTTGAGCGCACGGGTTTGTGGTGCGAAATCAGTCGAAGCACTCAGGTTAAGAACCAACTGGCCTTTCTGCTCGGTAGTATTATTACCGTCGTTGGGCTCAAGATCCTTCACCTCAGACAAGCAGGATGTAGTCAGACCAATGGACGACAACATCAGCATGTACAGGAATGTCTTTTTTGCTTTCATCGTTGTTAAATATTGTTTAGAACTATAAAATTTGCAATGGTTTTTGTGTTTACGCATTTTTTACCGATGCAAAGTTCATAAATAATATACAAATAAATAGGAAATTTCGGTACAAAGTAATACTCGTACCGAAATTTCCAGTCAATAGAATGTAAAAAACTACCATTTCATCGGTGCATCTGTTACATCATATAATATTTAAAGAAAATATAAGAGATGAGTGCTTAGGACACTGCATCAGCAATGATTTACATTAAGTTGATGTATAGACCAACTCCTCCAGTAAAATGCTTACAGTCTATTAGGGCGCACTGAATCATGACAAATTTGAATACCCGACAGTCTAAGCCAAGGTTCACTTCATGACCATCCCATTCAGCCATTGCACGCAAGGGTTTATAATATGGGCACTGTACCGTGACACCGCCAACAACACCGTTCCACTTTTTATTGTAGCCACGATACCAATAGCGATAGGCCAGATGTCCACCAAGAGTCCAACCCTTCAAATCGACATGTTTGGATACGGCAACATGGAAATTACGGAAATAGCTACTGGACGACTTTCCATCATCATAGGTTCCCCATACATCATTTCCCCCCACTACAACTGACGGCCACCACCGAGCTTCGGATATGGGTTGTAACTTTACAGAAAAGTAACGGTCTTTTGAATAGAAGCCAGTCTTATTTGCTGGGTCTAAGTTCTTATGTAACTTCCATAAGGTATAACCATATCCTATTGAAACCCATTTGAACGGCGTTATACTTAGGTAATTTGAACATGAATTGAACTTACGATTGTCACACGTCATTGCATCTGGTATCATCTCTTTAGGCATATACTGGGCACCAATCCTAACAGTACAGGCACTGTCCATGTCTGCAGTCGGAATATGTATCAGACCTTCCATGCCTAAATACTGTTGCCCCTTGGCAAACATTGCCATCATAAGTAACAATGTTAGAAATATACCTCTTACGATGTTCATTCGTCAAATTTGTCTGTTCCCCATGGGATATGAATAGCATTAGTACGCTCGTTCTCTTCCGGATCCGTATTGTATTTCTTCATAGAATACATATCGGACTGAGCATTGTAGGTAAGACGGAAGTTAGAAGCAGGCCGTACTACGACCTTGCGGTTATACTTCCTATAGGGAGGAATCATAATGATGGCCCTGAAACCACCAGAAGTATTGTTTGTTCCGCCTGTATTCGTCAACCGTTCGTGATACTGCATAAAAACGGAGACAGTACAATGTTTAAAGTGACGGGCAATCTCACCCTCTCCGCCAAAGTCCCCATGTAAATAACGACCACCGGAAACCCTGAATTCAGTATTCCATTTATCGAGCCATGCGTTAACACCGAGAATGGAGAATACAGCCCAATCGTTTTCAACGTAGGACTCAGTATTGCCTTTAAAATCGAAGCCTAACGCCCATTGGGAGGCAACGCCCAAACGAGCATTCACCATGAGCCAATTCTTAATCGGGTACATCCACCGTATATCAGCTCCATAATGTTCCTGCCCAAAGAAACCAGCTGTAATCTTAAGATGCTGCCGTGATTTATTAAAGTGAAGTTCCTTGGAAACATTAGCCATACTCAGACGAACCATGTTATATCGTTTGGCATAACCTTGGTTCACCAATGGAATTTGCACCTGTCCTGCTACTTGCCAATCGTTCTTTAGATGAATCTTAACGCCAGGCGTAGCATTCACTCTTACGTCGTAGAGTCTTAAGAAATTAATATCGGCATAGAAAAGCTCTGCTCCACAGAACAATTCGGTTTGACGAGTGGTCTGACCGAATAGCTCAATGTGGAACATCACAAGTAACAATATGAGCGAAGCACATTTATGTTTCAACATAAGTATAGCGACGTACTATAGAGCACTTAGAAGGAGCTTTAGTGTTATGCGAAAATTGGGAGTGCCATATTATGACACTCCCAAATACATTATTATAGGATGTGATTAGTCGTTACTACCGCCACCATGCACACTTGGAACATCAGGAACAATTGCGTAAGGATATACGAACACAGCTCCGTAGTGCTCAACCTTGAATGAAGAGGTTCCATTAGCTACCTTGAACACAGACGATGTGAGATTCTGCATTCCAGTAAGGAAGAGCTGTCCATTGGAAACAAGTGAATAAGCAGGATTGAATACATAGGTAAGAGTTTCGTCCTCGGCCTCGCTAATCGCACGCAGATTATAGTAACGAACGATAATCTTACGCAGATAGTCAACCATAGAACCCTTAGTGAGGTTGGTTATAACAACACCCTTTGACTTAACTTTGTAGTTCATGCTTGTCACAGTCATATCGTTTGGAGTGGTGTTCATGAGAGGACCAGCGGTGAACGTTTCAGTGCTGCTAGTCTCTTCGCTACGGTCAATCAATACACCGATGGCAAATGCCTGCTTCTTCAAAACATTCAGATGAACAACAATCTTACCATCTTCATCATAACTTACGCTCTTGATACCATTTCCAGTTGAGCTACTATTAATCTCAGTCCAGCCAGAACCAACGTTTCTGTAAACCTTGATAAGATCCTTCACATCATTTGGCATTTCAAAGCTAACGTCAACTGTCAGATTAGGATTAATCGTGCTGAAGTCAATCGTAAATTCGGTATCCAATCTTACACCAGTGAAGAATGTATATTTTCCAGGAAGAGCTTCACCTGCAACAATAATAGCACGTGTTGCACGGGTTGCATCAGCAAGTGAATTCAAGTTCGTAAGAGTGAAGCTGAGATCAGTAATAGTCTTACCAGAAGGCATCTGCTGTTCTACCTTAGTAACTTCAGAAGCAGTCAGTCCAGGAGTTTCAGCAGTAGTAGTAATCTCAGAATTCAGAGTAGCATCACTAGGATCCTGCGTGTTACCAACGATATTACCAGTACCATCATTCTGCTGTGAAGTCTCAAGGACAATGCTCTGGGTATCGCCGCCAGCACCAAACTTCACGAGAGAAGTGGCATCCTTAACCAGATAGATAGCACATTGTTCATCCTGACCTACCGTAACAGTTTTACCATCAATCGTTTTTTTGCTGGTAGAAAGGGTAATAGTCTTAGGTTCGCTGTCTTTATAGCCGGCTGCCTTTACCACAATAGTATAAGAACCATTGTCCAAACCTAATGATTCAAATGTATTACCAGTTACTGTAACAGGGGTTCCATTGACAGTTACAGTTGCACCAGCGACATCCATACCATCTTGGTCAAGGATAACGCCTCGGAGAGAGTTCTTTACAGGTGCTTTCACTTCTTTCGTTTCTGTAACGTCGTATGAGTTGCACGATGTAACCCCCACAACTAATGCCAATGCCATAAGCATTAGAGAAGCTTTACTAAAAAACTTTTTCATAATGATAATTATAATTATAATTTAAATTTGTTATTTTTGCTTCAATTCCACTCATCTATAGTCTTATCATCCCATAAATCGTTGCAAAGTTACTTAAAATAATCAATCCGACAAACAAAAAGAGAAAAAAAATGATATTATCATACAAAAAAACATCGCACCGTCCAAGACGATGCGATGTTAATTATCATAATTTGTACTTAATTACTTCAGTGTAACAACTGCACGACGGTTGTAAGAGTAAGGAGTCAGGTCTGCAACACCACCCTGACCTACAGTCTCAATGTTAGCAGCATCTACGCCCATGTCGATAAGAGCCTTCTTTACAGTCTCAGCACGACGTTCAGACAATGTCTTGTTGTAAGCAGGGCTGCCAGTCTTGCTGTCGGCATAACCAGTAACAACAATCTTCTTATTGTTCTTCTTGGCAACTTCAGCCAGCTCGCGAACATTTACCAGATCCTTCTTGCTGGCGATAACGCTCTTGTTGATGTTGAAGAATACAGAAGCACTTGTGGTCTCGAACTCACCAACAGTCTTAACAACTTCCTTAACAACTTCCTTGGGCTTCTTGGCCAGAGCATCCTTCAGAGCAGCATTCTCGGCCTCGAGACCAGCGATAGAAGCATTGAGGGCATCAATCTGAGACTTGTGGTTAGCCAGGATGGCATCCATATCGGGAGCCTTATCCCATCCCACCTTACCGAGGTTAACACCAACACCGGCACTAACACCGAAAGGCAGATCACCACATCTCAGGACCTTCTTGCCACCAACACCACCTTCTCTGCCATCAATATACTCATTGGCATAATCTGCATAGATGTCGAGGTTGATGTGGAAGCGCTTGGTAACATTGAATGTGTTAAATACACCAGCAGTGAACATCATAGATGAGTTTTTCTCATCTGTATTGTACATGAAGCCAAAGCCGCCATAAACACTAATGTTCCACACACGAGGTTTGTAGCCACAGAACAAATTATTCAAGTTGACCATGGGCTGCAGGCTGATATTGAACTGGTTGAAAGTGGGATTGGAATTAGAAACATAGGTAGGAGCGCTCCAATCCATGTTTACTTGAGTACCCCAAGCGAACTGACCCTTCAAACGCATACCGAATGCAGGAGTAGCCCACTTACCAATGCTTATCTCACCACCCCAGCTACGACGACCGGGCCAGAAGGGATTCTTATTGGGTTTGGGGGATAAGCCCTGCTCCTGGTCACCATAAAAAGACAGATGTGTAACACCTGCATCAATAAACCAGTTGTCCCAGAAACGATTGCTTACGAAGCCATGCTTCTTCGTGGGATAGCTTTCAGTAGTCTCATCAGCAGCAAAAGTAGCGCTGGTCAAGCTAAAGAAAGCAAGTAACATCATTAACTTTTTCATACTTTAAATTATTAAAGAGGTTTAACTTTATTGTTCACTTTTTTACGTTTGGGCACAAAGTTACAAATAAAATATGGAATTCCACCAAAAATATTAAGGTTTTTTTACATATTACCTATTTTTTTACTGATTTCAGGGCATCATCTAAATAATTTCTCCAGATTATCGTGTGGATAAATCATGACAATGACCTTTCCGTCGGGTGTAAAGTTGGGTTCTGTTAACTGAAACAGCTGAGACACCATATTCTCCATTTCGGACTGAGTCAGCACTTGACCGACAGGAATAGCGGCATTGCGAGCCATAGCCAACGCCATACGATGATGAAGTTCCTCATCTACTCCCTGCCCACGGCTCTTCAAAGATTCCACAATCTCACAAAGCAACAAATGTGGATCTGCCCCTTCGAAGCCCGAAGGCATACCCTGAACATTATAGCTTCCACCGCCCAACGGAGTGATGTCAAACCCCAATGCGCGCAATTCATTATGAATTTCTTCGATAATGGGAACATCAGACATGGGGAACTGTACGACCTCTGGAAAGAGTAATCCTTGAGATGATGCAGAATGACCATCCAATTGTTCGCGATACCTTTTATATAATATACGCACGTGCGCGCGATGCTGGTCGATAAACATCAGTCCCGAACGGACCTCGGTTACGATATATTGTCCGCGATACTGGTAATGCTGGACGCTACGTTCGGGGACGCCCTCCGGCTCCCCATTTAGGGGGAGAGAATTATCTACCACTACTGGAACATCTTTCTGTAAAGAGGATATTCCTATTTCAGCTGGGGTATAGAGACTTTGCCAGTCTTTGGGTACAACAGGACGCTCGTAGTCTGTAGAGCGGAATGGGTTGTAAGTGGAATCGACTTTGGGATTGGGCATTGCCACAGATGTAGAACGATTCTGCGAAGCATTGTAGACAGGTATATCATTCGGACGTCCCTCCACATCGAAGTCTATTGTGGGAACGGCATTGAAACGTCCCAAAGCTTCTTTGACAGCAGCCAGGATGATTTGCCATATAGCTATTTCGTTCTCAAACTTAATTTCTGTTTTTGTGGGATGGATGTTCACATCTATGGTAGACGGGTCGACTGTCATATATAGGAAATACGGCACTTGTTCGCCCGCAGGAACCAGTTCGTTGAATGCCTCTTGGACTGCCTTGTGGAAATAGGGATGACGCATATAACGCCCATTGATGAAGAAGAACTGACGTACACCCTTCTTCTTTGCCGATTCTGGCTTCCCAACATACCCCGAAAGCGTGCATAGGGAAGTTTCGACCTCTACGCTAAGCATTTGTTCATTCAAGCGTTTGCCAAAGAGCGTAGCAATACGTTGACGAGGCGATTCAGGTAACAATGTACTGAGAGAGTGACCATCATGTGTGAATGTGAAATGAACATCGGGATTCACCAATGCCACCCGTTCATACTCCTGGATGATATTTGACAACTCCGTCTGATTGCTCTTTAGAAACTTGCGACGAGCCGGTACATTGAAAAACAAGTTCTGAACAAGGAAATTACTGCCCACCGGACAATTGTCCACCTCCTGAGAAAGCACCTTGCCACCCTCAATCGTAAGGCAAGTCCCTAAATCGGAATCTGCAGGACGCGTACGCAACGTGACCTGAGCAACAGCGGCAATGCTCGGCAGTGCTTCACCACGAAAGCCCATCGTTGTAAGGGCAAAGAGGTCAGCAGCCTGACTTATCTTACTCGTTGCATGACGTTCGAAAGCCAAACGGGCATCCGTCTCGGACATACCCTTTCCATCATCGACAACTTGGATGGAGGTACGCCCAGCATCAACAACAATCACGTCAATACGACGGGCACCCGCATCAACTGCATTCTCCAACAGTTCCTTGATAACTGATGCAGGACGCTGGATGACTTCACCAGCAGCAATCTGGTTGGCCACCGAATCAGGTAAAAGGTGAATTATGTCCAAGTGGTTAAGGATTAAGGGTTATGGATTATGATTAAAGGCGTCCCATGAGGATGTAACGCCAAATTACGATGAGCACCATGATAATAATCAAGGCCAAAGGCCAAGAGAGACGGTGTTCACGCTGACTGGCCCGATGGGCACGCGGGGTAAACTGTGAGAACTTGCCCTTGAAGTGATCGGGTTCAATGTCATCTGTCGGGAGTTCACCCATCTCACGCTTGACATCCCGAACCAACTTGTCCAATCTGTCCTTTCGTTCGCTTGTGTACATACTGATGCGCCTGTACTTTCGCGGTTCACGTGTCTGAAACATTCCCATAATGGTTCATTATTACGTTATTTTTCTTTCTTTTTCAGCTTATCAAGACGTTGCCGAGGAGCTTCGCGACGAATAGATTCCTTGAGTTCTGTTCCCGCTTTTTTGCCTCGCCAGTTGAAAATATCATCCTTGTTAATTGGTCGCACATAGTCGAACCAAGCAAAGTTCTCAAGATACAACTCCCCCGATGGTATCAGGAACAGAGGATACATCACGCCCGTAGCCTCGGGCATCCATATCTTATCCACTTTCTGATCGCTCATAAAGACTTTCATCTGGCTGGATTCTGTGTGATTCATACCTATCATCAGGGAATCATCATCGAAGGGGTAGTAATTAACATAGACATTCATATCAGCAATCGACAAGTAAGGATCGCCCTCCCGAAAATATATACGCATCTCTTTACTGGCCACCTGATTATAGTGCACCGAATCGATACGTTCAACGGAAAGCGCTTGATTAACGACATGCACGCTGTCAATTGTACTGTCATTTGCCCAAGCCTTGATGACCTCACCCAGCAGTTGCTGGCCTTCCTGCCAGACTATAGGATCCTTGTACATCGTGGTGCAAGAATCACGACCGTCATAAACCATAGAATCGCATACGCCCTGCATATCGACCCGATAGGCTCGCACATGATGGTAGGCATGAAGCATACGATACACGCTATCTGTATTGATATTGAAAGTATAAAGGAAGAACGAGTCTGCATGGGCATAAAACGTATCTCGCTGAGAATAGTCAACAAGCACAGCGCTGTCAGCAGCCTCTGCATAACCAAGCTTGTCGTTATACAAAACGTAGTTCCCCAAAAACTTATTTTTGTTCAACGTATCAGTATAAACGACATGACCAAAAGCCTTGCCCACAGAATCCTTTCCATTCCAATACACGCTGTCGCCAACCAATACCTTATAGCCATTCTGTAGGATAGATCGTTCCAGCATGTTAGATTCATCTGTATTTGAGTCATAATAGCCGTTCTCCGTGTAGATGTGGTTTTCGCCATTGTCGATATTGCTCGGACCAAGAACATGAGCAATACCTGTACGAGAATTATAGTGCAGGGTATCGCTAATTAGCACGGACTTGCTCTCCTTGGGCGGACGGGGATTGACCAAACGAACATTGTAATTGAAAACAGCCTCACGGGTCGAGGGACTGTATTCTCCCCAGTCGCTCGTCAGCTCATTGTCTTTGTCGACTAATCGGCCACCCTCAAAGAAATAGCCCAAATCGTAGAGACGGTCATAGTCCAACGAATCGGCATACAATGTAGTCCCCCTATGCTTAAGGACTACGTGATGACGTACACGGGCAATCTGGTCGAGACCATCATAGTAAAGAACATCGCCGTCGAGCGAAAGCGTATCGGCCTGCCGCATACGTACATTTCCAAAAGCATCAAAGGAGTTTGTAGCTTCATAAAAGAGGGCACTGTCGCAATACATCAGTGTCCCTTCATGGTCAAACTGCACATCGCCCACAAGGAATTGGGCCGTAGGATGGATGCGTTCGTTGAAATATAAGCGGTCGGCATGAAGCAGATGCACCCGCGAGTCCGAGGGCTGCCGTTTGTCGTTTTTCTTAACAGGCCCCGCCGTCATGGACAAGGCCAGTAATGCAAACAACCCAAGCAAAATATTTCTACAATCTTTCACGCTCTCAACACTCTACTTCACCCATCCTGAGTATTCAAACTCGCAATCGCACCAATCAGGATTAATGCGAATATAAGTAGACTTCTGTTTCTCGCGTATCCACTCGTCGATAAGTTCTTCTTTCTTCTTGTTCAAGACAATTTCACGCAAGACCTGAAAATCTTCGGACATACTGGCACGATGAGCCTTAATGCGGTTTTTTAGTTTTGCAATGGCACATACGGTTTTCATGCGTTTGTTCGTCATCTGAAAGGGTTTGGAAATCTCGCCGATTTCCATAGCATCCACCACACGGGCAAGTTCTGGCGAATAGTTTGCCAGCTCTCCCATCTCAAAGCGTGAGGTCTGCATCATTCCGCCTTCTGACTTCTGCTTTTGGTTTGTCAGGAGTCCACGATTGTTTCTGGAATCCTTGTCCTGACTGATGAAAGTGGCCGCATCCTCAAAAGTGAATTTTTCTTTGCGGATTTCATCGGCAATGGAGTCAAGGCGAGCGATAGCTGCATCTATATCCGACTGTGCCACCTTTGGTTTACGCAAAATATGACGGAATTTTGCTTTGTCACCACGTTTGTCGACTAATTGAATAATGTGAAAACCATATTCAGACTCAACCACTTTGGAAACCTTATTCGGGTCGGTCAAAGCAAAGGCAACATTGGCGAAGGCTGGGTCGAGTTGTCCCTTTCCCATGTAATCCATCTCTCCCCCCTGCAATCTTGACCCTGGATCTTCGCTGTTCAAAATAGCCAGAGTCGAGAACGACATTCCACCATTTGTAATGCGTTCTGCATAGCCACGAAGTTCCTCCTTTACACGATTGACTTCCTCATCGGGAATACGAGGTTCCAGAACCACCAATTCCACCTCTACCTGAGTAGGTATCAAGGGTAAGGAGTCCTCTGGCAGGTCTTTAAAATAGCGACGAACCTCAGCAGGGTTCACCTTGACATCTTCCGTTAGTTTCTCGCGCATCTTGCCCACCATCATCTCGTCCTTATAGCGTTCGAAGAGTTCCTCACGAATCTGAGAGATGGGCATGGACATGTATTCCTCAAGCTTTTCCTTACTACCAGCAGATATCACCCATTCATTGATTTTTTCCTCCACGTAATTATTTACCTGAGCATCTGTCACTTCGATACTGTCAATAGCTGCTTGGTGCAGAAAAAGCTTTTGGATGGCCAGACGTTCTGGAATCACGCAATATGGGTTGCCTTTGATTTGAGACCATGAAGGGTCGCGGCGCAGCCCCTCGACCTCACTCTTCAATATGGCCTCATCGCCCACCACCCATATCACCTCATCAATGACATTGTTTGCCTGTTGGGCGTATGCCTCGCCAAATTGAAAATTGAAGACTGAAAAATGGATATCAGCTGTGCCTAAAAGCAAAGCCACCAACAAAAAAAACTTTCTTATCTCCATAATCATCAATTATCAATCGTCAATCCATTCAGTGCTTGTTCAATGCTTGTTTACAGTAGAAATGACTTCAGGATACAATACTACTTCGTAATGTTCACGCAAGTCCTCTATGAACTTCTGGTCACATTCAGCCTGATAGTCGGCAACCACCTGAGCCGAGATGTCCGTCCATCGCTGTGGACCCTTCTTGAGCTTGCGTCCGATAACTGCTGCATAAGGGTAGTCCTTACGGGGTTTAGCCTTACCCTCACGAACCTTGAAGACCAGCGAGTCGACAAAGGCATTCTCGCCTTTGGCAAACAGGCGGGGCTGTTCCATACGCACGGTAATGCTGTCTTTATTGAATGCATCACGCACGCTGATGGTCCATTTCTTCTCGGGCACGCCTTTCAATAGTTTCTGCACAGCCTTCACATCCTGCTGTTTACTTGCATAGTATGGCATACCGTAGAAGTGGGGAATGTCCCAAGCATACTTCTTCTTGTTACCCTTAAAATAGCGTTCCAAAGCCGCAGTATCTTTGGCAGCAGGGTCCCAAATCTTTTGCTTACTGATTTCATACAATAGCAGGCCGTCATGATACTCCTGCACCAGATATTTGAGTTCCATATCCTGTGCACACAAGCGGTCTGTCTCGGCATCCAACAACTGCTCGGCAGTGAGATTACGCACCTTTGCCAAGCTATCAGTAGCCTGTTTAGCCAAACGGTCGCCCATACCGCGCGACTCCAAGAAGCGTTGAATCTGGGGTTTGAGTTCTTCAAAAGGCTCCAGTTGCTTGCGGTCTTTAAGATAAACAATATGGTAACCCACCGTTGAGAGGAAAGGCTCAGAGGTTTCGCCCTTTTCCAAGGCATACATCACCTTCTCGAACTCAGGAACCAACTGACCCGGACCGAACCACGTAAGGTCACCGCCGTGGGCTGCAGATTGGGGATCTTCGGAATATTTCTTGGCCAAGTCGGCAAACGATGCACCGTCCTTCAAAGCTTGATAAATACTATCGATACGGGCTTTCTTTACGGCCTGCTCCTCTTCGGTACTCTTCTGGGGGACGCGCAGGAAGATATGAGCCGGCAAACGCAAGTCACGACCATCGAGCTGCTTCAGCATGCCATCATAATAATTACGGACCTCCACTTCTTCAGCACCTTCCGGCACGAGCAAAGGCATAATTTGCTGATTGCGGTAGGTGTGGAACTCATCGATAAAGCTTTTGGCGGTATCCATCTTTGCATCCTCTGCCGCTTGCACCTTTAATTTGTAATTGATGAAAAGCTGGACGTATTCGTCAAGGTCCTTCTTGTCAATTACGTTCTCAGTATTGTTCTTGTTGTAGTTATATTCAAACTCCGAACGAGATACAGGCTTCCCTGCAATCTTCATCACTATGGGGTCATCCTGTGCGAAAGCATGAAGAGTGAAAAATGAAGAATTAAGAACTAAAAATAAAAATGCTATTCGTTTCATCGTCATTATCAATTATCCAAATTGTCAATTATCATTGCGGGCGGCTGTAGTTGGGAGCCTCGCTGGTAATGGTCACATCGTGAGGATGGCTCTCCAATACGCCAGCATTAGTAATGCGGACAAACTTTGCATGATGCAAGTCCTCAATATTGGCAGCACCACAGTACCCCATACCGCTGCGCAGTCCGCCTATCAGTTGATAGATTACTTCCTGCACCGTGCCCTTGTAAGGAACACGTCCGGCAATGCCCTCGGGAACCAGTTTTTTGGCATCTTTCACATTGCCTTGGAAATAACGGTCTTTGGAACCGCACTCCATAGCCTCCAACGAGCCCATTCCACGATAAGACTTGAACTTACGTCCGTTGTATATGATAGTATCACCCGGACTCTCCTCGGTACCAGCAATCAAGGAGCCAATCATCACACTGCATCCTCCTGCTGCCAAGGCCTTGACCACATCACCCGAATAGCGCAAGCCACCGTCTGCAATCAGGGGAACACCCGTTCCTGCCAAAGCATGAGCGACATCATAGACTGCCGACAACTGCGGAACACCCACACCCGCAACAACACGCGTCGTGCAAATGCTGCCCGGGCCGATGCCCACCTTTATGCCGTCGGCTCCTGCCTCGACAAGTGCCAAGGCAGCTTCTCCCGTAGCTACATTACCAACCACAATATCGACATCCTTGAAGGTAGCCTTGGCCTCCTTCAGTTTTTCGATGACGAATTTGGAGTGACCATGCGCCGTATCGATAACTATGGCATCTGCACCAGCCTCAACCAAAGCTTTCATGCGCTCTAAAGTATCGTTTGTAACACCTACGCCAGCAGCTACGCGCAGACGACCTTTGGCATCCTTACAGGCCATGGGCTTATCCTTGGCTTTGGTGATATCCTTATAAGTAATCAGGCCTATCAGGTGATTCTCGTCATCCACGACAGGGAGTTTTTCGATTTTATTCTCCTGCAGAATCTGGGCGGCACCAATCAAATCAGTCTGTACGTGCGTCGTCACCAGATTTTCGCTGGTCATCACCTCATCGATGAGCCTGCTCTGATTACGCTCGAAGCGCAGGTCGCGATTCGTGACGATACCAACCAAATGATTCTCCTCGTCAACGACGGGTATGCCGCCAATGTGATATTCACTCATCAAGTCGAGAGCATCGGCCACCGTCTTACCACGACGGATGGTAACGGGGTCGTATATCATGCCGTTCTCGGCACGCTTGACGATAGCCACCTGACGCGCCTGCTCCTCAATGCTCATGTTCTTATGAATGACACCGATACCACCTTCTCGGGCAATAGCGATGGCCATGGTAGACTCCGTGACGGTGTCCATGGCGGCAGAGATGAAAGGAATCTTCAGCTCTATGTGGCGTGAGAAACGAGTCGTAAGATCGACGGTGCGGGGCAGAACCTCACTATAGGCGGGAACCAAGAGTACATCGTCATAAGTCAATCCATCCATGACTATACGGTCTTCTAAAAATGATGCCATACTTCTTTTTGAGTTAAAGGGTTATAAATTTGGGCGCGAAGTTAAGAAAAAAATCCGACGTGGGCAAGTACTACCGCAACTTTAACCTCTTTTTACCATCACTCTATGCGTCAAGCATAGGGACATAGGTGCTACATAAAGTCCGCAACATGCCGCGACCTACCCGATGTAGGCATCGTCAGTTGGCCATTTCGGAATAGAACTTGATACGAACCAGACGTATTTCCTCCTCAGTATAGTCTGGGCCAAGTTCTTCGAGAGCCTCTTCCAGGTCGTCGGTTTCGGCATCCTCGAAATATTCGTAGATATCGAGCATGTGGTCCTCGTCCATGATTTCATCGATGTAGTAGTCGATGTTAAGTTTCAGACCACTATATACAATGGTTTCGATTTCATTGAGGAGCTCCCCGAATTCCAGATTACAAGCATCGGCAACATCCTCAAGACTCACCTTCAGGTCAATCTTCTGGATAATCATCACCTTCAGTTTCGACTTATTATCCTTGGCCGAAGAACGGACGCGAAGATTCTCAGGACGCTCTATCTCGTTTTCCTCGCAATGGCGAGCAATAAGTTCACAAAATTCCTTGCCGAAGCGCTTGGCCTTTCCCTCACTCACGCCCTGAACATGAAGCAGCTCTTCGATGGTCACGGGATACATGGTAGCCATGTCCTCAAGCGTAGAGTCCTGGAAAATCAGATAAGGTGCCTTATCCAACTTGCGTGCAATGCTACGACGTAAGTCTTTTAGCATCGAGAGCAAAGACTCATCCAACGCGGCAGTGGTTATCGTATCGTCTTCGACCTCCGTGAAATCATGATCCTCGATAACATTAAACGGAACCGGCGAACGCATGAATGTCACGCCGCGCGTCGTCAGCTTTATCAGTCCGTAGTTCTCTACCTCCTTGCGCAGGTAGCCAAAAAGCATACCCTGACGGATGACAGCATTCCAGAAACGCGGCGGGAAGTCGCCACCGATTCCAAAGGATACCAGGTTGTTGTGCTTATGGGCAAGGACCTCTTCCGTAGAACGTCCCACAAGCACGTCGATGATATGGTTGATTTTGAAGTTTTCCTTGACGTCACGCACCACTCGAAGCACTTTCACCAGTTCTGCGCTGGCTTCTATTGCTGGATGAGGATGCAGGCAGTTGTCACAGTTTCCGCAATTATCCTGCTTATACTCTTCGCCGAAATAGTTCAGCAGCACCCTGCGACGGCACACTGAGCTTTCGGCATAGGCCGCCGTCTCTTGCAGCAGTTGTCTGCCAATGTCCTGCTCGCTCACGGGTTTGCCTTCCATGAACTTTTCCAGCTTCTGCAAGTCCCTGCGCGTGTAGAAAGTAATGCAAAGTCCCTCTCCCCCATCGCGTCCGGCGCGACCTGTCTCCTGATAATAGCCTTCGAGGCTCTTGGGAATATCATAGTGGATAACGAATCGTACATCGGGTTTGTCGATACCCATACCAAAAGCTATGGTAGCCACGATGACATCGATACGCTCCATGATAAAGTCATCCTGCGTGTCACTGCGCTGCTGCGCATCCATACCCGCATGATAGGGCTTTGCCTTGATTTTGTTCACCTGCAGGAACTCGGCCAAATCCTCGACCTTCTTACGCGACAGGCAATAGATGATGCCACTCTTCCCAGCATGCTGACGGATGAAGCGTACGATATCCTTGTCCACATCCTTGGTTTTCGCACGAATACCATAATACAGATTGGGGCGGTTGAAGGAGCTTTTGAATTCAGTAGCATTCACCATACCCAGATTCTTCATGATGTCGCCGCGCACCTTGTCCGTAGCGGTTGCGGTCAGGGCAATGATGGGAGCCACGCCTATGTTCTGCACAATGGGCCGTATCTTACGGTATTCAGGGCGGAAGTCGTGTCCCCATTCCGAGATACAATGTGCCTCGTCCACAGCATAGAACGAAATCTTCACCGTGCGAAGAAATTCTATATTATCTTCCTTAGTGAGGCTTTCGGGAGCCACATACAGCAGTTTGGTGCGTCCTGAGCGGATATCGTCCTTGGCATGGTCAATTTCGCTCTTTGTCAGCGACGAGTTGATGAAATGGGCGATTCCATCGTCTTCGCTGACCATGCGGATGGCATCCACCTGGTTCTTCATCAAGGCTATCAATGGGGAGATGACGATGGCGGTTCCCTCCATCATGAGAGCCGGCAGCTGATAACAGAGCGACTTACCGCCTCCCGTGGGCATGAGCACAAAAGTGTCCTTCCCCGCAAGAACATTGCGAATAATGGCTTCCTGATTACCTTTGAAGGTCTCGAAACCAAAGTGTTTTTTTAGCTTCTCGGCAAGATTTAAGTCTCTCAATTTGTTATCTTTAGGCTTTTCGTCCTTACAAAAGTATAAAAAAGCGAACGAAAAAACAAATTTTCGCTCGCTTTTTTTAGGAGGGGAAGCAACAACAAATTGATTTTATCGTCCGCTGGCAGCTTCCTGCAGGATGGAATTTTCGAGTTGTTGCTGTGCGTATTCCTTGGTGATGACCAGTTTATCGCCCGTTTTGTGATTCGAGGGTGCATCGTACTGCAACTGCATCATCAGGGTTTCCATGATGGAACGCAATCCACGTGCCCCAAGTTTGTACTCGACAGCCTTGTCCACGATGTAGTCGAGCACCTCTTTGGAATACTCCAGTTCGATGCCGTCCATAGCAAAGAGCTTCTTCTGCTGCTTGACAAGCGAGTTCTTAGGCTCCAGCAGGATGCGGTGCAAGGCATCGCGGTCGAGGGGATTGAGATAGGTGAGCACCGGCAGACGTCCGATGATTTCAGGAATCAGGCCGAAGGACTTCAAATCCTGCGGCTGCACATACTTCATCAGGTTATTCTTGTCAATGCTCCTGACATTCTGCACCGAATTGAAGCCCACGACATGCGTATTCAGGCGCTGGGCAATCTTTCGTTCTATGCCATCGAATGCACCTCCACAGATGAAGAGGATATTGTGAGTGTCCACCTGAATATACTCTTGGTCGGGATGTTTGCGACCACCCTTGGGGGGGACGTTAACGATGCTGCCTTCCAGCAGCTTCAGCAGTCCCTGTTGCACACCCTCGCCACTGACGTCGCGCGTGATGCTGGGATTGTCGGTCTTACGAGCAATTTTGTCGATTTCATCGATAAAAACGATGCCTCGCTCGGCAGCTTTCACATCCCCATCTGCCACCTGCAGCAGGCGACTGAGAATGCTCTCGACATCCTCACCCACATAACCTGCTTCGGTAAACACCGTAGCGTCGACAATGGTGAAGGGGACTTTCAGCAGTTTGGCAATCGTGCGAGCCAGCAAGGTCTTTCCCGTTCCCGTCGGCCCCACCATGACAATGTTCGACTTCTCTATCTCCACCCCATCGTCGCCACGTTCCTGTGCCAGACGCTTGTAGTGGTTATAGACGCTGACGGCCAAGTATCGCTTGGCCTCGTCTTGTCCGATGACGTACTGGTCGAGATAGACCTTTATGTCGTGAGGCTTGGGCAGTTCCGAAAGGGTCAGGCTGAACTCATTGTCCGCCGAAGAGGTGTGAGCCGTATTCTCCTCCACAATCTGGTAGGCAGCCCGGGCACAATCGCCACAGATGAAGCCCGAAAGACCGCTTATGAGCAGAGAGACCTCCCGTTCCGAACGTCCACAGAACGAACAAACTTTTTTATTTGCCATTAGCTCCTTTTCGTAAACACCTGGTCTATCATGCCGTAGTCCTTGGCTTCCTGTGCGGTCATCCAATAGTCACGGTCGCTGTCGGCCCACACCTTGTCGTAGGGCTGGTGGCTATGGTCGGCTATGATAGTATAGAGTTCCTTCTTAAGTTTCTGGATTTCACGAGCCGTGATTTCGATATCGCTGGCCTGTCCCTGGGCGCCTCCCATCGGCTGGTGAATCATCACTCGGCTGTGAGGCAGGGCGTAGCGCTTGCCTTCCTGACCAGCCACGAGCAGTACGGCAGCCATCGAGGCAGCCATGCCTGTGCAGATGGTGGCTACGTCGCTCTTGATGAACTGCATGGTGTCGTAGATGCCCAGACCGGCATGTACGCTTCCACCCGGGCTGTTGATGTAGATGTTGATGTCCTTGCCCTGATCGGCCTGATCCAGATAGAGGAGCTGGGCCTGCAGGGTGTTGGCCGTGTAGTCGTCTATCTGCGTGCCGAGGAAGATGATGCGGTCCATCATCAGGCGCGAGAACACGTCCATCTGGGTCACGTTCAACTGACGCTCTTCCAGGATGTAGGGATTCAGGTACTGGTTCTGGGCGCTGATGACGTCGTCAAGCACCATACTGTTCAGCCCCAGGTGCTTGGTTGCGTATTTCTTGAAATCGTTCATTAGTCCTTAAACATTGCGTTGAACTCGTCGAGGGTGACGGTCTTCTCGTTCAGTTTCACGGCTTCCTTGGCAGCGGCAGCCACCTTCTGCTCGATGGCGCGGGTAACGAGGCCCTCGGTCTGCTCCTTCTTCTTCAGCATCTCCTGAGCATAGTTGTTCAGCACCTCCTCGGGCACTTCCATCATGCCATACTGTGCGAATTGCATCTTGGTAACAACCTTGGCAGCCTCCAGCACGTCGGCCTGCTCCAACTTAATCTCGAACTGCTCGGTCAGTTGCTCCTTGATGAGTTGCCAAGTCAGTTCCTCAAGGCTCTTCTCGAAGTTGTCATCCACGAACTTCTCGTCCTTGTCGGGGTTGTTCAGGCGCATGATGCGCTTGAGCATCGTCTCGGGATATTCCAGCTTACCCACACGCTCCATGAGGTGCTTGCGCAGGTCGAGCATGAACTTGAACTCGCTGTCGTTCTTGAACTGGTTCTCCAACTGCTCCTTGATGCGGGCACGGAACTCCTCCTCGCTCTTCACCTTACCCTCACCAAAGATGTGGTCGAAGAGGTTCTGGTCAACGGGAGCCGTCTGGTAACGGGTGATTTCCTCAACTTGGAAGCTGAAGTCGCCCTTCTTGTCGGCAACCTCTTCCTTCTTCAGGCGCAACAGGGAAGCCAACTCGGTCTCGCTGTCGTTGTAGGCCTTCGAGGGGTTGAATACAAGCACGTCGTTCACCTTGCAACCAGCGAACTTGGCCTTTTCATCGTCATTTTTCATGTAGTCGGGCAGCATGACTGCACCTTCCACCTGAACGCCGCCTTCCAGGGGATTGCCCTCGGCGTCGAGTTCGGCCAGCAGGCCCTTCACCATATCGCGTGGCTCGTAGCTGTCCACCTTCACATACTGACCGTTGCGGCTGGCATACGACTCCACCTGCTTCGAAACCATCTCGTCATCAACGCTGATGGTGTAGAAATCCACCTTGTCCTTCTTGCTGAGCTTGGCGTCGAACTCGGGAGCCAGAGCCACGTCGAAGACAAACGTAAAGTCGTCCTGCATCTCGAAGTCGGTCTTCGGAGTCTTCTCCTCGTTAGGCAGAGGCTCGCCCAACACGCTCAGTTTCTCGTCGCGGATGTAACCGTAAAGTTTCTCACGAATCAGTTTATCGATGGCTTCTGCCTTCACCTCCGTGCCAAAACGCTTGCGCAGCAGGCCCATGGGCACCTGTCCTACACGGAAGCCGGGCATGTTAGCCTTCTTGCGATAGTTCTTCAGTTCCTTCTCTACGTTCTCGGCATAGTCAGCCTTCTCAATCTGCATGGTAATGAGGCCGTTCACTTGGTCGACCTTCTCAAAAGTTGTGTTCATTTATACCTTAATTTTATATTATTATCCTCTTTGGGCCTGCAAAGGTACGAATAAGTGAGCACAAAAACAAAAAAAACAGGGAAAACTGTCGGAAAAGGCTCGAAAACATATTTATATGTTAGTCGAGACTGTTCGACAGATGTAAGGACGAAGGCCTTACGGCACAAAGTGCCCTGTTTTTATTGGTTTTGTCGAGCGGGAGTACCTTCGACCGCAGGTCAAAGATACGACCAACCACAACGAAATTATTATATCAAACCTTGTGTAAATTTATTGGATTTTTCCCATATCTTCCCACCATATTTATCCTCCCATTCTTCATGTAAACAATCTGGTAAGCACTTACTGCAGGCACCATAAGCGGCAACGCTGTTTTCATCTTGGCATTAAAGTCTTGAACGACCTTTACCATCGTCGGATCTTCCTTCATGTCCTTCTCCGTGTATCCCTTTTGAACCATCAACTGCTTCGCCTTGGACGATAGGATAAATTCATAATCCGTTTTCACATTGTCGTAATCAACCTTCCACATCAACGACTTTCCGCCCTCTATGACGTATGTGAAATGCGTGGTTGTGACTAATTTAACAGACATACCAGAAGCAAGTTCTTGCACGACTTCGAATACCAACTCACCTTTACTTGCACCTCCAAATTTAAAAATAGCCGTGATATTATTCTGAGAATAAGACCAATTGCCAAGGATACTCTGGGCAGATGAAGATACTAAACTAATCCACACACAGGCCAATAATATAACTAATCTTTTCATAATGTATCGTTTATATCAATGATTATACTCCTACATTTCTCCCTCTTTCTTAGAACATCGTTGTGCCTACGTAGTTTACGCGACTGGTCAGCCAATAGAACCTGACAAAACCATCGAACGCGGCATCGCCAGTCCTGTAGTTCGTGATATGTATGGCATAGAAGGTGTCATCAGATTCAGACTCTCTCATGGCAACTGGATGTCGCTCGATATGGCAGCCCAACTGGATGGCCCTGTCTATGAGGCTCCTTGGTGTACCTATCATGATGCGGCACTGGTCGAACATGGAATTAACGTATGCCGCGCCGAAACCTTCCTGCAACAATTGTGCCTTGGTGGCTTGACATTTTTTCTGCAACTCTTCCATTTCAGCCTTCCTTATTTCTATAATCTTTGCAGCCACAACGTCCAAGTTGTCGGCAACACCATTTATCTGGTTTTCCGTGAGATAATCGGTATATTTCAAGGTTTCTCCCTTCGCCGTACGGAATGTGCCATTGACAAATGCAATGCTATAGTCACTTAGGGCCGGCAGACTGAGAATCTTTCTACAAATGCTTTCACCTCCAGCCCGATTCAAATTCCCCATAGTGGCTTCACCTTCAAAGACATCTCCATTTACATACTTGATGGTAGTGAAGTTATTAACGTAGTGCACTTCACCATCTTCGTAGTATTGTTTGAATTCAGTTATTTTCTTGCCATCTTCGCTCATTACCAATCGTCCTTCCTTGGCACGCCGTTCTTTCAGTGCGCGCTCTGATTCGGATTCCGAACCTACACGCCTCCACTCAGACACATCGCCTCCTTCCCAAATGAGTTGAACGCCCGAGGCTCCAACGAGTTTTGCCTTGCCGAGTTCTTTCATCCGCATCTTAAACATGAGTTCATCCATTCCCAATGGAGATTTCAGTTCTTTTCGTTCTATTTTGTCATAAACATCATCCAGCTTTTTATTGGCAAGTCCCTCTTTGACGAAGATTCCGTCATCGGTTCTCTCTATCTTTCCAAATGTTGGCTCACCCCAAGTGATACTCAGTTGATTATCCACGAGCTGGAATTCTCCAGTCACTGTGTTGTATCGAGTAACATAGTAGGAAATAATATCTGTGTACGACAAAAACGCCATAGCCCTGTAATAATCTGTTTTCTGCGTTAATATTGCCTGTCCGTTTTTACTCATCTTCAGCGTATATGTTGAATAGCTGCTTCCACTTTCATCTGGATTCCTCCATGTCCATTCGCCAAGGACATCGATTTGTTCTGCCACATACGGAGCGCCCTCATCGGAAGCTTTGGCTATGGCTTCGGAACGAGCTTTCATCTGTGTATTAGACATACCATATTTATACTCGTCAACCACTTTCCCATTAGCATCAAACTTCTTCGCCTCATAAGGCTGTATGTTCATGGCTGACAAACTATTAACATTCTTGAAGTTGGCAAAAACTTCCTTAATATCAAAGTCTTTTATCTGTCTGTCGTTCGTCACTTCCAGTGTTCCCGCCTTCATCTCAACAATACCGTCCAACTTCGACTTGTTGGCATACTCAATCACGCAGCCGCTCCTCTGCGAATCGTAGATTAAGGCACCATCATCAAAGCGGCGTTGAAATTTCAGGAGTTTGTAGTCTTCTATGCCATTCTTCAATTCTTTATTGTTGGAAACGAATGAAAACGAATCCCATTTCGTCGTCTTGACGTTCCATGTCAGTACCTTGTTTTCCGAGCTCTCAAGTATTATTTCAGAACCATCGGACATACTGAATTTTTCAAGATTTAAGGCCACGCCCCATGCCTCATGCATGGATTCCGAACCCAAAGCTTTGGAGAAAACTTTCATCTCAGCACTATGCCCAAGGATTTGAGCAGCCTTCCAGTTAACATGCGCCCCCCAATCATCGTAATTGCCCACCTCACTGAGTTTGAGAGGGCTGATGCTACTGTCAGAGAATACCGTTGACGACTTTAACATGAAGCGGTGTTCTTGTATAGAAACTTCACTTTTTCCATCACGAATTGTACGAACAATCGCGAGTGGATGTTCAGGCTCTATTTTTATGGAGAGTTTTGACAACGAATTTAATCCATCCATGTCAGCTCTATATAAATCAAAATAAGGGCTTTCGAAAAAATCCTTTATCTTTGGATAATACTTTTGAATTCCAGGCTGACCATCTATCGGCGTATAAGCCAGAAGAGGATAAGCGTTTAGGATGTCGAGCTGCCCGTCTGTCAGGGTATAAGAAACACAGCTACCATCAGCAGCCACATCATATTTCAGGGCTCCTTTGAACTCCCAGCCAGAAGCAAATGTTATATTTGCATCTGTCACTATTCCGTCAGGTGCAAAAATGCCTGACAAGTCTTCCCATAGCATAACTTGCTTCCCATCGTTTTCTGCAGTTCCAACGTAAGCGTGCAGAATGCCAAGACCTTCAGGCATGTCTTTTTTCGCCTTGCCGTCATAGTAAACATATTCGCCGTACTTGATTTTTTTTGCCTCCGCATCAGAGACAACCATACATGCTATAAGCATGAAAAGCAAGAAAAGAAAATGTTTATTCATGTCGTATAATTTAAGAGTAAAATAAGTTCTAATGTTGCAAATATATACGTCATCCTGCCTTCTTTCCAAATGCAATCCATGTCATTTGACCTGTCAATGCAATTTTTGCATGTCATTTCATGTCATTCCACGTCTTTTGGCGTTTTACCCGTAGGATATATACATTTTCGACACAAGGAAACGTGACAAACACATATTTTCTTTATCTTTGTAGCGCAATAAACAAACAGCATGAACGATATTAAAGATTTATGTCGCGCAGTAGAACAAAAAACGGGACGCACGCTTCTAACACCATCAGACTTTAAATGGCTCTCAGAACAAATTGAGGAACAGACGAACGAACTGCTCAGCGTGTCTACCCTCATGCGCCTATGGGGATACCGGCCAGGTGTGAGTCCGCGCAAAAGCACACTGGACATCCTTGCTCGCTATCTCGGCTATGCCGACTGTGTAGCTTTCGGCATAATGCCAACGGATGAGGAAAAAACACGAAAGGGCACTGCTGGCCTTGGTTCCACAACGGAAGAAAAGGTGGAACAGCCAGCCCCCGAGGACGGTAGAACAACCTCTGAACCCAGCCTTCCCCGACAGTCCCAGTTCCGCTGGCGACTGTGGATGCCCATTCTCATTATCGGTCTATTAGCACTTGGAGGCGTCTTTTTCCTTCATTCTCGCGGAAAGGGGCCGAAGCGCATCACGTCCCTCAATCAGTTGAGCAACTACAAGCAATACATTATCCGTACGCACAACGATGTGCGCGGAGCCTTGGGTGTCAAGAATCGTGTCTTGTGCACCACGTTTGAGAGTGCACGCCGGCATCGCACCGATTCCGTCTCGACCTTCGCCATCATCCGCCACGACAGCCTCTATTACCTCTACAGCGTGCGGGATCACCGCTTCTTTAACACAATCCTGACAGAGACCGACGCACCATTGTCTGGCACGATGTTCGGCTCTGCAATGGACATCCGCGTCAGGGACGGTCTCTTTGTCTTCAACTTCCCTTCCAAGGAAATTACCATCACGCTCAATGTCGACGAAGAGCACGGCACCATTCTTGCAGACTATGGCACGGCAAATAACATCTTCGACGAAGGAAACCAGTTTGTTCTGGAGGAAGTCGGCGACTTCGACCCCACAGAGGCACTGAACATGATGACAGAACCCAATCAGGAGTATGAGGCCGCAATGAGCAGCATACAGCCCGAAGCCCAGTATGTCATCTACACGGAGAGTGCCGCTGATGGCCGACATTACTATCTCCACGCCAGCGGAAGGCTCACAGACGACCTTACGGATTCATGCATCTTTACCTTCCACCGTATTGAGAACGATTCCCTTTACCGCTCCCCTTCTTTCCGCGTGTGCTACCACGACGGGGCTTGTCGGAATGGTTTCACCTATGTGCCAGCATACGTGGAGGAGGCGCCTTTCCATCGCAGCCACATCGATGTGATGCCCTATTTCTCAGACCTTTGGCACGGCCAAGCGTTTTTTCTCGAAAAAAATGGTTGCTATGCCATACGATGCACCGACGCACCTTTTGAAGAGTACACCGTAGGAGCCTATTGGACTGCTATAGACACCGATGGACAGGGGCATCTAACCATAGACTACAGCCTTGAGCGCGCCTACGTTTGGCACTTAGCAAAACAGTAGTGACTTTATATCCCGAGGGCTCTCTTGCCGCGATAGTATCGCAGGTCGGCAAAGGACAGTATCGCGCTACAACAGGCGACGCTATACCTTTTACAATGTGTCAGTAAGTCAAAGAACGAGGGAATGCTTCGGCTGTCGGTGTGCGCACTATTCCGTAGGCTTTCGCATTCACACATATTATTACAATTGGTATTCCAAAACACAAAGTGTTTTGATTTGTCAGTTTCTCTGCCATTTTGCACCGTCACCTTGACATTATGACACGACGCAGGTACACTGGTACACAGGTACACTGGTTCATTTAGAATCATGAGTAGTAGTTAAGGAGGGTAC
>JBGUVX010000042.1:0-83825 GCA_045220575.1 Bacteroidaceae bacterium
CACGTCGGGCTCCTGCCGCATGAGTGGCTGCTGGTTGGTGCTGTCGGACAGGAAGTATCGCTTCAGGATGTACCGCGCCCCCTCGAATCCCTGCATCGCGGGCAGCCGGTCCTCGGCCTCGTAGATGCGGCGCAACTGTGCCTCGAACGGTTCACGGCGTGGCTCTACGTGCAGCATCACGTGCCACTCGCCCACGCCCTCTTCGGGGCAGAACGAAGCCACCTCTGCCGTCACTCCCCAATCCTCTATGTATAAGGTATTGTAGTTCATATTTCGTTTTAGCGCACAAAGATACGATTAAACGAGCAAAAATACAAACATGTTAGAGCTTTTTCGAGTGCAAGTATCTAAAACTATGAGTTAAAGAATCGACAAATAAATTAAAAGTAGTTAAGTTAATTGGCTAAAAATACTCTTTTTCGTATCTTTGCAGTACAAAACAATCTGGATGAAACCTATCGATTTCCACAATGATGTACTGCCGCTGAAGGACAAGCTCTTTCGGCTGGCCTTGCGTATCACGCTGGACCGTGACGATGCTGAGGACATCACGCAGGAAACGCTTGTCAGGGTGTGGGAACGGCGCGACGAATGGTTTCAGATAGAAAGTATGGAGGCTTGGTGCCTGACCATTGCCCGCCGCTTGGCGCTCGACCACGTGGCACACGGCAAGATGCAGGCCGACCGCGAGGCAGAGATTGCTGATTACCAGTTATCGATGAGCTCTTCGCCCATAGCACCCGACGAGGCCCTCGACCGCCAGCAGCGGGTGGAGGCCGTGCGGCGACTTATCGACCAGTTGCCAGAGATGCAACGTACCATCATCCAGTTGCGCGACATCGAAGGCCTGCGCTACGACGAGATAGCCCAAGTTACACAGCTTTCGGAAACCCAGGTGAAAGTTTATTTGCACCGTGCCCGAAAAAAAATTCGCGAATTGCTGTAACCTTTTCTTTTCCCGTCCGTCTTTCTTATGTACAAACGCAAGAAAACGGCATGGACTACAAATACATCGAACAACTGCTTGAGCGCTACTGGGAATGCCAGACGACGCTGGAAGAGGAAGCCATCCTGCGCAATTTTTTCCGTCAGGCCGACATCCCTGCCAGTCTGTTGCCCTACCGCGACCTGTTCCTTGCCGAAGAGGAAATGGCAGAATGCCGCTTGAGCGAGGACTTCGAGAAGAACCTCATGGAGCGTATCGAGCGTAAGGCAGCAAGCGAGGAGGTTCCTTGTCAGACCATCTCGATTACCCAGCGCTTGCGTCCGTTCTACCGTGCAGCCGCCGTGGTGGCCGTGGTGCTCACCATAGGCATGGCAGCCCAGCAAGGCTTCGAACGTGATGGAAACGACGACACGACTCCGCAGCTTACCGCAGCCGAGAACCAAAGCGATACGTTGCAGTTGTTCACCGACATGCCAGAGGTCTCTCCCCAAGCCGAGGCCGTGCTTACGTCCTCTGCGACCGACACCCTGATGATTCAATAAAATCATATAATTAGTAAACAAACATTGCTTAAAACCATGACGAGAGGCAGCCCGTGAGGGTCGCCTCTCGGCGTTTAATGCGTTTTTATGAAGCTATAATTTGTTATTCTACGTGCTTATTTGTAACTTTACGCCGTAAAACCTTATAATATATTGCAATGAAGAAGACACTTCTGCCTCTATTCTTAATTTTCGCACTATCGTCTGCAGCTCAGGAACGTAAGCTTGCAGGCTTTGAGTATGCCTCCGAACCTGCTGCCCCCAACGGCACGGAATGGCAGTCGCCCGAGCGCTTGGCACTGAACAAGGAACAGCCCCGCGCGTGGTTCTTTTCATTCGCCAACTTGAACGAGGCCCTGAAGGTGTTGCCCGAGGGAAGCACGTATTACAAGAGTCTGGACGGCACATGGAAATTCCGCTGGGTACCAGAGCCTTCGCAGCGCGACAGCAGTTTCCAGAATACCAACTTCGACGATTCCCGTTGGGACGACATAGAGGTGCCTGGCAACTGGAACGTGCAGGGACTGCAGAAAGACGGCACCATGAAGTATGGCGTGCCCATCTACGTGAACCAGAAGGTCATCTTCCAGCATCAGGTTGCCGTGGGCGACTGGCGTGGTGGTGTCATGCGCACTCCGCCTACGGACTGGACAACTTACAAGTACCGCAACGAGGTGGGTTCCTATCGCCGAACCTTCAATATCCCCAGCCAGTGGGAGGGTCGCGAGGTGTTCATCAACTTTGACGGTGTGGACTCCTTCTTCTACCTGTGGATAAACGGCAAGTATGTGGGCTTCTCCAAGAACAGCCGTAACACGGCACGTTTCAACATCACGCCTTACCTGAATCCCTATACCGAGAATGTGGTGGCGGTGGAGGTTTACCGCAACTCCGACGGTTCCTTCCTTGAGGCTCAGGACATGTTCCGCCTGCCCGGCATCTTCCGTTCCGTTTACCTGACGGCAAGTCCCCAACTCGAAATCTTCGACGTGGCTGTGCGTACTGCCTTCGTCGAGGGTGGGAATGCCATTGTCAATGTCGAGGCCGAACTGCGCGGAAACCTGAAGGAGAAAGTCGGTCAGCAACTGATGAACCTCACGCCGGTGAATCTGGCCAAGAAGCAGCCCAAATACACCCTCAACTATCAGGTCTATCCCGTCAAGCTGTACACCGACGAGACGGAACCCATGGTGGCTTCGCTGCAGAATGCCAACGCCTATTCGCAAATCTACATCCCCAATGCCCGTCCCTGGAGTGCCGAAGAGCCCAACCGCTATGTGCTGGTGGCTTCGCTGCAGAACCGCAAGGGCGAGGTCATAGAAATGGTGAGCACGTATTTCGGCATCCGTAAGGTGGAGATTCGTGAGACACAGGCCGACGAGGACGAGTTCGGACTGGCAGGCCGCTATTTCTATGTCAACAATAAACCCGTGAAGCTGAAGGGCGTGAACCGCCACGAGAACAATCCGTCGCGTGGTCATGCCATTACCCGCGAGCAGATGGAACATGAGGTGATGCTGATGAAGCAGGGCAACATCAACCACGTGCGCAACTCGCACTACTCGAACGACCCCTACTGGTACTACCTGTGCGACAAGTATGGCATCTACCTGGAGGACGAGACGAATATCGAAAGCCACGAATACTACTACGGCGAGGCTTCTATTTCGCATCCCAAGGAATGGCGTAATGCCCACATTGCCCGCAACATGGAACTGGTTCACTCGCACATCAACCACCCCAGTATCGTCATCTGGAGTCTGGGCAACGAGGCTGGTCCCGGCGACAACTTCAAGGCTGCCTACCAGACCATTCGCGACTTCGACAAGAGCCGTCCTGTGCAGTACGAACGCAACAACGACATCGTGGACATGGGTTCCAACCAATACCCCTCTGTGGCTTGGGTGCGCTATGCCGTTACGGGCAAGGCGGGTGTCAAGTACCCCTACCATATCTCGGAATATGCCCACTCCATGGGTAACTCCATGGGTAACCTCGTCGATTACTGGAAGGCCATCGAGAGCACCAACTTCTTCTGTGGTGGTGCCATCTGGGACTGGGTGGACCAGGCGATTGACACCTACAAGCCAGACGGAACCAAGTTCTTTGGCTATGGTGGCGATCATGGCGACAAACCCAACGACGGCATGTTCTGCATGAACGGCGTCATGCTTCCCGACCTGCAGCCGAAACCACAGTACTACGAGGTGAAGAAAGTGTACCAGAATGTGGAAGTTACGGATAAGGACATCCAGAAAGGTGAGATAGAAATCTTCAATAAGAACTACTTCACCGACCTTTCCGACTACAATCTGCGTTGGACGATAAGAGAGGACGGTGCAGGAACAGTTTTCCAATTTGGAAAAATAAAGGATGTCAGCGTGGCACCACGTGAAAGACAGACCATCACACTGCCTATCGATTTCGCACGAATGAAGCCTGCCAGCGAGTATTTCCTGAACATTGAATTCACACTGAAGGAAGACAAACCTTGGGCTAAGGCAGACTATGTGCAGATGGACGAACAACTGCTCGTGAAGGAGGCTTCCGAGTGGAATAACATTGCCTCCGTGCAAGTGAAAGGTGAAAAGTTAAAAGTTAAAAGCGAGGAGAACCTGCGCACCATCACGGGCAATGGCTTTGAAGTCTCTTTTGACGACCATACGGGTATCATCCAGCAGCTCAGCTATGACGGACGCGACATCTTCCTGCCTGGACAGGGCCCGCAACTCGATGCCCTGCGTGCTCCTGTCGACAACGACAACTGGATGTACCAGCAATGGTATCCGAATGGATTGCACAACCTGAAGCACAAGGCACTGCAGTCATCGCTCGTGTCGAACAGTAATGGTTCCGTCAGTCTCTATTACACCATCGTCAGTCAGGGTGAGCGCAAGGGCGAAATACGCGGTGGCAGCAGTGGTCGCTACACCATTGTAGAGGGCGAGGAAATGAAGGCCGACGACTTCCACTTCACGACAAATCTTGTCTATACCGTCTATCCCGATGGAAGCATCGAGCTACAGAGCAGCATTGTCAGCAGCGACCCGGGTCTTGTGTTGCCTCGTCTGGGCTACAGTATGCAGGCAAACAAGGAACTCGACCACTTCACATACTACGGCCGTGGACCGCTCAACAACTACGCCGACCGCAAGACTGGTTCTTTCATCAAGCAATACACAAGTTCTGTGAAGGACCAATTCGTAGCCTTCCCCAAGCCGCAAAGCATGGGCAACCGTGAAGATGTGCGTTGGTGTATGCTATTCAAGGGAGGTCCGTACACAGCTGGCAATGTGATGTTCATCAGCACCTCCACAATGTCCGTTTCGGCTCTGCCTTGGAGTGCGATGGAGATGACGCTGGCTCCGCATCCCTGCGACCTGCCCGAATCTTCGGCTACGCACTTGCACCTCGACTGTCAGGTGACGGGTCTTGGCGGCAACAGTTGTGGCCAGGGCGGTCCGTTGGAGGACGACCGCGTGAAGGGTAGTGTACACACCATGGGCTTCATCATTCGTCCTGTCCTCAAGAACACGAGAAGCCTTGCGGATTATGCCCATGTCACTGGACACACTCCCGTGCCAATGGCTATCACGCGCGACAAGGTGGGCAAGGCTACCATCATAGGTCAGGAAGGCGAAACCATAATGTATCAGGTGACTCCCGAGGGACAGAACATACAAAAGGGCAAGAAGGTTCTCAAGCCTCAGACCTATACCGAACCCTTCGACCTGCGCCAGGGCGGCACCGTGACGGCATGGTACAGCAGCCAGCCCAACCAGAAGACTACGAGCCAGTTTGAGCGTATCGAAAGCATACCCGTCGAGGTCATCTACACCAGCAGTGAGGAAATCAGCGACGGCTCAGCTGCCAAGAACCTTGTCGATGGCAAGATAAACACCATCTGGCACACGATGTACAGCGTCACCCAGGCCAAGTATCCTCATTGGGTAGATTTCGATTGTGCCGAGGAGAAGCTTATCAAGGGCTTCACCTATCTGCCTCGTCAGGACGGTCCCAATGGCGACATCAAGGGCTACAGCGTCAGCCTCTCGCAAGACGGCAAGACCTGGAGCCAGCCTGTCTGCGAAGGCGAGTTCCCGCGTTCCAAGAAAGAGCAGAAGGTATTGTTCAGTCAGCCTCAGCGTGCCCGCTACCTGCGCTTCACGGCGCTCAGCAGTCAGAATGGTGCCGACTATGCCAGCGGTGCCGAGTTTACGGTACTGGCGGAATAAAAGTTTTAAGGGAATAGCATCTCTCGTGCCATTCGCTCGTCCTGCGTGAGCTGAGCCACCAATTCGTCCCTCGAAACGAACCGCCGTTCCTCGCGCAGCCTTCCCACGAATTCGACTACGATGTGCTGACCATACAAATCTCCCTCATAGTCAAAGATATTCACTTCGATAGTCACCGCCTCGCCATTTCCTATGGTGGGGCGGTTGCCTATGTTCAGCATGGCGGCTCGTCGGCTGCCGTCGTCCAACAGAGCCCATACGGCATAGGCTCCGTGTGCAGGGATTAGTTTTTCCTCGTCGGCCTGCAGGTTGGCAGTGGGGAATCCTAATTCGTGTCCCACGTGGAATCCTTTCACCACCTCTCCGACCATCCGGTAGGGGTGACCCAGCATTTCGGCAGCACTCTTCACATCGCCCTGTTCCAACAGACGGCGGCACTTGCTGCTGCTCACCATCAGACTTTGCAGTTCATGGGCGCGGATGACTTCAATGCCGGTTTCCTTGCCCCAGCGCACATAGTCGTCGAAGGAACCTCCACCGTGTCCGAAGGCGTGGTCGTAGCCCAGCATCAGCACGTCAACTTCCAATTCGCGGTGCAGCACCTGCTCCATGAATTCGCGTGCCGACAGCATGCTCAGTTCGCGGGTGAAGGGCAGGATGACAATCTCGTCCACCCCCGTCCTGCGCAGCAGTTCCTGCTTCTCGTCGAGTGTCGTCAGCAGGGTGGGAACATGGTTGGGGCTGACCACCGTGCGCGGATGGCGGTCGAAGGTCACCAGCATCGACCTCAGACCCTTTTTCCGGGCCTCTTCCATCAACTGTTCTATCAGGCACACATGTCCACGATGCACGCCATCGAAAAAACCGATGGTTGCCACGCAATGCGTCCGTTTCAACGTCTTTTTCTCCATTTCCATGCAAAGATACGCATAATTTTTAGTTTCCTTGCAAGGCAAAGTTAAAATAAATTTTCCTTTGCGCTTGCTTCGTTCGTCATTTTTCACTAACTTTGCAGCCGCAAAGCCATCAAGGTCATGCACTGGACTTGTAGCTCAGTTGGTTAGAGCAACAGACTCATAATCTGGAGGTCCTAGGTTCAAGCCCTAGCTGGTCCACGTTGATAAAAGGAGTTACGCAAACCGCGCAACTCCTTTCTTTGTGTACTTACAATAAAGGTGTCATATAAAGCGGAAGATAGGTAATGCCATTCTCTACTTTATAGTCGGCTGCATGAAGCACAGTGGGAGTAGTCATGTATTCGCCATACTTCTTCATGCACTTCGTCAGAGAAGAAAGCGTGTAGTTTTTACCGCTCTTGACCTCCAAAGGACGGATATTGTGGCGGCTGGTCACTTTGTCCTTTTGGAGCAAGAAGTCGATTTCCATACGTTCCTCTGCTTCCTCTGACGACTTGCTATAAAAGAAGAGTTTGTTACCGCTGGCCGTCAGCATCTGTGCCACAATATTCTCAATGAGCATTCCCTCGTTCACCTCCAACTTTCCAAAGAGCAGCTTTTGGTAAATCTCTGACGAGACGATGCCTTTTTCGTCGAAAGCGTGACTGATCAGCAAGCCCGTATCGTTCATATAACACTTCAATGTCGTGCGGTCTTCGTTCATCTTCAGTCCGATGTTCGGCTCTGTCGAATTATAGCAGATGTTGACCACTCTTGCATCCTTCAGCCAGAAGAAAGCATCGTCCCAGTCACGATATTTCGCACCCGGCTTCAGGGCAGACAGGCGGAATTTCTTTTCGTGCTTGGAGAGCTGAGGAGGAATCTGGTCGAAGATAGATACTACCTTGTCGGCAATCTCACTTGCATAATTGAAAATGTCGTTACGATAGATGGTCAGCACGTTGCGCTTGGCAGCATCTACGGCATCAAAGTCCTTGGTCTCAACATACTTCTTGACGGCCTGCGGCATTCCTCCCACTATCATATAGAGACGGAAAGCATCCATAGCCTGACGATGGAAAGCCTGTCCCATTGGCTTCCGTTCAGCATACATCTTCCGTATCAAGTCCATCAGCATGTCGTTACCTGTAGCCCAAAGGAATTCTTCGAAGTCCATCGGGTACATCTGAATGGGCCGTTCTTCCGATGGGAGTACGATGCCTTGCGTATTTTTCTTGATGCTCACGAGCGAGCCGGTCTCAATATAGTCATATCGACCATCAGCCACCAGAAATTTGATGGCAGCCCTCGCTCTGGGACACAACTGTACCTCGTCGAGGATGATGAGCGATTTGCGTTCATGAAGCCTCACTTTGTAGTGCTGGCTCAGATAGAGGAACAGCGTATCGAGGTCTTCCAGATAGAGGTCGAACCAGTCTCTGACCATCTGGGGAGCCTTGTTGAAGTCAATGAGGATATATGATTCGTACTCATTCTTGGCGAACTCCTCTACGATATAACTTTTACCGATGCGTCGTGCTCCCTCTACGAGTAGTGCCACCTCGCCGTTCCTATTCTCCTTCCAATCAAGGAGTTGCTGGTATATTTTCCGTTTCATGACGATGTTATTTACACCTTTTTGAGATTTCTGTTCCGTCATTTATTACACCTTTTTGAGATTTTTTACGATGCAAATATACACCTTTTTTAGATTTTCTGCAAGATTTTTGTACCATATTATTAAAGTAGAGACGAAAAATAACTTTTAGATGATTGTTTTTCTAATTGTAGACACTAGTGGAATTGCAGCATGAATGATAGTCGCCCCTTATACCTATAGACTATTAGTCTGGAGACTATTTGCAAAAACAATGCTAAAACAATCGGTTTGAGTTTAGTGCCATTTTAAGCAAGTTTTCGCAATCTTGTGAAACTACGAAAACAAATGATGAGGTTATATTGGTCGAAGTTGGCCATATTGCATGCAATACCTTTTAGCTTGTCGAAAAGGGTATTGCCTGTATTGTTATTAAAAAACTTACTGCTCATATTTTATGATCCACTTTCGTGTTAAAACCTTGCATTTTCCTTGTATTCAAAAATACAAGTAGTTTTAACGTATAATATTTTTTAAGATTGTTCAAGCGTCACTAACAATTCAAGTCCTTTTTCTGTCAGATAGTATGCTTGGTCGGTGCGACTTGCAGCATCAGGATAAAGCATGGCCACATAACCAGCAGAAACGGCAGGCTTAATATAGCTATCACGCAAATTGCCGCGATGCTTCAATCCCAAACTATTCATGATTTCATCACGTGTCTTTGTGTCACCACGAATAGCCAATATAAGTTTCTTCACATGGTCGGTCACATGGTCGGTCACATGGTCGGTCACATTGCCTGTTACACTATCTACATCATTTTTCTTTAAACGCCACAGAATGGTTAGGAAATCATCATCCTGTATAAATTCAGGCTTACGCAAACCATAACTTTCGCACTGTTCAATGATATCCGTAGTACCTGTTCCCATCTGCTCGATATAGCCAGTCAAATAAACAGGATTAGCCAATACGGGGTTCACGGGTTGCGAGTTGTGTCTGCTATTTAGCTTCTCTATCGTCATTCCATGAGGCAGTCTGCCTGGATTCCATATTTCCAAGCGGTCTTTGAATAGCATTACTTGCACGCTACCTGTACTGGTATAGTCGCGATGAACGACAGCATTGACGATTGCCTCAGTTACAGCCTGAGCAGGCAACTCAGGTGTAACATCCACCTCTGCCGTATGAGTGCGTTCTCCCACACGTTGGTCAATACGTGACATCACAAAACTAACAGCCATATCAACTTGTTCAAACACACTGCCACCATAAATCTGCAATGAAGCGATTGGCTTCTGCATTTTTGTTCCGTAGAAATGGGCGCACTTGATGGTTGCTGATACAAACCATTTCTGTACATCCTTTGCAAATAGCAATAATGCAGCGTTCTTCAGTTTACCCTCGTCAGTCATCAAGTGAAGACTGTTAAGTATGTGGGGTATATCTTCTTCAGAGTACTGCAATGGGAACTGTCGCTTTTCACGTGCCAAACTGACGAAACGACGTATCTTCTCCTTATCCAAATCCTCCAATCGTGCATCAGGATGAACGGAAGCATCAAAAGGGCCTTGACGAAGAATGAGGTGCGTAGTCATATATTCCACCAACGACGCATACACTCCACTTTGCAATTCCTCGTAAGAACTGAATACATTGCGAATGACATCACGGTCTATCTTCTGTTTGAATGCATCTTCTTTGTCTTCTCTCTTGGGAACAGACTTGAAGAATGCTATGCGATAAGCATGATTGGAGGTTGCCGTATCGTATTCACGTTCAGTTGGAGATATGCCCTCAGCATCCTGATAGCCATAATGTTCCCCAACCAACAAAAGATACACCTCTGATTTGGCTGCTTGTTCGAGGTATGCACTTTGTGCAGACATATCCTGTGCTGGCAATTCCTCGAAAAGGAACGGCTCGAAGTAACGCGAAAAGAGGGCATCCTGACGGATATATTCTGCCAGAAGTTTTCTTTCTTCTGCAAACTCCGATTGCACGCTACTGATAAAGATATGCTTCTTTGCCATTTTATATTCTCTACTTTATGTCTTTTATTGGCTATAAAGTTACATGTTTTCTTTGGAATAACCTATGGTTAAAGCAAATAATTGCCTTTATTTGGCTCGCTTTTATGTTTTTTGTGCAAAACTCACATTCGTGAGCAGATTTTCATGCAAAAAATGAAATGTTGGTTTACTATTGTTTTTCTGTCATACTTGGGGGGATAATGAGAGAAAAGTAGTAAAAAACACGCATTTTACATAAAAAAGATTTGATAAAGTGTTGAAATTAAACTATTATTTGTATTTTTGTGGTGTAAAAGTTCAATTTTGGTCTATTATGGATGATATTTATATGCTTTCGGATGTGGACATCCTTGGTCGGATAGGCAATCACATGAGGTCTGCCCGATTGAAACAGAACGTCACTCAGCAGAGTCTTGCAGATGCTGCAGGGGTGTCTCTCTCGTCGCTCAAAAAGATTGAAAAGGGAGAAATCGGTTCGTGTGACTCCTTGCTTAGGGTAATGCGCACATTGGGAAAGCTCGATGTTCTTCAGCCAATAGTTGATGAAGAGCAAATGAGTCCAAGCGAATACTATGAGCTGGTGCATTCAGTGAATGCCAAACATCAACGTAAACGTGCAGTTGGTAAAATCAATAATACAAGTAAGGAGGATGCAGAATGGTAGATGTAGCAAAAGTCAACATGTTTGGCATCCCAGTGGGAACTTTCAGTTGGGACGAACGCTATCGGGTCGTAAGGTTTGAGTATGACCGCAACTTTATTGGTCGCGGTTTGGAACCATCGCCATTGATGATGCCCGTTCGAGAAGGGCGAGTCTATTCCTTTGCCAATTTGGGCAGGGACACCTTTCAGGGCTTGCCTGGCATGTTGGCAGATTCCCTGCCTGACACTTACGGTCGTGCTTTGTTTGACAGATGGCTGTCTATGACAGGCCGCACAAGCGGTAATCCCATTGAATCACTCTGTTTTCTGGGCAAACGGTGCATGGGAGCGTTGGAATTTGAACCGACAATAGAAACATCTTATAACCCAGATGCCAGATTCGAAATTGACAAATTGGTGGAAGTGGCCAGAGATGCCCTTGCGGAAAAAACGTCTTTCGGCACGAATCTTAACGATGACAAGAAAGCATCCATTGCAGAGATACTGCGCCTTGGCACTTCTGCTGGTGGCCAACGGGCAAAGGCTATCATCGCTTATAACAAAGAAACAGGGGAAGTCCGTTCTGGTCAGGTGGAGGCACCTGCTGGTTTCGACTACTATCTCATCAAACTTGATGGAGTCTCTGCCAAGGCAGGATTCAGAGAGACTGAAAACTATGGTCGGCTGGAGTATTCTTTCTACAAGTTGGCCAAATCCTGTGGCATAGAAATGTCAGAATGTTCTCTTATTGAGGAAAACGGACGGGCCCACTTCCTAACCAAGCGATTCGACCGAAAAGGTGGGAAGAAAGTTCACATGCAGACCCTCTGTGGCATTGCTCATTTTGATTACCGGCTTCATCGAGCCTATTCCTACGAACAGGCTTTCAACGTGATGCGAGCATTACGGTTATCGTACCCGGAAGCCAGACAAATGTTCCGTCGGATGGTATTCAATGTTGTTGTTCGCAATCAAGATGACCATACCAAGAATATCTCTTTTTTAATGGAAGAGGATGGCAAGTGGCAACTCTCGCCAGCCTACGATATGGGCTATGCCTATAATCCACAAGGTGGTTGGACAGCAACACATCAGATGTCTATCAATGGAAGATTTGATGATATCACAAGAAACGACCTGTTGGCATTTGCCACCCAGAACAACATCAAGGATGCCACATCCATCATTGATGAAGTCTGCGAAGCCGCTTCTCACTGGACGGAAATATCGAAAGAGTGTGGAGTCCCATCTGTAATGACAGATGTCATCGTCGCTAATATGATGCTAAACATTTAAAAATCAGTACGTTATTCGGCAATAAGATGCAATTTGCACGGGTGTCTCATTACAGATTACAATTACAGTTAGGGTAGAGGGGTTTTGGAACTCGTTAGTTACAATCTTTAATCTATTATATTTATTATATATTATATATATTTATATATATAATATATAATACTGTCTGTATTCGTTTTTTCCTGAAAAGCTATCTGTAATCTGTAATTGTAATGGCACGTGAACTTCCTGCCGTAGATACGTGAACTTGTGGGCGAAGGTTCGTGAACTTGTGGTCGTAGGTTCGTGAACTTGTGGGCGGAGGTTCGTGAACTTCCGTATGGGGGGCAGAGAAAAGCCAGGCACTTGTGAATGTCTCGCAGGTGCCTGGCTCTTTTGTTACAGATGGGGTGGGGGTTACGGGGCTGAGGGTTCACCTATGATAACCTCTGTGTTCTTCTTCACTATACCGTTGTCGCCACCGCCGAAGACGTTGCCTTGGATGTTGGCGCCGCTCAGGACTTTGACTAATGTCCAGAATACGGAACCGAACTTGTTTTCGGTATCTCCAGCTATACCGCGGCAGGCGCCATACACCTCACCGCCATAGTACTTTTGGAAACCAGTAGGCGAACCTATGGTGCCTGCGATGTTGACGAAGCACTGCGACTGCTTACCGACACTGTGCTCGGCATTTATAAGCTCAGCACCCTTCTTGTACGGATCATAGCCCTGATCTACCTTCAGAGGACCGACGCTACCCATCGAGCCACCGCCATAGACATTACGGTGGATGATACCGCCAAGGATGTCCACCTGCGTGAAGCGTGTCACAGAACCTGCCGTGGTGCTGTAGTCTTGCTCTGGTACCTTATCAGCTTCGGGGGTGCCATCAGCATACTGCAACGTAGAGGTGTACTTACTGATACCCGAGCCTGCACCATAGACATTACCGCGCGCCAACCACTGGTCGTTATCCAGTTCTGCTTGGAGATCGGTCGGGGTGGTCCAGGTCTTCACCACATTCTTTCTATTGGACTCCGTGAACGGTATGCCAATTTCGCCGCTGACAACCGTCACATGGGCATCACGGCGTACGTGACCATCCTGACCGCCACCATAGACCGAGGCGATGATGGTGGGACCTGCTGCCTTTTCCCATTTGGCAGTATCAGCAACAGCTACACCCTCGAACTCTTTCGCAGTCATCAGGTCTCCAACGGCATGTGCGCCTACGCCTTCTCCATAAGCCGTCTTACATCTGTATCCGCCGATGTTCACATCCGTTTCGTTGACATATCCCGAGAAGTAAGCCGGACAGTATTTGTAAAGGTCGTCGAGGTCAGGAACATACGGTGCAGACTCACCAGCACTGCCGCCGAAGACATTACCGTAAGGCAGGTTGTTCTTGATACTCTTCGAAGGATCAGCATCGACATAGCCCACCGTACCACCGAACACCTTCACCGTTGTCTTACCGCTGCCGAGGAAGGCCTTACTGTCGTCGCTGACATTGTCCCACAAGTTGCCAGTGATCTTCTCGCCATAGCCACTCGGGAAGTAGTCATCCGCACCGCTGGCGTAGTTACCCTTACCCACCGATGCCATGTTGCCGCCGCCATAGACGTTGCGTCCTACAAAGCCGTCGTTCATGGTGACGTAGGTATTGCCGAACACCTTACCGGAGATGAGACTGTAGATGTCGGCCTTGTAGGTACCACCGCCGCCAATCTTGTTCAGGGTTACTTCGTAAGTACCCTTACCCTTACCGCCGCCGTAGAGCGAGTGACCTACTAAGCCTTGGTTCAGCGTCACGTGGGTGTCGCCATAGACATAGCCGTCCTCACCGCTACCTGATACGGAACCAGTGACACAAGGTATCGTGTAGTCATCATTGATGTCCGTAATCAACTCAGCGTAGGTCTTAGAAGGAGCAGGATAGTCGATATTCACCACCGCCTCATTGACGTATGCCATGTGAGCCGTAACATAGCGGTCGCCAGCCTTACCACGGGCACCGCCATAGACGTCACCGCCATCAACATCCTTCGTACCGATGTGACCGCCCGTCACATTGACGGTGGTTTTACCTGTCATGGGTGCGAACTCGAACTTATACGGCCAGCTCAGAGCAAAGCCGTTTGCCTCGTTAGCGTGTTTAGCAATTCCCGGTGTAGATCCGATAGTAATAGTATCATTACCATTAATGATGTTACCCACCGAAGCCATAGCACCGGCACCATAGACGGTACGTCCAATGTGACCGCCCCTGATGTTGACGGTGGTACTACCGCCAATCATGCCGGCTCTCGGGTTGTAATGCTGCTTACTGTCAGCACCCGTATAGGTGTCCTCACCACTGCCGGCACCATAGACGTTACCACGGTGACCACGTACTTCCTTATTGATGGAATCATTATCATTGAAGTTCCACCAGGAATCAAGTACATAAGGATCGGAACCAGGAATCGTATCTACGACACCGATGGTACCGCTATTGATGTTCACCACGGCATTACTGTAGTTGTGACCATTCTCACCGCCACCATAGACAGAGCCCTTGACAAGTGGGGTTGTCAAGTCAGTTGGTGTTGCAGGGTTACCGATGTTGACCACGGTCCTATACACCCAAGCCAAATTATCGCAGGGGTCCATAGGTCTTGGCGAGCCTACGGGCACTGACAAATCACCGCGCGACGAGCCGAATACGAGTCCGTTGTCACGTCCGCTGATACCAATCGTACCACCCGTGATGTTAACGGTAGCCGTACCGGTAGGTATTTGACCAGGCTTTATGGGTTTCGCAGGATTGATGGTGTCACCATTCATGTATCTCCATTGGTAGGGAACGCCAGCCGTTGGGATGTAGGCAGGATGCCCATCACCATCGGAGCGGTCGAAGGTACCTACGGAAGCCAAGGCACCACCGCCATAGACCATGTGGTAGATGCTACCGCCAGTGATGTTGACGTTGGTGTTACCCATCACCTGTCCGGCGTGATGGTGACCAATGTTACCCTTACCACCGCCATAGACATTACCCATCGTAGAGCCACCGAACATCACATAACCGGGATTATCATCAGCCTTGGACTTCACCTCGTTACGTCCTATCTCGCCACCGCTGACGGTGACGGTAGCGTTACCATCGACGATAGCCATCTCACCACCGCCGAAGACGCTGGCACGCACCTTGGCAGAACCAGCGACACTCACCCTGACACTGTCTTTCACCTCACCACCATGGTTCTCGGTCTTCGAATTGTCATGGAATTCCATGCCCATACCGCCGCCATAGACGCTACCAAAGGTATATTTGACATCGCTGTTGCCACCACTTTCAGGATAGCCATCGGGTACAGGAATGGTGGCTTTCTGCGGAGCTGTGCTTCCGCTGATTTCAACACCGATAGTCGCATCCGTGACAGATACCTCCGTACCGTACGTCTTACCAGTTGTGGTGTGATAGCCACTGACGGCTCCCATCTCACCGCCGCCATAGACGTTACCCATAATCCAGGTGTTGGCACCGCTGATGGTCAGTTTGGTGCTCTTGACGTTACCCAGCTTTGACCATTCGATAGCAGAAGTCAGCGTGCTGTCAGCTACAGCATAAGTAGAGATTGGTGTTGAGCCATCCAACTGCGTGTAGCGTCCCATACCGCCGGCAAAGACGTTGCCGCCCTTGGTATGCAATACTCTTCCGTTAGAGGTGTCATAGGTGGTATTGGGCACATGGTTATTGTTCTTCCATGTCGTCCAGTCATCAGCATCCCAGCTCTCGAAGCCTGATGTGGGCATGACAAACTCATACTTGTTACCGATGGTGCCGCCGCTGATGTTGATATCCACGTGGCCACGGCCCTTCGTAAAGTATCCAGCAGTGCTAAAGCCTGTTTCGGTATCGTCATCAGCTCTCATCTCACCATAACCTTCATCGCCTTCATCAAACAGGCCGTAGCCTACAGAACCCAGACGACCACCACCATAGACAGAGCCCAGCATCTCACCGCCCGTAATCTTCATTGTCACCGTACCGGCTACGTTACCGGCAGTATAGGCATCGGCTGCGAATCCACGACCGCCACCAAAGACGTTACCATCCACGTAGGAGGTGCCCCAGGTGCCAATCTTAGTGGCACGGCCTGCATAGTAGTCAGCATAGGCTGGTGTACCTTCAAAGGCAGGGCTGTTGATGTTCATCGTCACATCGCGCAACACGTGACCATCCTCGCCACCGCCGAAGACAGAACCATAGACCCATCCGCCATTGATGTTCACTTCCACATCCTTCACATTGGTATGCGTGTTGAAGAATACACGCTGGTCACCCATGCCGCCACCGAACAGATAGCAGGTCACAGGGTGCTTCATGGTTTGACCCAGTGTACGTGGAACACCGATGGTTCCGGCATTCATGGTAATGGTAGCCTTGCCTTCGACGTTCGTCATCTCACTACCACCATAGACATTGGTCAGGACATGACCGCCATTGATGGTCACATAGGTGTCGCCACCCACATTACCGGCATTCCAGTGCCATTTGCCTGGTGCATAGGGGAAGTAGCCGGAGCCACCGCCAAAGACAATGCCATAGAAGGTGTGACCGTTGTCGCCAGTGGTACGACCTCCATGCGTTGTCTTTGTTCCGCCATCATCATAATAGCCCGTAGCCTTGGCAAACGGATCGTATGGTGCATATCTGTCTGCTACTGCAGCCTGACCATACTTCCAGCTTGCACATTCGGGCAGAGAATGCTGATAATAGGTGGTAGAAACGAGCGTCTTCAATGCATCCCGATCATTATCACCCATAATCAGTTTTCCTTGACTCCACTCAGCATTGGTATAGCGACGGTTCACGGCAAGCGGACTTCCAAGGTATGTACCATTATCGTCCATCTGCACATAACCGTTACCAATCTGGCAGTCGCCTTCGATGGTCACATGCGTATCGTGCTGCACATAGCCGTTTTCTGCACCGCCAAAGACATCACCCTTCACGAAGGCGTGTCCGCCGATGGTCACATTGGTCTGCGTGGCCAAGCCTAAGCTTTCAAGATACGTCAGGTAATCCTCTTCCTTAGCAGAGCCGATGGCACCAAATTCCTCTCTCGTATTGGAAGGCTGCATACGCCATGGAGAGCTAATTGCAGAGCCATCAATATCGACGTATGGCGAAGCTCCCTGACCGGCACCAAAGACATGGCCCAAGTTGTCAGGACCAGCAGCCCTGGTCATAATCATGTCATTGGGACCAATTTCGGCACTGTCGCGCACGATGACGGTACAGTTACCACTCTTCTCGTTCTTCAGTGAAGTGGGAATACCAGTAGAGGGGTCAACATTGTATCGGCCCACAGAAGCAATCTGGCCACCACCATAGACGTTGCCCATCACCTTGGCCTTACCCTGAACAGTGACCGTACTGTTGCCACGTACCAGTGCTGAGTAGCCATGTGTCGGAGCACCCTTACCGGCACCGAACACACTGCCCACAACGGTGAGCGTATCCGTGTAGTTGTCTTTGAATCCTAACGTCACCACCGTATTCTTCTCCACACGGCCAATCTCACCGCCGCCATAGACGGAGCCTCCAATGTAACCGTTGGCAATGGTGACAGTCGTTCCACCGTTACTGTCAATCAAGCCATCACCATCAGCACCCACCATGGCCGAAGCGCACTGGAATGCGCCAGCAACCCCATTGGTATTGATGGTTTCGCCCTTACCGCCACCAAACACGTTACCGGTAATAGCGGCTGCGTTGCGGGCGCTGACGGACGGGTCGCTAACCTCATCTTCATTGGCATCGTACCATTTCCACACAGCAGGTATCTTGATATCGTTGGTGTTCAGTGCACCAATAAGTGAAGCATTATAGGCATTGGCTTGCTCCTCAGTCAGTGTTCCGCCGCTTGCTTTAGCACCTGATAACTTCGCATTGTAGGCAGCAGCATGCTCTGCAGTAATAGCCTGATTTGTGGTATAAGATGTACTTATTGCTGCATTAACCAAAGTGACTTGTTCGGCAGTCAGTTTCGTACCACTCGCAATAGCTCCAGACAATTTAGCATTATAAGCAACAGCCTGGATTGAATCAAGTTGTGTGGGTGCACTTGGTAATGCGCCTGTTAATGTAGCATTAATACTATCGCATTCATGCTGGGTGTAAGTTACAGCCGCAGTCTTTTCCTTGTACGTGAACTTATCGCCTTCGGCATTCTGCGTTTCCCATACAGGGTTACCGCTGTTGTCCCAGGTCGATATCCATCTACCCGTACCAATCTCCACGTTCGTATTACCGTTGACATCAGCCAGGTTGCCACCGCCATAGATATGACCAATCTTACCGATGGCGAGCTCTAAATCGTTATTATCCAGAACACGTTTAATCGTATAGGTAAACGCAGGTTCTGTTTCTGTAGCAGTTCTTGTGTAAGTGCCAGGTCCACTGTTGTAAGTCATTCCATCTGGGATAGAATCTGCTGATCGCCAAATGGAAGGTATGATACCAGGCTGCATATTCACATTGATATATGGGCTGCCCACGACATAGGCTTTGTAGCCACCGCCAAAGATAGAGTCAATCCTTGTAGCAGAGACGACATTGACACGAGGATTGCTCTTGGGGAAGCCATAAAGATTTGCAGCAAGCAGTGCTTCCTTAACCTCATCTTCTTTTGTTTTGTCAACACCCACCATGGCTGCAGCATAAGCAGTCTCATACTGAGCCTTTGTTCGGGGAGAATCATCGTTGTTATAACCGTAGATGGAGTAGTCTGCCAAATAGCCACCGCCATATAGTTCGCCGATGACGATAGGCTTACAGCTACTCTCCTGAATATTGACAGTGATGGAACCGTTAATCTTTCCACTCGTATCGTTACCACCAAATACCTGACCGAAATGACCATTCGTAATGTTTAGCACCACATCGCTGTTCACATCGGAATTAGTTGAACCTCCGAAGTGTTTTCCTGCCCATTGGATACATCTCATGGACACACTGGTCTTAGCATCAACCTCAGCGTTCTTTCCTGCACCGTAGGTCTTATCGGTGACAACAGGACAGACGGCAGAATTCTCATAGACAGACAATGCCAACGTACTGATGTTACCCTTCTCGTTACTACCGCCATACACGAAGTGAACGCGTCCGCCAATGATATCGGTTCGGGCTTCACCTTCACCGTACTTGTAGTAAGCCTGTCGGTACTCCTTGTTGGTAGCATTTTTGTTCACGACAGCCCTGTACGGATTCGTCTCTGTACCACCGCCATAGTTGGTTCCACCAGGATCTCCTGTAGCTGCATGATAGTGAGTATAGTTATCATAACCCACGTTGGCACCAGGGTTCTCATACCAATAATTATCACTCAGTTGATAGTTGTCCTTACCGTTACCACCACCGAACGCCTCGTCTATCTCGTAAGCAGAATTAACAGTGAGGCTGGTAGCAGGAACAGGAGCAGCATTACCACCGCCATACACCTGCCTGATACTGGTCAAGTCACAACCCTCGATAATCACTTCCGTACGTGCCGCTTTTTTGAGAGTCGGGTTATCAGAATAGGCATCCGTAGGATTGTATTTAGCCAGGTCACCGCCACCATAGACGGCAATCATATCATACTTCTTATTAGAAATAGCACCTCGCAGGCTGTCGATTGCTGCCAACTTGTTTTTATCCGGTCCACTACTTGCAAGCGTATCTTTATATGCCTGAGGAACTGTAATGCCATATTTAGCTGCACTATCTTGCATTGCCGCATCGTAAGCAGAGATTGTCGATTTAGAGAAATCTTCGAACTTAGGTGTCTTCTTACCAATCGTCGCACTATCTCTGTGCTGCGTAGCATAGACATGCACCAACGCATGTCCCTTAGGCGTACCATTCAGGTCGTTACAGCCGAAGACACGACTCAACACGCAGCCCTGGTCCGAACCAGTCTTGTCCTTGTTAAGTGTCACAGTGGTATTGCCACCCACATTAGCAGCAATGGCATCTGTACCCTTACCGCCACCGTAAGCATCACCTCCGGCAGATGCTGTACCAATGGTACCGCCAGTGAGGTTCACAATGGTACTCTCCTTGACCTGTCCCATCTCGCCGCCACCATAGACGTTGCCGCCGATGGTGGGAGAGCTGACAAGAACGCCACTGCCATTATAGCGGTTCTTGACAGTCACCTCTGTCCAAATTGAGGTAGCATACTTCTCTGGGTTGTAATAGCTGGCTGCAGATTCTGTTGTACTTACTCCACTGGTGAATGTGCTAGCAAGGAATTCTGCAGCAGGACCACGGCTGGCACCATAGACGCTACCCGTAATAGTACCACCTTGTATCGTTACCTGATTTAGACATGTGGAAAGATGTGTCTTATTTTCAGCACGCGGGTAAGCCGCCGTTGTATTGAGTTCGTTAAAGGTCTCAGTCTTACGAGGACCTACCGATGCCAAGGCACCACCGCCATAGACGCTACCGGCAATGGTACCGCCAAGAACGTCAACCAGCGTTGTACAGGTGACAGAGCCGGAAGAACTGTTACTATACATGATGGGATTATCAGAACCATCCTTCAAGCCTGAATCATATAGACCGACACCCGAACCGGCACCGAAGACATTACCGCTACGATAGTCACCCTCCTTACCTGGGATACTTCCCTTAAAGATTCGCACCTCGGTACTATTGCGCACATGACCATCCTGACCACCACCATAGAGTGTACCATAGATGGTAGGTCCATCACCAACAACAATTGTAGTATCACCATCTTCAATGTAGCCTCCGATATTGACAACAGCCTTATTGACATAGCCCATGAAGAAGTCGGGCATGTAACGATAGCGCGGCGATTTATTAACAGACATTGCTGCTTTACCACGGGAACCGCCAAAGACAGAACCATAAGGGATACCGTCTTGGTCAGCTACAGTAGAGGAACCAATGGTACCTCCTTTAATCGTGACAGTGGCAATACCGCTATTCGTATAGTCCGTATTGGTCCAAAGTGATTGGTTAGCGCTTGGTGGCAATTCACCATAGCCTGCCGTTGAGTAGTCATCCGATCCGCCGGCATAGCTACCCTTACCGACAGAGGCCATATTACCGCCACCATATACGAACCTTCCTACGGTACCGTCGTTGATGGTGACAGAGGTATTGCCATACACTCTACCGGCCGTCCAGCTGCAAACACTATCAGTAGTTGCTTTCGGGGTTCCTTCAGCCTCATTTGGATTCCACAGTACAGTCTTGAACTTGCTTGTTCCCTTACCACTACCAAAGACTGAATTATCAACCGTTCCACTATTGATAGTGACACTGGCGTTCTCATAGACGTGTCCGTCCTCACCACCGCCATAGACAGTACGCAGTTGAGGTGTGTCAGAACCATTACCGATGATCACCACAGCTTCTCGGACATTGGCGATATGAGCTTCGGTATAGCGCTGCTTGTCAATATCGTCTTTGCCGTCACCATTGGCACCAAACGACACTTTACCCTTACCACCACCGAACACATAGCCACCAAAGGTATAATTACCAGCCGCAATAGTACCAATCTTGGTAGTAGTACCTGCAATGGTCACAACGGTCTTACCACCTGCTCTGTAGCTGCTCTCGCTGACTTTGAGTGTTGGTACATATTCAAATTTGTAGGGCCAGCTAAGACCAAAGTCATAGAAGGTCTTCTTGACATCGTCATAGGTATCATGCTTGATGGCTGTGTTATAATTGCCGCTGCCGTCAACACTATAGTCGATGACACCCACAGAAGCCATCTCACCACCGCCATAGACATTACCCTTCACTTGGGCGCTACCCACAACGCTGACATGCGTGTCGCCACCAACGATACCGGCATATTGCATAGGCGTGAAGCGATAGGTCACGGCACCTTCACCAGTACCTGCCACGATATCACTGTTGTATTTAGTGCTATCAATGGAACTACCGTAGCCACCGCCATAGACATGACCTTTGATGATAGGACTACCCGAAGGAGCAACAACGCCAGTCAACTCGTTTCTTGTTCCGCCGACGGTCACATTGGTACTGTCGCGCGTGGTTCCAAACTCGGCACCGCCATACACATTACTCTTAATAGTACCACCCGTGATGTTGATAGACGAGGTCTTCACCTGTGCCAACTTAGACCAGAGCGTGTTGGAATTACCGTCAAGCAGTGTCAAACGTCCCATACTGCCACCAAAGACGTTACCACCAGTGGTATGTCCGTAGGCTGCCACAGTAGCATTCTCACTGTCATTACCAATGATACCGCCACTGATATTGATCTTGACCTTTCCACCATCCTCGGTGAACTGTCCTGAGTTGGCATCCTGTGCGTTTCTGAAGTCCACACCGACCGATGCCAGACGACCACCACCATAGATAGAGCCCAGCATCGTGCCGCCAGCGATGTCAATATCGACATTACCGCCAACAGATCCAGCCCTCAATGATATGCCGGTGAAACCACGACCACCACCGAAGATATTACCATCCACATAGGAAGTACCAGTGGTTCCAATAGTTCCACCGTAAATCTGAACTTTCGTATTACCCGACACGTGACCATCCTCGGCACCGCCAAAGACAGAACCGAAGATGCGGGCTGTACCACCTACATAGACTCGGGTATTCTTGACGTTGGTCCAATCATTGAAGAAGATATGCGGGTCGCCCTTACCGCCACCAAAGAGGTAACAGGTCACGGGGTGAGCCTTCATATCCACAACGGTACGGGGCACGCCGAGGGTACCGCCTGTCATGATGACGACGCACGAGTCACCATTCACGTCGGTCAACTCGTTACCGCCATAGATACTGGTCAGGATATGACCGCCAGTGATCAGCACCTTGGTACTACCACCTACAACTCCTGCATCAGGATTCCATTTGCCCTGCTTATAGGGGAAGTAGCCGGAACCACCACCGAACACGTTACCATAGAACGTATGACCATCGTCAGCAGTCGGATTCTGATATCTATCATAGGGCTGATATTTCTCCTCAGCAGTTGCTGCCTTACCATAATCCCAGCTGGCACACTCAGAATACTTGGATGCGTCCTCGTCAGCCCATGCAAAGGGCGCATTCTTTCCTGTGCCGCTACCATTACCAATCTGACAGTCGCCCTGAATCTTGACAAGTGTAGTATCACGCACGTGACCATTCTCACTACCGCCATAGACAGAGCCCTTGATAAAGGCATTGCCGGCAATGGTTACATCGGCAGCCTGGGTGATACCCAGTGTCTTCGTATATTTAATATATGCATCTTCTTTTTCAGCACCCGCATAACTCTCCCAAGTATAACCAGAAGCACCCATATAATAGCGTCCAGGTCCTTCATCAGTTACATCCGTATAAGCCAAGACGCCCTTACCAGCACCGAAGACATTACCGTCAAACGTCGGCATTGTCATATCGTTGGGACCGATTTCGGCATTACCTTGAATGACGACGGTACTCTTACCACCGCTCTTCAAATCATACGGCATACCCACTTCAATGCCTTGGGTAACTAACTCGGGATATTTTGTCAATGAATCCGGAGTGGCAACCTTATATCTACCCAATGAAGCCATCTTACCTGCGCCATAGACACTATGTCCCACTTGGGCATCGCCCTCAATGGTGACAAAGCTGTTACCACGTGCCAGACCTGAGTAGCCATGTGTAGCCACGCCCTTACCGGCACCGAATACATAGCCATTGATGACGGGTGACTTTGATCCACCAGTTCCAACTCCAATACCAATTGTCACCTTCGTATCGAACTCCACGCGGCCAATCTCACCACCACCATAGACGTCACCGCCAATGGTGCCGTGACCGATATAGACATGCGTTCCCTTATCGCCATAATCGCCACCGGTATTATCGCCATCTTTACCGACCATAGCCTTTTCACACTGGAAAGTGTTGGCAGCACCCTTACCGCCACCGTACACACTACCCCAGATCTTAACTTTATCAGTACCTTCTGCTACGGCTTCATAAGTTCCTGGTGTAGCACCTTCCTTGGCACAGATGTTTACAGTAGTATTACCTGTGACATCACCTTCTCTACCACCACCATATACATCACCAGTGATACGGGCACCAATAACAGTAGAATCGACCAATACGACAGAAGATATAGACTTACCTTCATTGAAGTTTCCAGATGCATCATATATCTCTTGATTGCTCGAATCAACAAGCTTACCATAAGCGTTGCGTTTCAAGACGGATACTTTAGTTGCAGTTCCAATGTTCACAGTCGAATTACCTACCACACGACCCGCATTACCACCACCAAAGACATTGCCGATGACACCAACTGAATCAGGTATAGCCATTGCAGTCCCAGAAGGATCATACGTTTTTCCTGCCCAATATCCTTTCTTCATATTGATGTTCACATAAGTGTCACCAATAACCTCAGATTCATAGCCGCCACCATAGACATTGTCAATACGGGTAGCAGACTTGACATTGACGGTAATCTTCTTGCCAGTTCCTGAAATCGCATTGCCATCCTTATCTGTTCCTGGGAATGGTGCCATATTGCCACCGCCCACAAGATTGCCAATGATAATAGGCTTACAGTCATCACTTTCCTCAATGTTGACGGTTATGTCACCACCGATACCTCCCGTTGACTCATTGCCACCAAACACGCTCTTAAAGAATCCACTGGTAATAGTTAGGGTTACACTACCCGTGATGTGGGCATTGTAAGAACCACCGCAGATATATTCTATTTGAGTATTTCCTTCAGTACAACCAGAAACGATAATGTTTACGTCACCGTCAACATCTGCTTCATTACCTGCGCCATACATACGGGTAATAATCAATGGACAAGTACCTTGCTGTGCCTGAGTCACACTTGTACTTCTACAAACGCCATTGGCATCACTGCCGCCAAACACAGCACCAATCTTTCCGCCTCGACAATCTATCTTTGCAAGACCGTTAACACGTGCACCGGCATTGTTCTCCCATTTTTCTGTAGTATAATTATAGACTTTCTCACCACCGTTACCACCACCGAAAGCAAAACCGATATCTAATGCAGCGGCGATGATAACGTCTGTTGCAGGAACTGAAGCAGAACTACCGCCTCCATAAACCTTCTTAATGGTGGTCTCATTACATCCATCAATGTACACATGCGTTCCCTTTCCTGAAGCAGGCAAATAGCTCGCCTGATTACCGCCGCCATACACAGCCTGAATCTCATAGCTCGTATGGCTTGAAGCATCAACATGAGGAACTACGCCTAATTCATTTGCTGTTAATTGTCGGGTTGCATAGACATTTACATGAACATCACCAAGAGGCGTACCGTTGATATTGTTGCAACCAAATACACGACCAGTAAGAGATACGACATATTTCGTTTCATCCCCTTCAATCGTCACATTGTTATTGGTTAATGCCGTAAAGCCCGCACCAACACCTCCATATGCAACAATTGAGTCTGCATCATTGACACTTACCTTCACATCACCACAGACATAAACAGGGTGAGTGGGGTCACCAAGACCACCGCCATAGACATTACCAACCACACCACCTGTCAGTGTGACAGTAGTGGTATTACTGGTTGAACTCTTTTCTTCTGCCCATGTTCCTGGAAGGTTTCTCATTTCATAATAGGTCGTTCCACTTACGGCCTCACCAGAAGCTGCAATGTAATCACTGCTTGGTTTTGTATAAAGTCCATCGACGGATGAACCTGGATTCCTCTGATAATATGTGCCTTCAGTGTACGTGACCTCCCCTGTTACTATAGTATAGATTTCACCTGATTTTGTATAGAGCCCTGTGACGGAATCACCACTCTTCAGACCTTCTTTTACCGTATAACTTGGGTACGTGAGTCCACTTACTTCAATATACACTGGTGAAGGTGTCGTAAAATTCCAGTTCGCTGTATTAGTGTTAGCCAAAGCACCGCCACCATAAACATCGTTATAGATCTTACCACCTGACACGACCACTTGAACACTACCCGTAACATCGGCCTGGCTACCGCCACCAAAGACATCGTTGCCGATAGTACCACCAGAGACGGTGACGGAGGTTGAACCAGTAACAACAGCAGTTGAACCGAGACCACCACCATAGACATTATTGATAGTACCGCCAGAGACAGTCACCGTAGGATTGCCTGTATAGGCTGCCAGGTTACCACCACCATAGACATTGCTAATAGCGCTACCAGTCTCTACAGCCGAAGTGCCACTGACAGTCACAGCCACCGCCTGCTGCGGAGCACCATTCAGATTGTTGCATCCGAAGACATTGGCAGCCTTACCATTAGAAACCGTCACCGTGACAGGACCGTTCACATCGGCTGCAACAGCAGCAACAGCAGGAGGACCGGCTGCTGCCAGTTGTCCAAGACCACCACCATAGAGGTTACCGCTGACAGTGGTACCTGCCAAGGTCACATTAGTCACATAGGTATTAGCAGGAGCACTACCAGAAGCATACAAGGTATTGGTCTCTGCCAACGCACCACCACCATAGACGTCGTGCGCCACGGTACCGCCATTCAGCGTAACGGCTACAGCACCTGCTACGTCTGCCAGACTACCACCGCCATAGACATCGTGGGTTATTGAACCGCCGGAAATGGTAACTGTGGTATTGCCATTGACATCAGCTGTTGTACCCAGACCACCGCCGAAGACATCGTTGACATAACCACCGGTCATCGTCACGCTGACACCACCTGTACCGTCGTAGCCAGCCATGTTACCACCGCCATAGACACTTGTAATGGTGTAGGTGGCAGGCTCCTCAGGAGCCTTCATGCCATGGATGTTGACGGCAGCCGTCTGTTTGGGAGAACCCAGCACATTGTTACAACCGAATACATTGGTCACCTTGCCACCTTCGACGTTTACAGTCACAGGACCATATACGTCTGCTGCATGATCTACCGCAGGTTCTTCATTATGCTCACCAAGACCGCCACCATAGAGGTTACCAGAAATGGTACCGCCATAGAGGTTCACCTGGGTGTAACAGTCTGCAGTAAGAGTTTCCTCTGGATCCTCTGGATTTGGATATTCATAAGTATTGCAAGAACTATTGTTCTTTGAATTGACAGTTCCCTTGGCACTACCGCCATAGACATCGCCAGTGATGTTGGCATAGCCTTCGTAGGCATAAACGGGACCCTCGGGGTCGGTTACTGTTCTCTTACCAATGTTCACTACGACATTACCCGTCACATGAGTCGTTTCACCATAGCCGCCACCGAAGATGTTGCCCTTGATGTTGACTCCAAGATCTTGGTTTACCGTACCGATGTTAAGCGTGGCATTACCATCCACGTCGGCTGAATGGCCTCCGCCATAGACACCGGCCTCTGCAGCAGATATCGTGATACTACTATTCGTTGTTGGATTAAGATAATCTGTTCCATTGATAATCTTGACACCGATAGGTTCTGATGCAGTTGCCGTGCCAATGTCAATCGTGGTGTTACCAATAACATCGGCTGCACGACCACCACCGAACACCTGACCAATCTTACCTATGGTATCTTGTTTCTCTCCTAATCCGTCACCATCTTTATCATAAATACCCCTTATCGTATTAATCCAGACATGGGTATTTCCGACGACCTTGGCCGTAGAACCCATTCCACCGCCAAACACCTTACCGATGGAAGTGCAGGACCAGACGTTCACCTCAATGTTAACTCTATCATCTCGGTCACCTCCATAATAGGGAGTACCAGATTCCTTAGCTGTCCATGGAGTTCCCTCGGTACATCCAAAAATAGAGTATGGTGCGGCATTACCACCACCGTAGAGCTCACCAATGATAAGGGGCTTACAACCATCTTCATAGACGTTTACGGTAATCGAACCTTGAATATCACCACCCTCATTGTTACCACCGAAGACGCGTCCGAACTTACCGCTGGTTACCGTCAGTGTAACATTACCATTGACCGTTGCCTTCTCTGCACCGCCATACACGGCATTCACATAGTCCTCGGGCATACATTCCAACGTGATGCTCACATCGCCATCTACGTCGGCACGACTACCGGCACCATAGATGTTGCCCACATTCAGGGTAGGACAACAGTCAGCCGGAGTTGCTTCAAATTTACCCTTTGTGCTGACATCGGTACCACCGCGAACGTCTCCCTTCGTGTTGCTACCACCATAGACGTTGTTGATATAACCACCAAGGAGCTTGGTTACGGCCTTACCTGTACCATAATTGGTAGGTGTTTCACCATCCTTGTAGATACCGACATCGGCACCTGGCTTGAGGGGGTCAGAACCGTTACCGCCACCATATAATGAATTAATAATGTATGTACCCTTGATGGTGACATCCGTGGCAGGCACGGCTGCAGCATTACCACCGCCATAGACATGATCTATGCTGGTCAGTTCACAACCTTCGATAATCACTTCGGCAAAAGCATTCGCCACCTTTGTGGAATCTTCTTTATATCCAGGAGCATTCTTATCTAATTCTAATGTAGCATTTGTCGGGATATAGTCAGCCTGATTACCACCGCCATAGACAGCTTTCACATCGTAGCCACTGGATTCTGCAGGGGTACGGGCTTCACGAGTCTTTCCACTATCTTTAGCACTATCGACCGTCTGCTTTACCCATACCTTCACGTGGCCCTTAGGCGTACCGTTCAGGTTGTTGGCACCGAAGACTTGCTGCACTTTCGCACCGTCGAGTATCACGGTCACATCGCCACCGACAAATGCTTCGACGGCTGGTACTGCAGGCTGTGCCTCAATACCATGTTCCGGGTCTGCAACTACGGCTGCCTTTGCCTTCTGTCCCAGACCGCCACCGTAGGCATCGCCATTGATGGTTCCCTTATACAGCTTGACACTATCTGTCTTCTCAGCATCAAATACAAGGACACTCGCAGGTTTGCTGGCATTCACGCTACCCAGTGCACCGCCGCCATAGACGTGGCCGTTGATGGTAGCACCGTCTCCAGCCTGACCTAATGTACCGATGTTCACCGTGACATTGCCATTCACCAGCGTAGGTTCACCGAAGCCACCGCCAAAGACGGCATTCTTAATTGGGTCGGCCACTGTGCCCACCGTACCACCGGTAATGGTTACTGTAACATCCTGCTGCAGCACACCATTGATGTTACTGCCGCCATAGACAGTCGTCTTTACCGTACCACCTTCCATGATGACGGAGGTGGGACCGAAGTTCTGGGCAACAATTGCCGGGGTAGCAGGCTCTGCCACAGCTTCCTGACCCAGACCGCCACCAAACACATTCTCATCTACCGTTCCTGCATAGATGCTGACAGTCGTTTTCTTTCCTTCAGTATAGGTCAACGCTCCTGTAGAGGGGTTCTTGGTGGCATTCACTGCACCGAAGGCGCTACCGCCATAGACATTACCGGCTTTACCCGTTCCTGTGTAAGTGAAGCTTGGGGCCTCGCCGGTTTTCTCACCGAGGTTCACGGTCACATCGCCGCTGACAACCGTCGTCTCACCACGACCGCCGCCGTAGACGTCGTGACTGACGGTACCGCTGGTCATGTTCACCCTTGCATCACCAAGCACATCGGCAGTGTTACCACCGCCAAAGACGTTGTTGATGGTGTTCTCACCATCTGCGTTCTGAATCTTCACCAGTGTGTTCTGGTTCACTGCCGACTCATCGCCACCGCCATAGACGTTGCCTTCAATCAAGCAGTCGCCCGTGATGGTCAGGTCGGTCTGACCGACTTGGCCGAGCACGGTCAAATCAACATCGGTATAGACGTATTTGTTGTCTTCAGTACCGGCATCACCATTCGCTGGTAAATCATTGACATGTTTCCAATCATAATCGGTGGTAGCCGAGAAGGTACCTTGTTCGAATATACCAGACGATTTATTGAATTTCGGAAATTTGGTAAATCCGCCAGAGCGAACAGGAATCTTGGGAATGTCGGCAGAATAACCACCGCCGAATACATTACCGTAAACCGTGCAGCCGTCGAGCACCGAGGTGGCCTTACCCGTCACCTTACCCAGGCTGCCGCCACCATAGAAGTTGTGGTTGACGGTACATCCCGTCAAGGTCGATGACACATTCTCGCACTCTGCCAAAGAGAACGTAGCAAACTTGACATACATACGGGCACCTATAGTACCGGAAGACCATACGAAGAACTCGTAGTCGAAGTCGGTGGCCACACCAGGACCTTTCTTACCATAGTCGGCATGGCTGTTGTTTGCATTAGTCGTTCCGTTATAGTATTTTCCTTTTTCACTGGTATAGGGGAAGGAGTGTTTTTCGAAATCGTAGTTTGCTTCATCGAAATACTTCTGTCTCTTATAGGAAAGACCGCCATATCCGGCACCGAAGTACTCGTCGAAGACACAGCCTGTGGCACGGGTGGTGACAGCCTTGCCTTCTTGCATGTTACCGAACTTAGGCCCACCGCAGAAGGTGCCTACATGACTGTTAAAGATGTCCGTAGTGATGGTGCCCTTGATGGGACGGGTATCGTTGATACCGCCACCGTAGAACGCATCGATGTCGGCATCGTAAATCTGCCATTGCACATTACCGTTAATCGGTTCCTGGCAGGCACCTGCCGCTTCAATAAAGTGTCCGCTACTGATGTAGCATTCGGCATTGTCGGTTCTTTCTGCAGCATCCGGGTTGTAGGTACCTGTGAGATAGAATCCTTTGAACTCACCGCCCGTCACGGATACGGGTATGTGGGGAGTGGATTTGTTACCGTCACTGTGGGTTCCCACGCCGAAACTCATGATATAGACATTGCCACCCACATGGATATAGTTGGTTTTCCCTTCCTTAATCTCTTTAACTTTCGTGGATACGAACTGTTCAAATTCGCCACCCAGCAGAATCAAGGGGGAGTTCCCTTTCTTGGTGGCACCACCTTCATTACTCTCGTACTCTACCTGGTTGGAGAAGACGATACAGGTGTTGGTTATTTCAAACCAGCCCTTCAAGCCGAAGATGGTGAAATTCATCATTGTATTTGCGCCGTTTGGCTTTTGAGCCTGAGCAGTACCCGGAATGTTCAGGAAGTCGAAACGAATGGGACACACAGCCTGACGGTTGTAGTGATGGTAAATCATGCTGTAGTCAGGTTCATGGTCGTTATCCTCATCGACTGACATGATGGTAAAGGCCTTGTCTCCTGCCGATGGCACACCGCTTTGGTGAAGATTACCTACCAGCACGATGGCATTGTCATAGACCGTAGAGCCGGTGAGCGACGTGGCCTTCAGTGCATCAGAGATAGAACTATATACCTTTTGATTATTAAATTTGGTGTCATTATTTACCTGTGTTCCGAAGATATTCACCTCGGAGCGTTTATATTGGTCGGCATTGTCATACACCACGTCGTAGTATTGGTCGGCAACATATACGGCATTGCCCCAGTAGGGCTCGATGGTGATGGCGGTCACTCCGTAGGGTACGTCGAAATAGGCACCCTGCGAGAACACGCGGTTGCTTACGCTATAGATGTCTTTTTGGGTACACTTGCGGTCGGCAAAGTTATAACCGCCCCAATCGTCTGCTGCTGTGAACGTGCCAGCCGTACCACCCGTCATACTGGTAATCTTCCAACCCGTCACGACCTTTCCGTCGGTATAGTTATTCGTACCTACATCATTATAATAAGGTAACTGCACCTTGTCGTAGTTGAAGTTGAAGCGGTCGAAGTCCTTGTCGGTACGCTGGAGGGTCAGGCTTCCATTTGTGATGGAAGCATCTGCAGCCCAATCCTGTCCACCATCGGTTTTCTCACTGCTGATAGTAACCGTCAGCGTCTTGTCCAGATTACCACCTTGATTGCGTCCCACGAGCGTGCTGTCGGGGGCGTTGTCGGCATCGTAATTGATGATGGACGGATAATAACCCTGTGCCTTCAGTATGGGGTAGGGCTTGGCGTCGTTTTCGTTTATCGTACGGTCTGCAGTCTCCAATACCCACTTTGCCATCTCGCCGGGCTGTACCGTGTTTGTTTTGGTTGATGCATAGATGGCTGCCAGTTTCTTGTTGCTGTTCAGCAACTGGCGATAGAACTCGAAGCGTTTCAGATATTTGTCCTCAACGGCCAGTGCACAGTTGTACTTGCCGTCTGTAATATGGTCGGTGGGCAATTGCTCATAGGCGTAATAGTTGAATGTGTTCAGGGCACCACCCTCGGTATTGGCATTGTTGTTGATAATCTGTCCGCCATATACGGGTGACTTGTTGGTGCCGCTGGTGAGGTCGCCATAGAATATACAGTTCATCACCATCGTACGTAGGCTTGTCTGGGTTGAGGCCCATGCATTGTAACCTACGATACCGCCCACATCCGTACCGCCGCCGACATTGGCGTAGCTGTAGCAGTTGATGACGCGGGCATAGCCGTCGAGATGACCCACGATGCCGCCGACATGAGCACTACCGCTGACACTGCCGCCCTTCACACCGCAGTTATAGATGCGGGTGCTGTCGAGGGCCGTGGCTACGATGGCACCGGCATGACCGTCTTCGTTGCCACTGCTGACAGATGAACTCTCGATAATCACATTCTTGATGGTGGCATCCTGAGCATAGGCAATGAAGGGGTCGGAAACACTGAAGCTTCGGTCTATTTTGCCTTCGATGATGCCTCTAAAGGGGGCTGTCTTGGTGCCGATGGAGCCAGAGGCTGTGAAGGGGTATGACAGTACATAGTAGCCACCCATCGCTTTAATCTCTGAAGATCTGCTGACAACCTTGGGTACCATGGTGAGCGTAAAGGCCTGGGCGATACTGTCAGCACCCTCTTTTGCGGGATTTGCAAGCGTGGTGAACGACTGTATCACCTTGGTATTGTCGAAGCGAGGCATCAGACGCATATTGCCGTTGCCGTCGGTGACCACCATGAAGGTGGCATTGGTGATGTTCAGCTTCGTCTGGTCGAGACCGGCAACGCGAGACTGCCTTACACTCTTTTCCAGCAAGGATATACTACTCGATGTTCCTTTCCACAAACTGGTAACGGCTGAACCTGTCGTGTTGGCAGTGAAATAACGACTCTCATGAGAAGCACTCTGTATCTGTACATTATAGGGGTCGAAGCCATTCTTGCCAGCCTCGAAGTATGCAAGTTCGGTATTTTCCTTGCTATCAGCGTCATCCTGTGCCCCTGCCTCACCATCATAGAGATAACCCATCTCACGGTCGATGTCGAAGTTGGGTCTCAAGTACCACTGCATGCCAGCGGGTACATTCTTAATATCGGGCTCGGTATCTGTCGTGGAGATTGTATTGCCAGAGCCGCTATACTGAGCATAACTGCCGTTCTGCTTAATCATGTAGGGAACTGCCGATGTGTTTTCATACGTCGCAGCACCTGCGTAGGCATTGGCAAATTCGGGCTTCACGTCGTAGGTAACATACCAGTCACGCTCCTTGCCGCCTACAAGGGCTTGTGTGTCGTAGTTAGGGAGGTTGGCCGGTGTTAAAGGATTAGTAATGTCAGCCCTACCCAATTCATCAGCGGTGTATTCCGAACCATCCGACTTCGTGGCATAGTCCGATACCGTAAACTTGTGATAACCGGGAACCTTCGTGCCAGTCTTCCAAAAGTGATATTTCTCCACCATCGGACTGCTGTACTTGTGAAGTTCAGCATAGCGTGCTGCACGGTTCGGGTCATCAGGACCGCTGGGCAATGGCAAACGAACAATCTCCCATCCGTGCTGGTCGAGCAGGATAAGCATGGGCTTAATCTCCGTTTCTATGAACTGGAAGGAGCCATCGCCCATCGAGACAGTCTGGAAAACGTGCTCTTCATTCTGGAACTGCTTACTCGTGGTAGGAGACTTTCCAGCAGCGGCATCGTTGTTGTGTACCCAGGGTTGCGAATTGGCCCAAGTCTTGTAAACATGCCAGCCCAGACCTGTTAATTGGGTCTTCTGGTCAGACGTCAGCGTCACATTGCGTCCTACAGCAGTGACCTTGGTGGTCAGCGTGTCCTGTACCGTGGGATTGTTCTTCCAATACTGTTCAAAGGAGTTGACGATGCGACGGGAACCCTCAATCTTATCGACAGTCTGCAACTTCAGTTCATTCATTGATGTACCCAGTATCATGTACTCGCTGCCCTCGGGCAAATCAGTCACGGGAAGATTGCTTTCTGCTCCGCCATGTGCCAAGGGATTATTGTTGGTGACGCCGGTCACTACTTCACTGTAATCATCTGGCTTGTAAGTACGGAGGTAGGAGTGGAAGTTGCGTGTTTCGCTATCACTAATCTTATAGTTTGTCTGCGTCTGGTACGACGAAACCCTCACATGGTAGGGGTCGAGCACACCTTTGGCAGGCTCCAAGTACCACAGCCAACGGGTACGGGTGCTGGCACCACTGGCCAGTTGCTCGTTCCAACGAGCATCACCATAGACATAGAGCGTGGCATCGCCATTGTTGTAAGGATAGACGGGCTTGCGTGCTTCGGTCATCACACCGTCCAAACCGTCTTCTTGATTGAAGTTCACACCATTTGCAAACTGAAGCATATAGGTTGCACCTGCTGTCGTGTTCTCCGGGTCGAGAATATGGCGACCATCCAAGTCCAGTTTCGTGTTATCAACATCGTAGGTGACGTAGATGGTATTGTCACCTGTTACTTGCGTAACACTCGTGATTTCTGTGGGGGCAGGTTCTCCTGATTTCAAGACATACGGTACGTCAGGTGTTCCATCTTCATTAGCATCCACAAATGCATTGGCATTCCAATAATGATAGGTTGCCAGTGGGCTACGCCAAGCAGTGGGCAGTCCAAAGCCCTCTGCCTCCACATAGTCAATACCTGCCTCTATAACCTCGCCTTTCTTGTCTATCAGTGTATATCTGCGCGGAAGAACTACGGTATTGACGCGAACCTCGACTTCACGGATATTTTCGTCATCAAGATACCATAGCGTCACATCGGTGTGAGTAGCATCGACAGAAGAACTATTCTTGATGATGAACGTCTTGATTGTTCCGTCAAAGCCAAATGTGGAAGATTCATAGGTCAAATCTCTACCCGAAGCATCATTCTGGACTTCCACCGCGTATGGGTCACCACCAGTAATATACCACAGGTATTTAGTATCTGTTGATTCTGAGGCTCCGTCGGTCTTCAGGGTACCACCATCATCGTAAAGATAATTACTTTCATACTTTATATTAAACGGACGGGCACCACGCAGTTGCTGATGCTTTTCATTCAGATGCTCGGTGGTATAGGTCACATAGATATTGGCATTGCCAGCTGGGGTTTGTGAAATATGGTCATGGCTGTCCAAGGTCTCCTGTGTGACGGCATCACCAACCCCTTCGCTACCTGCAAACGAACGGAATTCCACGGCCTCTCCATACAGATACTCACTTCGTATTTCTTCTGGAATATCAGTATAGCTGGTCAGCGATGTACCTTCAGGCAGTTTCTTTGTCTTGATGACAGCCACCTTGTATGACTTGTTTACAATCTTGAAAGTGTATGTATTGATTTGCTTGGTGGCGACTGGCGTGATTTTGGCGGGAGATATAATAGCGACGGCTTTGATTTCCGTCATCCCGTCAGTGAGAGCGAAGGGCTCAGAATATCCATTGCTTGATGATGTTGGGGTATCTCCATTGGTGGTGTAATAGATGGTTCCGCCATCCGTAGAAGTGATGGTAAACTTCTTTGTTGCCTTGTCATAGGTAATGGTCGGAGCCGTCAGGTAATTATCAACAGCCTCAAAGGACCATTGGGTATCATCGCTATTTCTGTGCTTCTTCGTTTTGAGTGGCTGTCCAAGGCCTTTATCATAGCTGACACTCTTAATGCTATTATCATTGGACGTACTCTTCAATAACTTTGGAACAATATTGTAGAAGATGGATGTAGTATTCCAAGGTTCATTTGCTACTGCACCCCGTACAACAATGAATTGGAAACGGGCTTCTGCATCACCTGTCTCGCTGCCAGTATGGTTCGCCAATTCTATGGCATTCTCCTGACCTACAGCTGTGCTTCTATACCGTAGATATTGCCCAGTATTTGCATGTCTGATGTAGTAGTATTTCATAAAATCATCAGATACGGCCTCCTCAAAGCACCATATCACATCATCGTCTGCAGTATTTGAGGTCTCAACGTATGTGGCACCTGGCTTTATGAAATAATTAGCATTTCTCCTTGTCTTGATTTTGTAATAATACTTGTTACTTGTATCAGACGGGCGGAAGCAATCAGAACGGAGAGTCCATGTATAAGCACTCATAGGAATGAGAACCCAGTTAGAGTTTTCATCGTCATAGCCGTTTGTGATCTGGACACCATTGTCGCCAGCATTTCTACCTTGTTTATTCAAGCAATAACTACCGGTATTACCATAGGGAATGATATTATATGCATTCCACCCTTGAGAATTGTTCTTAGCTATAGAGAATTTATAATGAGCTTTGTCGGCGTTATCAAGGCTGTTTTTCAATGCCATCCATGTTCGATCACTCGTGCTACCAGATGGCTTTGAGAAATACAGGTATCTCCCATCCTTATCACAAATATAATAATAGCCAGCCTCGTCTGACTCGAGGAAGTACCATTTCATGTCATCAGTTAGGATGTTCAACGTGTGGACAGCAGTACCATTTGGCCGCATGTAAAAACCTGTATTTCCAAAACTCTGGAAAAGATAGTAAACAGGATTAGATGTGTCTGTGGTTACTTCAAAAGGAGTCTGCGCCCACGCACTGGTTGCCCCGAAGGTCATCAGCACCATTAGGAATAACAGTTTCTTAACGTATGAATAAATGTCTGTAAACTTACCGTTAACATGCATAATTCGTGTCATATCTTTTGTATATTTTGTTTTCATTTTGTTTCCTTTTTTATAGCTCAGCGGGTGAACCGCTGAGAACACTGGGCGCCATGGGTGCACCGTTTCCACCAGTCGTCACGGGTGCGGCAGATTGCCTGCGCCACGCAGTTCATGGCCTTGCAGAAAGGCACGGTGACTTGTTCGTTCTTGCCTCGGTACTGATACCCCCAGGGGGTGATGAGTAGCAGGCGGCCTTCGGCACAGAGGCCGAGGCGTTCCTCCGATGGGTGATAACGGTCGGAGAAGCCGTTGTCGTGGATGGTAATCACGGGGAAACCGTGATTCACGCATTCGTCTATGATTTCGCGCTCTTTCGGAGAGATGCGGGCGCTGACAAGTACGGCACCCTGTGTCGCCTCTTCGAGGCAGCGGTTTTTCTGCTCGCTGAAGCGGGTCGCATCCTTGCGGTGGCACACCACTGGCAAGCAGCGGTGCTCCGTGAGGAGGGCGCGGTTGCCGAAGGTGTCGCAGGCGATGAAACGCTTTCCAGCGGGTGAACCGCTGGGCGCTGTGTGGCTGGCAGTTACCCTGCCGGCATTGATGAGCAGGCGCCCTTCGATGGCGGCCAGCGCTTCTGTGGTAGCGAGCGATGGCGGGCATTCGCGCTGCAGATAGCTGCGGAGGGCGGCTGGGGTGAGTGCTGTGGTGATGGCACCGCGCTGTGCGGTGAGCCATGAACGGTTGCTCATGCGCAGCAGGCGGCTGCGCGGGTTGCCAGCGATGTAGGCGCGCTGGGTGGCCAGTTGTCGCGCATCAACGGGCATCACGTCGCAGTAGCCTGGGGCAAAGAGCGGCTGGCTGGCTCCGGCGATGGAACCGCCGGACACACTACCGGCGACGGAGCCACCGGCCACACTGCTATCACCACCGAGTGTGGCAGCGGGCTTTGTCCGCTGTATTATCTCCCAGTATTGGCGGTTACAACCCACCTTGAAGCCGGCGATGATATCCCCAACAGTGCGCACTTTACCGTTCTGGCTTAGTATCAGGTCGTGGACCTCCAATAGGAAGTGCAGGTGATCGGGCATGATGACATGGTCCAAGACGGTGACCATGGAATAGTGGGAGCGAATGGCGGTGAGCAACTCGTGCTCTACCATCTGCCCGATGGACGATAGTGCCGTGCGGGGTGCATCGGCGCTGCCGTCGGGTGCTGACAGGTTGCCCACTACGGCACCGAGGGGCTGACTCAGAACCTCTGCCACATGCATGGTGATGTGGTAGAGGCCTGGTCGGCTGTAGTCATGAGCCGCTGCGCGGCGGGTCATGCGGTGCTGTATGGTCTTCCTTACTTCCATTTTTACTCCCTTTTTTTACTCCCTTTTTTACTTCCTCTTTTACTTCCTTTTCTTATTTCACAAATACCTTCTTCAGGTTCACGATGTACGTGCCATGTGCCTTGACGGGTGTCACGATGGTCTGCTCGGGTTCGATGACGAAGTTGGCCAGGGTGATACCGGCAACATTGACGATGCGAACCGTGGTAGGCTCCTTCATGTGTGACCGTGTGTAGATCTTGCGACCACGAACGAAGATTTCGAGTGTGCCGTTGAGGGCGCTCTCTGGGTCTTCGTTGAACATGTCGTCGTTGGCATTCGCGAATATGATGCTTCTGGGCATCATCTCCTTCACACTGCCGCCACCAGAGGTCTCGGCAACGAAGAAGGGACGGAAGGCGCTGACGGCAGTGGCATCGCCGCTGGCGGGTACCTGATCGAAGCTGTTGCCGTCGTTGTCGAGGGCATAGCTGTTTGTACCGGCTGCCAGGTTCTCGTTCATGTAGCTGGGCTTGAAGATGTAGTCGAGTCCGTCATAGGTTACGGTGTCGCCCTTCATCTCATCGTCGCTCACACCGATGGTTTCGGTCTTGTCGGAAACGAAGGTGATGATTTGCTTGCCCAACTTGGCGATGGGAGCTGCCGTGTTCTCGGCCTCGAACTTACCGCTGAGGTCGAATTCGTAGTAGGTCTGACCAGGCAGACCCAGGATATACGGTTTGGCAGCCGTCAGGAACGAGTAGTTCTTGTGCGTGCGCGCGTTCCTATAATATTCTTGATAGATATCGCTGTTCTTATCCTGCCGGTCGGACTTCTCGTAGTAGTAATCCCAGAGGAAGGTATTCTCCACGGTCTTGTCGCTGATGCCGGCATCGGGATAGTCGAAGGTGGCGGTCAGGACTTTCTCGCTCTCTGTCCATGCAACCTCGGTATCGAGCTCGCGCAACCAGTACTCGTGACCAATCTTGGTGTTCGTACCGTTCTTGCTGTTCTCCGACGGCTCGTTGCTGTTGTAGAAGTGGGTGATTTCGCCCTTCTGGTTGGTGGTCACCAGTTCGGCGGTGAACGGCAGGCTGATGCCTTGCCAACCCGTGTTGTGGTCTACGAACTCGCTGTTGGCGGGTGTGCGCTGGTACCACATCAGATGTTCCTCGTCGAAGGTGTAGGCAATGGGCGCGTTGAAGTCCTGCTTGTCCACCAACAGATGGTCGTTCGTTGCCGTAAGTTCGTTCTGTACCAGATGGCCGTGAACACTTGCAGACGGAGCCTCTTCGACGAGACGATAGCCGTCATAAGCACCTGTATTATGATAATAGTCAGCATATTCAGGCTCTGTGAAGTAGCTGGTCAGCACGCCAAGCGTCTGTGCATTGGTGCTTGCTGAAGGTGCATAGACGAGCAGGTTCTGCGTCTCGTCGCAGTTCTGGATGCTTACCAGTCCGTCGTCGTCGAGCACAGGTGTATAGAACTTGCCAGTCGCATTGCCCAACCCATAGGTTCCATAGGCCTCATAAGGCTTATAGTAATGTCCCTTGAAGTCGATGGCCGTCATGTTGGGATAAGCCAGCTTGGCAGGAACATCCTTCTGGGTCTGTGCCAAGTAAACTGTCGGGTTGAAGTGTACCATGCCCATTGCCTTCGAACGGTAGTAGGCCGGAGCACGATATACGCGGTTGGCATCGTCGTCTAATGACAGGCGTCCGCCATCGCGGGCAACAGCCGTCGGCACAACCTGATGAGCCTGTTCTGCCCAGCCGTAGGTCAGCTTCTGGCCGAAGAAGATGTAGTCGTCGGGCCAGATGGGGAAGTAGTATCCCTTGTTATCATCCTCCGTATCAACCCAGTGGCGCTCGTCCTCCGAGGTCGGAATCTCTCCTGCGGCATAGATGAAGTCGCCGTCGGCGAAGCGGTCCTCAACATACTTGAAGCCGTTGTAACCTGATGAGCAGAGCGTCTTCGACATGTTGTCAGCATAGAACGCTGTCTGCGGGTCTGCCTCGCCATCCTTCCAATACTTGTATTCTACACCAGAAGCAGTACCTACACCATCGTTGTAGCGCTTGTAGAGGTAGAAGCCGTTCAGGTCGTAGGCCACCTCACCATCGTAGAACGCCTTGTCGGGTTTCGCTGTGGCGAGACCGTGGTTGCCGGTGTCGGTGGTGCTGTATGCCTTACCCTCCTGATAATAGCTGTTGACAATCTGCTTGATGTCAGTGCCGGCGCTGGGCTTACCGAAGACGGCACGTATGACATCTTCAACTCCATCATCGTCAGCATCATAGTTGGCAGGTGTGCCCGTGGTGTTAATCCAGCAGTTCTCTACATAACCCTTACCAGTATCTACCAAGCCGGCTGTGGTGAACGAACCTGTCACACCAAGGTTATAGACGTTACCGCAGAGCTTGTGGAAGAGCGTGTTTCCGAGACCGCTGAGGGTGTGACCGTCGCCGTGCAGGTTACCCTCGAAGCAAGGATCCTCCGTGCCAGAGGCTATTGGCGTCCAAGCGGGTGAACCACTTGGCCAGCTGATATCCGTGCGGAGGAAGAACTCGAGGTTCTGACCAGCCTTCACACCATTGGTCTCGTGGGTGTTCAAAGGCTTGTGGCCATCGAAGGTGCCACCATCGATGAGGCCTTCGCCATCGGTCGAATAACCTTCAAGCACGCTGAGGTCGTAGAAGTCCTTGAACAGTTTCAGACCATTCTCCGAGCTACCACTGTAGTCGTTGATGTAAATCTTTGATTCACGATGCAGGCGGTTGCGGTCGTAATCGACATACAGATGTTTGGTCTTGTCGTCCATCACCTTCTTCAGGTCGTGGTAGTTGGCTACGCTTACGGGCACGTGGTTCGAGTAGGTCTTGCCCAGATAGGTCTGTGCGTAGTATGCCAGATAGAAGCCGTCCTGATACCAGTAGAGCGGGTCGCTGTTGGGTGTATATGCCACACCGTTGATGTGACTTTCGGCATCGCTCGGCTTCTCGAACAGTTCCCATCCGCCACCGGTGATTTCGTAGGCACCAGGTGTCACGGTAGGTATGCGCATGGTGATGCCCGTACCAGGCAGTACGATGGTAGGTGGATTGATGTCTTCTACCGTGGGCACGCCACTCTTGAAGTTGATGTGGATGTTCACGATGTGGCGTTCGCTGACGGGGGTAATATGGGTACCGTCAACGTCGCTCTCTTCGTAGTCGTACTTGTAGATGACGGTGATGACCTTCTCAGTGGATAGGTCGTTGATGTCGGCACCGCGGCTTACGAACAGCGTGCTGGTCTCCATGGGCGACACACCGTGGATGGTGAAGTTCTTCTGCTTGTTGGGCAGAGTGTTGTAACAGGTTGCATCAATCAATGTACCCACGGGGACAGTATCGCCTGATATATATGTCGCAGACGTCTCACCCTTAAGCGTCACACTTACACCCTCACCATTTTCGTTCACCTCGTAGCTTTCGCGACAATAATAATAAGGTATCGGCTTGCTTGAGCCATCTAATTTCACATCACCTGCGGCAAAGGTGAGCGTATCGATATAATTCTTTTTCTCAGAATCGGCCAAGCGGTCAAAGGTCTCGCTGTCAATAGTAGTACCGACAGCATACGGAATCTCGCCGTGAACGAAGGACTCCTTGACGATATAATAGTCACCAGCCTTGTCCACGACAATCGGTGCATAGTGGTGCTGTTCGTTGGGCAGCGCGTCATAGACGGTGCTTAGCAACTCGTCGTTCTTCTGCAGAATGGTAATACCTGATAATGTCTCGTATTCCTCTTTTGTTGAGTTATATCGTTTTACCGATATGCCCGTGGTAAGCTCTAATGGCGTAGTGCTGTTATACGTTGCCGTGTAGTCGATGGGCCTGGTCAATGAGTAAATCATTGTCTCCTTGTCATCTTCTGTCACGGTATAGTCGTATGGCTTGCCGTCATACTGATACTTCTTGCCCACCGTGCCGCCGTATGCAGGATCGACAAGCAGGTCGAGGGCGTCGTAGTTGAAGGTGAATTGCTCACGGTCTTCAGGCGACATGGCACTGTAGGCTTCCAATGCACGGTAGTTCTTACCTTCCTCGTAGTAGCTGCCACCGTATTTACCTTCCACTGTACAGTAGTAGGCGGGAACAATCAGGTTGTCGAACTCTGTTGCCAAATCAGAATATTTTGTCTTGAGATTATTCTTCTTTTCTTCCGTCATCAGTTCGTTGACATAGACATACTCTGTCGGTGAGAGCTGGATGGTGGCGGTACAGATGTAGGCAGGTGTCGTATAGCCACTTATTGCTGCCGATACAGGTGCACCCGGATAGTAGTGCAGGTCTTCGGTGAGGTACTCCTTCGTTATCAGATAAGCTGGTACAAAGGTTGCCTGATCTGTGCGAGAAGAAACAGCAGGATACATCTGCTTCAGGCCATAGACATCGCCAACATCGGTGTAGTCTTCATCACCGTTGGAATTATAACCTTCGTAGGCGTAGTAGTCCTTCTGTGAGATGATGGCATTGACCTCATACTTCTGCTGTCCGTACAAACCTGTGGTTGTGGGAGTATAGGTAGGACCGTCTTCGTACTTCGCCTGATTGACACTGGTCAGCGTGTTGTATGCAGCAAAGGTAATCTTGTTGCCGTCCGTGTTGCTCTTCGGCGTGTACCACGCATCCCAGATGCTTGGGTTGGTGACCTTGTAGGTAAGTAGGTAACCCGTGTTGTGGCTCATGTTGTTCGATGAACGGAAGACAGCCTCAAAGGCAACATTCTTCTTCTGATGAATGTGGAAGACAGAATCGTTGGCCTCTGACAAACTCTTGTATTGCTCTTTCAGAAGCACCTTGCCTGCAGGTATCGTGTCGTTGCCAATCTTACAACTGTCAACCGTGACGTAGGTATCGCGTACGAATAGGCTCTTCTCGGCAGCAGGCAGTTTGTTCCAATCCCAGTAACTGATGGGAGTGTTCAGTTGGTAGGTAATGTCGTTGATGACCAACTTCTTCCCTTCAGTGAGCGGAGTATTGTTGGATTCATTGGTATATGCCGAGTAGTAGGCATAGAGATTCGGCTGTACATCCAACAGCGTCATGGTGCCGTGCGACGCGGCATTGATGGTGATGGGCACCTCTACAGTCTCGCTATAGGCATTGGGCGAACCGGTGTAGGCCGAGATGTACTGGTCATAGACATATACCGAACCCGCAATATACCAGTAGTGGGCAGGCACCTTTCCTGGGCCCATATACCTATTACTTATATTATAGCAGTCGTCGATGATGGTCTGCGAGCTATGGATGAAGTTACCAGATGTTTCCCACTGTTTCTGGTGCTCATCATCTTCTGTAGTTTGATAGTCATAGTCCCATTGGGTGGCAGCACCTCGGTTCAAGGTTGTCAGTGTGGTGCTCACATGATTCGTTTCCGATGGCACGCCGTGGATGTTCTTGGCATAGACGAAACCGCCGCCGATACCGGGCTGCACGTTGATGAGGTCGAGTTCGATGACACCCGTAATGGGACCCCAGTCTTTCTGCTTGATGTCAGTGCCGGTACTTTGCTCGGTGGTCAGTTCCAGATATACACCCGAGGCCAGTGCCAGGTGGTTGTGGCACGTACCGTTGTTGCGTTTCTTGTCGCCTATATGAGTCGCTTTCCATGCGTAGTAGCTCTCACCTTTGGCCTCAAGTTCAGGATTCTGGTCGAGACGTGCATTGGTCTTTCTCGTTTCGCTGAACTTAACGTCGCTGGTCAGGGCACCGAGGTAGTTCACCACGTTGTAGATGCCGAAATAGTTGCCGTGCTTGTAGTTGGGGTTCTCAATTTTCTCTTCGTTCACGATGATGGAATCTGGGTCGGCAACAGACAATTCCTTGTTCAGCGACACCTCGCGCACACGGTTGATGGTGTAGTTGGTGAAGTCGGTTTCCTCGGGCACACGGTCCTGGGCACCCTTCATTACCATGCGGCTACCAAAGACGCCGCAGAAGTCGGCACGCTGAATGGTGTTCATGATACGACCGGCATAGACGGATACGACACCGTTCTCCTCCCAGTAGGTTGAGTTGGGTACTTTCTTGCCGCCTTCAGTGACGAGAATGTCGGTGGTGCCGTCCTGCACAGAGGTTCCGTCGGAATTGGTAAACAGCACCAGAAGTTCGTCGTAAGGCAGGTTGGAACCTACAGAATAGGTTGTGCCCGCATTGTCGGTACAAGACTGCAGACACTTGTACTTCAGTTCGTAGTATGCCTGCTCACGTGCCGGCAGCACCTTGTATTCGTCGTAGGGCAACTGCTGGCTGATGTGGTAGTAGTCGGTTCCGTAGTTGGTGATGTTCAGCTCGCGGTAGCCATCGACGAAGGTCAGGTTGCCGTCGCCATACAGACCGCCGGTGTGACCCGTACCAATCGTGATGAGGTCGCGATTATAGATGTCGTTGATGGATGCCGTGGCGTTGCCATGGACGGTGGTGGAATTGGCAAACATGGAGCTACTTCCCGCAGCGATGTTACCACCGGCGAATACGGCATTGTGGATGATGATACCGTCGGGGTCGAGATTGTCCCAGTAAGCGGCATCTGCAGTCTTGTTCTTCAATTTGTCGAGGTCCGATGTAGGCACGTATTCGCCAGCCTTGTATGTTCCACCTCCGGGGATGGTTATGTCCACATAAGCCTGAGTGTGTGGTTCCACCAATACTTTGCAGTCCTCGGTGAACTGGCGCTCGGTCTCTTTTACAGTTGAAGTTGTACGATATCCTTCAGCACCCTCACTCAAACTATGCTCAGTATTATATTCATCACATTCTGCTTGTGTATAATAAATGTTTATCGTTTCGTAATTCCCATTCTTATATTTATAATAGTAACCCTGATAGTTGTATCCGGGATCGCCGGGAGATAATCCTTCATTATAGCGTACGCCATCCTTCTTGCCGATGCACAGGGTGTTGCCATCCATGTAGGCACTGTAGACAGTGCCTTCGTCACAACCGCCGAAGACGTTGCCGTAGCCATACTGCATGCCTTCGTCGGTACCTACCTCACCACCATAGATGTTCACGCGGGTCTGACCGAAGACATAGCCCTTACAGAATAAACCATTTGCTTTCAAAGATGTCACCACATCTTCATTCATGTACATGGTACCGTCGCCTCCCCAACTATCCTTACCACGGCCACCGCCGAAGACGTTGCGCAGTACGTAACCGTCGTACATGTTAACCTGGGTCGTGCCAGCCCTGAAGATAGTGGCATCACCATTCTCAATGCCACCCTTACCGAGACTAGTCATGTTTGCGCCACGGCCAATTGGGCCTACCTCGCCGCCGCCATAGAGACTGCCGCGCACAGTGCCGCCATACATATTTATAATAGTATTATCTACATAGCTGTTGATGACATAGCCGCCGCCGAAGAGATTGCCCGAAAGATCCAGGTCATTGGTGGTCTTATCATCGAGTTCCTCTACATACTTCGAGTTCTTGTAACGATAGCCGATATAACCGTTGTTTAGGGAGATTTTCGAGGTGCCGTAAACAGAACCACCCTCGCCGCCACCATAGACATTTCGGGTGATGGCCGGAGCACCGCCCTTGAAGGTGTTGGTGCCAGTTTTGCCGATGACCACATTGGCATAGGCAAGCAGGTCGCCAGTGTAGGCGTCGCTGATGTCGGCATTTACCTCATTGCCTGCGACTATCTTCGTATGTTTGCCCACATGACCCTCGTAGCCGCCACCGTAGACATTACGTGCCGTACCGCCCTGTATATAGACATTGGAACTGGCTGTGAAGTCTTCGATGTGGAACTGGTTGCTCACGCCACCGGCGCGTCCACCACCATAGACGTCTTTCTTCACCTCGCCGCCAAGCACTGCGACGTAGGTACGGCCCCATACATCACCTGAGTTGGCCGGCACTGCTGCACCCAGACCGCCACCGTAAGCATAGCCTGAGACAGTGCCACCATCGTTGACGATGACATTGGAGTTGAATTTCTTGATAGTTGTTCCTACCAGTTGGCTTGCCGTCTTGTCGTCGAGTTCCGGACGTTCGCTGATGCGGCTCAGATTAGTTGAAGCGTTGTTGGCATAGTCTTCCCAAGTTTCGTCGGGGGTGTAGTAGTCGCCCAAGGTCCAGGCATCCTTCCATGCTGCATGCCACTTGTCCGTTTCTGTGGCTCCGGGATACTTGCTGGCCCAGGCGGGGTCTTCTGCTAAAATATCAGGAGATGGCGCATCCTTAAATGTCTGCATGTACTTTTGCACACTCTCTGCACTGAGCACATGTCCCATCTCGCCGCCGCCATACACCTCGTAGGCATCGCTGCCATCGAGCATATTTACTTCGGTGTATTCCGTCCAAGTGTTCACACCGCGACCAGCACCATAGACGTTACCCGTGTAGCCTTTTGCCTTGTTCGTGTACACTGGCGAAGAGATGTTGACCTGCGCGAAGAGCGTGCGGCGCGATTTGTTGTTGCCGCCGAAGATGGCACCGAACACCTGTGCATTCTTGCTGGTGTTCTTGTAGTTTACCTGCGACTCATAGACATCGCAGGGGGGCAGGATGTATCGGCCATAGGCACCACCGAAGATACTGTCGATCTGGATGGTGGACTCTGCCGGCACGTTGACCACCGTGCGGCGCGTAACTCCTTCCTGGAAGCTGCCGCCAAAGACGTTCTTGATACGGCCATGCAACAGGTCAACGATGGCTGAGGCCTCGTCGGGGTCTATCGTGCCGTTGGCAAGCTTGGTCTTGTCGACACCCATGCCCACGCCGTTATAGCTGCCTGCACCGAACACCTCGGTCTTGTTGAATTTCGTGTCGTTGTCGGGAATATCGATGAGCACGTAGCTACGGTCCTGTGCGCGGTCTCCGACGCGAATCCGCGGATAACCGGTGCCGCCACCGAAAACGCTGGTGATGTAGTTGTGGTCATGGTCATTCGGACGTATGTTCACGAAGGAGCTGTGCTGTACGGGCATTGAGCATCCCGTGCCATAGAGGTCGGTGTCGGTGTAGTCGTAGCAACCGTAGCCGCCGCCGAAGATGGTATCGACGCGTCCCACGATATATTCCACGTAAGACGAGGATTTCATTACGTCGGGCACTTCGCCGTCCTTGTAGCCGTGCAGTTGTGTCTTGTCTGTCTCGTAGTTGCGCAGGCGGGCTTCGAAGTCGTAGTCGTCTTCGTACTCGCCCCAGATGGTGCCGCCGAAGTCGTTACCGCCATACACGATGTCCCTAATCCAGGGGAAGCCTTGCTTGTAGCCGCTGCTTCCGTTGGGTTGGCGTCCGATGTAAACCTCGGAATGTCCGAGGATATCGGCATCACTACAGCCGCCGAAGGCATCGTAAATGCGACCATTACCCAAGTTGACCAACGTGTTGCCGCATACGTCGCCTTCGTTACCGCCACCGTAGATGTATTCGGTTTCGGCCAAATCCTCAGCCGCTCCAGTGCTGGAATAGACAGGGGCCGCTCCGTTCAGGTTGACCGTGGAGCTGTAGGCAGGGTCGAACACATACTCCTGGGTGATGGCACCGCCCTCGCCCGTGACGTTCACTTTCTTTCCGACGACACCGGATTGTCCGCCACCATAAATCTGGAAGACGTAGCCGTTGTTGTGGTTCACGGTGGTGTTGCCCCATACCTCGGTTTTCTCACCATAGCCGGCACCGAATACCGACAGGGCAACAGCCATCAGGTCGTCGCGCTGGTCTTCAAGTTCCACGCCAGAGGCAGGATTCCCGAATATGGCGTCAGCCTTAGTGCCAAATACATTTTCCTTATTCAGCACGTCTTCGTTGATGTTGATGGCGATGTTGCCGTTCACGTGTCCGCTCTCGTAGCAGCCGCCATAGACGTTACCGCCCACCAGACGGATGTCATGGTCGGAAGCGTCTCTGGCTACTTCCACAAAGCCTCCCTTCTCAAAGAAGTGGTCGCTTGCGCCGACAACCTTGTCGGATGCTGCTGTCTGCTTTGTGTAATGGGCCGCTGTGTAGGTGTAGTATTTGCTATCGACTGCAAGTTCGGTACCTGTTGTTATCTTGGTGTAGACATCTCCTTCCTTGCTATAGAAGTCTTCGCTTTCGAGTACGGTGTGGGCCTCGCCGGTTACTGTATTCTCGGTGTAGGATTCTGCCGTGTAGGTATAGTATTCATCATCCTTTTCCAGCTTTGTGCCTTCTTCCATTTCGAAATAGGTATCGTCGCTCCACTTCTGGGTGTTCCATACGAGTCCAGTGCCGGAATCATTCCAGCGCAAGGGCGTGATGGTCAGGTTCTCGAGGTTTATCTCCAGGCGGTCCTTGATGTTGCCGGAAGCGTCTTTGTAACTGCTGCGCTCGTCCTGCGTGCCGATTACGCCACCTTCGTAGGCCGCACAAAGGCCTTCCTGCTCCTCCACGTCGGCGCGGTTACAGCCACCTACGAATTTCTCGTAGATGTTCAGACCCTTGTTGATGGTAAAGGTTTCTTTGCCGCCGATGGCCATACTACCTACGTTACCGCCGCAGTAGAAGGAACCGACGAAGCTTGAGAAGGGTTCGTAGTCATCGTCAAAGACGATGTCGGGTTTCAGCGTCATGGCCACACCATCCATGTATCCAGCGAGGGTGGAGGACGATGTCAGGTGGAGGGAATTGCTGTATGGAATGCCATCCTCAGTTTCTATGATATTTCCTGCATTGTCCACCTTACCCGCATAGAGACTCAGGATAGAGGGGTCAATCATCTTCTCACCATTGTTGCCGAGGAACACATTGTCGGCAATCACATAGGAGCCAATCTTAAGTTCCACCAAGGGATTGTTCTTCTTGGTAGCCAGCGAAGCACAGTTCCCGCCCAAGTAGACGGAACCCTTGATGGTGGTGTAGTTTGCAGGGCCACCAGACTTGCCCAACAGGTGGATTGACACCTGTTCGGCATTCGGACGGAAAGCATTCAGAGCATCGTAGTTGTGTTCATAGCCCGTAAGGTCGCCATAATAGAAGTCGCTGTAAACCTCGTTGTTCTTCAGGTCTTCATTGTCCGTATAGGCATAGGCTCCGTTGCCAGAACCATAGACATCGCCATAGACGGTGGTGTAGATGCCGACGGCATTGCCGCCATAGACCTCACCCGTGATGTCGTTACCGCCATAGACATTGGTAACATGTCCGCCACGCACCAGCAGACGGGCCGACAGTTCGTTGGGGAATCCGTAACCCGGGAGGTTCTTACAAGGGGTGTATTCGCCGTTCACCGTAGGCTTCACATCGGCCATACGGCAACCGCCATAGAGGTTGTAGATTTTCATTTCCGATGCCTCGGGTATCTCTACCAGCAGACCTTCGGGGCTGGTCATGTCGCCTTGGTTACCGCCAGAGTAGAGGTCGCGCGCGTTGCCCTTCCACAGGTTCCAAGTGGGACGGATGTGCATCTCGGCCTTGTTGTTGCCGCCGAAGATACGTGCAAAGTTATAGTCGAAGCTGCTCATGTTTGTCTGGAACGTGTTGAGTTTCACCTTAGCAATGAGGGCACTAAGGGAAGCAGCTTTATAATAATTAAAATCATGAGTGTGTTCGGTATCCAGATCAGTATAGTATTGAGCATACGCATTTACCAAAGAATCAAGGGTACTGCTCTCGTTGCGGATGCTGAGGGTGGTGTTCTCCGTAATCGTGGCATTGTTACCGCCGCCATAGAGGTGAGCAATCATACCGCCCTTGATTTCCAAGTAGGTCTTGGCGAGGTCGGGCACATTGAAGTCGGTATTGCTGGTGGCGATAGGCATGTCGCCATCCTCATGGTTCCTTTCGTAGATGTTATAGACACCGGGTTCCGGATTGTCATAGTCAAAGTCGCCGTTGCCGCCGCCGAAGAGGTTACCGATGATGATGGGATAGTTTTCCGTGCCGTCACCCTTGGTCGAACGGGTGGTGCGCACGAAGGCGTTCCAACTAACGTCGATGGCGTTCTTTTTGGGATGGGTCTCCTTAGTCTCTACGCCAGTGAGAACGTCGGTCAGTTCCGAAGGCATGGCCTCGCCCACAGCCTCTGCTGTGCCGATGGTGCCGGAGATGTCGTTACCGCCATAGACATTGGCAATCATGATGTCGCCCGTTGCATGCTCACCGTCGATGTGTACAAAGGTGTTACCGCCCACATTGGCCATGCGGGCGCCACCGAAGACGTTTTCCAAGTCTCCCTTGTACACCGTCACCTTCGTGGTTCCCTTTACTTCGCCTTGGTTGCCGCCGCCATACACATCGCCCCCAATCTTAATCCTCGTCTGAGCCGATGCCGGTATTGCAGTAATCAATAAACAGCAAATAATAAATAATAGGTAAGCCCCATGAGTCCCATAGGTCCCATTGGCCTTATTTATCACCTTATTTTTTATCATTTCTCTTTTCACTTTTCTCTTAATTTATCGTCACCGTCGGGTTGTTCAGGTCTGGGTCTGAAAGCACATACAGATACGTAGGCTTGATGGTCATGTTGATGAGATATCGGAAACCGCGACGTGTGGTCTCTTGTTCGGTAAGCAGCTCGTGCAGGGGCATGGTGTTGGTCACCTCGCAGCCCTTGCGTACGAGGTTACCGTCCTTGTCGTAGATGTCGTAAACGCTGGTCAGTATCAGCGTGTTGACGTCCTGAGCCAGGAAGTAGCATCCGTAGGGCATTCCCGAGATATAGCTTGTTTCCAGAGTCACGCCCTCCTTCGACTCGAACATGATGCAGTCGGCATCTTCGTCCTCATCGCCTACGGTGGGTGCGAAGGTAATGTCGCTGATGGGGTCGCTGCCATCGTCGGTCTTGGTCAGCGTGATGGTGGCGGTGGTCTTGTTCTTCATAGCGCCATCCGCGGTGGCGGTCTGCAGGTGCAGTTCCTTCAGCTTGATGGTGCGCAGGGCGTCGTATCTGGGGTCGACCTTCATGTTGACGCTGAATGCAGCATACATGTGGTCGAAGAGCAGGAACACATAGTTGCCGCCAGTACCGCTTTCGCCTGTGGTGCGGGCTGCGTAGGCGAAGTCGCCGCGCTTCAGTCCCGTGATTTCGTAGTCGGCGGCGGGCTTGTAGTCGTTGACACCGTTCTTGGCACCAACCATCACGCAGAGGTCAGAGTTCATGATGGCATTCAGGTTGCTGAGGGTCAGCACAGCACCGTCGGCAAAGGTCTTGCCGTCGCCAGAGGGCTTCACGATGCTGGCATCCACATAGCTTTCGTGGGGCACATAGCCGTAGAGGTAGTAGGTTTCAGCCGCCAGATCGGTCTTGCTGACGCGCCACTTGCCGCTGCTCTTGAAGAAGAACTCCTCCTCCGGAGCTTCGGTGCCTTGGGTGAAGAAGACGCTGATGAACTTGTCATCCTCGTACCGCGAGTAGCCTGTAGGCAGCGTCCAAGCCCTGGTCTGCGCCCCATAAGTCCCATAGGTCTCATAGGCCCCATAGGCCTCGCCCTCTGTGGCGCGGGTCTTCGCTACCTCCTCCTCGAACCGAGTCACACAACTCGTCAGCTCCACGGGTGCCGACTGTGGCGTTTCCTCCTCGGAGGTGCAACTCACCAGCCCCATGCCTATCAGGCCTATAAGCCTCATCATTCGCCGTATGTCCTTTATCCTTCTCACTTTATCTCGTTTTCGTCTTCGTTATCGTTTTCGTTATCATTGAGGACTACCAGTTATACACCGTCCAGTCGGCATCCATCTCTTGCCAGGGCGTCATTGCCGCCTGTACGTCCTCTATCTCCACGCCACCCTCGTCGAGAATCTTGAAGATGTACGTGTAGCTGTAGCCGGGCTGCCACTGCATGTATTCGGCGGGCACCACAGCCGTTTTCGGTTCTGCGTCGTTGTTCATCAGCACGCTCATCGTGTAACTGCCCTGCGTGTTGTTGGGCAGCACGGAATACCATTTCTCCTTCAGTGGTCCGCCGTCGGGCACATACTCCTCGGTGAAGGCTGCCAGTCGGGTGGACTTGTCCTCGTTGGGGGTCATCGTGAATCCCTCGCGGGTCTCTGTTCCCGTCAGTGGGTAGATGACTGTGAAGGTCCCCTTGAGGATAATCTTTACCGAATCCCCTGCTGCGCACGTCAGGTCGGCGGTCGGCTGGAAGCTCTTGCTCCTGATTTTGATGCCCTCCGACTCGTAAGAGTATTTAAATAGGAATCTTACGCGCGCATAGGGCTTCAGGAACTCCAACTGCACAGGTTTGCCAAACTGCTTGTCGGCGTAGGCTATCGGGTCGCCCGTCGAGAACCACAGCCGCGTGAAGTACGGTGTCTTCTCCATCTCTTCAGCGCTGCTGGCATCAGCGAGCATACTCACCTTATAGGTCTTATAGGGACCAGAGGTCCAATAGGTCCCAACTGACCCGTAAGTCCCCTCGGCCCCATAGGTCTTATAGGCCGCGTATGGGCCGGCGCTCTCGCCCTCCCAGTTCGTGGCACCAAAGTAGCGGTAGGCCTTAGCCGCGAAGTCCCAGTACTTGACGGTCTGTTCGGGGTGGGCCAGGAGTATGTATTCCCAGTTGCTGCTGTTGGTGGTCGTGGTGGCGGCGCTGTTGGCCTGCCAGTTCACGGCGTAGCCTGGGAACACCAGTTGCAGCGTGGTTCCGTCGTCGTCATAGCTGCCAGCGTCGTAATCCATGTTCTTGTAGCCCCAGACCGTGAAGGCTGTAGCCGTCTCGTTCAGCGGCCTCGCAGCCCTATTCGCCCTCGTTCCATTGCTCACCGCCTGTTCTTCGGTCTCGCTTCCGCTGAAACTGATGACCTTCAGGTCGGTGTTGGGCACTTCGGGCACCAGCGGCTCGCTGCCCGAGTGGCAAGCGGTCAGGAAAATGAGGATGATAAAAAGACTCATCCCCCTGCCCCTTCCAGTTAAGGAGGGGAGCTGCATCCACCATCTTGTTATGTCTTTTCTCTTTATCACGTTATCTCGAATTCTTAATTCTTAACTTTTAATTCTTAATCTATCATTTGGCACCGGCCTTTTTTTTCTTTTCTTTGGTTCCCTGTCGAGGAGTCGAACCTCGACAGGGTTTGTTATTAACTCAGTGCGGAGTCGTAATCGACTTGTCGCTTCGCTCGTCGAAGAACCGCATCAGAGATATTAGAGAGAGTTAGTCAATTACGTTGATGACCTTCACAGAGTAAACTTTGTTGAGGTTGGTGTACTTCTGATAGAACACCTTATCATTTTCCCAGTCACCGTCAATAGCTGCTTCTGTACATGCTTCGTCTTTATAATAGCCTGTGGGCCATCCAGGAGCAGATGCCTTGTCGGCATAGTGCACAGCTGTATGGATATCTGTATCATCTTCATCAGAAACTTCATATGCATATGCGTATATACCCGGAGATGGTGTGAACTTGACAGCTGTATTCTTCTTATAATAAGGCTTGCTACTATCCCATGTTGAAGTTGCAGCTGCTGTACATGCTTCATCTGTATAATACTGAGAGTAAATTGTAGCCCAGTTAGCGGGTTCTGAACCCCAAGTATACTTTCTAGTTACAGGAATCGCGTTGCCGTCAGGTGAATCACTTGCTGCAATCTCTGTTACTGCTGTTGTTTCAGTTGTTGTTAATTCAATACCATTGCGACCAGTAATAACCAAAGGATCTCCTGTAGCACTAACCTGAATATTCAGAGCATCCATAACTGTAGCTTCTGTAACGCCTACAGTAGCTCCAGAGTTATCAATGGTATATAATGTACCTTTAGAGTTCAAATCATCCTTTAAATCAGCATCCTGTACCATCACGTAGATAGCACCCTTGTCATCATCATATTCTGCATCGGGATTACCATCATTATATTTATGTCCCTTCTGGTAGGTAGTGATTGCTGGTGTAGCAACAGTAGTGATGGTTGACTGACTACCATCTTCTGTATCCAATACAATAGCATCGAAGGTGATAGGATAAAGACCTGCAGGGTCTGTTGTCAGTTCACTAGTCCAACCATTGGTATTATCACTAATCTTGAAGAGATAGGTATAAGCATAGTTAGGCTTCCATTGTGCGTAAACCTGGGGAACGAATGCCTTTGCGCCATGAATCTTGATAGTCTCCTTAGTACCATCAATAGATTCGAGGGTGTAGTCAACGCGTAATTCAAGAACATTACCTGCTTCATCGGGAAGAACCGTTGCGTAATAAGGATCGGTTCCAGCGAATGATGGATTTGCAGCAGTACGTTTGAGGTAGGTGTTAGGATTGCTTGTATAATTCAAACGAGCATCTTCCCAGTTGCCAGGTGTCGTTTCATAGTTCAGAGCACCGAAGGTCATGGATGATGTGGGGTCGTCAGTTCCACCTGCGTCAAATGTAACGTGAGCCTTGTTGTAATCGCTCTTCGACCTGTTGCTTGTACCGATAGTTGGGAACTTAACAGCCATTGTTCCTGTTGTATGGAAAACATTGCTGCTTGCAAAGAGGGTAGGAGTTGTTGTGGGGGCAACATAACCAAGAGCATCAGACTTTATTGGTGTGCCATCAGCTGCATAGAACTTCACCTCTCTTACAGAGTAGCCCGGAATGGTCTCATAAAGAGCAATACGAACCTTTGAACCAAGGCGACGGAACTTGAACGGCACCTCATCCTTGTAGTTTACATCAGGTGCTGAAGCTCCAGAACTCAATGCTGTAACTAGGTCGGCAATATAGCAATCAGCAAGGTCTCCTGCACTACCTTCCAAAGTATAGGCTGCTGTAGCGAGGTTGGCCTGGTCAATAGCTGTTGCCTTAATCTCATTAGTGGAAGGTGTACCAGTGATAATGATGCTTTGATTCTTACCTGCAGAGAACGCTACAAAGTCATAGAAGCTGGCTGCAAAGTCCCAATATTTGAGGGTTTGAGTACCAGATGTGATGTGACCAGTAAAACCAAGAGGACTTAAACCAACATACCTCCAGTCAGAAGTATTGTCAGTAGTTGTTCCTGCTGTATTTTCCTGCCATTGTACCAAGTAGTGATCAAATACTGTGACATATTCGTCTTCAGTCGCATCCCATTTGTAGCCGCCAACATAGAACTTTTTGCCTAACAGGTCGGCAGCATCAGCACCTACATGATCTGCACGAGTGATGGCCTTGAAACTACTGTTAAAGCTGATTGTTCCGTCGCCGCTGGTGTTGTTCAGCGTACTGGGGTCGCCAACGAAGTTGTCGCTGGTGCAGCCGGCAAGCGTTAGAGCTCCGATTGCAGCAATGAATAAATACTTTCTTTTCATAGTTGTAATGAATTAAGTTGTTAATAATAGGTTAATTGTTTCTTATTCTTTTATTCGTTTTATCAGGTTCTGCGGCGCACGGTACATATCCCAAATATCCTCAATGACTACAATGTCGTCCGCCTCGTTATGCCAATATATTATCTTAAATCGTTTGTTGATTAGACAGGCGCGATAGATAAGGATGCGTTTCTCCAGTAATGGCTCTCGGTGTCCTATTTCGGGGAAGTTTTGAAGTAAATCTGTTATTGATTCTATCTTTCGAGCCAACTTCAACGCTGTGAGAGTGCCATATTCAATGGCTCCCTTCACATAGAGTTCCTTACGAACTGCCTTTGCCTGTTTAGTCCACTTTACAGCAGCCATGGGAATTCCTTTTTAAGTTCCTCACGTACTTCCTCTTCCGTATAGACTTCTCCTCGCAGATACTGCTGATGCGACTCGTCGATGCGGGCGTTCAGTTCTTGGAGGGTGTAGGGTGGCAGACCGCTGTCGTAGGTGTCCCAGTCCGTATCATCATTGGCTACTTCCTGAGTGATATAGCCAATCAGACATTTCTTGTCTGCCGTGCTTAGGCCACTAATCTGTGTGAGCAGACCGCTGTTCACCAGACTTTCGCTCATGCCGTATGTCATTGTCATCGGCTCGCAGACTTTGTCATTGTATTGTTCCATATCTTTTTCTTTTTTCTTTTGTTCCCTGTCGAGGAGTCGAACCTCGACAGGGTTTGTTGTTAACTCAGTGCGGAGTCGTAATCGACTTGTCGCTTCGCTCGTCGAAGAACCGCATCTGAGAAATTGTACCCTGTGGGAGTCACGCTCGAGCTTTGCTCGCTTGCGTAGCATCGCGGAGCAAGAGCCCCACTGAGCTTATTAGAGAGATTAAGCAACAATCTTGATCACCTTCACAGCATACTTACCATCGTTATGAATGTACTTAGTAAACACGAATGCGGCACCAGCTGCTCCTACCGTCGTAGATCCATCACCATCTGTCAAACTGCTTACTGCGCACTTCACCAGACCAGCGGGGAGTTTCTTCTTACCGTCAACGCTGACAAATGAGTAGGTCCAAGAGCTTGTACCGTTCTTTGTCTTTGAGAAGTAGATGTAGTCCGCATCAACATTCTCGTTTGCAACTGTGACATTACCAACAACTTCTGTGTTAATAGCATCCAGATCTGTTGTTGTAACATATTTCTGAGTGGTGGCAATCACAGTTGATGATGTTGTTGTGATAGGCTGGTAGATGGTGGTGTTCACCTTATTATGATCAGAGGCTGTATAGTCATAGACATAAGCATAGGTGCCAGCATCAAGAGTATAAGCGATCTCTGCAGCCTGACCAGCAGTTACTGCAATAGGATTGTCGTCAGGACCATTCACGATAGAAGTAACACCAGCATTAATTGTTGCAGGAGTAAGAACAACACCATTGCGGCCAGTAATAGCGCCAGTACCGCCATCAACCGTAAACTGATTCTCAAGGGCATCCATTACAAGAGCCTCAGTAGCAGGAGTTGTACCTGTTAAAACATAGAGAAGAGATCTTTTTGTAGCATCCTTTGTAGTACCATTCAAGTCACCCACCAGCGTCGCAGTAGCAGTGCTGTTGTCCATTACCTGAACATAGATATTCTTAGCCGTAGCCTTTGAATACTCATCCTTTGCGATGTTGTGACCCTGCTGATAGGTAGTGATGGAAGGAGTAGCAACAGTTGTAATGGTCTTCTGCTCAGCAGTAGCATCTGTGGCTTCAGTTACAACTGCATCGAAAGTGATGGGGAACAAACCAGAAGGCTGTGAACCAGTACCTGTCCAACCGTTGGTGTTATCAGAAATCTTGAAGATATAGGTGTAAGCATAGTTGGGCAGCCACTTGGTGTAAGTAGCAGGAACCACTGCCTTTGCACCCTTAACGGTAATGGTCTCAGCAGCACCATCGATAGGAACAAGAGTATAATCTACACGGAGTGTAATAGGAGCGTTAGAGCTTACAGGGAATACGTTCGTATAGAACTGCTTAGCTTCAGTACCTGCAAATGATGCAGTTGGGAGGGTTCGACCAATAAATACATTATCATCGCCTGTTTCATCTGCTTGTTTTGCAACAAGTTTAAGAGCACCGAATGTCTTTTTTGTTGTCTTGTCTGCGGGGTTTGAACCGGGAGTCACTGTTGCAATAGCTACATCATAGTCTGCCTCAGAAGCATTGTTATCACCGACATGGGGGAATTTAACGTCAATCTGACCCTTGAGAGTAAGAGCTCCTTCAGAGGCGAAAATCAAAGCGGCATCAGTACCCTTGGCGCCAGAAAAGTCTGTTGTTCCATCTACGGTATAGAACTGCACATTCTTTACAGAATAGCCAGGAACTGTCTCATAGAGAGCAACGCGAACCTTTGAACCAAGGCTCTTGAACTTCAGAGATACCTCCTTGCCATAGTTAGCTGGTAGAACCTCTGTAATGTCAGAGATGTAAGTCTGAGCAAGAGCGTCTTCAGAAGGAAGATAGAACGTGTAAGCAGTACCGCTGCTTGCAAGATCTGTGCCATACTTCATGGCTGTTACACCAATTTCGTCGTCTTCAGGAGCTGTCTTATCTTTCTTTGCATCGAAACCGTTACCAACTGAGAAAGCAAGGAAGTCGTACTGAGCAGCGTTGTAGTCCCAATACTTAATAGTCTGGCTGCTAAGAGCAGACAGCTTGTCGTATTTCTCATAAGGAGATGTACCTGGTGTTACACCAACATACTCCCAGTTAGCGGTGTTAGACTCTGTGGTACCAGCAGTGTTGACGCCGTAGTGTACCAGATAGTTGTCGAACACAAGTGTTGGAGAAGGACTTGTAGCAGCCTCTGTGCCCTTGGTACCCGTAACGTAGAAGTTGTTACCGAGCAAAGTTGCTGCGCTCTCACCATAGATGTCGGCACGGGTCATGTTCTTCAGGCTGAAGCCGAAGTTGATGCTTCCGTCTCCCTTGGTTTGAGTGGCGGGGTTTTCCCCAACGAACTCGTCACTTACGCAGCTGGCGAGTGTGAGGGTTGCCAGTGCTGCGAAGAATAAATTTTTCATTTTCATAAAACTTAACTTTTAGGTTAATAATAAAATTGGTTTCTTTTGTTTTGTTGGGCCGCTTGGTCACCTCTCTCCTCCCGAGAGGGGCCTGGGGTAGGCCCTTTCCCTTTTTTCACGGTTAGTTCTTTCTGGTCTGTCTGTTCCTTTTGTTTAATGTTTTTAATAGGTTCATAACTAATTTAACACTTTCGTTTATAGTTGTTTCAATTACATATCAAATTCGTAGGTGCCGCCGTCCTCGGTGTCCTGTACTACGGCATTGAAGCCGGAGCCGCCCCTGCGGGTGGGGATGGGTATGGTGTCTACGTCGAGTTCTATGGTGATGACTCCTCCCTTGTATCGGCGGCGCACCTGGTCGGTGACGTCGAAGACGAAGGTTGAGTCCATACCGTTGTTGAACTGCATGGTCATATCGATGTAGTGGCGATGGGGGTCGTCCACCTCTTCGGCACGCGAGATGCGGTTGGCTGCGGTGTGGCAGAGTCCGAAGGTCATCAGACGGCCTCCGATGATGTCCACTATCTCGGGTGTCTTGGGGGCTGAGGAACCGTCGGGCGACTCTGAAATGCTGTTCGGGCCGCTGGGCGTGTCGTAGCCCGGGGCTTCCTTCACGCGGTAGGGAACCATCGGGCAGTCGTGCTTCATGCGCACGTTGTAATAGACGGTGATGGCGTCGCTGCCGGAACGACCTGTGTTCAGGTTTGTGCTGCGTGCCATTCCTGAGAGGTCGGCGTTACCGTCCACCGAGGTTATGCGCCCGTTGTTGTTGTGCAGGATGACCTGTGTCAGGTAGATGTAGGTGAGGGGCACCAGCGTCATGTTCAGCCTCTTCACGTACACGTTGCGCTCGGCATCGTAGATGAAGCCGTCGAGGTTGCGGTTGATTTCTATGCCTTGGTCGTAGGCCGAGAACAGGGGTTCGGGCGCATAGAAGGCGTGGGTGTAGCGGGGGGCCTGGAAGCGTGAGGTGTGCATGGTCTGGTTGGTGTAGGCCATCACGCTGTCCAGCGAGCTTTCTTCGTCGATGATGATGCTCTGGATGTTATCAGGGGTCTGTATCTCGTTCCAGCAGAGGATGTCCCAGTAGCCCCAGTCGTACATGCCTTGGAAGTGTGTGCCCTCTATCTGGGTGCGAATGACGCCTGTGTGCTTTGCGAGTGGAATCTCGCCCGTGTAGTATCGGCGCAGGTTGAAGACCGTTGGGTCGGTATATCCCAGCACGCCCCACATCAGGCTGTCGGTCTCGTCCCATCCGTAGTACCATTCGGCCTGCCAGTCGTAGTCGATGTCGAACTCCATCTCGTAGTTCCAGTAAACTTCGAGGTCGAGGTCCACGACGGGCAGGTCCATTTCTGCCGACTGCGCGTCGTAGAGGTGGAGCAGCGGCTCGCGCTCGCAAGAGGCAAGGACCAAAATAAGGACCCACCCTATCCCTCCCATTAGGGAGGGGAAGAGCCTGCTGGATGCTCTGAATAATCTGAGCATTCTGCTGTTCCTTGTTATGGTCTTCATCTTTCTCATTTTGAACTTCGTTCGAGCCTGCTTCTCATTTTTTCATTCTTTCATTCTTTCATTCTTTCATTTTCTCATTTTCTCATAGGGACGGAAGCTGACGCCCTTCTTGGTCTGGCGGCGGTAGAGGATGTCGTAGCTGAGGGTGACGCCTATGCGGGTGGGGCCGAACCAGTTGAAGCGGTACTGGCGCTCGCGGAAGTCCTTGGCCTTTCCGTTCCACTTGTAGTAGTAGAGGTGGTCGCGATAGGCGGGGTTCACGGGATTCTCGAACTGGTAGGGGTCGTAGCCGCAGCGCAGGAAGCCCACCTGTGCGCCGAACTCCAGTCGCCAGTGGCCTTTCTTGCCTAAGCGCTGCATGTAGCCGATGCCAAGTCCGCCTCCTATGCCTTCGCCTTCCCAGCCGTGATTCTCGTCGAAGCAGATGCCGAAGAGCCCCAGATGGGCGTAGGCTGAGAAGTAGAGCCCTCGGAAGGCTGGTCCCTCGCCGGGAGGGTTGCTGAGGATGTCGCCCGACCGCAGGTAATAGCGTCCCTCTACCTGATAATTACGGATCTGGAAGAACTTGTGGTCCCAGTAGTGCTGCCACCAGGGGCAGTCGAACGAGGCGCCTACGGTGAAATGTCCGTGCAGCGGATAGAACTCCAGCGCTACGTTGGGGATGGGGCACCAGCGGTCGTAGCCGGGCATGTAGGCAAAGTCGAACAGCAGGTTGGTCTTTATGCTGAGGATTTCGCGGCGTGGAACGCGGACGAGGTTGGGGAGAGTAGTATCGGGGGTCTCGTCGATTTCGGTGGGCTCCTCGGGTTCGGTGGGGCTAATGGGCTCAATGGGTTCAATGGGGCTAATGGGCTCCTCGGGGACCTCGGGCTGTTCGGGCTGGACGGGCATGGGGGCCTTCTCGAAGAAGAGCACCAGGCGGGTGGCACGGAGCTGGGGGAAGTAGTCGCGGAGCAGGCGCTTCCACAGGGCGCCGCCGTGAACGAGCTGCAGCTTGTTCTTCAGCAGCGTGTATTCGTCCTTGGGCAGATGGCGGTCGCAGAGGCGCTCCACCAAGTCGGCTTCGCGGTCACCTGCGCGGCGCATCATTGCCAGCAGCAGGCGGTAGTCCTCGCTGACGGCCTCGATTTCCAAGTCTTCCTCGCATACGGGTATCGTGAGGCGCGCGCGTAAAAAATTAGCGAGCATTTCCACACGACGGCGTCCCAGCATCTGGTTGTTGCGGTAGGGGCCTTCGGGAGAGGCTGCACCACGCAGCACTATGCGCGCGAGGCGCAGGCTGTCGCCGTTGATTAGCGGCAGCACCTCGTCTTCCAGCAGGGTGAGCAACGAGTCGTTGGTGAGCACGTCGAAACGGTTCACACGGAATACCACCTTCCCGGCCTTGTCCAGGAACTCTTCGTCGCTCAGGGCTTCCAAGGGCGGGCGGTCGGGTTCGATGAACTGGATGAAGGGGTAGGGGGCGTATTTCGTGGTGTCGATGGGCGCAAACAGCGTCAGCGCCTTACTATCAAGTGGTAAAAATGATAGCAGGGGCAGCATCCAGAAAATGATTGTTGTCGGTCGGTTTCGCAATACGCGTTTGCACCAGTTTCGTACTCTATCTATACGTTTCGTCATTCTAATTTCAACTCTCTCATACATGTGTGCGCGTACTTTAACTTATGCGCGCTTGCTCGTGTGTAAAATTAATGTATGCAAAGTTACGACTTTTTGTTGAAACCACCAAATCAGGTGGGGGGGGGGGTAACTCGTGTTTTCTTGCCGAATTTTCGACCTTTGCCTGTTTGCGTACGTGTGCAATGAGTGCTGCGAAATGACACACCGCTCTATCGCGAGGCATGCCTACATTGCCGATTATCAATGGGATGCGGTGTATGTAGTGTGACGAAAGGTTTGCCCATGAGGTGTCTCATCTCTGTACGAAAACGTCGAAATGTTAAATTTTCAATTTAGCTTAATTTTTTTTCAGACGAAGTCCGATTGGCGTGTAAATGGAGCGTTGTTCGTTGCACAGCGACACGTGGTTTGTGCAAGAACGTAGCGTCCCTTTGGCTTTGGGAAAGTGTCGCATCGGCTTAGGGATAGCGTCGCATCCCATGAAGCGATAGTATCGCGTCCCATGAAGGAATAGTATCGCGTGTGCCGAAGGATTAGTATCGTGTCCGCTGAAGGATTAGTAATCTTTCGTCAGTAGGATCGTGTGGGGGCGTGAGGAGCGACGTGAAGATATTTTTGGGGGATAGTAACGCATTAATCCGAATTTTATCGTACCTTTGCGCGTAAATCACGATGCGATATGACAGATTTCAAGGAAATGGGCCTCGGACAGGAGCTGTTGAAGGCCATAGCAGAACAAGGTTACGAGCACCCGATGCCTGTGCAGGAGCAGGTGATTCCCTGGTTGCTAAATAGTAATAGTTCGGACCTCGTGGCACTGGCTCAGACGGGAACGGGCAAGACGGCGGCCTACGGACTGCCCCTGCTGCGGTTGCTGACCGCAAGCTCGGCTGACAATGGGGCCTATGAGTCCCATAAGTCCCATGAGGCTCATGAGTCCAATAGGTTCCCCTCGGTGCTGATTCTCAGCCCTACGCGCGAGCTGTGCCTGCAGATTGCCGACGACCTGCAGGGCTTTGCCAAATACCTGCCCGAGGTGCGCATCCTGGCGGTATATGGCGGAGCGAACATCGAGCCGCAGATACGAGCCTTGAAGCACGGTGTGGACATCATCGTAGCCACGCCGGGCCGACTGGTTGACCTGATGATTCGCAAGCATGTGGCTGTGCTGGACGAGGTGCGCTATCTGGTGCTCGACGAGGCCGACGAGATGCTGTCGATGGGCTTCCAAGAGGATCTCGACACCATCCTGGAAGGCGTACCTGAGGAACACCGCACGCTGCTGTTCTCAGCCACGATGAGCCGCGAAATCGAACGTATCGCCAAGAAATACCTGCGCAACCACCACGAGATTCAGATAGGCAGTCGCAACGAAGGCTCGGAGAACGTGAACCACGTCTATTACATGGTGCAGGCCAAGGACAAGTATCTGGCTCTGAAGCGTGTAGTGGACTACTACCCAAGGATATATGCCATCATCTTTTGTCGCACCCGCATGGAGACGCAGGAGGTGGCCGACTGGCTCATCCGCGACGGCTACAACGCCGATGCCCTGCACGGCGAACTCAGCCAGCAGCAGCGCGACCTGACGATGCAACGCTTCCGCCAGCACCGCGTGCAACTGCTTGTGGCTACGGATGTTGCGGCTCGCGGACTCGACGTTGACGACCTGACGCACGTCATCAACTACGGTCTGCCCGACGATGTGGAATACTACACCCACCGCAGCGGTCGTACGGGCCGTGCCGGCAAGAAGGGTACCTCGATAAGTATCGTCCACATCCGCGAGAAGCACAAAATCAAGCAGATAGAGGACGTGATACAGAAGAAGTTCGAGCGCCAGTCGCTGCCCGAACCCAAGGAAATCTGCGGCAAGCAACTGTATCACGTTATCGACGAGATAGAACGTGTGGAGGTGGACGAGGAGCAGATTGCTCCCTTCATGGACGATGTGCAGAAGCGCTGGGCGTGGCTCGACAAGGACGACATCGTGAAGCGCATCCTCAGCCGCGAGTTCGGACGTTTCCTTCGCTACTACGCCAGCGCTCCTGAGATAGAGGAGGTAACAGAGAAAAGCGAAAAGGGAAAAGCGAAAAAGGAAAAAGGCAAGCGTGCCAAGGGTGACCGTACGGCTGAGGAAGGCTACACACGTTTGTTCCTTAGTGTCAGCAAGATAGACGGCTTCTTTGCCAAGGAAATCATAAAGCTCATCAACGATAAGGTGAAGGGCAGGAAGGTGGAGATTGGACGCATAGACCTGATGAAGAACATCTCATTCGTAGAGGTGGCAGAGGAAGATGCTGACCGCGTGATGAAGGGGCTGAAAGGCACTCGCGTAAAAGGCCGCGAAATCATTGTCGACTATGCCGATAATCCCAATCATAGTGCGTCTTCCCGTTCGTCACGAGGGGAGGAGAGTTCTGCTTCCAAGAAAGGCAAGAAGGGAAAGGCTACTGCTGCGGGCGAAAAGAAAGGCGGCAAGGCCAGTCGCGCCGAACGTGGCTACACCGAGCCTCGTGGACGGAAGTTCAAGAAGGAGGACTGGATGAAGTTCCTCCACCCAGAATTGAATAAATAAAGGAGAGATATATGCGCAAGATAACAGGGATGGGCGAGACCATCATGGACATCCTCTTCAAACAGGGACAACCCGTAGCGGCGGTTCCCGGGGGCAGTTGCTTCAACTCCATCATCTCGATAGGACGGACGGGGTTGCCCTGCCGTTTCATTGGCTACACGGGACACGACCGCGTGGGACTGGACACGCAGGCGTTTCTAACAAAAAACGGCGTATCCATCGAGGATTTTGAGGTTCGAGAAGGGGAGAAGAGTGCCATATCTTTGGCCTATCTTGACGAGAACGGGGATGCCAGCTACCAATTCTATAAAGAAACGCCGCGGGCGCATAAAGACTGGCCCGTACCCGACTTCAACAGGGACGATGTGTTGCTTTTCGGCTCGTATTACGCCATTTGCGAAGGAATGCGTCCACAGGTGGCTCCCACGCTGGAGGCAGCCAACCAGGCAGGTGCCATCCTGTACTACGACCTGAACTTCCGCCGCAGTCACGCCCATGAACTGGAAGCCTTGTTGCCTGCCATTCACCAGAACTTCCGTGAGGCAACCCTTGTCAGGGGGTCGGCAGACGACTTCGAGGTGATGTACCAATGTCGCGACGCCCGTCAGATATACCAGCAACACATTCGCAAGTACTGTCCGCTGTTTATCTGTACGGCAGGGGCTGAGACAATCACCGTCTGCACTCCGACGGCTGCCTACGACTTTCAGGCACCATCGGTGGAGAACGTGGTGAGCACCGTGGGGGCAGGGGACAACTTCAATGCCGGATTCATCTACGGACTGATGCATGAGGGCATTGGGCGTGAACAGTTGGAAAGATTGGGACACGACGGGTGGCAGCGCCTCATCCGCTATGCCACAGCCTTCGCAGGGCAGGCCTGCCAGAGCACCGATAACTTTATCAGTCGCGACTTCGCCTCCCGCCTTCCTATTAATCCTTAATTCTTCACGCGATGATTCCCAGGATAGCTATAATCGACCAAAACACATTAGAGGCTACAGGACTAAAGAGCATCATTTGCGATATGGTGCCAATGGCAGACGTGAGCACTTTCTCTTCGCTCGAAGATATGTTGCAAGAGGAGAATTCAAGCGATGAAACCGCCGTTTTCTTTCATTTCTTCGTTTCGTCACAGTTGCTCGTTGCTCATGCCGACTTCTTTCTGCAGCGACAACGTCAGACCATCGTGCTTACTTCCCAGCCTATTGCAGGAAGGCAGTTCGAGCACTTTCATACCCTGAACACTTCGCAACTGGAACACGAACTGCTGAAGAGCATCCTCACCCTATTCCAGTACGGACACGGCGGACAGCAGCGTCCCCAGGCCCCTCATATCTTCGAGAATGCAGATACGTTGCTCTCGGCACGAGAAATCGAGGTACTGGCACTGGTGGTGAAGGGATGCATTAACAAGGAGATAGCCGACCGTCTGTGTATTTCGCTGCCTACTGTAATTACGCATCGCAAGAACATCTGCGACAAACTGCACCTGCGCAGCGTGTCTTCGCTAACCATCTATGCCGTAACACATGGCATTGTTTCGGCTGAAGAGATATAAAAAATGAAAAAAGAAGGGGCTAAGTGATACAACGAGCCAGTTTTTTTCGTAATATTGCAGAGGAATAACCTTAAAACGCTATAGATATGAAACGATTTTTACTTTCATTGGTGGCTATTGCCGCATTGTGTGTGTCTGCTTCGGCACAGAACGGCGTGAAGAGTATCTTCGCAAGTAACAACAACCTGAACATCGAGCAACTGCGCAACACCCAGCAGCCTGCGCAGCTTTATCGCTACCTCTTTGCAGGTTACAATACCCTGTGTCTGCCCATGTCGGTAAGCAACGAACAGTTGCAGACGGTGGCTAATGGTGCACGTCTGGAGCGTATGGCTGCCATCCAACAGGAGGGCAACACGCTGGTGCTCTATTTTGTGGACTGCACCAACGACGGCATTGAGGCTGGTATTCCTTACCTTATTTTCTCGCCCAAGACCCAGTATCTGCGTGTTAAGAATACTGAAGCTGCCAACATTGGCGACAACCTGACTACCGTTCGTATGAGCGACGGCTGCGGCAACACCGTATCTTTCGGCAGCAGTTGGACGACCATCCGTCAGGAGGGCTTGTATGGCGTTCCTGCCAAGCAGGACACCGAAGTGCTGGAGAGCATCCTCGTCCGCACCGATATGGAGAAGGCTTTCCTGCCCACTCGTTGCGGCTTCAACTGGGAAGAGCAGGCTGCCAGTGCCACGGACATCTGCATCCGCCACATCGAGAATCTGGCAGAAGTTACAGGTATTAAGGCTCTTGAAGGTAACAAAGCCAACGGAACAATGTATGACCTGAATGGTCGCAAGTTGAATACAGCCAAGAAGGGCATTGTGATTGAAAATGGCAAGAAGGTTCTCAAGTAAGCACGAGAACATCCAAGACAACGTATGAAAAAATTTCTCTCTTTACTGGTGTGCGCCCTTGTGGCCGTTACCAGCATGATGGCCCAAACGAAGGCCGATGACATCGTGGGCATCTACAAGGTGGTGAACGATGGAGATAATTCCAAGGTGGAAATCCGCAAGGTTGGAAACGGATACCGCGGTCAGGTAATCTGGCTGGAGAATATGAAGAACAAGGACGGCAGTCCGCGTACCGATGCCAAGAACCCGGACAAGTCGAAGCGCAATACGCCCTCCGACAAGATTGTGCTCTTCGAGAAGCTAACCTTCAATGCCGAGAAGGGCGAGTGGGGTAATGGTAAGATTTACGACCCCACACGTGGTAAGTTCTTCAACGTGAAAATCTCGTTCAAGGATGCCAAGACCCTGAAGGTAAGTGGCTCGTGGGGCCCCATCAGCAAGACCGTCTATTGGACAAAGATGTAATAAGCGTCGTAAAAAACTGATTCAAAGTTTTTATTTTCCTCCAAGGGTGTCGTGCTTCACGATACCCTTGTTTTTTTCGATATGTGCTTCTCCCTTTCCGATGGAGTAACGAATCGTTACCCCATCCTGATTCTTTCTTCGATGCCTACCTGACGAGGCTCGTTATTTCCGTGCCTTAATTCTTCCGCCCTGGATGTAGAGGCCACGCTGAGACTTGCTGGGAACGGGGCGCCCAGAGAGGTCAAAAGAGATTGTTCTCTGCTGTTGTGTAGGGGCTGTGATTCCATCAATTGGTTGTGGGTCTTCGCTGCCGGCATATTCCTGCCAACTGTTTCCATTGAAAGCATACGGTATCCATCCTTTGGCCTTTGCTGCTGTCACCTGTGCCTTGGTCATCACGTTTTCCTCGCCCTCGTTGTAGATGGCGTTCATAGTATGATTTACTACGGTAGGCAACCCTTCCAGCAGTGCATCCATTCCAACGCCCTTAATCCGATTTTGATGATAGGCTAACCAGAACAATTGGGGGCTCTGCGACACGTCAAGCGTTGTTAATTGATTGTTGTAGCAGGCCAGACCGGTCAATTCCTTATTCTTTGACAGGTCAAGTTCTGCCAATAAATTCCCGTCGCAGTACAGGCCCTTAAGGGCTATGCATTTCGTCACATCTAAATTCGACAGTTGGTTGTCTGAGCAACTTAGATTTGACAAGGTGGCATTCTTTGACAGGTCAATCGTTGTTATTTGATTGTGTATACAGGACAGGTCTTCCAGTTTGGTACATCCCGATACGTCGAGCGTAGTCAACAGGTTTTCTTGACATTTTATTGTACCCAATGCTGCACATCCCGACACGTTGAGTGTGGCCAGTTGGTTACGGGAGCAGTCCAGATATGTCAAAGCGGTATTATTTGATACATCCAACTCCGTTAATTGGTTGTCAGTACATTCCAGATTTATCAATGCTGTAAGGTACTCAATTCCCCTCAGGCTTTTAATCCCCATCTCTGATATATATATGTATTCAAGTTTTGCTATCTCGGCTTCTGTCAGCACACTATCTGCACAGTAATAATAATGAGTAAGCAAATACTTCCGGAAGTTCTCATCCGGGAAGTTCGTCTCATTGATTTCAATTGTGGTTTGCCCCGCTTCATGGGCAGAGAAAACATTAGTCTGTGTTTCTGTATAATCGTCGGCCTTAATTGTCTCTAAACTGGTACATCCAACAAAAGGATTCTTGCAGGGTTCATAACTAGCATAATGTTGTATATCCGTTACTGTCTTAGGAATCCTCACTTTTGTCAGCGTCGTGCAAAATGCAAAAGCGAGCCACTCAATTTTGTTCACAATATACTTTTGGTTCTCATAAGTTATTTGTTCAGGAATAGCCAAATCTCCTTCCCAAGTATTAGCATTTGCAATCATTGCCGTATGTGAATCTTCAAACAAATTATACAACAATCCATCTATGCTCACCGTTGGGGGAGAATCAGGCAACCCTGGTTCTTCGTTTTGAGCAGATAAGATATTGCCAAAGAATATGCATATAAGTAACGAAAGAATTTTATTAACATTGCATATTTTGTTTGGCATAAAGTAAGAAGTCACGTTAATCATAGTTATTATAATACCACTACTGTTTTTCATAAACCTATTGTTTTTATTACTTTGATGGTGCAATGATACAAATAAATGTCTGAATTGCAAAATGTTTGGATATAAGCAAAGAAAAAAGTTCCAAAAGGTTATAGGGTGAAGCCGAGGTTTACCAGATGGCTGCGGGTCTTCACGCTGTAGGTCGTGCTGCGACCTGTGTCCACGAAACCAGCCTCGAAGGCATAACCTACGCTGATTTTGTTCGCGAACCGCAGGCGGGCACCCACATGCCAACCCATGTCGAAACGCTTGAACTGTGCCGACTGCGTATCTGCCGCACTGCCGAACCAATCCACTTCGCCCACTGTGTACATATTGCCCTGGGCATCCTCCTGCCTGAGTTTCATTTTTCCGAAGAGGCCCATCGCCAAGAAAGGCCCCGTGTTCACCTGCAATCGTATTTTCTTCCTGAAATCATGCCGGTACGAGGCCAACAGGGGCAACTCCAGATAACTGGGGTTACTTATGCTCTCTGTCAGCGTTCCCGAAATTGAGGTCTCCTCCTTCAGTCCCTTTTGCACGAACTGCAGACCCGTCTGGAAAGCCAAGCTCTCCACGATGGGCGTCTCCACGATAATACCGACGTTATAACCCAGTCGTCGATAGCCCTTTGTCGAGGCACCGCTTTCCACTGCCACCATCTGCGAAACGGTCAGTCCTGCCCTCAGTTCCGCCTTCGTTCCCTCTTCACTCTTCTCCGTCGAGAAAAACTCGTCTCCGGCTTGGCTGCCCGTGCAAAACGCACACAGCAGCCCCGCCACAATCATAATCTTTTTCATCTTGCCTTGCTATATTAATATCAATAACTTTGATTGTTTATCCATTCCTTAATCAGTTTTGCACGCCCCCAAAATTCGTCGTAGGCATACGCATTAAGAGGATTATTTACTCCGTATTCTACACCATTCTTGATTTGTTTCACCCCCCCGAAGCGTTCCCCGTTTTTGTAGCGCTCCAGAAGTTCCCATTCCCAAGGTTCCACATCTTCCAGCAAACGTAGTCGCTTTTCTTCAAGATAGTCTGACGCAGCCTTTTTGTCATGCTTCCACAAACAGTACATAACAGGAACAACACCCTCAATAAATATAAGATTTCTTCTGTCTAGTTCTATAGCCACCTCTATGGCGCTATCCCTTTCCGACATTCTTTCTATAGAGGGAAGCATGTATTTCCTAATTTTGAAAATCAAGCTTTCCATTTTTCTATTGTTTATTTCTTCAATGTCATCATCTCGAAACGTTAAGTCCATGAGTAACGGGTCTTTTTTCTTCTCTTCATCGGATAATAGCCATCGAAGATTATATATCATACCAAAATGCCCATACTTAGTTGCTGACAAATTGTTCAGTTGGTATATCACTTCTTCCAGATCTCGATAATCAGCAAATGCCATAAGTTCTACATCTGTGAAGCCACGATGGTATGATGCTACAGTATAATACATTCCTACTTTGATGTCACTGTCAATCTTGCGCTCAAATTTCTTTCTCGATTTATGGTGACGGAACCCTAGCGGTTCTAACTCCTCTTGTAGGGCTAGTATGATCTTCTCTTTCCAAGTCATAATTCATGAATCATTAATTTGTACAATATGCAAATATACGGATAATTCGCCATAAATAAGTAACATAATGTCATATTCGTTATTGGAATTTAGTCTTTTTAATATAACGGATACCTATATTGTTGGTATATTCTAAGCTGAAATCCATATTCAGATAATGGTTTTATGGGAAGATGTTTAAGTTCTGCATTAGGCCCGAAGAATTCTATTTTTGCACCACTCCACATCTTTGGAAAAGCCTTCTTTTGGAAATCTGTATATTGAATTCTTTGCCCATTTTTTGCCTCAATTATATATATATATTTACCTTTCTCCCCGACCGCATCTGTAATTCCATACCCATCTACGCCTTCTACTCGGTAAGTAAAATGTCTCCCTATAATTTTTCCTCCTTCTGACTCGAAATCAGCCATTGCTTGTTTTTCACCGATTTCTCCTATCTCATGTGGTGTGAGTTTTCGACTTTCGTCATAGGCATTAATTGTTGTTTGCGCTCGCTCTGTCGGATTTTTTGTAGAAAGGAATGTGCCTTTCCAGTTTCCAGTCCAGAAGCTATCGCCATTCAGTGAAGCACGGAGACCCTCGGTCAATCCTCCAACTAAAGCACCAATGGCAGCCCCTTGCCATGCACTTGTGAAAGCAGACTTCCAGAAATTCTGCCCTGACAGCAACGCATTTCCACCGCCCATGATAAATCCAGATGCAGCACCTCCAACACCTCCTATTATCGCTCCACCGGTAAAGCCTCCGATTGACAACGGAGCAGCAATAGCTGCGGCTGCAAAAAAACCAGCAGCCCCTGCCGCTGCTCCTACTCCGAAGTATCCCAATCCCTGCCAGAAGTTATGGATGTTGTCCTTGTTGAACATTACATTCGTAAAGCCACCGACAGCAACAGCCGCTGCCAGAATTAGGAACGGGAACTCTCCATCCTGGTCAACGTAAGAGAGCGGATTGTTGCGGGCATATACATATGGGTTAAAATCCAGCGGCCCGCCTTCCGTAGCCAGGACCGGGTCGGGACTGTAAAAACGTCCTGCAATCGGGTCGTAGAGTCGGGCATTGGTGTTCAGCAGGTTAAAGTATGGGATTTCCTCGTGACCTGTAAAGAATCGGATAAAAGGCGTAGGATCATAGTCAATACTATAATACGTAGCAAGTGGATCGTTCTCAATCCTAAGTCCCCATGGTGTGTACTTGAAGTGCTTTGTTGAGTCATTTTCGGATGCATACATTACGATACTTCCCAAATTATCGCGATAGATTTGATAGATAGAAAGCGTATCGTTGGAAACAAGTACTACTGCCGGTGCGTCATAAGGCGTCCCGCCAACATAGTAGAAATATCGCTTATATTGATTGTTCGCCTGATCAATTTCGCAATTCTCGCTCAGGTAGTACCGTGTGCCTAATGTCGTTATTATCGTGTCTCCAGGTTGATTAATCGGTGGTATCTGTATATACTTCTTCTTCATCCATGTCCGGCATCCATCGCCATCGTAGGCATATTCTATCTGGTTATACGCATCTTGTATTGTGCCTGGTCGTTCTATTGAACGCAGATACTTCAAAGTGTAGTTCCCAAATCCTGGTATACTCATGTCGGGGGTGGCAGTGAAAGACGAAAGCTTAAAACCACTGTACGTCATCTGTGCCAATGGCGACATGGAGAGTATGTTGCCTTCATTGTCATAGCTGTATGTGATGTCCTTCCATCCCGTCAGACGGTTGAGGTTGTCGTAGGTACATGCCTCTGAATTCCACGATGTTACGTTCCCCGTTGTCTGGTCATAGACATAGTTCTGGCTGAGGTTATGCCTTCCGGAAACGTGCTGTGAGAGAAGATGCCCATAAATGTCATAAGCCCATACGGTGCTGTCGAGACGGTTGGATGTCCGGGTCGTGTATCCTTTGTTGTCCTCACCGTCAAGTTTCCAGACCACCGAGTCGTTGATTGTTACTTTTGTAAGCCATCCATTGTCATATGTATACTTTTCGGTGAGAGTGACGCTGGAACTTCCAAATGTCGTAGTCTTTTTTGAAAGGCGGTCGTTATAATATCTGTATGTACAATACATGCTCTCGGTACTGTCGGCTTTCACAGTACGGTTTTCCTGATGGAGCCGTCCGTAGCTGTCGTATGCATACGTGTAGACATGGTTACTGCTGGAGTCGCAGACGAGCTGTCCCAGGCTGTTGTAGGTATAAAACGTCTGTGTATCTGCAAATCCCGCATCGTGGAAGGTCCTTGACAGAAGCCGTCCGTATTTGTCGTATTGGGTGTGTCGGCTACTTGTTCCTTGGGTGGCATACTGGGGGTAACCATTGTTGTCATAGGCGTAGTTCCGTGTAGTCCCCTGCATATCAGTAGTTTGTACGAGATTACCGAAATCGTCATAGTCAATTGTCGTGTACATCCCATTGTGGCAAACCTCAATTAGCCTGCCGCTGGCGTCGATTTCATAGTCAACATACCCGCTGTTATCCTCAACCGAAGTAATGTAATCCCTGTGCGAGTATCTGTCTGTACGGGATACACCATCTATAACCGAAGTCACGCTAAAATGGCCGTAAGTCCATGTGGATGTTTTTCCCTGTGTATCTGTCTGGCTTGTCAGTCTGCCATATACGTCGTATGTATTGTATGTTCCGTCGGTTGAAACTGTGCTGGATGTGTGAGGATATGAAACAAATCCGACTTGTCCGTTCTTCAGATAGCTATAATCCGTATAAAGCCATCTGCCGTCAAAGCGTTTTACAGCTTCTGCTATCTTCCGCCCGAAACCGTCATAGTATGTTGAACGAACGGGCTGTCCTCTCTTGTTTTCATTGATTCTATATACTGCGTCACCATAGTTCCCACTATAATAATATATGTTCAGATGGTCTATCGGGCTTGTTACGCTCTTCCGTCTTCCCATAGCATCGTAGCCGTATGTCGTTTCAACGTTCAGATGATTTGTTTCCTTAGTCAATACTCCACGCGTATTATATTCATAGGTTGTAACCTGCCCCAAAGAATTTGTTTCCTGAGCTATCAACCCCTGTGTGTTATATGTATAGGATGTGGTCAGCGAATCTGTAGAATTCCCATGGATGGTAGTATGTGTGAGCACCTGTCCGCAGGTATTGTAGGTATATAAATCTGTTTCTGTCAGAGTGTTGTTGTGATAAGTCCTGCGTTTCAAAGGCTGTCCGCTAACTGCATCTCTAGTATATTCTATTCTTATAGTTTCGTCCTCTCCATCTGTTCCTCCGGATTTTGTGGTCTCGACCAATGATGGAAGATTCCTTGCCGGGCAGTTGGGGCTTTGCCAGAATGTATAATCAGTAGTAGATTCGAAACAATCTTCTTTTGTGTATTCGTAGTCTGGTATGCCAAGTGAGTTATATCCTGTGCTTTTGACGTCTACGAAGTTACTGACTTCATCTCTGACACTTTGCAAGTCGGTGTGCATGAAGTAACTTTTGGGTCCTACGGCTTCGAAGAATGTATACAGAGTGTCGGTTTTCCACAAGCTTTCATCGCTGGCATAGACTTCTTCTCTTGTCTTGTATAGTACGTAATAATCCTGGTTCAAACTGTTACGGGCTACAGAATATGTACCGGAACTTTCTGTTGTGTTCCTTTCCTTGAACCCGAGCAGACCTTTCCCCTGCCAATGGAAAATGGCGTTCTTATATGCAAATTCACTCCAGATGGTATCGTTACCCGATATGGTTTCTATACGCTGGGTAACCGGTATGGCTGCTCTTAATGTCAGTAGAGGAAAGGTGGAATTTGTGTTTGCTTCATAGATACTGTCGTTGGTCAGTAATCCATATTTGATATTCTGTACTGTACCCAACCCGTCCGTAATAGATTTGATGCGGTTTGTCGCGGGCGAATAACCGCCGACCTTTAAGGTATGCCATGCTACATCCGTTGAGGTTGAGTTAGGCGTACCTCCATAATACATGATTTCGGAAACTCCGTCGCCGTCAAAGTCCCCCTGTACAATCCGTTTATAGGCAGGAAAGGTATTCTTATTGGAGAAAGACATGCTGTCCAGAAGAGTGAATAGGCCTCCTTCGGATTTCAAGATTACCATATTCCCCCGTATGAATTGCTTGCTACTATTGAATATGGCTACACCCGCTACCAGGTCGGATTTACCGTCGCCATCCATATCCTGCAGCATACAGTAGGCCTCGCAGCCATTATCGTTGTTGCAGGCCAGCATACTTTCCAGTTTGGATATGGTGTGATAGGCAAACGGAGAGGTGGTATTCCCTTGGTTGACGGCACATTTCCATGTCGTAGAATGGTGCGGGTTAATTATTAAGTCGGGCAAGCCATCTGCGTTGACATCACCGATTTCCAATACATCACAGCTAGCGAAGGCCGTGCTGTAATAGCGGTTGCTGTCGCTGAACTGTCCCGCATGGTTCCAGTAAATATAGAATCCATTTTCTGTACATATAAGTAGGTCGGCCATTCCATCTCCATTAAAGTCAGCAGAGGTGATTCGGGTTGGCTTGGCTGCTAAGTTCATGCTGAAATTATTGCAGGTCATGGATTCCTGCAACAGGTTGAAATGTATGACGGATGCCGGATAGGTTCCGGATAGCTTGGCTTGCTCCACCAGAATTACATCGTCCATGCCGTCCTTGTCCACATCCGTAATAACATGGCATGCACCGTTTGCCGCACTGCGCATAGGATAGGAAAGGTGTAGCCCTTCCTTCATCCCATAGAACTTCATGCATCGGGTATTGTTCATGTCGACTTCGAAGCAAGGAAGAAGGATTGAATTTTCAGGAGTGGAATTGACATGTGCGACAGAACCGCCACAACGCAGCGATAGGAACATATCTGCGATGTTAAATCCGGCCTGAACCGAATAGATGTTGGATATGGTAAAGTTCCCGCCAGAATTGTCTCGCGTCCAAAGTGCTGCTCTTCTGAATGGGGAACCGGCAATGGTGTCAGCATATAGGGCCATCATTTCTGTTAAACCGTCGTTGTCGATGTCGGCCGCAAAGAAATGACAGCGTGAGACGTTAATTACACCCGTATTGACGGATGGAACTGATTGTTCCAGACTATACCCAGGGATGTCATGCCAAGTAAATACCGTAGCTGGATATGAGTCGGAACTTCCCTGTTGTCTTACTGAGGCTAAGCAGGAATAGACGTTCTCATTATATGTAAGTGTATAGGACATATATAATGAAGATGCCTCCGATGCCCTACATCTTATATATCTTAGTCTTTTAGTGAATGGTTGGATACTTTCGAACCGATGTACGGATATGGTATCGGGTCTGGATGCATACACGAATTCAACCGTATATGGGATGTTGGCAGAACCATGCTTGTTCTTTCCATACCGTATAAAGGTGGGATAGAGCATAAGACCGTCCTGGGCATATTCATAATTGATATAATTGCCAAGTCGGTCTTCTGCATAATCCAGAGCCCATTCATAACATGCATTGGTATTATAATGCATGCGTCCTGTATGGCTTCCGTATTTATATATACATCCATCATTTGTACGAACCGTAAATATTGCAGGGGTATTGGCAAGAACCGAGTCGATTGTGATAGTGCTGTATTGCTCAGCCTCCGTCCTGTAAGTAGCTCCGACTCTGCCGTTTACGCCTGACACAAGCAATAGACGCATTCCATCGAGGTAATATACATTGTCATCGCCTTCGTGAAGTTCCTCCGCAGTATTGTCGAAATAAACACTTCGTGGGCTAATGGTGATGGATGACAAACCGGAAATGCCCCATCCCAAGCCCGCCAAGCCATTCCCGGCCTGACTGTTGTAGGTCAATGCGATGTCGGGTGAAAAACCATTAGCACTCTTCTGTATATCAATGGGTATGGTATAGGTAGCAGCACCAGTCTCGCCAACACACAAATTTGCAGATATTTTACCTACTAATTGTGTCGCATGTATGCTGGGACACAAGAATATTGCAATTATCGTATATATTGTCCACCTTTTCATCTTTCTAGCGTTTTATTATTTTATAATTCTTGGTCGTTCCATTAATAGAGAAATGAAATAAATAGATTCCTCGGGTTAAGGACGACAGGTTTATTGTTGTATAATTATTGTCCAACTTCTTGGTGAAATAGCGTATTCCAGACATGTCGAAAATGCTTAGTATGGCAGCAATGTTATCTAAATCACCAAGTATGCTTATAGATACATTACCCCAATTCTCATCTGCAACTATGTATATTTGCGAGTCGTCAATAAGTTGATAATAATCCTCATCTGCGTCATTCTCCCGTATAAACATAGAATGACGATAACTCTTTTGAATGACATTGCCCGCATCATCGTATGTATAAGTGATAATGGTATAATGAGGAAGACGTAAATCGATGGGTGCGCTATCTGACTCTATTTCCGCCTTTAGAGTTACAGGCATGAATAGAATCATAAACAATATCGATATAAGTGTTTTTGGGTATTTCATTTTTCAATAGATTTTGAAGTGTTATGTTCAGATTGGAGGGATTATAACCTGCCTGCAATGTTACAGCAGTGCAGGCAGGTCGCAATGTTAATTAGCTATATGCTACAGTTCGATATCACCACGGAAGCATAGGCCGTCGCAAATGATTTCGATGATGTAGGTACCAGTGAGGTCGCTGGGCAACTGGACACTGGTGGTAGTGGCAGGGACTGCTGTGGTGTACTCGAGTGTTTCGTCACCCTCATTGTCCACAGAGTAGATGTTAAGAACAAGTGCTGTCTCATCGAGGAAGAAGAGCGTATGCTCGGTCTGTCCCACCTCTGGTACCTCGATTGGGGTACGAGGGTGAAGTGGATTTGGTTGAATATCCACCAATGTAAGATGAATTCTAATGTTAAACTCAGGTCTTTCAAATGCTCCAATGGGGGGGGGCAAATCCGAGAAGAAGGATGAGAACCAATGTCAATCTCATGAATAGTTTGTTTGTCTTCATTTTTTTTCAAATAATAATTTTAATAGTTTTTGTTGTATTGATTCGCGAATCGAGTGCAAATTTATACAGGTTTTGGCATAAGTCGTATAACAAAAACTTCCAAAAAAACTTCAATTCTTACGCCCTTCTTCATTTTCCCCCATTTCATCGGCAATTCTATTTTGTGCTATGGAAATATCTTTTTACCTTTGTATGTCCTTAAAATCTGAAAAATGAAGCAACATTTATGTATTTTGTTATTCGCGCTGTGTGTCGTAGGCTGTAATCGACATGGGATTTCGGTTAAGATGACCGGCAAAGAGGCAGAAACCATTCTGAATGAAGTATCGGCAAAGAACAAAGCGTATCAACCCTTGACAGAACGGGACGATACCCTGATGCAGCAGGTGGTGGCATATTACAAGAAATATGGAACCAGTAACGAGCTGATGGAGGCCTATTATCTGTTGGGTAGTGTGTACCGCGACTTGCATGAAGCGCCTAAGGCAATGGAGGCGTTCCTTAACGGAATCGCTGCGGCGGACACAACGAGTAAGGATTGTCGATATGATATCTTGACACGCCTGTATGCTCAAGAAAGTGATATCTTTTATAAACAGAACTTGTATACCCAATCCCTGGATGCAGAAAGATTGGTATATAAATATGCCGTTCTTGCACAGGATTCTTTATTTATTGTGGCAGCACAATGGGGCAGAATAGGAAAGTGCTATGCCTTCGGTGATTATCAAACTATTGCCAATGAATGTTGGACTATATTGCAGGAGAGCAGACAATTGGGATTGTTCTCCTATGGCGTAAGTTATTTGTGTACATGTGTTTTGGCAAATGTGGAATTGGGAAGATTTGATGAGGCCGAAAAACTGCTTTACATCTATGAACAGCATAGTGGCAGTGTGGATATGACAACCCACGAGTGCTCGTTTCCTATATATTATTATGCGAAAGGCCGAGTGCTGGCTGCTGCAGGCAAACTGGATTCGGCAGAGTATTTCTACCGAAAGGAACTGGCAGCACGGGATTGGAATAATCGGCAGGCGGCCTACCGTGGGCTGCGTATGTTGTTTGAACAAAAGGACAAAGCGGATTCGCTGGCAAAATACGCTGCCCTGCAGTGCGATGCTGTGGATAGCGCCTACCAGGAGAAGTTGTCAGAAAACCTGCAGAACCTGCACGAACTGTACGACTATAGCCGGGCACAAGAGGATAGTTACAACAAAAGTCTGTTGTTGGAAAAAGAGAGACATGTGAGGCAACGCATGTGGTGGAGTGCCGCCGTGGGACTTGTCTTCCTGATGTTGGTGGCCTACTATTTCCGTGCACGCTATCGGCAGAAAGTGGCAGAGGCAGAGTTGGATTTGGAACGTGCGCGGACAGAACTGGCAGAAAGGGAAACATGCCTGTTGCAGTTGCGTGAAGAACTGGCAAAAGCCGAGACGGAATTGGAAAAACAACACCTTCTCCAGGAATTGGAATGGGCTGAAAAGGGAATAGAACAGCAAAAGCGCATCGTGGACATGAAGGACGAGAAATTGTCCATGCTGCGTATCCGCGCACGACTGAGTCAGAAAGAAATCAAGGGCAAGTACGAACAGACCCGGATATTCAAAATCCTACATGCCAAATCGAAGAGTGGGAAAGCAATGCAGGATGCAGATAGGGAAATGCTGAAGGATTTGCTGCTTTTCGACGACCCGGAACTGCTGCAGCGTATGTATCAGCTGGTTCCCGATGCATCGGATAGAGAACTCCTGATATTTATGATGGTGCGTTTGGGACTGAACAGAGCGGACATCAGCCGACTGATTTCACGCAGTCAGCAAGCACTTTCTGCCATCTGTGAGAATTTGTATAAAAGGGGAACAGGACAGCGGGCAGTTACCAGTGCCGAAGCCTACGAGTGGCTGCTGAAATTATAACTTTTTTATCTCCGCCCCTAGCGTTGCAACGCTCCGCGAAGAGGGTTGCTATCAGAAATGAATGCTGAGGGTGGCACCGAACTGGCGGGGTGTTCCGCGCTGGGCGAAGAAGAGTTGGGTGCCTGTGGCATTGCTATCGAAGGCGAAGGTGTTGTAGCGTGTGCCCGTGAGGTTACGTCCCCATAGGTTCAGGGAGATGTCTTTTGCGAAATCCAGTCGGATGTGTGCCCCCAAGATGGCATAGAACGATTGGGCATAGGAATTGGCCTCGTCCCAGTATGTCTTGCCCTGAGCCGTGACATTGGCTCCCAGCGTAAGTGCCCGACAAGCATGGGAGGAGAAGGGAATGCGATAGTCGGCACGGGCTGCTAAGGTATGGGCAGGCACGAAGGGTACGCTGTTGCCGTTATAGGATACGTCTTTTCCATCGATTTTATCGGTGAAATCGCGGAAAGCTGCGTGCGTGTAGCCATAAGATAGATGATAGGAGAGATGGTTATCGTGGGCAAAGCCATGCAATGAGACTTCCATGCCGCAGCTGTAACTCTCGGCAGCATTTACCGTCAGTCGCCCATAGCCGTAGTTGTTGGCAAACTTCGACACTTGCTGGTTGTGCACCTCCATGTAATAAAGGGCTGCATCGAGCTGCAGACGATGGCGGAAGAGGTTGAGATGGGTGCCCAGTTCGTAGTTCCACGATGTTTCGGGTTTATAGCGGATGGCATCGCAAATCTGCGCATAGTCCTTGGCGCTGTGTTTGACAACGATGTCGGCCCGTGCATTTTGGGCTTGCATGCGCAATTCGGGCTGCAGGATGTCGCTGAACGACTGAATGTTGTATCCCCCTGCACGGTATCCTTTGTTAAAGGAGGCGTAAAGGTAACCCTTCTCCTGCTCCCCCGTAGGAGAGAGCTTTCCCAACTGATAGCGCAAGGCCGCCTTGGGCAAAAGCTGGTTGAAGAAGTCGGCATCCCTGTGGGTGAGGATGTCTGTAATCCGCGCATCGACATCTGTGCCCAGCACACTCTCTACAATATGGGCCTCGGCACCAGTATTGTAGTCGATGGCTACGTGACTGAGGTCGTAGCGCAGACCAAGGGTCGCCGTCAGTTGGTCGGTGATTCTATATGAGCTCTCGTGAAAGAGTCCCAGGTTCTGCTGTGGGGTGGAGAAGTGCCCAAAGATAGGGTCGTCGATGTCCATGCGGATGTGTACGCCGCCACGGGCCTCAATGTCTGCAGCCGTCTCGGCATCAGCCTGAGCCAAAGCATCATCGCGAGACATGCCCATTTCCATGAGTTCCGTCATGCGGCGGCCCGACATGGCGTTGAACATGCCATTATAGGCATAGTCCTGAATGGTCTTGGACAGGTAGCTGTTCATGGCGGGGCGGAAGAAGATGGGGGCATCCACCCGTTGCCAAAGCGAGGAGAAGAACATGCCTGAAGCCCACTGCCAGCGTTTCTTCTCGCCCTTTAGGGTAAGTTCCTCTGTTATGGCCTGCTGACGCTGGTGCTGGTTCATGCGCATGAGGTCGGCAGCGGTGTAGTCGATATCCATGTGCATGTGGTCGCGCAAGTATTGGAAACTGGTGGTGCTGGAGAGGGTGAACTTACGTGTCTGCCACTGTAGGGAGAGTCCTGTGGTGAAGAGATGGCGCAAGTAGTCGCTTTCGTAGTCGGACGTGGGTAGGGCGGTGTGACCCGTTGCTGGGGTGAGCTGTCCGTAGGGGAAGCCTTGCTGATTGACCCATTGGTAGTCGGCGGTATAGTCGAGGGAAAGGGAATCCGTGGGGCGATAGACCACACGCAACCGTCCGCCAGCCTCGTTGCTGAGGTCGGCACGTTTGCCCGTGGTTTGGTTCTTGAAGAAACCCTTCTGCCCGTCGTAGAATGAAGCCACGGCTAAGGCAAATTTATCGTTGAAACGGTGGTAATGGGCCGCTTCGGCATTGCGCTGACCATAGGTGCCGCCTCCTGCTGTGATGTCTGTTCCCTGATAGTTCATGGGATTGCGGGAATACATGCGCACCAGTCCGCCCTCCGAGTTCATGCCATAGAGCGTGCCTTGGGCACCACGCAGTATATCAACACGCTCCAGTCCGTAGGTGTGTTGGTTGTACATGCTCTTGGTGACCAAGGGAATGTTATCAACATACATTCCAATCGCCGAACTGCCCTCTTTGGCACCGATGCCGCGAATGTAGGCTGACGAGGTGTAGCGCGATCCGTACTCGGGCATGACAAACGTGGGTACATAAAGACTGATTTCGCGGATGTCGCGCAGCCCCAGTGCCTTCAGGTCGCCCGACGAGAACATGGTGCTGCTCACGGGCTGGGTGCGCAGGCGACCGCTCTCCTTGGGCTGGGCCACAATAACCACCTCGTCGAGGTCCATAACTCGCGAGGTGTCGGCTACAGCACTAACATTTTCAGCACGAAGGCCCGTGAAGGCTATCGTGCTGAAAACAACATAAATCAATCCTTTTACCTTACACATGAGGTCTTATTCAGTGGGCATTTCACCTGTCTGGAAGGTGAAATGCATGTCTCCATGACCGCCAGCGACGTCCATAGTAGCCGTGATATAGGCCGTCATCTGCGTCTTGTCGGCACTGATGGTGGCACTGTCCAGTGTGCAACTGAACTCCTGGGTGCTGTTGTCGCGGGGGTTATTCATGACGAAGGAGCCTGTACCGCCCAGCAACGTATAGCCCTTGTCGGCCTCTGCCTTATTGGCCTTGATGCCTGTGATAGTGGCGGTGCCCCAAGTCTTGTTCTTGAATATGGCAGTGAGGCTTCCTTTGTCGGCTACAGCCAGACTGAGAGTATCCTTGTCATAGTTCTTGTCAATGAAGTTGGTCTTCAGGTGCGTCCATCCTATGTAGGTACCAACTACTTGTTTGTCGGTTTCGGACGCTTGTCCCTGATTATTATCTTGTTCTTGTGGCTGAACTTCTTCATCGTCGCCACAGGATACAAAAGTAAATGTGCCCATCGAGAGGGCGAGTATTGCAAAAAAATGCTTCAGTTTCATAGTCGTTTGGTTTGTTTTAGTTTTGCGAGTGCAAAGTTAATGAGGATTGCCGACGTGTGCAATCCTCATTTGTTATGATTTTAGTGATGATGTTGTGGGATGTTATCTGATTACACGGGTAAAGATGGGAGCTTGCCCGTCAGCGACTATAACATAAATCTTCATCTCTCCTGCGGGTGGCATCGGGGCACCTTCCTCGCGAGGGAGGTCAACGGCAGTGAACAGGTATTCCGTACCCTCGGGAATCGAACGCGAGGCAACGGTCTTGGCCTGAGCGTGTATCATGGGGTAGTCGCCTACGGCAGCATTAAAGATGGCAGCCTCCTCTTCGCTCACGGGATGCTGTTCGGGGAAGTCCTCTAACAGGGTGTATTCGCCTTCGATGAAACCACTGGCTTTCAGGAACTGGTCAACTTCCTTCGGCATGGCCTCCATGCGGGCGGCACGCACACCATAGCCAGGCAGAATATCGGCATTGGGTTGTTTCTCTGACAGATTCGCCACGCTGGACTCCAAACCGCCACTGCCAAAGGTGCAGAAAGGCACCACTTTCTTACCGCTCAAGTCCACCTGATTCAGGAATGCGGCTACTGGCGGAGCATAAGTGCCGAACCACACGGGGAAACCGATGAAGATAACGTCGTATTGAGCAACATCAGCCTTCAGGGGCTGGATTTCAGGAATGATGCCTTGCTCGCGCTCTTGCATACAGCGCTCTATCGTAGCCTGAAAGTCGCCGTCGTATGGTTTTTCTTCCACGATTTCCTCAATGTCAGCCCCTAATTCCGTAGCTATTTCCTCTGCCACCGCCTTTGTGTTCGATGTCTGCGAGTAATACACAACCAGCACCTTCTGTGCCTCCTGTTTCTCTTTCGTTCCGCATGACATTGCGGTCACCGCTGCAGCCACGAGGGCCAGCATCATTTTCCATGTTTTCATACCAATAACATATTCAGGTTTATGGCTGTAAAGGTACGAATTATTATCGGAATGCGAAAGAAATTTCGTAACTTCGCAATCGAAACAATAAAATCCAATGAATAATCAGCCCATGCACCGACGACTGAAACATCACGACTACAATGGTCGCGGTGTCTATATGCTGACCTTCGCGACAGCAGAACGTCAAGCGTTGCTCGGTCAGTTGGTTGGCGAAGGAGACGATTTTCGTATTGCCTTAACAGCACTGGGAGAGCGAGTAGTCGCAGTGATACAGGCCCTGCCCGTCCGCTATCCGCAAGTCAAAGTCCTTGATTATGTCATCATGCCCGACCATGTGCATCTCCTCCTGTTTGTCCGTGAGTGGATGCCTCAGCACTTGGGCCGCGTTGTCGCCAGCCTAAAGGCCAAATGCAGCCAAGCCTGGTGGCAACTGCAGGAAGAAGCCGCCCCGCTAAAGCGAGCTGCACAAAACGCCCCCTCCCGTCCAGTGGCCGG
>JBGUVX010000043.1:0-3048 GCA_045220575.1 Bacteroidaceae bacterium
AGATTGCCAAGATGCGTGCAGGCCGTCTGCTGTGGGCGAAGATTGTGAAGAGCTTCGGTGCCAAGAACCCGAAGTCACTGGCGCTGCGTACCCACTCACAGACCTCTGGTTGGTCATTGACAGAGCAGGATCCCTTCAACAATGTAGGCCGTACCTGTATCGAGGCTATGGCAGCCGTGCTGGGTCACACCCAGTCGCTCCACACCAACGCCCTCGACGAGGCTATCGCCCTGCCTACGGACTTCAGTGCCCGTATCGCCCGTAACACGCAGATTTACATCCAGAACGAGACGCAGGTGTGCAAGCACATCGACCCATGGGCTGGTTCGTACTACGTGGAGAAACTGACGCAGGAACTGTACCTCAAGGCATGGGAGCACATCCAGGAAATCGAGAAGCTGGGTGGTATGGCCAAGGCCATCGAGACGGGTCTGCCCAAGATGCGTATCGAAGAGGCTGCTGCCCGTACTCAGGCTCGCATCGACTCTGGCGTGCAGACCATCGTCGGCGTGAACAAGTATCGCCTCGACCACGAGGATCCCATCGACATCCTCGAAATCGACAATACCGCCGTGCGCCTGCAGCAGGAGGAATCGCTGAAGCAACTGCGTGCCAACCGCGACGAGGCTCAGGTGAAGAAAGACCTGGAGGCCATCACCAAGTGCGTGCAGGAGTTCGCCGATGGCAAGAAGAGCGAGAACAACCTGCTCGAGCTCGCCGTTACGGCTGCCGGCCACCGTGCTACATTGGGAGAAATCAGTGACGCCTGCGAGGCTGTCGTAGGACGTTACAAGGCAGTAATCAGAACCATTTCAGGCGTGTATAGTTCAGAATCAAAGAACGACAAGGACTTCGAGAAGGCTTGTCAGTTGACCGAAGAGTTTGCAAAGCGCGAGGGCCGTCGTCCTCGTATCATGGTGGCAAAGATGGGCCAAGACGGTCACGACCGCGGTGCCAAGGTGGTAGCAACGGGCTACGCCGACTGCGGTTTCGACGTCGATATGGGTCCCTTGTTCCAGACACCTGCCGAGGCTGCCCGTGAGGCTGTGGAGAACGATGTCAACGTAGTAGGTGCCAGCTCACTGGCTGCCGGTCACAAGACCCTCATCCCTCAGCTCATCGAGGAACTGAAGAAGCTCGGTCGCGAGGACATCATGGTCATTGCCGGTGGTGTCATCCCCGCCCAGGACTACGACTTCCTCTACAAGGCTGGCGTAGCCGCCGTCTTCGGCCCCGGCACCTCCGTGGCCAAGGCTGCCTGTGAAATCATGAACATCCTGCTCGGCGAGGAGTAATCTCTGAGTAGAGCGAAAATAGCAAAGGCGGAGCGTCCATCGGGATGCTCCGCCTTTCTTTTGTTATCGGAAGTACTTTATAGGACTCGTCTGAGGAACTCTCGCATCAGCCGGGCTATCTCTGTGTGGTGGCTCTCCAAGGCAAAGTGGCCGCTGGGGACAAAGTGAATCTCGGCATTGGGTACGTCGCGCTTAAAAGCCTTGGCTCCGGCTGGAATGAACGAAGGGTCGTTCTCACCCCATACTGCTAACAAGGGCGGCTGATAGGTGCGGAGATATTTCTGGAACTCTGGATAAAGGGCGACGTTAGTGCGGTAGTCGAGGATGAGGTCGTTCTGCATCTCGGCACGGCCAGGCAGATTGACATAATAATAGTCGAGCGAGTAGCCGTCAGGACCAACGCTGCCCTCTGGCGTGCCAAAGGTGTACTGCCCGATGATGGTCTCCAGTGCAAATGCTGAGGAGAACTGCTTGCGTAATTCTGGCGTGGGGTTATGCCAATATGCCTTACGAGCCTCCCATTTCTTTCCCAGTCCCTCGTCGTACATGTTGCCGTTTTGCGAGACAATGGCGGTGATGCGCTCGGGATGCCACATTGCCAGACGATAACCGATAGGGGCTCCGTAGTCGAATACATACATGGCAAATTTCGTCAGCCCGACGGCCTCGGTGAACTTATCTACAATCTTAGCCAGATGGTCGAATGAATACTCAAACTTGTCGCGGTCGGGACTCTTCGTCTGTCCGAACGACGGGAAATCGGGAGCGATGAGGTGGTACTCGTCAGCCAGTTCTGGCATCAGTTCGCGGAACATGTGGCTGCTGCTGGGGAATCCGTGTAGCAATAGAATTACGGGCTTAGAGGCGCTTCCTGCCTCACGATAAAAGACATTGCAGTCTTCTACTTGAATCTTTTTGTACTGCATTGTATTGTTGTTTTGTGCGCCCGTCACCGAGGCGATGAGCAAGGCGAAGAGGGTTAATAGTTGCTTCATTCGAAATGCATTCATGAATTGTGCTACAAAAATAGTATAAAAAATTAGTAAAAACAAATTAATCTACTTTCATCAGCACTAACGTGGTGGTGTCGTTGCAGATGGTGCGGGCCATGTCATTAAGGGACAGGCATTGCGAGCGGCTGATGGTACGGCGGTCGGTGTGGTGCTCCCATGAGGAGAGCAGAAGGAGGGTGCCGGCGGCACAGGCCTCGAAATAGCGACCATGCGGCTTCTCATATTCGGAGAAGCCGTTTTCGCGTAGTAAGACAAGAGGCATACCCTGTTCAAGGGCGGCATGAACGATGGCCTTCTCGCCAGGGCTGATGCCAGGGGTGACGAGGACAGCTCCCCGTTCGCAGGCAGCCATCAGGCGGGCGGTCTCCTGTTGGATTTCCTCTGCCGTCGCTCTTCGGTGCATGAATACCTGCAGCTTCTCGGGGCGTTTCAGCAGGAAGATGTTGCCCATGGAGGCGTATTCCTGATTGCCGACGCGCAGGTGCTGACGGACGCGGAAGAGGTCGGGCTTCATGCGCTTGATGGCAAGGCGCTTGGGGGTGTCGTGGATGTAGTTGTGGAGGGTCTGTAGCTGGCCCTCGTGCATGAGATAGCGGTCGTGGTAGCCAGGCTCCCAGAGGGAGGGCTTGCGAGGGGGAGTGACAGGCGGCGCTGAAGCACCACCCACAAGATGATGAGGCGAAACTGAAGTTCCGCCCACAGAACGAATGCCGCCCACAGGACGAGAGAGGGGGATGCCG
>JBGUVX010000044.1:0-28656 GCA_045220575.1 Bacteroidaceae bacterium
GTACTGCTATTGTGGGAGAGTAGGTAGCCGCCGTTTTTCAAAGAACAAGCCCTTCAGTCCAAGTGACTGGAGGGCTTGCTTCGTTTATGGGGCTTATGGGACTTATAGGTCCTATTGGGCTAATGGGTTCTATAGGCGTTAGGGGAGGATGAAGCACTGAGCATTGTCGAGGAGAATTTCCTCACGATGACACATTTCTTGTACGACAGAGATATAGATATCACGATCGAAGCCTGCGTAGTCAACATCGCGTGGGGATAGTGGACCTAACTGCAATTGTCGAAGAAAGTGGGCTCGTATGGCTTCGTGCTCATTTTCTGTTGTTTTTTTCTTATCAATACAAATGTCGCATCGTCCGCACTTCTTCGTATTCTTTTCGCCAAAGTAGGAGAGAAGGAAGCGACTATGGCACAGGTCACGATCTGTAACGTACTGTATCATGGTCAGTATACGTTGTTCGTACTGTTTTCGTCGGTCGGCATAAACATAATCCGGCAGTATGATTTCGTCCTTATCAACACGGCGCGACAAGAATGTGATGTAGTTGGTACGTTTGCGTGGGATATAGTTTACGATGCCATCGTGAGCCATTTCTTTCAGATAGAGATAAACGTCGTTGTATTCTATTCCTGTTTCTTGTGCCAGCGCATATTCGTCTATATAGACCAATTCCACAAATATGCCGCTGTAATTGCGCAATAGGGCATGTATGATGCGTTCTTGTTTCTCGGGTCGTTGGCGTAGTTGATAGAGTTCATCGCGGTTCAAGGTAAACATGAGCCGACTTGTTATTTCTTCATCCTCGGTGTATTGAATTATGCCGGTTTTATCGAGCAATTGCAGAGCACTATGTGCCTGTACGGGGAAGTGATGAAATTTATAGCAGAACTCTTGCAGGTTGAATTCACGGACCACATTTGTTCCGTCTCCTATTGCCATCTGTAGGAAGCAGCACATATCCTCATAGACTCGTCGGATGTAGTCTGGTTCGGGGTAGGTCTCGCCAATTCGTCTCAGCAACTGTTTACAGTCTTTACTGTCGTATAGCAATACTGCATAAGCCTGTTGCCCGTCTCGTCCTGCACGTCCTGCCTCTTGAAAGTAGGCCTCGGGTGAGTCGGGAATCTCGAAATGCAGTACCAATCGTACATCCGGTTTGTCGATACCCATACCGAAGGCATTGGTGGCGACCATCACTCTATATTTGTTGTGTTGCCAAGCAGTCTGTCTTTCATCTTTTTTCACCTGTGGCAATCCTGCGTGGTAGTTTGTGGCCGTCAATCCTTCTTTTATTAGGTATTCCGCCAATTCCTGAGTTTGCTGTCTGTTTCGAGTATAGACGATAGCCGCTCCCTGCAAGCTACGCAGAATATGTACCATTTCCTTCAGTTTGCTATCGGTCTTACGTACGATGTAAGTCAGATTATCTCGTGCAAAGCTCATGCGGCAAACCTTTGAGCCTTCGCCAAATTTCAATTGTCGCTGTATGTCCTCCACGACTTCAGGGGTTGCCGATGCCGTCAATGCAAGTATTGGGACGTGGGGTACAAGCTTGCGTATTTCGGCAATCTGCATGTAGCTTGGACGGAAGTCGTAGCCCCATTGTGAGATGCAGTGCGCCTCGTCGACTGTAATGAAACTTACCTTCATGTGTCTCAGCTTCATTTGAAACAGTTCACTACCGATACGTTCTGGCGAAATATACAGAAATTTATAGTCACCAAGGATGCAATTCTCTAAAGCCGTAACGATTTCGCTATGTGACATGCCCGAGTTTACAGCCGTAGCCTTGATTCCTCTGCGCCGCAAGTTGCTGACTTGGTCTTTCATGAGTGCGATAAGGGGAGTGATGACAATGCACACTCCCCATTTCGCTAATGCCGGTACTTGGAAAGTGATGCTCTTTCCACCTCCCGTAGGCATCAGACCCAGGGTGTCGTGCCCTGAGCCGATGCTTTCGATGATGTCCTGTTGGATACCTCGGAAATCCTCGTAGCCCCAATAGCGTTTTAGGATGTCCTTGTATCGTGTTGTCATAGTTCCTTGCCCGTAGGCTGAATGTCCTCGATTTGCAATTGCACTTCACCTCGCTTGTGGGTGTTCTCCTCAATGGCGTACACGATGTCAAACGATTGTTTTGTTTTGATGTATCGTGCTTGGCTGCTTTGCCCAAAGGCGATTCCGTTCATGACGTTCGCGCTCTTCCCGTCCACTAGTTCCAGCTTGATGTGCTCCTGTTCGCGACCTACTACTTTGCTCGTACCGTAGTCGTAGACCTGATGTGTGCAGAAAATTGGACGCGGATTATTGGGACCGAAGGGATTGAAGCGTTTCAGGTCGAGGAAGAACTTTCGAGTGATGTCGCGGAAGTCGATGGTTGCCTCAATGTCGATTTGTGCCATAGTTTGTTCCGGGTCGATGTTCTCCTCAACATATTCAATAAAACGTCTCTTGAACTCTTCGACGTGCTCTACCCGCATGGTCAGACCTGCAGCATAGGTGTGTCCGCCGAAGTTCTCCAATAGGTCGCGACAACTTTCCACGGCTTTGTACACATCGAATCCTCCCACGGAACGTGCCGAACCTGTGGCGAACTCTTCGCTGCGTGTCAGCACCACGGCTGGTCTGCAGAAGACTTCTGTCAACCTCGATGCCACGATGCCGATGACCCCTTTGTGCCATTCCTCGTTGTAGATGACAATGGCCTTGCTTTCGTGTTCGGGGTCGAGGGTCTCCACGATGCGGTTCGCCTCCTCGGTCATGCTCTTGTCCAAATCCTTGCGTTGGTCATTGTAGTGGTTGATGAGGTTGGCCTGCATGCGAGCTTCTTTCTCGTCCTTCTCCACCAGTAGGGTCACTGTCTCGCGACCGTTCTGAACACGGCCCGAGGCATTGATGCGCGGTCCTATCTTAAAGATGATGTCGCTCATCGTGATTTCCTTCCCTGTCAGTCCGCAGATGTCCATGATGGCTCTCAGTCCCACGCTGGGATTGGCGTTCAGTTGCCGCAGTCCGTGATAAGCTAGCACACGGTTCTCGCCCATGATGGGGACGATGTCCGAGGCGATGCTCACGGCACAGAGGTCGAGCAGGGGGATGAGTTTAGAGAACTCTATGCCGTTGCTCTGTGCAAAGGCTTGCATGAATTTGAAACCCACGCCACAGCCCGAAAGGTCGGTGTAGGGATAGGTGGCATCGCGACGCTTGGCGTTCAGTATTGCCACGGCAGGTGGCAGTTCGTCGTCAGGCACGTGGTGGTCGCAGATGATAAAGTCTATGCCTTTTTCCTTGGCATAGCCTATGGTTTCAATGGCCTTAATGCCACAGTCAAGCACGATGACCAACTTAACACCTGTCTCGTAGGCGTAGTCGACGCCCTGTACGGAAACACCGTAACCTTCTTCGTATCGGTCGGGGATGTAGTAGTCAATATTCGAGTAATACTGCTCCAAGAATTTGTACACCAGCGCCACCGCGGTGCATCCGTCAACGTCGTAGTCGCCGTAAACCAGGATGCGTTCCTTGCGTGCCAGTGCCAGATTCAGTCGGTCCACAGCCTTGTCCATATCGCGGAACAGGAATGGGTCGAGCAGTTCATTCAGCTGAGGGTGGAAGAAACGCCGTGCCTCCCAGACATCTGTGATGCCTCGGTTCACCAACAAACGCCCAAGCACTGGACTCAGGTTCAGTCCTTTGGCAAGTTCCTTGGCGGCATTATCCTGTTCGTCCGTCAACGGGACGAAGTTCCACCTGTAGTTCATAGTCGCTTAGATGCCCAGTTTCTTACGAATCTGTTTGGGAATGGCGTTTTTGTTCACCAGATAGTCCATCGTGTTGGCTGCGATGAAGGCCTTCGTCATGTACCAAGTGCCCTTGTAATCGCCGGTCTCGCCCCACGAATTCTTTACCAGATAATATTCACGTCCGTTCTGGTCCTTGGCAATGCCGTAGATGAGCATGCCGTGGTCATCAGTCAGTTCCCAGTTGTCGAAACGCTCTTGGCGAAGTTCCTGTGTGGGCACGATTTCAGGCACTGTGCATCCCAGTGAGTCGATGAGGTTGTGCTTCTTTGCGGCACTCATCTTCAACCACTTAGCCATATCGCTCCCAGCCAGACTCTCCGTAGCCTTTGTATCGATGGCGTATGCCAGACCCTGACGGGTGAATCCCTCTTCGCTGACATCACCGCCCCAAGCTACGGTATAGCCTTGCATCACGGCGTTGTCGATGATTTGCATCATTTCGTCGATAGGCACATTGTAAGAGAGGGGGAAGCGCCAGTTGTCCTGAACCTCCACAGCAAAGCCCGTGTAGAAGGGATGGTGAGTGTATGAGGTTATGCTGACGTAGTCGTTCAGATTGATGCCAAGGCTTGCAGCGAACGATTTCGGTGTGTATTCCTTACCCTCGTAAGTGAACTTCTCGGGGCACTGGCCCAGATAGGCGTCCAGAATGCCCTGCAGTCCCACCTTCCACTGGTTCGAAATCTTCTTGGCCGAACTCTTGGCGATGGCTGCCACATAGGGCTCAAGCAGTGAGAAGAACTCGTTGAAGTTGTTCAGCGAGTCGCCATAGAGCGAGCCGGGGAAAGGCATTGCGTCCTGGGGGCAAATGCCGTGGTTTTTCAGCACGGAGAGAACGTCCTCTGCCGAGCCGCCTTGCGAGAACTGGCAGTCGCCGTGGAAACGAACGACCTGAGTGGCGCGTTCCATGTACGTTTTGTTAGCAACGAACGATTCGCAAAGGTCCATCTCTTTACCCGTAGCCTTCAGAATTTCGGACTCGAAGAACGAGATGGTCGAATAATCCCAGCACGTACCCGACCTGTTCTGGTCCTTCACGCTGGTGATGGGGTTCTGCTTCACGATGGTGAACACCGGTTTGTTCGATTTCACGGAGTCTTTTGTTTCCTCCGCCTGTGCACCGATGGCAGTGAGGGCCAGTAGTGCGAGAGTGAATAGTTTTTTCATTGTTTATTATTTTTTAGTGATGAGTCTTATGGGGCTTATTGGTCCTATGGGACTTATGGGTTATGAGGCGATGAAAGCCTCTATTTCATCAGGGTAGAGGGGGATGCGACGTTCGCCTAGATAGCGACAACCATCCTTGGTGATAAGTATGTCATCCTCCAGTCGGATACCTCCGAAGTCCTTGTATGTTTCGATTTTGTCGAAGCACAGAAAATCCTTGCAATGACCGCTGGCACGCCATTCGTCGATGAGTGCAGGGATGAAGTAGATGCCCGGTTCGTCGGTCATCACCCAGCCTTCCTGCAAACGTCTGCCGCAGCGGAGGCAGTTGGTGCCGAATTGTTCCAGATTGGGTTGCACTTCGTCATCGAATCCGACGTAGGTCTGTCCCAGTCCCTCCATGTCATGAACATCCATGCCCATCATGTGTCCCAGTCCGTGGGGGAAGAACATGGCGTGGGCTCCGGCTGCTACGGCCTCGTCCACATCGCCCTTCATCAGTCCCAATTCCTTCAGGCGTTCTGTCATCAGACGGGCTACACCGAAGTGAACGTCCCACCATTTTACACCAGGCTTGGCTAGTGACAGGGCATGGTCGTGTCCGTCCACAACGATTTGGAAAATCTCACGTTGGCGCTGGGTGAACTTTCCGCTGATGGGTGTCGTTCGGGTGTTGTCCGAACAGTAGTTCTCGTTTGTTTCAGCTCCGCAGTCGCACAACATCAACCTTCCAGCCTCCAGTGGACGTGGTGAGGGGTAGCCGTGCATGATTTCGCCGTGCATCGAAAGGATGCTGGGGAACGAAACAATACAGCCTCGACTGGAGGCGATGCCGCTGATGCGGCCTGCAATCTCCTGTTCCGTCACGCCTGGGCGGCACATCCGCATGGCTGTAGTATGCATCTCGTAGCCAATGGCACAGGCGCGTTCAATCTCTTCTATCTCGCCAGCAGACTTCACGGCACGCTGGTCGATGACAGCCTTAATGAGTTCCACCGAAGCCTCTGCTCTTTGCTTCGAGGGGTGGATGCCTGTGAGATCCATAAGCTGAATCATCAGGTCGTGGCGGTAGGGTGGCAGGAAGTGTACTTTGCGGCCTGCTTTGCGGGCTTTGTCAACCAAGGTGGCCAGTTCCTTCATCGGTGCGCTTTGCTCCACACCCGACTGTCGGGCCATGTCGCTGACCGAGTCCACTTGACCGAACCACACGATGTCCTCGATATCGATGTCGTTGCCAATCAGCCATTCGCGTCCTTCGTCGGCATCTAGTACGCCCACCAGTCCCTCGCGGTGCTGACCGAAATAGTATAGGAACGACGAGTCCTGACGGAATTTGTATCCGTTGGCAGGGTAGTTCACGGGTGAATCGTTGTTGCCGAAAAGAAGGATTAGTCCGTTGCCAACGCGCTCGCGTAACACGCGACGGCGCTCAACGTAGGTTTGTTTGTCGAATAGCATAATTAGGCAAGTTAACATTTAATGACACAAAGATAATGCAAATTGAGCAAAAAAACAAATTAATTTGTGCTTTTATCTCCCTTCGGTCAATGGGCCTGCGACAAATCTTTGAGATGACGTCTGTCATCGTGGCTTATAGAGCATCAAAGTTCATGGTGAAAGAGCGAAAACTCAGCTTGTTACCTTACAAAGTTGTTTGCGTTTTTAAACTTTTTTAGTACTTTTGTGTCCGTTTGATGGATAAACAACTGATAATATGAAGAATAGTTTTCTCCTGCTGGCCTTGCTGCTGGCATCGAATGCGACGAGCGCAATGGCAGCCGAGGTTGCCGATAGTGTGAAACTTGATGAAGTGGTGGTGACGGGAACCCGCACCGAGACGGACACCCGCTACCTGCCCTATAACGTCACGATGGTCGGTCGTCAGCAACTGACAGAGGGTTATCGTACTTCGGTGCTGCCCACGCTCACTGAACAGGTGCCCGGTCTCTACATACCCTCTCGTGGCATGATGGGCTATGGGGTGAACTCAGGCGGTGCGGGTGGAATACTATTGCGCGGTATCAGCAGCGCTACAGGTCAGGTGCTTGTGCTCATCGATGGGCAGCCCCAGTACAACGGCATTTACGGTCACTCCATTGCCGACCTCTATCAGGGTCATATAGCTGAGCGCGTCGAGGTGCTGAGCGGTCCGGCCTCCATGCTCTATGGCTCGAATGCCATGGGTGGTGTCATCAACATCGTCACCCGCCAGGTGCACCGAGATACGGTTTCCACTAACATTACGCTGGGCACTGGCAGCTATGGAACAGTACAGACAGAAGCCACCAATCAGGTGCGCCGCGGCAAGTTCTCAAGTACCGTGAGTGCCCAGTATAATCGTTCCGATAACCACCGCGAACGTATGGACTTCCAGCAGGCAGGCGGCTTTGCCAAGCTGGGCTACGACTTCTCTTCGCATTGGAAAGCATCAGCCGATGCCGATGTCAACGACTTCAATACCGAACTGCCCGGTACGGTTGCCACTCCGATGTACAGCAACGAACAGTGGATTCTGCGTGGCTCTGCGGCGTTGGCCGTCGAGAATCGTTACAGCGGAGACATACCCACGAATGGTGCCATTCGCCTCTATTCGAACTTCGGAAAGCATAAAATCGACGATGGAACCGCCACTTTGGGCGGTGCTACCACTCAATACTTCCGCAGCCGCGACAACCTTTCCGGCCTCTCCCTCTACCAAACGGTGGGTTTCTTCAAGGGGAACAGCACAACCTTTGGTTTCGACTATCAGCACATCTACGGGCGTGCTTACTATACAGATAAGGCTACGGGCAACGAGCTGCCGCCCTCGCCTGCCAGTGGCAAGAGCCACCGTAACGAAGTGGCTGGCTATGTTGATTTCCGTCAGGATGTTGCCAGTTGGCTCACCCTCGACGCAGGTCTGCGCTACGACTATCACAGCGTAGCTGGCGGCGAACTGATTCCTCAGGGAGGTGTGGTTGTTCGTCCCATTCAGCAGGGCGAACTTAAGGCCACTGTCAGCAAAGGCTTCCGTAATCCTACGATGCGTGAACTCTATCTCTACAAGCCTGCCAATGCCAATCTGGAGCCCGAACGCATGATGAACTACGAACTGTCGTGGGCTCATCACCTGCTCGACGGTCGCCTGAACTACGCCTTGAACGTCTATTACCTGAAGGGCGAGAACATTATCAAGACCCAGACGGTGAACGGTGCCCTGCTGAATGTGAATGTGGGCGATGTGGAGAATTGCGGCTTCGAGGCCAAGGTCGACTATCGTATCAAGCAGCACTGGATGCTTTCCACTAACCATGCTTATATGCACATGAAGGAACCCATCCTCACTGCACCCGTCTATAAAGGTTATCTGGGAGCTCAGTATCGTGACAGTCGCTGGTCGGCTCATGCTGGTCTTCAGTACATCGCCGGCCTCTATACTGCAGTAGGCGCTACTGAGCAGCAGGAAAACTATTGCCTCCTGTCAGCCTCAGTCAGCCATCGTGTATGGCGCGGCCTCAAGTTGTGGCTTCGTGGCGAGACTGTTCTTGCCGGGCGGGGCAGTTATGAGACTATTCTGGGCTATCCCATGCCTCATGCCACCCTTATGGCTGGTATCAGTTGGGATTTCTAACGTCGTTGTCGAGAAGGCGCCTGCCCGTGACGTTTAGGAAGGGACGCAGCTTGTCGTAGGGGATGACGAAGTTTGGTCGTCCGCAGGCATAGGCGGCAATTTCATACTGCTGATAGACGAAGGATAGACCGTTGGCTGCGAAGCTGACTCCACAGCTGGGCATGGGGATGTTGTAGAGTTCGACATCCATGAGAAAGCCTTCGAGGTCGCTTTCGGTCTTCACCTCGAAGTATTCCATTAGTCCGCGTTTCAGCATCTCGTTCCACTCCACAGCGTCGTGGCTGATGGACAGGATGTTCTGGTCCATGCGGCGTCCGTCGCTCTTGCGGAAGGTGATGCCGTAGGCCAGCCCGCCGCCGTGAGCCCCTCCGCTGAATTCGTAGGTCTGCAGGTCGAAAGTGACCAGACGGTCTGTTTCGTAGCCTCGGGTAATGGTGAGTTCGCGCTCGAAGGGCATCTCTGGCTCATATCCTTCGAACTCGGAACGCATTTCGCTTATCTCGTCCATATAGTGACTGGCATAGCAGCGGGCAAAGGAGTCGCAGTCGGCATAGTCGCCCTCGTAGAGACCGCCCAGTTGTTCGTTCAGTTGTTCGGTGATGGACAGGTTGAGCCGCTCATCGGGGTAGGTCGGGAACTCGATGCTGACAAGGGCGCTGTCCTCTCCGTTGCCGTTGCGGACGTCGACGGTGCGAGTGGTGGTCTGTTGCTCGCTGTTGCTGGGCTTCTGACATCCCGAGGGAATCGTTGTGGTTGCAAATGCCAGCAAGGTTGCTACCAGCATGTTGCTGACTAATCTTTGTGTCTTCTTCATTTCTCTTGCTTCGTTTTTGTGTATCGTGCCTCAAAGTTACGTATTTTGCGGGATTAATTGAAATATTTTCCCTATCTTTGTGCAAAATATGGCTTGAAGACATGGAAAGGAAATATAAAAAGGACTACGACGAAGCGTTCCGCGACGAGCAGGTGGCTTGGTTCGAGGAGAGAATGGACCGTCTGCCCGAGTCGATGCAGATAAATGCGGCAACCTACGCGCCCGACCTGCGGTTGACGGTGCGGAATCTGATTCTCACTTTGCGTAAGAACAAAACCAATGTAACCTTCTCGGGCTACATGGAGACGTTGCTGAAGATTCGCGAAAAGCTGGAGGCTGAGCAGGGCCTGTAGTCCCTTTAGGGGAATTAGCGCAGACGGATGGCGCCTGTGCGGCTGATGGAGGCCTCGCTCTTGGGCACGTCGGCCTCGGAGAGCGATTTCATCTCTTGGGCGGCGCTGTTCGTTGTGTCGAGCCGCGGCCCCACACCACGCTGTTGCAGCATAGAATGTATCTGACCACTGAGGAAACGTCCTTGGTGGTCGATTTTTATTTCCACCAGTGGAGCGTAGCCCGAAATGCCTGTCAGCGATACGTTGTAGGGCGTGCAGAAGTTGCCCAGGCTGTAGGCCACGAATCGACCTTTATAAACCTCGATGGCACGGGTTACGTGGGGACCGTGGCCATAGACCACATCGGCACCGTGGTCGATGCAGAAGTGAGCCAGTTGACGTACGGCACCGCGATTCTCACCCAGGAACGACTCGCTGCCCTGCGGCAGATGGTTCTTTGTGCGCCCTTCGGCTCCCCCATGGAACGAGACGATGACCAAGTCTGTCTCCTCGACCAGCTTGTCCACAATGCGTCCGACGGTTTCGAGGTCGGTATGCTTCAGGGTGTAGCTGTTGTGTCCGAAGGCACACAGGCCGATGCGCAGCCCTTGGCGCTTGATGACGGCACTTTCCACCCGTCCGGCGATACCAGAATACAGGATGCCCATGCTGTCCAGACAGCGTTCTGTCGACTCGATGCCCTCCTGCCCAAAGTCGTTGGCGTGGTTGTTAGCCATGCTCAGGTAGTCGAATCCTGCCTCCTTCAGCAGGTGGGCGTAGCTCGTTGGGGTGCGGAACGAATATCTGTTGGGGCCGTTCCCTTTGGTGCTGCGCCCACCGTCGCACAGGGTGCCTTCCAGGTTGCCAAGCGCCAGGTCGGCCCGAAGCAGTATGTCCTTAGCATCGCGGAAGAGGTCGCGCCCCTGATTGGCAGGCAGCATGAGCGAGGGGAACGTGGTGCCCATCATGATGTCGCCCGTCATGGCAATGGTCAGCGTGTCCTGTGCCTGCGCCAAACTAAGGTAATATGTGAAAAGAATAAGTGCCGCTATCCGTTTCATATCTCAATTCCTTTTAACCCTCAAAACACTCTCCGCACGCCGATGTAGCGCTTGGCGTAGAAGCCCTCGTCCGAACGGCTCACCCTGACGCCGTAGTTCGTGCTGGCGTGGATGAAGGTGAATGTCTTGCTGTCGGAGTCCACATCGATGACGATTCCCACATGTCCCACTCCGCGACCCGAGCGCGGACTACTGAAGAAGACGAGGTCGCCCCGTCGCATCTCCTCGCGCTTGATGGGTTTGTTCTTGACATATTGGTCGCGCGATGAGGCTCCAATCTTGTAGTCGAACTTGCTGAAGACGTAGCCTGTAAACCCTGAGCAGTCGAATGCCGATGGTCCCTTGCCGCCGCTGCGGTAGCGCTTGCCCAGATGGGAGTAGGCTTCCTCGATGAGGGTGTTGATGAAGGCCAGCCCGCCCATCGAGGCCTGTTCGCCTCCGATGGGAATCAGGAAGTGTGTGGCTACGGTATCGACGTGCTGCAGCCGTCGGCTGACAGGGGCGTGACGAGCATACTGGTCTTGGGCATACAGAGAATGAGAGAATGAGAAAATGAGAAAGTAAGAAAGCAGTATTGCATACTTTCTCACGTTCTTTTCTAATGTCTTAGTCGCTCTTTTCATTTTCTCAATCTTTTCCACCATGCCGTTTGGCCGTAGCGGTCGTTCAACGCGCGCCCTTCGATGGGGATGTACGTCGAAAGGCAGGCAATATGTTCGGGGTCGATGATGCGCGGGTTGAAGTAGGCCGAGAAGGCCGAAATCCACCGTTCGGTGGAGAACTGGTGGGGCACGGCGCGCTCCAAGGCTTGGCGCCAGGTGGCGTATTCCTCGTCTGACAGCCATTTGCCCATGGCGCTGCCCATGTCGAAGTATTCGGGTTTCCATTGGCCGGCGCTGATGTAGACCATGTATTGCTGTATGCCGTCGATGGCGGGGTATTCGTCCAGTTTGGCCATGAGTGGGGCCGTAGCTTGGGCCAGGGCTTCCAGCTCGCTGGTCTTCAGGGCAGAGATTATCAGTCCGTCCCTGCTCTTGTAGTAGTTGTGGTAGGTCTCGGCAATGCGCCAGGCCTCGTCGCTCTCGCGGAACATATCTACCATGATTCTGTGGTACGGGGCTCCGGCACCTGGAATCTCGGCAGGAGAGCCGATGCACCAGTCCACTACGTCGCGCAGCTCGTAGGCAACCTCCACTCCCTGCATGAAGCAGGCGTCGAAGAAGACGTAGTCCCAGCGCTGCTTTGTCTTCCGCAGCACATTGGCCAGAGTGGATACTTCCATCTCGGTGCCCGTGTTTGCCATGCTGTTTTGCCCGTTGTCGATGCCTATGGTGCGGCGCGGCGCCTTTTGCTGCGGAATCCAGCCCGAGCCGTGCGACCACATCACCAGTCCGTAGTGGTGGGCGGGGAACTTGTCGCAGATGAGTTTCAGGGCCTGCTGCACCGAGGCGCTGTCGCTGCTGATGGGGTCGTTGCGGTACTGATAGACGAGTTTCTCGCCGTCCTTGTTGTCGAAACTGATGATTTGGGGCTGCTGCTCGGTTCGGCTGTTGTCGAAGTACACCACCAGCTTGCAACTGTCGGGGATGAGGGCCGCTGCCTGTCGCATCTCGTTCAGGTCGTCGACGGCGTAGCCCGACAGCGAGTTTTCGCCTATGACGTACACCACCACCACCTTCTTCAGTGGGGTGGGGGGTAGGTCAATATCGTCGTGACAGGCAACGGCAAGCAAGCAAAGAAATGCTATCCACCAATGTTTCATGGCTGCAAAGTTAGTCATTTTCGGGCAATAAATCGCCATTTCGCGCGTTAATAATATATAATATGGTATGGACTGATAGAGTTAGGCAGGTGAAAATCCTGCTGGTTTTGACGGCGGTGGTCATTGCCGTTGCCTCCCTGGCGGTGTCCAATTTCCTGGTGCGCGACCTCTTGAAGGAGGAGCGCAACAATGCGGACGTCTGGGCCGAGGCCATGCGCTCGTTCAAGGATGCCGACGAGACCACCGACATCCCGCTGGTGCTGAAGGTTCTGAGAAACAACAACAATATTCCCGTGGTGATTATCGACGACGAGGGGCAGGTGCAGGACTATCGCAACCTGAAGGTGCAGGGGCGCACGGCTGCAGATTCGCTCGAATACATCGCCCGCCGGGCTCGTTCCATGAAGTCCAATGGCAACTTCTTCCACATCTACCTCGACAATACGGGCGAGTACATCGACGTCTGCTTCGGCGAGAGCCTGATGCTGCGCCGGCTGGCCTACTATCCCTACGTCCAGTTGGGCGTAGTGCTCATCTTCGTCGTCGTTGCCATCTTCGCCCTGCTCAGCAGCAAGCGTGCCGAACAGAACAAGGTGTGGGTTGGCCTGTCCAAGGAGACGGCCCACCAGCTCGGCACCCCCATCAGCAGCCTGATGGCCTGGGTCGAGGTGCTGCGCGAAACCTATCCCAACGACGAACTCATCCCAGAACTGGACAAGGACGTGAAGCGCCTGCAGCGCATTGCCGAGCGCTTCTCCAAGATAGGCTCCCTGCCCGAGCCCAAGCCTGAGAACCTGAACGATGTCATCCGCAACGTAGTGGAATACATCGGGCGCCGCACCTCGAACAAGGTAAGCCTCAAGGTCGATATGCCCGAACACCCGCTCATCGTCAAGATGTCGGCACCGCTCTTCGAGTGGGTGGTGGAAAACCTGTGCAAGAACGCCATCGACGCAATGGAAGGGCGGGGCAGCATCACCCTGAAGGCTCGCGACGAGCAGGACTGCTTCTCTGTCGAGGTCTCCGACACCGGCAAGGGCATTCCCAAGAACAAGTTCAGCGACGTCTTCATGCCCGGCTTCACCACCAAGAGCCGCGGCTGGGGCCTTGGCCTCTCCCTGGCCAAACGCATCGTCGAGGAATACCACCACGGGCGCATCTTCGTGAAGTCCTCCGAGCTCGGTCGCGGCACCACCTTCCGCATCGAACTCCGCAAATACTGACTTCGCCCGTCGCCTCCCCCTCAGTGACCCGTCGCATCCTCCCACGCGATACTATTCCTTCCGCTGACGCATTACTATCGCGTCGCCCGACACATTACTATTCCTTCGCCGCAGCGACACGATGCCTCCGCCACAACGTCAGCTCGCCTCTTGCCAGACAACGCAACGACTCGCAGACCATAAATTCTCTCTTTGCACAACCTTTGACTTGCGTCGCGCTCGGCATCCCCGTAGGGGTGACGCTTGCGTAGCGAAGAGGAGCAAGAAGGTAGAAGGCATAACCTTTGAGGCAGCGTTGCTGTCTCGAAAGTACGCTGCACTCGGGAAAACAAAATGAATGGGCTCGGGCTTTTGCCCTTATCGGCCTCCTTTCGGCCTGAATTATGCCTGTGTGAGCAGAAAAACCATGTCGTGAACATGTTTTTTGCTCTCAAGGCACAATTTATTGCCCATTCATTTGGTTTTTCGCTCGATTTGCAGTACCTTTGCAGTCCGTTAAGGTGCAGTGCGCCTTCGTTTGGCATGAAATAATGCAAGACGGAAACCGATAAAATAGTAAATAGTAAATCGTTAAATAGTAAATAGAAATGGCACATCCTAAAAGAAGACAGTCCAAAACCAGGACTCTCAAGAGAAGAACACACGACGGAGCTGTAGCTCCAACACTGGCCGTTTGCCCTAACTGCGGCGAGTATTACATCTACCACACCGTATGCCCCGCTTGCGGATACTATCGTGGTAAGGTGGCTATCGAAAAGGAAGCTTAATTGAGCAATTGAATTGAGAGATTGAGAAAATGAGAAAATGAGAATCATGGGGCTTCCCGCTTCTCATTCTCTCATTTTTTCTTTGTTCTAATATATATTATGGAAAGAATAAACGCTATGATAACGGGCGTGGGCGGCTATGTGCCCGACTACATCCTCGACAACGAGGAGATGTCGCGCATCGTGGACACCAGCGACGAATGGATAATGGAGCGCATCGGCGTGAAGACGCGCCACATCCTGAAGCCTGAACAGGGTGCTGGGGTGAGCTATTTGTTCACTCGCGCCATCCGGCAATTGCTGGACAAGACTCAGGTGGACCCAGCGAGCATCGAGTGCCTCATCTGTGCCACCACCACTCCCGACTATCATTTCCCCTCTACAGCATCCATCCTCATCGGGCGGCTGGGACTGACGGGCGCCTACGGCTTCGACATGGAGTCGGCCTGCGCCGGTTTCCTGTTGGCTCTGGAAACGGGTGCGAACTTCATCCGCTCGGGACGCTACAAGCGCATCATCGTATGCGGTGGCGAGCACATGTCGTCGATGACGAACTATCAGGACCGCAACACCTGTCCCATCTTTGCCGACGGCGCTGGCTGCGTCATGCTTGAGGCAACCACCGAGGAGGTGGGGCTGCTGGACGGGCTCTATCACGTGGAGGCCGACTTCGAGCATCTGCACATGAAGGCTGGCGGTTCGGCTCGTATGCCGAGTCACGAAACGGTGGACAACCGCGAACACTTCGTCTATCAGGAGGGCCGTCACGTCTTCAAGCACGCCGTCACCAAGATGTCGGACGCCGTGGAGACCATCATGAAGCGCAACAGCCTGACGGCAGAGAATGTCAACTGGCTGGTGCCTCATCAGGCTAATGTCCGCATAGAGTCTGCCGTTGCCCGTCGCGTGGGACTGAGCGAGGAGCAGGTGATGATAAACATCGACCACATGGGCAACACCTCCAGCGGCACGCTGCCCCTCTGTCTTTGGGAGTACGAACCCCAGTTGAAGAAAGGCGACAGGCTCGTCTTCACGGCCTTCGGTGCCGGATTCTCGTGGGGCGCTTCATATCTCGTCTGGGGCTACGACGGTGCCAAGGAGGCTGCCAAGTCGCCTGCCCAGTTCTACAAGGAGGGCGAAATCAGCCGCGAGGACTGGTATCGTCTGAGGAAAGGTGAAAACTGAAGCTTGAAGGATGCATAAGGCAGGATTCGTAAACATTGTCGGAAACCCCAACGTGGGGAAAAGCACGCTGATGAACTTGTTGGTGGGCGAGCGCATTAGCATCGCCACCTTCAAGGCTCAGACAACGCGCCACCGCATCATGGGCATTCTGAACACGCCGGAGATGCAGATTTGCTTTTCCGACACTCCGGGCGTGCTGAAGCCCAACTACAAACTGCAGCAGTCGATGCTCCAGTTCTCGGAGAGTGCGCTGGTGGATGCCGATGTCCTGCTCTATGTTACCGATATGGTGGAAACGCCCGACAAGAATGCCGAGTTCTTGGAGAAGGTTGCCAAGTTGCGTGTGCCCATCTTGGTGCTTATCAACAAGATAGACCTCAGCAATCAGCAGGAGCTGGAACAGAAGGTTGCCCTCTGGCACGATGCCCTGCCTCAGGCAGAGATTTTCCCCATCTCGGCACTTCATCGTTTCAACGTCGACAATGTGCTGGGCCGCATTCGTGAACTGTTGCCCGAGTCGCCAGCCTATTTCGACAAGGACCAGTGGACGGACAAGCCCGCCCGCTTCTTCGTCACCGAAATCATCCGCGAGAAGATTCTGCTCTATTACGACAAGGAGATTCCCTACTCGAGCGAGGTGGTAGTGGAATCGTTCAAGGAAACGGACCGCAACATCCACATCAACGCCGTCATCTACGTCGAACGCGAAAGCCAGAAGGGCATCATCATCGGGCATCAGGGCGTGGCCTTGAAGCGCGTCTCGACAGAAGCCCGCAAGAGCCTTGAGAAGTTTTTCGGCAAGAGCATTTACCTTGAAGTCTTTGTCAAGGTTGACCGCGACTGGCGCAACAGCGACCGCTCGCTTCGCCAATACGGCTACAATCAGGAATAAGTCATCATCCCCCTTACGACTTTTCTGCTGTCGACTGGGTATTTCCCTTTTGTTTTGACACGAATTCAGTAGGAAGCATTCCGAAGTCCTTCTTGAAACAGGTCGAGAAGTATTTGGGGTCGGCATATCCTACGGCATAGGCTACGTCTGCAATTCGAGCCTGAGGATTATGGCAGAGAAGTTCGCATGCTGACTTCATGCGCACCGTTCGAATGAAGTTCGAGGTGGTGAGACCAGTAGCAGCATGTAGTTTCTTGTAAAGCGTGGATTTCGACATGCACATTGCATTCGCAAACTGGGGGAGTCCGAATTCGCTGTCAGCGATGTGGCGCTGGACGCAAATGAGGCATTGACGTACAAAATCTTCCTCACTGGGCGTAGAACTGATGTCGCAGATGTCGGCAAAGAGGTCTTCGCGCACCTTCTCATAGGTCTTCTGCTTGAATTCCTCCAGCAGATTCAGTGCATTCTGCCGTTCCATGTGTGCCAATTGTAATTCCTGACGGTGAATCTCCCGCTCGCTCAGATATCGAATGACAAATACAATGATGCCAAGAGTGACAAGGATGTAAAGTAGCCATGCGTACCAACGCTGCCACAGGGGTGCCAATACACGAATGACAAGGGTTTGCTCCTCACGGCTCCAACTGCCACCTTCGTTGGTACATCGCAGCCGAAAAGTGTAGGTGCCAGGAGGTAACTGACTATAGCTGACATAGGCTGTTCCGACGTTGGTATAATGCCAGTCCTTATCGAGCCCATCGAGCATGTAGGAATAGCGCACGCCATCTATGTTGTCGTAATTGAGTGATGAGAACTCTATGGTGAGGTCGCGTTGTGTTGGCTGCAAGGTAATATCGTTGTCGGGCATTGGCATAACTGATACGCCGTGTTGCTTGATGTCTGTGATGATGGCCCTTTGGTTGGTTGTCTGCTCAGGAATGTTGGTATCATAGAAAACAGCATAGGCGTACTGACCGGCAAAGCATATCTGCCCCTTGGATGAGACTGCGGAAAAGCCTGCCCCGAAGTAGTCGCTATCAATAATGTCTTTGCGATCGAAGAAACGCGGTTCCATGGCGTTGCCTTCTTGGTCGATTGTGAGACTGATGAGATGGTGTCGTGAGGAAATCCAAAGACGACCGTCTTCGCTTTCCTCGATGCTGTACATGTCGTCGTTGGGGATACCATAGTCGGTGCCAACATTCTGGAAGGCATCTTGTTCGGGGGAATAAAACATCAGTCCGGCCTCTTGTGAACATGCCCACAAGCGTCCTTGCTGGTCGGCAATTAACCGATAGATATTCAGCGTCTGAAAATCGCTTCCAGACAGTGTCGTATATTGCTTCATGCGTAGCGAAGCGGGTTTGCTCACATCACCAGTGAGGTGTATGATGCCCGATTCCTTTGTGCCAAGCCATAGTGAATGATTCCTATCGCACACAATGGAGGCAATTTGCATATTTTCCAATGGATGGATGTTGGGGCCTTCCAGGTGTGTTCCTCTTCCATCGGGATGCAGGATACTTAGTCCCTTCCAAGTGCCAATCAGTATTCTGTCTTGGTAATCGCGGCAAAGGCTGTAAATGCAGTTGTCAGCCAGCCACGGCGAGTTACTACGGTTATGTTGACCGATGACCTTCCCATCTTTTAATATGATGACTCCATCTTTGAGTGTACCTAAAAGTATCGTATCGGACGTATTAGGCAGGATGCTGTTGATTTTCGAGGGAATGGCTATTGTTTCTCCTCCCATGTCAGGCATGATGAGGCCTGAACGGCTGGTGCCTACAAGCAGTCTTCCCTGCATGTCGTAGCTGATGCATGAGATATGGTCGTTGGCCTTTTGTTCGGCTGGTAATTGACGAATGATGAAATGTGAAGGACGTGTGATGGCTGATACGATGCCGCGCTCATAAGCATACATCCACATTCGCCCATACTGGTCACTGAAGATGGACTTCACGCCTCGAGAGAAATAATCGGCTTGAGGCTCTTTCACTTGTGGGATACTGGCAATTTCCTCGTCATAAAGAGGAACAAAGGAGAGACCTTTGTCTGTTCCAATCCATAATAGATTGCTGTTGGGGTCTTCGCCTATATTCCAGATAATATCGGAAAGTAACGGGAAGTCCGGGCTGTATGCTCCGTAGTGTTTGAACTGCAGTTGCTGATGAGTGTCGTGGGGATTTGATATGCAGTAAAGCCCTTTACCCCAAGTGCCAACCCACAAACGTCCCTTCGCATCCTCGAAAAGCGTTTGCGCAGAATTCATGTCATTGAAGCGCGGCATTTCGTAGAACTGACCGTCGCGTGGATTATAACGGAAAAGGCCTTTGTCCCACGTGCCAATCCACACGTATCCTTTGCTGTCCTCGATGAGTGCTGTGATGGAACTGTGTGGAACCTTGGCGTTGTGACGTTGGTCGCAATAAAGAATGGGGCTGTCCTCACTGCCTTTGCGTTGTCCGTACAGCCCGCCCTCGGTTCCAATCCACGTATCCCCGGAACGGGTAAAAAGAATGATATTGACAATGTCGGAGTTGTTAAAGTCGCTGAAATGCAACTCCTCGCTCTGCCCTGTCTGTAGGTTTAGGATACTGAGACCTTTTTGTGTGCCAACCCATAAACGCTCTTTGCAGTCCTGATTCAGGGTGCGGACTCCATTGGAGGCTAAAATGTGGGGCTGGTCGGGGGTGTTGCGATATTGTTTCACTCGGTAGCCGTCGTAACGGAAGAGGCCGTTTTTCGTTCCAATCCATATAAAGCCTTTATGGTCCTGGTACAGGCAGTTTACCTCGTTGGCAGGTAAGACCTCGTTGGCTGGCAGGTGTTCGAATACGATTTGCTGCTGCATGTGCTGTGCCTGCATCGTGGTGACGATGAGCAACAGCGCATGCAATAGCAAGAATCTATGAAGGATGGTTGTTTTCACTTGATTACAACCTTGCGGGTGATGGTTTCTTGTCCGTCGGTCAATTGCAGAATAAAGACGCCGCGGGTGGGACGGGAAATGGACTGGCCATCAAGCGAATAGTATTTAATCTGAACCCTGTCGGCTGCAAGATTTTGGACGTCTGAAATAATGCTGAGGAAGAGTAGAACGTCACGGCGTAATAGTTTGGCAGCGCGGTCGATGTCATCCTGATTGGTGGAATCGAGATAAACCGAGTTCTTGGCTAGCGAAGCACGCAGGGCCTCAATGTCCTCTTCGTCGCATGTAATCTCTCCTCGTCCGTAGGCGGCCAACAGCTCTTCGGCTTGTTGAACGTATTGCTCCAATAGCGTGTAGTCGTTGGGAACACGACTGGAAAGGAAGGTCTCAATGGCATCGCTTAGCGTCTCAGTCTCTTGGTTCACACCAGCTTGGTTGTGGGTGTTGCCTTTTACCATAGCTTGTGCCGTTGCGATTTCCTCTTGCAGAGCAGTGAAGGCTGCCTCGGGTATCTTGCCAGGACCGTCGCCCTTCTCGGCTTCGGCATTCTTCAGGGCTTGCTGAGCCAAGGTAATTTGGGAGTTCAAGTCGGTGTAGTTGATTTTAACCTGAGTCGAGGCGAAAGTTTGAGCGGCTGCCTTTAAGTCGGCGGTGGCTTGGTCGATTATTTCCTGTGTCAGTTGGTCGTCAGCCGTCTCGTTTACAGTTTTCGCATTGCCCAAGGCTGTTTGGTATGCTTCAATTGCTTCGGCTGGATATTGTCCGTTGAGGTCGCCAGCAACAGCTGCTTTAAGCGCATTCTCTGCCGAGGAGATGGCAGCTGTGAGTTCGGTGTGGTTCATGTAGTCGTGGTCGTGAGCCTTGGCACGGGCGGTTTCAATGTCAAGCAGCAGTTGAGCAGTAATGGAATCCAATGCCTCCTGATCCTTGGCCTTGTTGGCAGCAGAACGTGTGGACGCTATCAACTGGCGGAAGGCATTGATGTCTTCTTGGAAGTATTGTCCTGTGAGGTAGCCCGGTTGCATGGCATCCAAGAGTTCGTAGGCCTGAGACAGAGCGGTGTTGAAGGCTTCGCGGTCGAGTACGACTGTGATGTAGGGCTCAATTGTCCAATAGGCCAGACTGTTGCCACGACCTGTCTTGTCGCTGTAAACCATTTGTCCACTGCCTGAGCCATCAGTGCCAGCATATTTGTTCGTGGCGGTGAAGAGAAGGCCCAACCAGCGTCCGTCGAGCTGGACGACGTTGATGGCGGTCGATTCGTCGGGATTGTCCTGCCACAGCGTGTTGTAATCACCTGTTCGTGCCAGATAAGTGCCAAGGCCCACGGAACGGAAGTTGTAGGTCATGCTCGTGCCATCGACCTTCTCCAACATGACAATTTGCTGTTCTGTTGCGCCTTCTTCGGCGAGGGTCGTGATGGTGGCATTGCCCGTTTCGGTTGCTGTGAGCAGGTTGCCGCCGTAGTGGGTGACAATGTAGGTTTGGCCTTCGTCGAACTCATTCAGGGGATTGAAGGAGGCATTAAAGGTCTGAATGGCAGCCAAAAGCTGTTCTGCAGCAAGGGCACCTTCCTCGAAAGTGGTAATGGAAAGCAGGGCAGTTTCGGCATCGGAGATGGCAGCCAACAGGGCATCCATTGCCGATTGCGGCACTTCGTAGTAATTGGTGCCAACACCGACGCTTTCGATCAAGGCCTTTGCATCGGCAATAGCACGTTCCAAGGCTGCTGTGGGAGAGTATTCCTCGATAATCCATTTCGAGTTTGTGGCACTGCTCGACTTGTCACAATAGAGGACAGCCCCGTCGGTTGTGGCATCGCTTCCCAGATAGCCCTTGCCCGATGCGTTCTGTAAGGCATAAACCCCATCAGAGAGCACAGCGATGTTCCATTGTGCCAGAGCGTCCTTATCGTCGTCGGCCCAACCCGTGTCCCAATTGCTGCTGGCACTCTTTGCCATGAACTTTCCCGTGCCAACATTCTTCAGGCCGTAGTATTGCGAGCCCTCGGGCGTGGTAAACTGGAATTGCTGGGTGTTGTCGGCAGATGCGGTGCGGATGGTTGCCAACTGCTGGTCATCGGTGTAGGCCAAACGGTTGCCGCTGACCTGTTGAGTGATAACGTAGAGCTTTTCGGCATCGGGGCGGTTCTGTTTGTTTTCGTCAAAGACTTCCATTGCCGTTTGCAAGGCCTCCATTGCAGCCTCCCAGCCGGATGTTACGGCCTCGGCAGTGGCAATGGCAGCGGCAAAGGTGTCGTAAGCCTCGCGCGAGTTCATGAAAAGCCCCGTTCCTATGCTGCTTTCGCTGACAGCGGCGAGCATGTTCTGTGCCTTTCCTAAGAGTTCGCGGAAGTTGTACTCTGCGTCGCGGTCTTCCTTGGGAATAAACTCCTTCAGCGTCCAGCGGTACTTTCCGTCGGTGCCGTTCTTGTTGCTGTAAACGGTGCTTCCGTCGTTGTTGTTGTCGGTGCCCAGCACAGAGCCGCTGCCCATGTTCTTCAGTTGAATGTAAGTGTCCTTGTCAACGACTTGGAAGATGGCATTGGCCGTTGTCAGGTCAACGCTGCTGTTGGCTTTGGTGTCCCACGAACCGCTTCGGGTGACGAAGGAACCGTCCTCTGCCGCAAGGTTGTAGCCCTCTGCTGCAGCGCCGTCGGGAACTGGCACGAATGAGAATACCTGTCCCAAATCATCGACATCAGCCGAAACAATCTTCACGGTCCCGCCCGTCGTTGTCATGTAGTAGCCTGACGAGTGAACGATGTTGTACTTCTTCCCAACCTCAAAGGGAGCGTTGGCACTGAGTTTATACGTTGAAATGGCAGCCTGCAAGGCGCTTGCCGCCGCGTTAATCTCCACCTGCGTGGTGGCCGTGGTCAAGACTGAGGTGGCAGCCTCGATGGCCTCTTGCAGGGCGACCCGGACTTCGTGGCTGTACTGCCCGCGCTCCGTTCCCTCGACAGTCGTTGACAGGGCTTCGTTGGCCTCAGCGATGGCCTGTTCCAAAATAGCTGTTGCCAGTTCGTCGCTGGGTTCCAGAACACCGAGGAAGAAGCAATCGACGGCAGAAGAGTTCATCCAGCCCAGATTGACCACAAGGTAGGGCCTCTCGGCTGTGAACACCAAGTCCGTCACCGTCCATGTGTCGCCTTGGAAGTTGACTGTTGCCAGTTGCGTGTTTGTCCCATTTTCCGTGTCGCTGGCGTAGATGCGACTGTACTGCAGGTTCGAACCCATGCCGCTGCTGGGGCGGTTGGCCCACATGCGGAAGAGGTAGGTCTTGCCCACTTCGACCGCCCAGCCCGTCTTGATGGAACTGGCGCTGCTGCTGCCCGCACTGCCCTTTGCCTTCAGGTAGGCTCCACCATCGGCACCGCCCTCGCTGAAGAGCTCGAAGTTAGTTTCCGAGAGGTCGTTGCCGTCGCCCGCTTTCCAGTTGTCAAAGCCGTCGTCGAAGGACGGGTTGGGAATCAGGTTGTCGCCAGAAACGATGTAAATGCCGCTTTCGGTCGTAATCTTGTCGCCCTCCTGTGGGACGATGTTCTGTGCCGAAAGGCTGTTGTGGAAAATGCTCATGAGCATCAATCCGACTGCAAGGAGAATGTTACTCGTTTTCATAGATATTATGATAATTTTGATTAGTTATTCGTAAGGGAGCTTTGTCTTCTTCCTCGGGCTGGAGCAGTGCCGAACCCGCATATCGGGCAGGCAGGGCATCTTGTCGAACGCACTTGTCGAGCGCCTTCCGACTGACCGCAACGGGTTGTGTCATCCATTCTGCCGCATTAAAGCTGCGAAGCAGTTGCTGGTAGTGACTGGGACGCCGCTGAGGCAGCAGCACGGGCTTGTGGGCGTGACCCGAAGCGTCGAAATACGACAAGTACAGTCGGGTGTAGTTGCCATCCGTGCGGCGCGAGGAGTAGAGAATCCATCTGCCGTTCGACGACCAGCTGTGATAGCTTTCGCTTTCGGGGGAATTCAGCAAGGGCAGACTGTCAGGTTCGTTGGGATTGTCGAGGTCAATCGCGCAGAGGTCGGCGCTTTTGTGCCAGATGTGGAACTGCCCGTAGTCTGCCAAGGAGAAGAGCAGCCATCTCCCGTCGGGCGAAACGCGCGGAGTGCTTGCACTCTTGCCCAGCGCCTCGGCGTCGAATACAAGGCGTCGTGCCCCGAACTTGCGCGAGGCAGCGTCGAAGTCTCTGGCGTAGATGTTATAGTGCAGCGACTGGTAGTTCTGGTCGAGGTCGGCATCGATGTTCTCGCCCTGCGGTTCGTGGTGCGCCGAGATGTAGTAAAGCGTCTTCCCGTCGGGGCTCCACGTGGGGAAACTCTCGTAGTCCTTCGCGGTGCGTTCGATGCTCGTCACTTCGTTCTTTTCCAAGTCGTAGAGGACGAGGTCGCTGGCGTAGTCGATGACCTCAATCTTCTGCGGGTCGAGCGTGTGGAACGCCTGTCCTGTCTCGTTCACCGAGTAGGCAATCAGGTTCAGCGAGGGATGCCATGCGGGATACACCCCGGCAGAGAGGGTAGAGTCGGTCTTCAGGTTCACCTTGCGAACGTCGTCGCCCGCGATAAATACCGTGCCCCCGAACGCCTGTCGCACATGGAACTGCGAACGTCCGCCTTGCCCCTGCCTCTGCGGAACGTGGCAGTTGATGCACTGCCCGTCGTTGCCCTTGCCTATTCGGAGGTTGTCGTAGATGACGCGCTCGTCGAAGTTCTCGGTGCAGCGCTCCACCAGTGCGAGTTCCTCGTAGGTGATGTACGACGGACGGATGAGGCGGTACGTGATGTAGGGGTCGATGCTGTCCGCCACCACGGGGTTTGCCGTCCGCCGATAATGCCTCCACGCTTCGTCGCGACGTACGAAGATGTCCGTCCACAGCGTGTCGCCGATGGCCGCCGCCAGCAGTCGTTGCCAGTCCTCCGTGCCGATGCTGACGATCCTGCCCCTGCCCGTCCACGCCTCGTCGTTCGAGGTGCTCAGTCGTGTGACGAAGTCCTCGCCCTCCTCCAGAATCTCGAAGCGTAGCGGCGCGATGTTTGGCGGCAGCGTCGCCCCCTCGTTGTCGGGCACCACCTGTGCCACGCGCCCCGCCTCCTCGGCCTGTTCGGGAAGCGAGGGCTTGCAGGCAGCCAACAGGGCAGCCATCGCAAGCGGTAATATGTAATGTTCTGTCTTCAAAGTTCAGTCTGTTAAGTTGTCTTCAATCCTTCCACAAAGAAGTAGTAGAACCAGTAGGTATCTCCAAACTCCATCCGCAGGCTGTCGGCGTTGCCCGCTGCGTCGCCCATCCGCGCCGAGGCCTCCACCAGTCGGTCGAAGCGTTGTCGCACGAGCGGACTTATGGGCAGTTGCCTGATGTCCACATTCCCCTGCAATTGGGCCATCATCAGCGCCGCCTCCTGATAGTGGATGGGGATGTTGTCTTGCCAAGTGGGCAGTAGTGCCATGAATCGGGGCCAGAATCCATCAAACTGTTTGGTGATGAGGCTGGCCATCAGCGACAGTTCCACCATCTCTCGCGACCCGCCCTCTGTCGTGGCGTAGCTCTGCAGCAGGTAGAACTCCACGAGTCCGTTGTCGCCATCCAGTTGGTCTGTGAAGTTGAGCAAGGGACGAATCGCCTCCGCCTCGCGTTCGACGAGGGCCTTGTCCTCCTCGTAGAACAACGTGTGCCGCAGCGCCTCTTCGTACTTCTCCGCCAGTGCCGCCTCGCCGTTCAGCAGCGCCACGCGGTGCAACGTCCGCAGACACATGGGCCGTTCGCCGTATTCCACCAAGTCCTCCATCGCCCATCGGTAGGCAAACCCCGTCTTCCCGTAGTGGTAGTAGAGCAGCTGTGCCCCCATCAGCCTCAACCACTGTTGCTGTTCGGGCGCGTCGTAGGAGGCCGCCCCGTCGGGGAAGCTGAACAGCAAGTCGCCCATCTGTCCTGTCTTGTACAGTGCCAGGCGCGTCAGACACACCTGAAGGCGCGTCGGCTCCTGTCGGTTCTCGCGCGACAGTCGAATCACCTCTCCCCAATCTCCCCGTTCGCAGGCCTGTTTCATCTGCAGCGCCGTCAGTAAGTTCCTGTCCTTGCAGGTATGCCCCCACGACCAGTACGCCGCACCTGCGAAGACGAGGCCAGAGATGCTCATAAGCACCCAGTTCAGCGCCGCCCCCCTCCTACGGTCAGCCTTGCGAGTCCGAAGCCCGAACCTTATCAGTTCCGACACCAGTCCCGCCAGCAGCAGGCCTAGCAGTACTCCCAGCGGCCATGCGAAGGCCACGGCAATCTCCTTGTCGACATAAATCATGTAGCCCAAGCCCGTGAATCGCGTCAGCAGCACGAAGGGTACCGCCCAGCATACGCCGAACAGTTCGTCGGGCAGTCGAAGCACCCACCTTGTGGCGTAGGCTATGGCCACGAGCACCGTGACGAGCAGCGAAGCCCCAAGCCAGGGGCGAGCCATGCAGCTCTGCAGGAACGAGGCCACGTAGAGCACGGCCCCTGCGGTGTGCTGCGCCATCATCTCGCGGGCAAAGACCCTCGTCGTCAGGAAGGGCGTCAGTTGTGCCGTCTCTGTCAGGAACGGGCGCAACAGTCCCATCATCACCCCCATGGCAGCGACGACGAACAGCACGGTATATGGCAGTCGTTTCTTCATTTCTCCCTATCTTGTCACAAATTTGCGTGTCAGCTGTCCCTTCCGCTCGACAAGGATGCCCCGTCGCGGCAGGTTCCCCGTCTCGTATCCGCCAAGGGAGTACGTGACAGCCCGCTCCGATGCTCTTCCGACGTGCGACAGTCCCACCGTCACCGCCTGCTGCTGCATCGCCTCGCGGTTGCGCTCCCGATAACTCTTGCTGAACATATCCGCCTCTTCGTAGTCGGCATGCTCCTGAGAGTCGAAGTACAGTCCGAAGCTCTGGTGCACACTGGCGTTCGCCTCCGACAGGTAGAGTGTCGTCCCCGCCTCTGTGGTGTTGCCCGATACGGAGAGGCACGTCCCGTCGTCCACGTTCTCTATGCGGTAGTAACCGTCCTCTTCCAGCCACAACATCCACTCCTGTCCCCTCCTGTCCGCCTCCGCCTGCCAGCGCGTGGTGCCGAAGACCGACTCCATGAACCTCCCCGTCGCCCGTTCCTCTATCTTATAGACATACGGTCTGTCCGTCGTGTGCAGGATGAAGCACAGGTTGTCCTCCCCGTCGTTCTCTATCGTCAGCGAGGCGTTGGGGCGCGACACGAGGCGGTTCGAGTACTTCTCCAACAGATAAAACTCCCGTCCGTCCGCCAGTTCCTTCATCCGCTTCATGCGATACATCTCGTCAAAGACCGACAGGTTCCATTCGTCGTACCACCGCACGGTGGGGTAGCCCGAGCGAACGCTCAGCGGCAGCCACACATGCTTCGAGCTCTGTATGTTCGACGAGTTCCACCTGTCCCCCATATACACGAAGCACTTCTCCTTCCCCGGCACGGGAAACACGTAGTTGCTCTGGCTCTGATACGTGGTCCCCTTATTGCTGTCCACACAGAAATTAATTCCCGTCGACCCGTCACTCGCTTTAAAGTCGGCAGGAGCCTGCCACGTCTCGTCCATCAGGTCATAGGTCCACATGTATCGCCCCGGGTTGGTGTTCCATCCTGTACAACCAGAGAAAAGTCCATAATACACCTCACCGGCCTTGAAAATGGAAGCAGCCTCATAGCGTCGTCCTTTCAATTGCACCACGTAATCCGAGAGCGGAGTCAGAAAGTCATCACTCAGCCGCTCACAGTTGGTGTTCGAGTTCATGTTCGTCGAATAAATGTGATAGGCCTGTCCATCCGTATCCAGGAACAACGTCTGATCCCTCGAGTCGCAGTTGTTAGGACGGAATACATCTACTAATGTGTAGGGACCTTCTACCTTGTCGGCCTGGCACACGGCAACTTTGGCTTGACCATAATCGCTGCCATTCTCCCAGTGTATCCACATTATCCACTTTCCCGTCTGTTCATTGTAGATGACTTTGGGCCTTTCTAATGTTCGTCCGCTTGCAATATCACGGTTCTCATCGGTCTGGCTACCTGTGGGGCTTACAGCCCTGCTCATTTTTGTCCATGAGTAGAAATTACTTGACCGGTAGCAACTGATGCCATCACTTTTATTAGAGTTTCGTTGCTCACCAAACCAGTAATAGTAACCATCATGATATACTACACAACCTCCGTGAGCGTTTATGGCCGATCCATTAGTGTCATTCCACGTATTGCCAGGCTTGATGTTTTGGGCAGCCATCGGAATGACGGCTAACCCTAACATCAAGACGAAAAATAATTTAGCCTTAACCATTATTCGTTCCTCTTGTTAATATGCAATCTTCAATACCTGTTTACGTCCATTCCTCAGAACGGCTACAATATATATGCCGCGATGAGGCAGGCTGATACCTGTAGACGGACTGTAGTCGTTCAAGGCTGCCACTTGTGTGCCGTTGGGCTGATATACAACCACACGTGAATGTTCTTCTGCACCTATCAAAGTAAGCATGCCTCCGGAAATATATCCGCGTAATTTGTCTTGTGAATCAGTGGCTGTGCGTATGGCATCGTTGATATCTTCCACTGTCAGTCCAGGCAGTGCCGGAGCATAAGCTCCTGTGGTGTCGAAGTTGAAGTAGGCAATGTCGCCACCGATATTCTCAAAACCAATCTGTGGAGTGGGTGCACGATGCATGCCGATTAAACGTGCATTGTCAATCTTGAAACCGCTGACACTTGCTCCCCACTTAGCGCGTGCTAAATTGAACCAGATACGAATTTGCTTGGTATTTGCCTTCGTCTCGAAATCTGTCGAATAGGTTTTGTAATCATCGCCGCTAACGGTCATCGTTACTTTGTTGTCATCGTTCTGCAGGTCCTGTATTCGTATGCTTCCGAGCGGAGTTCCATTGTACATTCCTCCCTTTGCGAGTGCAGAGAAAGTATAAATGTCATTAGGCGCCACGTCCACGATCTGTGAGATCTCGGCATCCGCCCACCCGTCGTTCCACATGTAGCGGTGAATGTCGATTACGTGGTTGTTCTGGTCCACCTCGTTGCTTCGCTCCTCGCTTACGATGTCCTGG
>JBGUVX010000045.1:0-4073 GCA_045220575.1 Bacteroidaceae bacterium
TGAACGGTACAAAAAAGTGCAATAGCGAAAAATGGGAATTCGAAGAGTTTTGCAGAGCAAAACCAGCCTTCATAGATGTGCAATATTTAACAAGCCGTTAAGATTATTTAACCTTTTATTTTGAGGCAATTTTGCCGTTTGCCAAGTCTGGCTGACAATAGGAAGTCATTTTAAGGCTTTGTCGATTGCTCGAAATTCGACTAAAACCAGGGTTCTTGTACCACCGTTGTATCTCGGATGCTCTAAGTATCTGGGATTCAACGATGGTTAATAATTCAAAGTCAACTATGGACAGCATTTCTGATTGTAAATCGTACCAAATCCGTGATTAAGCGAGTGCAAAACAATAGTTTACTTTTGCTTTGCCGAGTGTGAACGGATTATCTAATGTTTATGTGTCGCCAGACAGGTAATCTTTGGTTCATATTAATTGAAAAAGGTAGGGAAAAGAAAGGTTGAGATGGCACTTTGAGGCAAAAAGGGGATTTCTTAGGCTGCTTTTATTCTAAAAGCTGGTCCTCACCGCTTTTTTCTTCAAAAAAGTTTGGCTATTCCAAATAAAAGCAGTACCTTTGCACCAACAAATCCCACCACGCTTCTCGTCGCAAGACCAGCGGACCAGGGTGGGACGTTTCTTTTAATATGGAATATACAAAGCAGCCCATCACCCTCGCTGAACAGATAAACATACTGAAACAGCGAGGGCTTATTTTTGAAGATGAGGAACAGGCTATAGCCGTCCTCAACCACATCAGCTATTTCCGTCTTGCCAGTTATTGGCGAGTGATGGAGGAGAACAGCCGCATACACCGTTTTCGAAACGGAAGCAGATTCTCATCTGTTCTGACACTTTACAACTTTGACAGCGAACTGCGCTCTTTGGTGTTCAATGCTCTCCTACATATTGAGATTGCATCAAGAACCAAGATTAACCAGCATTTTGCCATGACCTACGGCTCATTCTGGTTTATGGACTCCTCGCTTGCAGCCAATGAATACCGCTACAATAAGAATCTGGAATCTCTGCGTACAGAGCTAAGCCGCTGCCGTGACGAGTTCATTCTGGAACACTTCAGGAAATACGACTCACCCGAATTCCCTCCATCATGGAAGACGCTTGAAGTTGCCTCATTCGGCACCCTCTCCAAGCTCTACAACAATATGAACGACTTCAATCTCATGAAGCGTGTGGCTCGCGATTTTGACATGCCCCAGCATGAATATCTTCGCAGTTGGTTGGAAAGTCTCACCATCGTCCGTAACTATTGTGCCCACCATGCCCGACTTTGGAATGCACACTTTGCCGTGCGTCCAAAGATAACTTCACGGATGCGCCAACGATGGATAAGAAATCTCAATTTCCCCATCGACCGTCTCTATTCGCAACTTTGCTGCATTGCCTATTGGCTCAACAGCATCAATCCCCAGAACACCTTCGTTCAGGACTTCAGATCGCTCTTGAGCAGATACCCAATGGTGCAGCCCTCCATGATGGGTTTTCCCCGTGGGTGGGAGAATGAACCGTTGTGGCAATAGATAGAATACCACGAGGCGGGCGAGGATGGAAATAAGGCATCCTCGCCCGATTTTGTTGGGAAAATACCCCAAAATAAAGAAATTTGAGTTTGAACCAGAAAATAATCGCATTTCTGCTTTACATTTTCTTCATCTGAACTGTATTATAAGTGTATGACACGAAAAGAAATGACGAACGAGCGAGCGCAGAGTGATGTTCGCATCAACTCTGCCGAGCGAGGAGGAATTGGACGGAGTCAAATCGAAAGTCTGTTCAAGACACACTACACGCAGATGTATCATCTGGCACTTACGTTGCTCTTCGATGAGGCTGAGAGCAAGGACGTGGTGAGCGATGTGTTCGCCAGCCTGCTTAGCGGTCGGGTAGTGATGAGAGCAGTCAACGCAAAGGCATTTCTCTTGGCGAGTGTGCATCATCGTTGTTTGAATGTGTTGCAGCACAAGCAGGTGCAAGAACGATTTGCACGCCTGCTTACCGAGGACACTGATACACTTGTTAGCGACAATACCGCGGAAGAGCAAATGCAGATGAAGGAACTGATGCGCTACGTGCGGGATAACCTGTCACCGTTGGAGCAACAAATCTTCCGGCTGCACTATCTGAAGGAAATGACCTGCCAGGAAGTGGCGGAAGCGCTGAACGTCAGCCGCCAGACCGTCCACACCCACCTAAAGCAGTCTGTGGAGAAAATCAGAAAGTATTTTAATTCAAACTCAAAAGCAATATGATGACCGAAGAAAAGCGTATAGAGTGGCTTCTGGAATTACAGGAACACCCAGAACAACTGACAGACGAACAGTTGCAGCAGATACTCGCCGACGACGAGATGCGTCAGCTCGTACAACAGCTTGGCATTGCAAAGCGTGCCTTCAAGCACGACGAGCTTAAGAGCGACACCCCCGATGTGGACGCCGAATGGGAGAAGTTTGCAGCCAGCCATGCAAATGAACTGACGAACGTAGCAAGGGCAGAGGGCAAGCTTGCTTGCACTATGCCTTGCAAGGAGGAAGAAGACGGAAGTCAACTGGATGCCCTCGATGAAGGAGAAAGGCGACGGGTAGGCGACGGTACGTCGGAGAAACATAAACCCCGTTTCGTCTTACGCCTCGCGACCCACAAGATTGCCGCATCCTTCATCGGTGTACTCCTGGCTTCGGGCATTACCTTTGCCGCCATCCAAGTCGTGTGCAACATCAACACCCACAAACCACAACTGCCCTCTACGGAGCAAGTGATAGACACGAAGCCAGTCACCTCCCTGCCTGCAGATACAGTAAAGACCGACACAATCCCTACCGAGCCTTACGTTTTCAACAATGTGCCGCTCGACTCCATGCTCACAGCCATTGCAGTAGCCCACAATATGCAGGTGGAGTTTGAGAATGAATCGGCTCGTGAGCTCCGTTTCCACTTTGTTTGGAAGCGTGAAGACAGCCTTGACCGTGTAGTGGAAAAGTTGAACACCTTCGAGGCCGTGAACATCGTCGAGGAGGACAAAACGCTGGTAGTAAGATGAGACACGCATTATATACTTTTGTGCTCATGGCCTGCATCCTCTGCATGCCACATGATACTTTTGCACAGCGCATTAGCCACACTTATAATAATGTGTCGCTCAGCGAGGCCCTGCTCCTGTTGAACAGTGAGCAGAAGGAATACGTCATCAACTTTCTCTACAACGAACTGGAGGACTTCCGCATCACTACCACCATTCGTCGCAAGACCGTGCCCGATGCCATCCAGCAGATGATAGGTTTCTATCCAGTTCGCATGACCGTGAAGCCCGATGACCACGAAATCTACGTGGAGTGTACCCACAAGACCGACCGCCACCTGATGGGAACCGTCATTGATGAGCAAGGAAAGCCTGTGGCATACGCCAACATTGCCATCCTCAATCCTGCCGACTCCACGCTGCTTAGCGGTGGTGTCAGCAACGAAAGCGGTTACTTTGCTATTCCCTACGAACAGCCCACCGTGATCGCCCGTATCTCCTACGTCGGTTACAAGACCGTCTACAGACTCTGCGACAAGGCCGAGGTGGGGACAATTCGGATGCAGCCAGATAACTATACATTAAAAGGAGTTACCGTTAAAGGTCATAGGCTGCTATATACTTCAACAGACAGGTGCCTGCAGGTCTCGATTCAAGGCACTCCTTTGGAGCAATTCGGTTCTGCCAACGAAATGCTCACCCATCTGCCCTTGATGATGAGCAACGGCGAGATAGCAGGTCATGGAAAGCCCGAAATCTACATCAACAACAAGAAAGTGAGAGGAGAGGACGAATTAGAGCGTCTGCGAGCAGATGAGGTCAAGTCGGTAGAGATTATCACACAGCCAGGAACTGAATATGACGCCGCTGTCTCGTCGGTAATCCGCATCAAGACTGTCCGTCGCACAGGCGAAGGCTGGAGCGGCAATTTCTCCGCAGCATACCGTCAAGGACAAGAACACTATGAGAGTGCCAATGTTTCGCTGAATTATCGCACCCGAAATGGCATGGACTTCTTCGCCCGTGGCTACTTTACGGATA
>JBGUVX010000046.1:0-17039 GCA_045220575.1 Bacteroidaceae bacterium
CGTTACCAGATTGACAAGCTGGAACTCATCGTTGACGATGCCCTCTGGCCTTTGCCCAAGTACCGCGAACTGCTCTTCATCCGCTAACCGTAGGTTGGCAGTAACGAATAAGGACTACCCCACATCAGGAGTAGTCCTTATCTTTTGCCCGAAAGATAGTAATCTTCAGTCGGAGCGATAGTATTCTTGTCGCTGTAGGATTAGTAATCCTTCAGCAATAGGATTAGTAATCTTCCAGGGGGAACATCATGGTGTTGTGACTGCAGGGAAGGGAAGCTGCGACAGACGGGCATCGAGCATGGAGCCGCGAAGGTCTATGTCGATGATTCGCCCCTCGCCGTCCAGAAGGATATTGGATGGGATGGAACGAATCTCATAGACGGAGGCTCCCAGGCTCTTCCAGCCAGCGAGGTCGCTGAGATGAACCCAAGGCATGTTCATATCCTTGATAGCCTGCAGCCAAGGCTCCTTCTTGTTATCGAAGGAGATGCCGATGATGTCGAGTCCCTGGGCGTGATACTTCTCGTAGCAGGCCACCACGTTGGGCATTTCGGCACGGCAGGGACCACACCACGAAGCCCAGAAGTCGATGAGCACGTAACGGCCCTTGCCACACCACTCGCTGAGTTTATGTGGATTCCCATCGGCATCGTTCATCGTGAGGTCGGTAAACATCTTACCCGGGGAACGGACAGACTGCCCTGTCAGCAAGGCCATCCGCTGCTTGGCCCCCTGCATGGCGGGGTGCTTGTCGTAGGGTGCTCCCTCGTAGAAGATGCGCTGCAAATCGCCCACCGAAAGCTGGTCGGCAATCATGGGAACAAATATCACGGGCAGCTTGGAATCAAGGTTATCCATCACAGCCTGATACATCAGCTTCAAGGCTTCCTCCTTCGGGTCGTAACCCTCCGTGTAGGGTTTCTGCATACAAGTATTTAAGCCTTGGATGGTATTGTTCATGGCCTCCGATGCCTTCGAACCCTTCACGGTGTGCTGAGCCATATCGATTTCCGTGGGCACAGCATCCATCATGATGATGACGATGTCATCGGTCTTCTGATTACCTATGGAAAGGTCGGTGATGAGACCTATCACCTCCTGTTGCGAGGGCCTTACACTTTCGTACTTCCACTTACCATCGACAACAACCACGCTGTCGGGAACTCCATGGAAAGCGAGGTTGTCGAAGATGTAAACCTTGCGTGCTTCGGCTGGGGCGGTACCCTGCAGCGAAACAGTCGTTTGCCCCTGCACCGCAATGAGTGCAAGGGCAAACATGAGCAGACAGCAGATACGTTTCATATCACACTGCGATAGATTATTTCTTTGCCTTAGCAGGAGCCTTCTTTGCAGCCGGAGCCTTGACAGGAGTTTCCTTCTTGGCAGCCTCCTTCTTTGGAGCTTCTTTCTTAGGAGTCTCCTTTTTGGGGGCAGCAGCTTTCTTGGGAGCTGGCTTGGCAGCAGGTTTCTTCTCCTCCTTCGGCTCGGTCTTCATAGACTTGGGACTTACGGCATCAGCTGCAGGCTCGTACTTCTCCAAACGGGCACGCAGACGGCTGATTTCGTTGTCACGAACGGCAATCTCCTCGCCCTGGTTGTGAATGGTAGTATAGAGGGCATTCAGCTCATCGCTCTCCACCTCCAGCGGGAAGAGGTCCTGAACGCGCTTGATGAAGTCGCCAAGTATGTTCATGTAATTCGTGAAGGCATCATACGGACTGTCATAGAAGCTACGATACATGCCAACAGACGCAGGCTTGGTGGTCATGAAGCGGAAATTGTTCGATGCCTGAATGCGGTCCCAGTCCTGCTTGATACGACGGTCCTTGCATGCCAGAATGCGGTCTGCTTCCTGATAGAGCTTGTTGAAAGCTTCGCGCTGCATTCCGTTGCCGAGCCAGCACGAGGTGTCGCGCTCTTCATCGTTCCAGCTGACAGGATAGGCAACCTCCATCGGGCTGACAGACTTTGTCTTGCCGATGATTTCGCTGGGCGTAGCGAAGACGATGCCACGCTGCTTTGCCACGGCAGGCAGAGCCTTTAGGAACTCCAGAATGTTGCTCGACAGGGGCTGGAAGATACCCAGCGCACAAAGTTCCATGAAGATGTTAATCACCTGCTCGTCCTCTGGTAACTGTGCAATCCAGTCAACATACTTGTCTGCGAACAAGGGGTATTCGTTCCAAGATGAGTCATTGAAACGCAACGAAATGTCATCAGAGAGCTTATAGTCGCGCAGCAAAAGCTTGACGTTGGGGTCCATTGCGCAATGATAGAGGAAATGAGGACTCTTCCATCCCAGGATGTGCTTGGCTCCCTCAGCAATCATGCCCTTGAATCCCATGCGACCTGCCAGCGAACCGATTTCGTCGCTGTAGATAAGAGATGAGTTGCGTAGCACCTTGGGAGTCTGTCCGAACATTTCCTTTATCTTCTTGGCCTGGCGCTTGGTTTCCTCGATGAAGACTTCCTCGTTAGCCAGCGATGAAAGACCGTGGCTGTAGGGCTCGGCCAGGAATTCCACACACCCGGTCTCTGCCAGTTGCTGCAGCAGTTCGATAACCTCGGGAGCATAAACCTCCAACAACTCGATGGCAACACCCGAAAGCGAGAAGGCAACCTTGAACTGCTTGCCATAGAGCTGTGTCATCTCCAGCATAGTGGTCAGCGCAGGGATGTAACTCTTCTGGGCAGTCTCGGCAATGGAGCGCTCGTTCTCGTAGTCATCGTAATAATAATGGTCCGTACCGATTTCGAAGAAACGATAACGCTTGAGATGCACAGGCTGATGAATCTCAAAATATAAGCAAATTGTTTTCATGTTCTTATACCTTATTTATATTATATACATTAAATAAACTTACACCTCGGCTGAGTAGTCGTTGATGTCGAAGTATCCGCGCTCGATAAGCTGGTTGTAGCACGAACGGATGCGAAGGCCCACTTTCTCCCAAGTGATTCCGTCAACCTCCCTCATGCCTTCCTCGGCAAGATACTTGTGCAAGGCTTCGTTGGTGCATATCGAATAGATGGCATCGGCCATGGCATCGATATCCCAGTAATCCACCTTGATGACATTCTCCAGAATCTCGCCACAGCCCGACTGCTTCGAGATGATGCTGGGGCAGCCGCATTGCATGGCTTCGAGAGGAGCGATACCGAAGGGTTCGCTGACCGAAGGCATAACGAAGACATCGGAGTTCTTGTACATCTCATAAACCTGTTTGCCACGTTGGAAGCCAGGGAAGTGGCAACGGTCGGCTATGCCATAGGCAGCCGCCAATTCTATCATGGCATTCATCATATCGCCCGAACCTGCAAAACAGAAGCGGATGTTGTGGGTTCTGTTGAGCACGCGCTTTGCTGCTTCGATGAAGTATTCAGGTCCCTTCTGCATGGTGATACGCCCCAAGAAGGTAACTACCTTTTCGTTGGGCTTCTTGTGAGGCTCGATGTTGCGATACTCCTCACTCAAGGGGTACACGGCATTGTGCATTGCCACACACTTGCGCGGGTCTTGATGATACTGATTGATAACCGTCTGACGTGTGAGTTCACTTACACACATAATGCAGTCGGCATGGTCCATGCCATTCTTCTCGATGCTATATACCGTGGGATTAACCTTACCGCGAGAACGGTCGAAGTCGGTAGCATGAACGTGTATGGTTAGAGGTTTCCCACTCACCATCTTAGCATGCACACCGGCAGGATAGGTCAGCCAGTCGTGAGCATGAATGACATCAAACTCCTCGCTGCGGGCAAGCACGCCGGCAATGATGCTAAAATTATTGATTTCCTCGTGCAGGTTACCTGGATAACCGCCGGCGAAACCGATACAACCCAAGTCGTCGAGACCTTGCAGGTAATTGAAGTCGGCATACAAATGGTCGCGGAAGCGATAGTAATCCTCAGCCGTGTGACCTACGAAACGGTCCTTGATATGGTCGTACTGTACGTCGCGCCACACCACAGGCACCTGACTCATGTTTACAATCTTGAGGAAACCTTCTTCCTCGCCGGTAGGCTTTGGCATACAGAATGTGGTTTCCACATCACCCTGCACGCTCAGGCCCTTCGTGATACCATAACTTGCAACGGCAAGTCCGCCGTATATCTTAGGAGGGAATTCCCATCCGAACATTAAGACTTTCATATTGGCTCCTCCTTATTTAATATTCATTATACTTATCAAGCAACTTTACGACACGCATGATTCCAGCCACGTTCATGGCAAAGGATATGGCACCTCGTCCATGGAATGGCGGATTGCCATCGAAGAGTTCGGGAATGGTGCCGATGCAGTGGTAGAAGAGTTCCTCTTCGTAACCCACGAGTTGGCGCTCGATGAAACTTACACGACTGCGACCGAAGACGCGCAGGCAAGCCTCCATGTAGAAACCTGCCAGCCAAGGCCAGGCTGTTCCCTGATGATAGGCATAGTCGCGCTGCTGCTGTGGGCCTACATACATGGGATTGTAGGCACCGCTCTTGGGACTGAGCGAACGCAGTCCCTTGGGGGTCAGCAATTCTTTGGTGCAGAAGTCGAGAATGGTCTTCTTTTGCTTGGCATCGAGCGGACTGTAGTCGAATGCAACTGCAAACACCATATTGGGACGAACCTCCCACGACATCATGTTGCCATCCACATAGTCCAACAGATAGCCGTGTTCGTTGAGGAATACTTCGACGAAACTCTTGCCAGCCTTGTCGGCAAGTCCTTCGAGTGTTATCTCAAACTTTTGGTCGTTGACTTGACGGCAAATCTCGGCACCGAACTTCAGCGCATTGTACCACAGGGCATTGAACTCAACAATGTATCCTGTGCGTGGAACAATGGGACGTCCAAAGGAAGAACTGTTCATCCACGTGATGGCTTTGTCTTTTCCGCCCGGTGCATAGAGCAGTCCGTTGCTGCGGAGTTCCAGTCCTGGGTGCTTGCCGGCACGAATCCATTCCATCATTTCCTGCACAAGCTTTCCATATTTCTCGATACACTTGGGCAGTCCTACAATCTTGCCATACTGTTGAATGCACCATACGGCCCAGAGCAACACGTCTGGTTGCTCCATCTCATATATCTTCACGCCTATGGGCTCACCTGCAATGAACTGGCGAATTGCCTTCTCGGCGGTTTTCATCACCAGTTCGAATTTGTCTATTTCGTTGTTCGTGAGAGTGAGGCCTGGCAGGGAAATAAAGAGGTCGCGGGCACGGCTCTTGAACCAAGGATAACCCGCCAGCACATAGTTCTCGCCATCGCGGTTAATGATAAACTGGTGGGCGCTGTTTACGAGATTGTTGTAGAAATTGTCGCGAGGGGTGCGCACGTTGATTTCGAACTCTGTCAGCGAAGCCAGTGTGTCAGTCTTAATCTCCGATAGTCCGGCACTGAAGACTACGCTTTCACCCTTCTTAATGTTGAACTCGAAATAACCAGGGACGTAGAGATCCTCGTTCGTTGCATAACCACGCTCCTGCTCCTTGGGATATTCCACACCTCGATACCAGTCTGGATGGAAGATGAATTCGTTCTCCTTGTTGATTTGCATGTATAAATCGGGATAACCGGGATACATGCAGGTCTTGATACCATTCTCCACTGGCTGATAATCGCGACGTGCACGACTATTCTCATGGGTGTATTCCCTCACGCTGCGGAAGGCCAGGAACGGACGCAACCGAAGGGTGGTCTCGCTGTGTGCCTCAAGCAGAGTGTAGCGGATAATCAGGCGGTTCTCAAAATGCTGGAACACCATCTCGCGGCGGAGCAAGACACCTCCTACACGATAGATTGTTGTTGGCACCTGCAGACTATCGAACTCACGAATATACTTATGTCCGCGAGGTGCAAAATTGTCGCCATTGTATTTATGCAGTCCCAGATTGAACTCTGCACCATGTTGAATTACCGTTGCATCCAATGATGAAAGCAATACATGGTTTTCGTCATCCAACTCAGGAACCGGCACAACCAACAGGCCATGATACTTTCTCGTGTTACAGTCCACCAGTGTGGTACACGAATAGGCTCCGGAACGATTCGAGCGAAGAATCTCCTTGGGTAGAGATTCCTGTAGGTTCGTCATCAGAGTCTTGTCAAAGCGCAAATAACTCATAGTTGATTAGGTTTAGTGTTTTTTATGGACATTCAAAATTAAAGAAAAATATTGTATCTTAAAAGTAAATATGTAATTAATTTCAATATTTTCTTGTTCAAGCCGATATAAACCGCTATTTTTGTGTCGTAAAACATAAATACTTACCTTCTTTATGCCCAAAAAGAGTGAAAATATCGACGAAGTGCTTGCCAAGATGTCGACTTTGTGTGTCCACTTAACGGACGAACAAAAGGAGATACTGAAAAAGAGTATCACAACGCAGGAATATAGGAAGAACGAACTGATATACAACGAGGGAGACCGCCCGACGTATCTCTATTGTCTGCTCTCGGGCAAGGTGAAGGTCTTCAAGTCTGGAGTGGGTGGTCGCAGCCAAACAATGCGACTTTACAAACCCGTGGAATACTTTGGCTATCGAGCCTATATTTCGGGTGAGAATTTTCTGACAACGGCATCGGCTTTCGAGCATTCCCTCATTGCCAAGGTTCCTCTGGACTTGATGGTGCGTTTCATTCAAAGCAATAAGGACTTGGCATGGTTCTTCATTCAGAGTCTTGCCAAACTTCTGGGTATGTCGGACGAACGAACTGTCAACCTCACACAGAAGCATATTCGCGGACGACTGGCAGAATCACTTCTTTACCTTAGAGACAGTTATGGATTGGAAGAGGATGGATGTACGCTTTCCATTTACCTGAGTCGTGAAGATTTGGCAAATCTGTCGAACATGACGACCAGCAATGCCATCCGCACACTTAGCACCTTTGCCGCAGAACGCCTGGTGGCAATAGACGGAAAGAAAATCAAGCTCATCAATGAAGCAGAGCTGGAGAATATTTCACGCATTGGATAGATATGCAATATGAGTTGATAACGATACTGGGGCCTACGGCTTGTGGTAAAACGCCACTTGCCACACATCTATGCCACAAGATTGGCGGGGAGGTGATTAGCGCCGACAGCCGCATGGTGTATCGAGGCATGACTATTGGCACGGGAAAGGACTTGGATGATTACATCGTGGAAGGCGAGCAAATCCCATACCATATTATTGATATTGCCGAGGCTGGCTATCGTTTCAACGTCTATGAGTTCCAGTGTGCTTTTCAGAATGCCTTCATGGACATTACTGCCCGGGGCAAGATTCCTGTAATGTGTGGCGGCACGGGACTGTATATAGAATCCGTACTGAAGAGTTTCGAACTGGGACCTGTGCGCTTCCCTGACCGACGGAGCCTGACCATAGGCCTTCGCATAGACCGTGAACTGCGACGTGCCAAGATTACCAAGCGTCTCAAGGAACGACTTGAGAACGGGATGATAGAGGAGGTGCAAGAACTGTTGAAACATGTTTCTGCCGAGCGTCTGATACGCTATGGACTGGAATACAAATATGTGACACTTTACTGCATCGGACAGTTGTCATACGATGAAATGTTCCGCCAGCTTGAGATTGCCATCCATCAGTTTGCCAAGCGCCAGATGACTTGGTTCCGAGGTATGGAGGAGCGGCGAGGCATCCCCATCCGCTGGATTGATGCCACACTGCCAATGGATGAGAAGGTTAATGAAATCATAAAGTTATTTAATACATAATTTAATAATATGCGTTGGGGAATAATCTATAGTCCGAAGAGCGGTGTGCTGCGCACGCATCGTAGATGGGAGGAGATACGCCGCCGCCTGAACGAGCTGGGAGTGGAATACGACTTTGTTCAGAGCGAGGGAGGAGGCTCAGAGGAGCGTCTGGCGGCAATGCTGGCACAAAACGGATACGAACGTATCGTCATAGTGGGTGGCGACGGCGCCTTGAATCGTGCCATTAACGGCGTGATGAGCGTTGACCCTGAATTGCGGAAAACCGTTACCTTTGGCATCATTCCCAACGGGCACGGCAACGACTATGCCAAATTCTGGGACATCGACGAGGACGAGCCGCTGAAGGCTGTAGAGGCGCTGATGCAGGGACGAGTGCGCAAAGTGGATGTGGGCGTCATGGAGGCAGAGGGTAAAGTTCGCTATTTCCTCAACTGCCTGAATGTCGGAGTTGCCGCCAGCATCACCAACATCAAGCACAAGACATATCGTTTCTGGGGTCTGTCTTCGTTGAGCTATTTGAGCAGCTTTTTCCTGATGCTCTTCCACCGCATGGAGCATCATGCGCGTTTCAAGGTGAACCACGAACTGATTGAAGGCAGTTTTATGAACATTTGCCTGGGCAACGCGCATGCTTACGGGCTCACCCCCAATGCCGTGCCTTACAATGGAATGCTGGACGTGACAACAATCTCCCACCCTGCCATATCGCAACTGGTGGCTGGCATGTATATGCTGCTTACGGGAAAGTTCCTGACGCATCGCAATGTGCGTCCCTACCGCTCGCGCCAGCGTATCGAATTCCAGGATACGGGCAAGGCTTGCGTCAGCATCGACGGACAGGTTTTGCCTGCCATCGATGCTCCTTTCGTGGTTTCCGTCCGTCAAGAGTGGATTAACTTCATCATCCCCTGAACGCTATACATTAAATATTATAGTTCGCGTACGCATACGAAAGGAGCGGACACGATGCTTTTCTTTATTCCCCCTGATCCTTCGATTGGGGGGGATTGGTTTGTGTCGGGTCAGGAGATTGAGGACCAGTCGACGGTGCGCTTGTTGAGGTCGGCGAGGGCGGCCCACATCTGGGCATGGTCGGGCTGGTTGCAGTCTGGATCGCTGTCGAGGACGCGGCGGGCTACGTCGCGTGCGAGCTGTACGAGCTGGCCGTCGCGTGCCAGGTTGGCGATGTGCAGGTCGAAGGGTATGCCGCTTTGCTGTGTTCCTTCGAGGTCGCCGGGGCCGCGCAGCTTCATGTCTTCCTCGGCTATTTCGAATCCGTCGTTTGTCTCGCACATGATTTGTATGCGCCGGCGGGTGTCGGCGGAGAGCTTGAAGGAGGTGACGAGGATGCAGTAGGACTGGTCGGCGCCGCGCCCTACCCTGCCGCGTAGCTGGTGGAGCTGGGCGAGGCCGAAGCGCTCGGCGTTCATGATGGCCATGACGGAGGCGTTGGGTACGTTGACGCCGACTTCGATGACGGTGGTGGCCATGAGTATCTGGGTCTCGCCGCGGACGAAGCGGTCCATCTCGCTGTCCTTGTCGGCGGGTCGCATCTTGCCGTGTACCATGCTGATGTGGAGGTCGGGGAATGCCTTGCAGAATTCGCGGTAGCCTTCTTCGAGGTTCTGGAGGTCCATCTTCTCGGATTCCTTGATGAGGGGGAAGACGATGTAGGCTTGCCTGCCGAGGGAGATTTGCTGCCGCAGTCCGCGGTAGAGTTCCTGGCGGCGGTTCTCGTAGTGGTGGATGGTCTGTATGGGCTTGCGACCGGGTGGGAGTTCGTCGATTACGGAGACATCGAGGTCGCCGTAGACGGTCATGGCGAGTGTGCGGGGTATGGGTGTGGCGGTCATGACGAGGACGTGGGGGGCTGCCTGCCCTCCTTTGTTCCAGAGCTTGGCGCGCTGGGCTACGCCGAAGCGGTGCTGTTCGTCGATGACTACGAAGCCGAGGTTGCGGAAGAGGACGTTGTCTTCGATGATGGCATGGGTGCCGACGAGTATCTGCACCTGGCCTGTCTGCAGTCCTGTGAGGATGGCTTCGCGGCGCTTTCCCTTGATGGTGGAGGTGAGCAGTTCGACCCGCACGGGCATGTCGCCGAGGAAGCGGCGGAAGGTGTCGAGGTGCTGCTCGGCCAGGATTTCGGTGGGGGCCATGATGCAGGCCTGGTAGCCGTTGTCGAGGGCGATGAGCATGGTCATGAGGGCTACGAGTGTCTTGCCGCTGCCGACGTCGCCCTGCAGCAGGCGGTTCATCTGTCGGCCTGTCTGTGTGTCGCGCCGTATCTCGCGGATGACGCGCTTCTGGGCTTCGGTCAGGGGGAATGGCAGGTGGTGGTAGTAGAATTGGTTGAAGAGCTCGCCGACGATGGGGAAGACGTGTCCGACGAAGCGGCGGTTGCGCTCGCGGCTGTATCGCAGAATGTTGAGTTGTATGAAGAAGAGTTCCTCGAACTTCAGTCGGTAGGTGGCGCGGCTGAGGTGTTCTGCCGACTGGGGGTAGTGCATGGTGCGTATGGCCTCGTCGCGCGTCATGAGGTGCAGCTCGCGCACCAGGTGGCCGGGCAGGGTTTCGGGCAGCGGTTCGTGGAGGAGGCGGAAGACGGTCTGCACCCACTGTTCGACCATGCGTGTGTTGATGCCGCGCTTCTGCAGTTTCTCGGGTATGGAATAGTAGGGTCGCAGGCCTGAGGCGGATGTGCTGTGCATGCGCTCCCAGGCTTCCCTTTCGGTCAGTTCGGGGTGGGTGATGTTGAAGCGGTCGCGGAACATGGTGGGCCGCCCGAAGACGACGTAGTCGGTGAGCAGCTTGTAGGTCTTCTCGACGTATTGCAGGCCGTTGAACCAGACGAGGTCGACTATGCCGTGGCCGTCGCTGAAGTGGCCGACGATGCGGCGCTTGCGCCCGAAGCCTTCTTCCTCGAAGGAGAGTATCTGGCCGCGCATCTGCACGTAGGGCATGTCGGTGGTGAGCTCGTGGCTGTAGTAGAAGCGGCTGCGGTCGATGTGCTTCGAGGGGAACTGCTGCAGCAGGTCGCCGTAGGTGCGCACCCCCATGCCGTCGGCGAGCTGTTTGGCCCTCGCCGGCCCCACGTTGGACAGGTACGTCACGGGATAGTCGAGCACGTTCATAGGCGACGTTTGTCAACTTTTAATTGACACAAAGAAACTCCGCATACTGGATGTCGGAGGGGGTGGTCAGCTTGATGTTCTCGCGGTTGCCATCGACCAGGGAGATGCGGTAGCCCATCTCTTCCATGACCGAGGCATCGTCGGTGAAAGCTGGTTGATAGGGCTGTCGCATAGCATCCTTGAACAGCGGAATGCGGAATGTCTGTGGCGTCTGCACCAGACGGAACAGGTTGCGGTCCACCGTCTGGCTGTCGCCTTCGGGCAACAACTGCCTTACGGTTTCCACCACAGGCACGACAGGCACCGCCGCTCCATGCTCGCGAGCTGCTTCATAGCAACGGGATATGACCTCGGCAGAGACGAAGGGGCGCACTCCATCGTGCACGCCCACCACCCCATCGACATCGTCTGGCACCAGCGTCAGACCGTTCTGCACCGAGTGGAAACGTGTCTCGCCGCCATCGGCTACCTGGTGATGAACCGCAAAACCATATTCCTCACACAATTGCCGCCAGTAATCCTGCTGGTCTTTCGGAAGGACAAGGATGATGCCGAGACTCTGGTCTACTTCATGAAAGCGTTCCAATGTCCGCATCAGGACAGGCCGACCGCCAACGGGCAGGAACTGCTTGGGCACATCACCGCCCATCCGCAGTCCCTTGCCACCAGCTACTATGATGACATAATCTTTCATAATTACGAATTAGTAATTACGAATTACGAAATAGTAATTACGAATTACGAAGCAGGAAGTTATACATCATGCCTTCGCGCAGGGCATCGGCTGTTTGCTTGTCCTTCAGACGCTCGACAAGCACATAGCCCAGCTCCATAGCGGCACCTGGGCCCTTACCTGTAACAATAAGTCCATCCTGCTCGACAAGCGCTGCCGTATAGTCAGCTCCCTTCAACTCCGTCTCAAAGCCGGGATAGCAAGTAGATTTCTTACCCTCAAGGATGCCAAGATGGCCCAAAACAAGCGGAGCGGCACAGATGGCAGCAACGGGGCGACCTGCCTTGAAGTGCTGCACAATGCCCTCGCGCAACTCCTGACAAGCATCAAGATTTGTTGCACCAGGCATTCCGCCAGGCAGAAACAGCAGGTCGGCATCATCGAAATCGACTTCTGCCAACGTGCGGTCGGCCACGATGCCCACACCGTGAGCACTTGTCACCACAATCTCGTCCGTGATGCTTACGGTCTCTACTTGCAAGCCTGCACGGCGCATAATATCAACGGGAGCCAATGCTTCTATATCTTCGAAGCCAGTGGCAAGGAATGTGTAAATCATATAGGTTAAAAGGTTAAATGTTAAAATGTTAAAAGGTTAACTGAGGCAGGCGAGGTAGCGATGGATGGTTTCTTCGAGACCCAGATACAGGGCATCGCACACCAAGGCGTGACCAATGCTGCATTCATCTACATAGGGCATACGTTCGTGCATATAGGAAAGGTTCTCAAGACTGAGGTCGTGTCCCATATTCAGTCCCAGTCCCAGTTCCTTGGCGCGCTGACCAGCACGGACGAATGGTGCAATAGCCTCTTCCCTGCCCTTCGGATAAAGCGTGGCATAAGGTTCGGTATAGAGTTCCACTCGGTCGGCTCCCGTACGGGCAGCATACTCAACCATCTCCACATCGGCATCAACGAATATGCTCACACGGATGCCCTTTTCTTGGAAACGGGTGGTCACCTCCGTAAGGAAGGCCTCATTCGCTTTTGTGTCCCATCCGTGATTGCTCGTAAGCTGATCGGGACTGTCGGGCACAAGGGTAACCTGTGTGGGCACAACTTGCAAAACCAAGTCCATGAACTCGGGCGAGGGATAGCCCTCGATATTGAACTCCGTAGTCAGGCTCGGACGCAGGTCGAAGACATCCTGTCGGCGGATATGGCGCTCGTCGGGACGGGGATGTACGGTAATGCCCTGCGCACCAAAGCGTTCGCAATCCAGCGCCACATGCACGACATTGGGATTGTCCCCTCCACGCGCATTGCGCAAAGTGGCAATTTTATTGATATTTACACTTAGTTTCGTCATTCTTTCACAATACTTTAAGTCAAATTCAAGGCAAAGTTAAGAAATAATTATCAATTATCAATTGTCAATTGTCAATTGTTTCGTACCTTTGCAGCAATAAAAGGGAACTAATTATGCGCAAACTGCGATTTGCACTCTTTGGAAACATCTATCAGGCCAAGAAATCGGCACTGGTAAAAAAGCTGTTGGGATGTTTGGAAGGTCACGAATCCGACGTGTTCATAGACCGCCCATTCTACGATTACCTGACCAAGGAAATACAACTGAATATTGAGCCCACCGGTCTAATTGAGGACAATCGTTTCGAGGCAGATTTTGCCATATCCATGGGCGGCGACGGAACTTTCCTGCAAACAGCCACCCGTGTGGGCGACAAGGGAATCCCCATCGTCGGCATCAATATGGGACGAATGGGATTTCTGGCAGACGTGAGCGGCGACGAGATAGATGCCACCATCGACTGCATCTACAACGGTGACTATCGGTTAGAGGAACGCAGCGTACTCGAAGTGAGGATGAACGGAACCGCGCCAGTTCCCTCAAACTATCCATACGCCCTGAATGAAGTGGCTGTGCTTAAGCGCGACAACTCGTCGATGATAAGCATCCGAGTGGACATCAACGGCGAATACCTGACTACGTATCAAGCCGACGGTCTCATCATAAACACGCCCACGGGCTCTACAGGTTACGCTCTGAGCGTCGGAGGCAGCATCATGTCGCCCAATGCCGGCACGCTGGGAATCACGCCCGTTGCCGCACACAGCCTGAACGTGCGCCCCATTACCATCTGTGACGACTCAGAAGTGAAGCTTTCAGTATCGAGTCGCAGCCATAACTTTTTGGTGGCCATAGACGGACGAAGCGAGACGTGTGACGAGAATACCAGCCTCACTATCCGACGTGCACCCTATAACATACGTGTTCTGAAACGTCCCAGCAGCAGTTTCTTCCGCACTCTGCGCGAGAAACTCATGTGGGGCAACGACATAAGAATAGAAAATTAGTCTTTTAGATAAATATATGAAACAAAAGAAACTACTTATCGTTGCAGCCGTGACCACACTGGTTGTGCTTTGCGGCATTATAGCCTACCTGGCTTATCGTACCAACAAGGCCGAGGAGGACAACGAACAGATGAAAGAACTGCAAGCCCTGGCCGAAATGGACAAGCTGGAGATGGAAAACGAATACGAGGAGTTTGCTCGCCAGTATCAGGAACTGCAGACACAAATCAACAACGACTCGCTGATTGCCCAACTGGAGAAAGAACAGCAGCGCGTGCAGGAACTTCAGGAAGAACTGAAGCGTACGAAGAGTAACGATGCTGCAGAGATTATGCGTCTGAAGAAGGAACTGGCCACGCTGCGCGAAATCCTTCGCAACTACGTGATGCAGATAGATTCGCTCAACCAGCTCAACCAGCAGTTGAACATGGAGAACCAAAGCCTACGCACGGAAAACCAGCAGGCACAGCAACACATCTCGAACCTAACCACGGAGAAGGAGTCCTTGACGGACAAGGTAGCCATTGCCTCACAGCTCGATGCAACGGGTGTTTCGGCCTTCGGCAAGAACAAGAAGGGCAAAGCCACCACAAAGGTCAAGGATGTGAAGCGCTTCCAGATTTCGTTCACCATCAGTCGTAACGTGACGGCGCAGACTGGCATGAAGAGCGTTTATGTGCGTATCATGACACCTACCAACGAAGTACTCACCCAAGGTGGAACATTCCCCTACGAGAACCGCACACTGGAATACTCCATCCGCAAGGATATCGAATACACTGGCGAGGAACAGGCCGTAACCGTTTACTGGGATGTAACCCAGACGCTGCTTGCCGGCACCTATCGCGCCGACATCTTTGCCGACGGACACCGCATTGGCGGCACCACCTTCTCCTTCGAATAAGAGCCCCTCTCCCCGCTCCCCCGAGGGGGAGGACTAAACAGTATAACCTTAAAAACTAAATAATGGAACAAGTATTTACTTACATCATCAGCCTTGGGGCGTCGGTCATGATGCCCATCCTGTTCACAATCATTGGCCTGTGCATAGGTATGAAGTTTGGCAAAGCTCTGAAGAGCGGTCTTTACGTTGGTGTGGGTTTTGTCGGTCTCGGCATCGTCACCGCCCTGCTAACCTCGAATTTCGACACCCCGCTGAAGGGTATCTCAGAACTTTATGACCTGCAACTGAAGGTCTTCGACATGGGATGGCCTGCGGCAGCAGCCGTAGCCTATGGCACAGCCGTTGGAGCTCTTATAATTCCCATTTGTCTGGGTGTGAACCTGCTAATGCTTTTTACCAAGTGTACGCGCACGGTGAACATCGACCTTTGGAACTACTGGCATTTCGCCTTCATCGGTGCCGTTGCCTACTTCGTGATGGACCAGAGCCTGCTGTGGGGCTACTTCGCCGCCATTGTGTGCTATATCATCACGCTGGTAATGGCTGACCTTACCGCAGAACGATTCCAAGAGCACTATAACTTGCAGGGAATCAGTATTCCACAACCTTTCTGTCAAAGTTTTACTGTATTTGCTGTTGCAATCAATTGGCTACTCGACCGCATCCCTGGCTTCTCCCGTCTCGACATCGATGCTGAGGGCTTGAAGAAGAAGTTCGGCGTATTGGGTGAACCCTTGGTGTTGGGCGTAATCGTTGGGGCCCTCATCGGTTGGGCAGCTCAGCTCGATATCAAGAAGATACTGTTCCTCGGTGTTACAATGGGAGCCGTCATGGAACTTATTCCCCGCATCACAGGGCTATTCATCGAAGGCTTGAAGCCTATCGCTGAGAAGACACAGGAGGTTGCCAAGAAGCGTTTCGGAGGAATGCAGGTTAACATCGGTATGTCGCCAGCTCTGGTCATTGGTCATCCCACTACCCTTGTCTGCTCTATCATTCTTATTCCCGTCATACTGGCTATCGCCGTATTCCTGCCGGGCAACCAGTTCCTGCCCCTTGCCTCATTGGCAGGTATGTTCTATCTCTTCCCCCTCATCCTTCCATTCACGAAGGGTAATGTGGTGAAGAGTCTCATCATCGGTCTCGTGGCACTCATCGTCGGTCTCTACTTCGTTACCGATATGGCTTCTGCCTTCACGCTGGCTGCCAATGAGGTTTACAAGACCGACCCAACGGCTTCGGCTGCAAAGATTCCCGAAGGTTTCGAAGGTGGTGCCCTTGACTTCGCCTCTTCGCTTTTCGGCTACGTCATCTACGCCTGCGTGAAGTACCTCCGCTGGATTGGTATGGGCGTGCTCACCCTCATCACCCTTGCTATGCTCGTATGGAACCGCATGCGCATTGTGGCTTCAGAGAAGTAAATTCAAGATTATTAAATTCAAAACAATACATACTATGAAACGTATCGCATTCTTAATTTTTAATTTTTCATTCTTAATTTCCACGCTATGCGTGGCACAGGAGGCTGACCGCTTTGTGGGTCGTCAGCATGTGAAGTTCCAAACTGCCTGCCATCCGCAGGATGTAAAGGAGTACGACACCAAGACGCTGCGCGAGCGCTTTGTGATGGAGAAGGTGATGGAGGCCGATTCCATTCTGCTGACCTACAGCCACTACGACCGCTTCATCTTCGGCGGAGCAATGCCCGTAAACCAGACCCTGAAGCTGGAGAACTTCTGGGAGCTGGGCTTGGACGTTGACAAGACCATCAAGGAGAAGTATTTCCTGTACAACCGCGAGATTGGCATCGTGAACTGCGGACTGGGCGACGGCGTAGTTGTTGTCGACGGTAAGGAATATGCCCTCAGTCCCAAGGAGGCGCTGTACATCGGTCGTGGTCACATCGGCAAGGACAAGGATGTAAACAAGGTTGTAGAGTTCAAGAGCAAGGATGCTTCGAAGCCCGCCAAGTTCTACCTGAACAGCGCCACTGCCCACCAGCACTACAAGACGCAGTGGATTACGCTCGACGGTCGCAAGGGTTCGCTGAAGGCTGCCATCTGGGGACCTGTAGGAAGTCTGGAGGAGTGCAACAACCGCACGGTCTATAAGCTCATCGTCAACGACGTTCTGGAGGAAGGCCCCTGCCAACTGCAGCTCGGACTGACGCAATTGAACCCCGGTGCTGCATGGAACACGATGCCTCCCCACACCCACGGTCGTCGCATCGAGGC
>JBGUVX010000047.1:0-187557 GCA_045220575.1 Bacteroidaceae bacterium
GTACTGCTATTGTGGGAGAGTAGGTAGCCGCCGTTTTTCAAAGAACAAGCCCTTCAGTCCAAGTGACTGGAGGGCTTGCTTCGTTTAAGGGGCTTATGGGACTAATGGGCCCTATAGGACTTATGGGGCTAATCTCTGAAATAAAAAGAATATATTCTTTGTATTTCGCGCGGTTTGCAGTATCTTTGTAGGCAAAATGGTGTTATGAGACGTTTATTGTTGATATGCGTTGCTTTATGTTCATTAGGATTAAAGGCACAGACGGCATTGGATAAGCCTGTGCTGCGCAATGTTACTCTGATATCTCCTTATTATTTCGGTCCGAATGCTTTCCCCGTGCCTGACATGCTGGACGGACGGGTGAGTGGTGAATTGCGCATTGAGCTTGCAGGCGATTACTTTCATGGTAACCGCGGCGACCATACTTCAGATGTTGCGCTGAAGGCAAATGTTCCCCTGTGGACACGTCGCGCCAACTTGTCGGTGTGGATGCCTGTGATGGAGTGGTACCGCAATAGCGACCGCAATATTGCAGCGTGTCGCATACTGCCAGCCAATCAGGCCAATGCTAAAAAAGGTCATTTGATGGGTGACGTGTTTGTGAGTGCCGACATGCACCTGCTGACGGAAAAGAAATATCGTCCTGACTGGGTGTTGCGTGCTGCGCTGAAGACGGCATCGGGTGGTGAGTTTTATCATGCCCGTTACTACGACGGCCCAGGTTATTTCTTTGATACTTCATTGGGAAAGTCGTTTGGTGTTGGCAAGGGAAACTGGAAACATCGTCTGCGTCTGGCAGCCTCTGCGGGTTTCCTTTGTTGGCAGACAGATAACGGTCGGCAGAACGATGCCGTACAATATGGTGTTATGTTGAAGTGGGAGAATCGTTATTTCGCACTCTCTGAGACCTTTGGCGGCTATAACGGCTGGGAGCATAATGCGGGAAACGGCGGTAATATTGCCCACGACTGTCCCATGACGCTGAAGACAAACTTCTCGTACAAAGTAAAGCAGTGGGAGGTCGTGGCGGCCTATCAATACGGTGTTCGCGACTACCCCTATCAGCAGGTGCGCTTGGGATTGGCTTATAACATTGATATTCTGAAGAAGAAATAATGGGGCGAATGAGACGGATGGGCTTGGTGTCTGTGCTGGGATTTGTTGCAATAATAGCCAGGGCAGAGATGGTGGAAGACTCGGTAAAAGCCGTGTTCTTCCGCGACTTTTACCATCAAGGGCATCTCGTGCATTGGCTTGATGCCATGAGCGACCGTACGGTGTATCAAGGTTTGCATGTTGGGCAGTGGGATGAGTCGGGACAGCTTATGTTCTCCGTTGACGGCAACTCCTACCGATGGAACCGTTACTATGTAGATGGGTTCCGCGTTGACAACCGTTTTACGGCAGGCTCTACCAGCTATGTCCCTAATATGGAGCAATATAACCTGAGTATCAATGCGCGAGAATCTGTGCTCAGCTTCGAACTCGATACCTTGGCACGCGACTATGCATCGGTATCCTTCAATCGAGGAAATCTGGGTGGCATAAACCCAACAACAGAAGGTATTGTTCACCTCTTCCATGGGACGGGGACCGAGGGTGCCTACGACCCCTCAACCATTCATCGCCGACAGTACGTTCAGGGACAAAGTACGACAGACATTGCCTACACGCTAAAAGACAGCAAAGGACGGAAATACCGTCAGCACCTGTATACCAGCATGGGCGTACAGGCTTATCCCAACTATGACCAGAATGGACTGATTCAGGCAAATCCACTATATTCTGCGGGGTACTATAAAGTGCAGATGGACGGGCGATTGCCTGCTGTTAAGTGGCTTGACAAACTGGGCTATTTCATCAACTTCTCAGGGAAGGAGAACTATGGTTCGGAGTTCTACTACAATACGGACGAAGTGATGAAGCTCAATACATACAGTGCCTCATTGTATGCCAAGCGGAAGGGATTGACAACGGGTTTAACATGGTCCACAAACGTGTTGCGTCACGATGACCTGCAGTTTCGCCGAAACATCGTTGACCAAGACGGCGAGTCGCTGGAACCTTGGATGGCTGATGGCAATTGGAGTGAACTATCGTGGGCGCTGACCTACGAACGCCCCCTGAAGAAATGGCTCCGACTGAAGGCCGATGGTTATAATTCATTGCTTTATTTCAATCCTACGTCCACGAAGTTCAGTAACGAAGTTTATATGCAGCACATGCTTGCTGCGACTCCCACTGCACTATACCGCTATGATTGGACCAGCCGTGCCTTCACCTCTGGTTTGTTGGAGAATAGAGTGGGGCTGGAGGCTAATCACCACGTCTCGTCTAAACTTCAGCTTAGCGGTCAACTCGGCTTTACTCTGGATGGGATGGTGCTTAGTCATCGCACCAAGGTCTCGCCAAACCTGCGTGCCGCCTTCAGTCTCGACTACCGTCCTGCCAAGTGGTTCCAAGTAGGACTGACCTTGGCACACGACCGTGTAAGCTACAACATCGAGGACATACGTTTCATGAGTCGCGACTATATGAATGCTGATGTATGCTTCAGCGGAACCAACCGACTCTTCACTACGACGGGTGGCAACCGTCACCACTATGCCCGCCACCTGCAACAACCTGCCTACCTGATATTTGACTTGCCTATTCACCTGCATTTCGGTCGGCATGAGATTGCCTTGCTGCAAACTTTCAAAAAGTTCTATCACACATGGATGGCACAGTTTCAGGGTGGGGCAGCAGCCAATGGCTTTACGGATTCCAATGGCTATTATTTCATGAACCCTGGGGCACATGAATACTTTGTAGATTACACGCCGACAGAGTTGATGGGTACAGGCTTCTTTACGAACACTCCATATTACATGTCACAAACCTCGCGCTACACCTATCGTGGGCGTAAGGTGCTGTTCAGTCTCTCGTGGCAGTCTATGATGGGCGTAGGACTGTCGGCTCTGGGCAACGGACCGGCTGCCAATAACATCGGCGTGCTCAGCGAATCCACTGCCAATCCCAACACGCAAGCCACGCTTGAGAACACCAAGGGACGCTATCCCGGTGTAGGGCGACTCGACCAAGATAAAGCCTATGTCTGCCGAATCTACTTGGCCTATAACGTGTGCAAATGGTTTCAGTTCGGTGGTAACCTCCGATGGACTGACGGACAGCCTTTCAGCTACTTCAATACAGCCACCAGTACAGATGTGTCGGGCGACACGCAGGCTGCCATCCGACCTGGCTCCACACGTGGTATCAACCCCACGGATGGCAACTTTGGATGTCGTGAGAGTGCTCTCTTCAATTTCGACCTGCATGCCCGTTTCTGTTGGACAGTCAAGAAGTATCCTATGAGCCTTAACCTATTGTGTTACAATATATATGATTTCGGCAATGTCTATACCGAGATGTGTTTTCCACAAGGCTATCGTGGATTGAAGAGTCGTGGTCCCAATATGACGCTCACCATTCCCCGTGGTCTTCTTGCAACCCTAAAGATTGATTTATGAAATCCGTTTTACGAATATTATCCTTCATCTTAATTCTCAGTGCATCTTTTCAAACGATGATGGCACAAGGAGATTCTTTGTCGGCGGCGGTGGACACCATGAGCCGCGAGTATCGCTTTCAACCGAAGCAACTTGTGGCGCCTGCCCTCCTGATAGGTACTGGTGCGTGGGGACTTGCTAAACAGAGTCCCATAGACTGGCTTGAGAATCATGCACGTAACGACCTTAACCCGCAAGGCCACAAATGTAAGGCTGATGAATATTTGCAATATGTACCATCGGCGGTACATCTGACTCTGGGCTTTATTCCGGGTGTGAAGTCCCGAAATAATTTCCGTGACCGCTTTCTGGCTTCAGCTACGGCCCATCTCTTCATGGCTGGTGTCACCAATACCGTCAAGTACACTGTCAAGGAAACCCGTCCCGATTCTAACAAGCGCAACTCCTTCTTCTCTGGTCACACCGCTACTGCCTTCACGGGAGCCGAGCTCGTGCGCATCGAATACGGATGGGGCTATGGCTCAGCCGCTTACGCGATGGCTACTAGCGTGGCTTTTCTGCGTGTCTATAACAAACGCCACTGGGTGGGTGATGTGCTGGCAGGAGCTGGCACGGGCATCCTTTGTGCCAACGCCGGTTATTGGATGCTCCCAGTCTGGAAGCGCCTTTTCCACATCGACCAACGCGATGCGAAACACCTTCGTCGCGAACCGAAGTCTGTGGTCGTAGCCTCTCCCTTTTATCTCTATGACACCCGTTCGGCGGGTCTCTCCTGTTCTATCCTGTTAGATTAAATAAAGTCTTCACGCATCAGATTAAATGATTATGATACAGAATGTTGTAAAACAGCGAGAAATGCCACGCTATTTGTGTTGGCATCGAATTAGCACAATAGTGATGTGTTGTTTGATGAATATGGCGGTGTGGGGACAAACGGAACTCAAGGAGGGGATGCCTATCTTCCTGATGCATAGTAGCGGTAACCATTTGGAGATGGGGGCCGACGCAGGAGGATGGATTGAAGCTGCGACGAAGAGCAATCCGCAGCAACTGGTTCTCACGTCTGACGGGCAAGGATATTATACGATACAGATTGCTGACGAGTCTCTGTTCCTGTCGAATTCCGGTCAGTGGAACTCGAAGTTCATTGCCGATGCTTCGGGTGACGAGGCCAAGTGGGCTATAGAGCAGGCCTCTGGTCAGTTCGTGAAGTTGCGTTGCAAGGCGAATAACAAATATTTGGGTACCGATAGCAATGACGGACACTCCAAAGTTTATACCGATAAGAGTGGCTCTGATGTCAAGCACCATTGGTACTTTGCCGACGAAGTTAATCAGCAGCCACCAGCCGATACGGCTCGCTATATGGTGAATCCACTCGTCGTCCGTCAGCATTTTGACGGCTGGGGCGTTTCGCTTTGTTGGTGGGCTGGTCAGTGTGGCAAGTGGTCGGACAAGAAGATTGATGAAATCATCACTTGGCTCGTGAGTCCCACAGGGTTGAATTATAGTCACTTCCGCTATAATATTGGTGGTGGCGACGACCCGTTGAACCGTAATTGCGAGCCTCACCACATGGGCAAAGGCAAAGGACTGCGTGCTGAGATGGAAGGCTTTAAGGATTCTACGGAAGATGTCTATCATTGGGATCGTGATGCTGCTCAACGTAAGATAATGCTGAAAATCAAGGAGAAACGACCCGATGCTGTTTTCGAGGCGTTCAGTAATTCTTGTCCCTATTACATGACTTATAGCGGTTGTTGTAGCGGCAATGCGGATGGCGGGAAAGATAACCTCAAACCCGAATACTACGAGGAGTTTGCCCACTATTTGGTAGACGTTTGCAAGCATTATAAGGACGAGTACGGCATTGAGTTCAAGACGTTGGAGCCTTTCAACGAATCTGCCACCAGCTTCTGGTATGCCAATGGTCCGCAGGAAGGTTGCCATTTCGACTATGAATCCCAAATCAACTTTGTGCGTGTCTTGGAACCCATCCTTCGGGAGTCGGGTCTCAATACCGTAATCTCTGCTGCCGATGAAACCAACGTGGGACTGGCGGTCGAAGGTTTCAAACGCTTCATCTCAGCGAGCGCTGACAATCTCGTGGGGCAGTGGAATACCCACACCTACTCGGGCAGCAACGTGGATCGTGCCCGCTTCGCCCAGTTGGCTCACCAAGCGGGTAAAGACCTGTGGATGAGCGAGACAGGCTCGGGCGGAAGCGGCATTGCCGGCAATCTCAGTATGGCACAGCGTTTGATTGATGACATGCGCTACATCCAGCCCGAGGCGTGGATTGACTGGCAGTATATGGAAGAGGCCAACGACCAGTGGTGTACCATTCGAGGCAGTTTTGCCGACCAAACCTACTCGAAGGTGAAGAACTATTATGTACGGCAGCAATGCTCGCGATTCATCAAACGGGGCTATGACATCATTACTTCGCTCTGCCCCCAGTCGTTGGCGGCTGTCAATGCCCAGCGCGACACCCTGGTGCTCGTTGCCTTGAATGAAGGTGCAGCAACCACCCACATCATCGACCTCTCGCTTTTTTACGACATGCCTGCTCGCAGCAAGATTCGTGCCTATCGTACCTCTGGTAATGAAAATCTGGCCAGCGCCTTGGGTAGTGTGAAACTGGATGGTAGCAAGATTCTCCTGAATATGCCAGCCCAGAGCATCACCACACTCGTTATTCCCATTAGGTCGCCTCGTGCAGGCATCGATGACCTCCTTGCTGACGGATGCGAGTACCTTATCGTTCCGCGTCAGGAAACCACACGTGCCCTATCTGCCAATGCCAGCAAGGTGACTATAGAGAATGTTGATTATGGCGAAGCCCAACGCTGGCGACTCAGCGATAAAGGTAAGGGAATATACGGTTTCCAGAATGCTCTGGGATTGCGACTTACGGCCCATCGTGCATCGGGCAGTTCTTCTTTGACTGCCGTGAAGAATGAAGCCAGTGAACAAGCTTTCTATATCGACGAAGTGGACTATCCTTATTTCAAGATTCTGGCCACGAACGGTCGCAGTCATGGCTTTGATTTATCGAACGCCTCGTCCAATGCTGGCACAACAGTTACCATTTGGCAATACGACGAAGCCTCGAATGCTACGCCAACTCATCGTCAGTGGATGCTCTTCCCCCTCAACTCGTCGCACATCGTCGATGATATAGACCTTCCCCAGTCCGATGCAGCAGAGGTTGCAACCACGACAAATAAGGGTATATACGACCTTTCAGGCCGTCGGATTCTCAATGGAACGCAAGCCGGGTCTCGTCTCTCCAAGGGTCTTTACATCCTTAATGGGCGCAAGGTAATTATTAAATAAGTAGGGATGCGTCGCAGGAAGAAGATAACGCTTTGGGTAGTGGGCATATTGCTAAGCCCCGTGGTGCTGTGTGCACTACTTATGGCTGTTTTCTACATTCCTGCTGTTCAACAATGGGCGGTCGGCCGTGTTACGGCATACGCTTCGGAAAAGACTGGAATGGAGGTTCGCCTTGAACGTGTCCGAATCCGCTTCCCGCTCGACCTCGATTTGCAACAGTTTTCCATTACCACTCCTCCTGATACGATAGTTGCTGTGCGCCATGCAGTGGTGGATCTCGACTTCTCCCGTATTCTCGATTGGCGCTTAGGCGTTGATGGCGTCGATTTGCAAGACGGCGTACTGGATACACGAGATTTGATTGCAACAGTCTTTGTACGAGGACGTTTGGGTAGTTTGCATCTGAATGCCGATGACATTGCGCTCAAGGAACAGCGTGCTGTGTTGACTGGTGCCCAGTTGGAGGGATGCGATGTGGACATTCAACTGCGCGATACGACAGTAGTTGACACTACGGAATCAGAACCCATCTTGTGGAGCATAGGTTTGGGTGATATCTGTCTGAAAGACACAAGGGTTACCTTCCACACGGTGGGCGACTCGCTGTTGGTAAGTGGGGGTGTGAAAGAACTCTGTATTAAGGGCGGCGATGTCAATCTTGCCGATGGCATCTATCGTGTGGACCATCTGCTTCTGGATGCCGATTCCCTGTTTGTGGTAGAAGGTAAGGTCAACGAGATGTCGTTGCGAGGAATTTGTCTTGAAGGACGTGATGTGCTGGTGGACGACACCCATATTCAGGCTCCTGATTTCCATCTGAATACACCATATAGCCATATCAACGGCCATGTGCGACTGGACTGGACGGCTCTGACTCCTAAACACCGAGGCTTGATGGAAGCAGATATCAATGCATCCGTAGGCCGGCAGGACTTGATGACGGTGGCAGGCTGCTATTTGCCTAATGATGTTGCCCAATTGATACCCGAGGCTCCTCCTGTAACCTTGAAGGCACAGTTGCGGGGCAATGTAGATAGTCTGTGGGTTGAAGAGTGCCGCTTGGCCATGATTCCGCTGGCCGAAGCCCAGGTGGCGGGGAACGTAACTCATGTGCTTGCTCCTGATGAGATGGGAGCTGATGTTAGACTTGATGTGCAGACTCGTGACCTGAATCCTGTGCGTCGGATGCTGGGGCTGGCACCAACCTATCAGCTTCCAAACATGAAACTGACGGGCGATGCCCATCTTCACAACCAGCAGTACGATGTTGACCTGCGTTTGTATCAGGCTGTGGGTACCGCCCTGCTCAAGGGACGCTATAATGCTCGTTCAGAGGCCTATCGGGGCAACCTCGATGTGCGTAACCTGAACCTGCACGCTTTCCTTCCCAAGGATTCTATTTATGAGTTGACAGCCAGCGCTCAGGTGAGTGGGGTGGGCCTCGACCTGCTGTCACGTCGTTCACGAGCCAAAGCCGATATTGAGGTTGCTCACTTGCGTTATGGACATCTCAATATAGACAATGTACGCTTGAATGCCAATGCACGCAACGGCGAGGCTTTGGTGAATCTCTACAGCGAGAACCAGGTGCTGACGGCAGATGCCTGTGCCACCCTGCAACTTGACAAGCAGATTACAGCAGCCGACTTTACGTTTGGGGTAAACCGTATTGATCTTTATGCACTGGGTCTGACAGACAAGCCTTTGGCTTTGTCGATGCACCTGCAGGCAGACGGCAATACAAACTTGAAGGATTCCCACGCGATTCGTGGTAACATGCAGGCTGTGGAACTGATACTTGCCGATACCACGTTCTATCCCCCAGACCTGACCATGTCGCTGCTGATGCAGCCTGATACCTTGTATGCCGAAGCAATGGCTGGTGATTTGCAATTGGAGTTTGTATCGCACGATGGACTCGACCAACTGCTGAAGACAAGTAATATGCTGACGCAGGAACTCAAGCGTCAGTTTGCCGTCCACCACTTGGCACAGGACACGTTAAAGAGCCTGTTGCCACGTGTGAACTTGCGTGTGAAGAGCGGTGACCAGAACACACTTGCCCATATCATCCAGTCGTTGGGCTATCACTACAAGGTGATGGCATTGAATCTGGACAGCGACCCGGAGGTGGGACTGAACGGCGATGGCTATGTCTATTCCCTGAATACGGGAGCCATCCTGCTTGATACTATCCAGTTCACCATCCATCAGGACACAGCCGATGTGGTACGCTTCGGCGGAAGGGTGCGCAACGGACCACGTAACAAACAGGTGGTGTTTGAATCGTTGCTCAAGGCCGAACTCAATTCCACGGGTGCCAATGCGGCGCTTACCTTCTTCGATGCTAAAGGGCGAAAGGGTGTGGACTTAGGTGCCAACCTCTTGCTTGAGGACGATGCCTATCGCCTGCATCTGCGTCCCCTCAATCCTGTCATTGCCTATCGTCGCTTCACCCTGAACGAGGATAACTATATTCGCCTGAATGACGACATGCATCTGGAAGCAGATATAGACTTGATAGCCGACGACGGAACAGGCTTCAAACTCTACAGCACTCCCAACGAGGAAGCCTTGCAGGACATAACCCTGTCCGTTCACGATTTCAACCTCGACGAACTCAGCGCCGTTCTTCCCTACATGCCCAAGGTGGGGGGCACATTGGCAGGCGACTTCCATCTTGTGCAGCAGGAGCAGTCGACGAGTGTCCTGATTGATGGCGACGTGCAGCAGTTGACCTACGAAGGCGCTGCGTTTGAGGATGTGGGCATCAATGCCGTATATCTGCCCAACTCCGATGGTACACACCACGTCGATGGAATCATTCTTCACAATGGCAACGAGGTCGGGCTGCTTTCCGGTACCTATGACCCCAGCGACCAAGGCTCCATCGATGCTCAGGCTTCACTCGACCGGCTACCGCTGAGGCTGGCCAATGGCTTCATACCTAATGGCATCATGGAATTGGCAGGCTACGTAACGGGCGAGATGAGTGTTCGGGGCAAGGTTGCCAATCCTGTGCTGAACGGAGCTATCGTTACCGATTCCATGTACCTGAACAGCGACATGTATAGCCTGCACCTCCGCTTTCCCGACGATACTATCGGCGTTCGCGAGAGTTTCCTCGACTTCAAGCGTATCGAAGCCTATTCCACGGGACGGAATCCTTTGGTGCTGGATGGAAATATCAACTTTGACAACCTTGAGCGTATCATGCTCAACCTCGACCTGTCGGCTCGCAACTTCGAACTTATCAATGCCCCCAAGAGTCCGAAGGCTGTTGCCTACGGAAAGGTGTTTGTGAACATTGGAGCACACCTGACGGGAACCCTCGACGACCTCCTGTTGCGAGGCGGGCTGAATGTGATGGGCAATACTGACGTAACCTATGTGCTTGCCGATTCGCCGCTGACTGTGGAAGACCATCTTTCCGAAATAGTCACCTTTGTCGACTTTTCCGACACGCTTGAGGTGGAACCTGTGAAGAAGTCGCTCCAGAACATTGATATGCAAATGGACATTGGCATCGATCAGGCTGCACAGGTGCATTGTCTGCTCAGTTCCGATGGAACGAACCGCATCGACCTGGAGGGTGGGGGAGACTTGAATATGACCTATACCACACAAGACGGCTTGCGCCTTTTCGGACGATATACCATTGTGAGTGGTCTGATGAACTATTCGCTGATGGTGATGTCGCTGAAGAACTTCGCCATCCAAAGCGGCAGTTATGCCGAGTTTACGGGAGATATACTGAATCCCCGTCTGAACATCAGTGCCAGCGAACGTGTCAAGACCACCGTCTATGAGAACAACGTGCCACGTAGTGTCAATTTCGACGTGGGGCTTACGGTGTCGCAGACTCTAGAGAATATGGGCCTGGAATTCACCATCGAGGCACCCTCGGACATGACTGTCTCTAATCAGTTGGCAACGATGAGTGCCGAGGAGCGTGGCAAGGTGGCTGTAACCATGTTGGCAACAGGAATGTATCTGACAGAAAGCGGCAACGGAACCACGGGCTTTAGTGCCACCAATGCCCTAAACTCGTTCTTGCAGTCTCAGATTTCTGCCATTTCGAACCGAGCCTTGTCCACCATCGACCTCAACTTCGGAATCGACAATACGGAGTCGGCCTCGGGTAGCACCCAGACCGATTACAGCTTCAGCTTTGCCAAACGCTTCTGGGGCAATCGTATCAGCCTGATTATTGGCGGTAAGGTTAGTTCGGGCAGCGAGGCCCAGAATACGGGACAGAGCATCATCAACAACGTGTCGGTCGAATATCGTCTTGATAAGAGTGCAACACGCTATGTGCGAGTTTATTACGACCGCGATACAGAGTCCTTGCTGGAGGGCGAGATTATGGAGATGGGGGCAGGTATCGTACTGCGCCGCAAGAGCACCCGTCTGGGTGAGCTCTTCATATTTAGAGGAAAAAATAAAGGTGAAAAATGAGAAAGGGAACGCTTCATACATATATTAATAGAAGAATGACGGCTGGTTTGCTGCGCATTCTCATTTTCTCATTTTCTCATTTTCTCATTATCTCTTGTAGCGAGACGAAGAACCTGGCGGAGGGTGAGGTGCTCTATACTGGTATAAAACGGGTATCGTACGACCGTATGCCTAAGCCCAAGCAGGAACGTGGCGACTCGACGGGTGTCATTACTGCCCTTGGCGATGCTTACAACACCGTTTCCGACTATCTCAAGGGAGTGAAAGACAATCCCCTTCCAACAAACAACGATAAGGGGACAGCCTCTCAGCCCTTGGCTGTTAACCCCAAGTTGGATAAGGAGGCATATGCTACGGCAAAAAGTGAGGTTGAGGGCGTGTTGGCTTATAAACCCAACAACTCGCTCATGGGTTCGTCGTACTACCGTCAGCCGCTTGCTGTCGGGCTGTGGACCTACAATCGCTACTTGTATAGCAAGAAACGGTTCGGCAAGTGGATGTTCAACACCTTTGGCGCTACGCCTGTAACGCTGACTACTGTTAATCCGCGCGTTCGCAGTCAGGTGGCTCAGAACACCCTGCGCAACTATGGTTACTTCCGTGGGCAGGTGGCTTTTGACACCGTGCCGCAAAAGCATCCACGCAAGGCTAAAGTCTCTTATGAGGTTCATCCCGGTGAACTGTTCCATCTCGACAGCATTGCCTATCTTGGCTTCCCCCAGCAGGCCGATTCCTTGATACGGAAGAACATGCGATGGAGCGTTCTGCATCGTGGCGACCCTTTCAGTGTGCCTTATCTCGACGAGGAACGCAAGCGCCTCAGCGATATCTTCCGCAACAACGGCTATTATTATTTCCGGCCCGAAGACATTGTCTATCGTGCAGATACTGTTGCGCGTCCGTTGAATGTTCAGTTGCAGATTGTTCCGTCGCCTACGATGCCCGACAATGCCCGTCGGCAGTATTACATGGGACGCACCCGCATCAATGTCTATGAGTATGGGAAACCGGAATTGGTGGACACGATAGGACGCCGTAGCGTGACGATGGCCTATACAGGACGCGAGGGGCATTATCCGTTGAAGATGCGTGCCATACGCCGCTTCATCTCGTATCGCAGGGGCGACCTCTACAGCCAGCAGGTTCAGAATGCGGTGCAGAGTAATCTGGCAGAAATGGGCATCTTCTCGCAGTTGAGTATGCGCTACGTTCCAAGGGATACTACGGCTACGTGCGACACGTTGGATGTGGAGATTACGGCTCGTCTCGACAAACCCTATAATGCTGAGTTCAAGGGTAATATCGCCGGAAAGAGCAATGGCTTGGTGGGACCGGGCGTCAGTTTTACCATGTCGAAGCAAAATGTGTTCCGCGGTGCGGAGACGCTGAGTCTCGATGCCTATGGTTCGTACGAATGGATGACGGGAGCCCAGGCACGGGGCAAGCATAGCCTGATGAACTCGTTCGAGTGGGGCGCGTCGATGAACCTCACCTATCCGCGCCTGCTCCTGTTGGGACTTGGCAAGTATTTTAATCGCAGGGCAAAGGCTACGACAACATATAAAATCAGCGCCGACTGGATAAACCGTTCGGGCTACTTCAGCCGCGTGTCGTTCGGAGCTCGTGTGGCACACACCTATCAGCGCAAGCCGCGTATCCTGCACGAGGTGGTTCCCTTCCGCCTCGATTACGAGAAGCAACTCCACACGACGGCCAAGTTCGATTCCATCATCAAGGTTAATCCAGCTTTGTATGCCTCTTTGCGCGACCAGTTCGTCCCCTCGGCACAATACACCGTAACGCTGACCAACCCCAACAGCAAGCACCACCAGCGGCGCATCACCTTCTCGCTGAAGGAGGCCGGAAACCTGACCAGCGTTGCCTATCGGATGGGAGGGAAACCGCTGTCGGAACAGAACAAGCACCTCTTTGGCGTTCCCTTTGCCCAGTATCTGAAACTGACGGCTGAATACACTCAGCGCTATCGCATCGGGCAGACGCGAACCTACATGGCTGGTCGCCTGTTTGCGGGTGTTATCTATAGTTACGGTAACAGCAGGATTGCACCCTACAACGACTTGTTCACCATCGGAGGTGCCAACAGCATTCGTGCCTTTGGCGTGCGCACTATAGGGCCTGGCAGCTATCATCCCGCCAACTCCAGCTACAGCTATCTCGACCAGGTTGGCGACTTGAAGCTTGAGGCCAACGTGGAATACCGCTTCCCCCTTGTCAGCGACTTGGGTGGTGCCATATTCGTGGATGCTGGCAACGTGTGGCTGATGAAGTCCGATGCCGGCAGACCTGGCGGTAGCCTGAATGCGAAGACGATGGGCAAGGAGATTGCCTTGGGCACAGGTTTCGGCTTGCGTTACGACTTGGACTTCCTGGTCATCCGCTTCGACATAGGTGTTGGCATTCATGCTCCTTACAACACGGGCAAGTCGGGCTATTACAACATGACCAAGTTCTGGGATTCGCTGGGCTTCCACCTTGCCGTAGGCTATCCGTTCTAAAATAATTGAAAGTTGAAAATTGAATATTGAATATTATAAATTGTAAATTTATTCTTATCTTTGCACCAAATTCTTAATTCTTAACTCATAATTCTTAATTAGAAAGTAGAAAGCATGAAACCAAGCATACCCAAGGGCACCAGAGACTTCGGTCCTGTAGAGATGGCCCGCCGCAACTACATTTTCGACACCATTCGCAGCGTTTATGCCTTGTATGGCTTCCAGCAAATCGAGACTCCGGCTATGGAGAATCTCTCGACCTTGATGGGCAAGTACGGCGAGGAGGGCGACAAGTTGCTCTTCAAGATACTCAACTCTGGCGACTTCATGCGAGGCGTGACGGACGAGAATATCAAGGAAGACTCTACGAACAAACTGGCAACGCGCCTTTGCGAGAAGGGCTTGCGCTACGACCTCACGGTGCCCTTTGCCCGCTATGTTGTGCAGCATCGCGAGGAACTCAGCCTGCCGTTCCGTCGTTTCCAGATTCAGCCCGTGTGGCGTGCCGACCGTCCGCAGAAGGGCCGCTATCGCGAGTTCTATCAGTGCGATGCCGACGTTGTGGGCAGCGACTCGCTGCTGAACGAGGTGGAGCTGATGCAGATTGTCGACGAGGTGTTCCGCCGCTTCGGCATTCGTGTGTGCATCAAGATTAACAACCGCAAGATTCTTACCGGTATTGCTGAAATCATTGGACAGGCTGACAAGATTGTGGACATCACGGTCGCTATTGACAAGCTCGACAAGATAGGACTCGACAACGTGAATGCCGAACTGCGCGAATGCGGCTTGCCCGAGGAGGCTATCGGGAAGCTTCAGCCCATCATCCAGCTCAGCGGCTCGAACGACGAGAAGCTTGCCACGATGCGCTCTGTCCTTGCTGCCAGCGAAATCGGTCTCAAGGGCATCGATGAAGTTGAGTATGTTATAAAACAATACGAGGCGGTTTGTGCCCCCTCCTTGGGAGGGGGTAGGGGGAGGTTGGAATTCGACCTCACCCTGGCTCGCGGCCTGAACTATTACACGGGCTGCATCTTCGAGGTGAAGGCTCTCGACGTAGAGATTGGCAGCATCACGGGTGGCGGTCGCTACGACAACCTTACGGGCATCTTTGGTATGCCTGGGCTCAGCGGCGTGGGCATCTCGTTCGGTGCCGACCGCATCTACGACGTGCTCAACCAACTGGAACTCTATCCCGAAACCGTCACCACCAGCACCCAGCTCCTCTTCGTCAACTTCGGCGAGGCTGAGGCTGCCTATTGCATGCCTATTCTGGCTCAGGCTCGTGCTGCCGGCATCCGTTGCGAGATTTATCCCGATGCGTCGAAGATGAAGAAACAGATGCAATATGCCAATCAGAAACAGGTGCCTTTTGTGGCTATCGTGGGCGAGACGGAAATGGCTGAGGGACGTGTCACGCTGAAGAATATGGAGACGGGCGAGCAGCAGCTTCTCACTCCAGAGGAGCTGATAAAGGCACTTTGTTCTTAGTTTTATCTTTAATTTAACCAAAAATAATAATACCATGAGAATGAGAAGTTTATTTGCGCTATGTGCGCTTGCACTTGCAGCCACGGGCAGTGCCCAGACAGAGGTGTTCAGGACACGCACCACGACAGACATTCCCTATCGCATTCCGGCTATTGCCACAACGCGGTCGGGCGTCTTGGTGGCTGTCAGTGACTACCGCTATTGCCGCAGCGACATTGGTGCCGGACGCATCGACCTCCACTTCCGTCAGTCGCTCGATAACGGTCGTACGTGGGGCAACATCTATCTGCCCGAAGTGATGATTGGCGACGGCGACCTCACGAAGGGACATCAGGAGGCGGGCTACGGCGATGCTGCAATCGTGGCTGATCGCAAGAGCAACCGTATGCTCCTCATCAGTTGTTCTGGCGGTCCGCTCTTCGGCTACAGCACCATCGACCACCATCAGGGCATGGCTCGCTTCTACAGCGACGACGGCGGGCAGACGTGGACAGGTCCCGACTACATTGGCGAAGAGACCATCTACCAGCCCCTTGCTGCTGGCAAGTACGGAGCCATCAAGGCTTGGTTCGTGGGTAGCGGACGCATCTTCCAGAGCCGCTTTGTGAAGGTGGGCAAGTACTTCCGCCTCTACTGCGCCGGTGTGTCGCGCAACGATAAGGAGAATGCCAACTGGGTCATCTACAGCGACGACTTTGGACAGACGTGGCAGTTCTTGGGCGGTGTCGATGTGTCGCCCGTGCCTGGCGGCGACGAGCCCAAGTGCGAGGAACTGCCCGACGGCAGCGTGCTCATCAGCAGCCGAGCCTGGGGTGGACGTTTCTACAACATCTTCCGTTTCACCGACCCCAAGACGGCTCAGGGTTCGTGGGGCACAAAGGCCTTCAGCGGCAAGGACAACGGTGGGGTAGAGGCCAACCAGAACGCCTGCAACGGCGAGGTGCTCGTACTGCCCGTAGTTCGTGCCAGCGACAAGAAGCGCGTTCCGCTCATACTTCAGAGCCTGCCCCTCGGGCCTGGTCGCAGCCGTGTGGGCATCTATTGGAAAGAACTCTCCGACCCCTCTGCCTACAGCAGCCCCGAGGCGCTTGCCAAGGATTGGGAAGGCCCCTTCGAGGTGACGAAACTCCCTTCGGCCTACAGCACAATGACCCTCCAGCGCAACGGCCAGATAGGTTTCCTCTATGAGGAAGAAACCCACTGCAACACCCAAGGCGGCGGCTACAACATCGTCTACCGTCCCCTCACCATCGAGCAAATCACCGCTGCCCGCTACCGCTGACTCATAGAGGGACGCCAGCTCGCCTGGCGTCCCACTCCAATCCCATAGGCCTTATAGGCCCCATAGGTCTCATAAGACCCATGAGCCCTATGAGTCCCGCGACCTCTCTCGTCGCCTCGCCTTTCGCGACCCGTCGCCTCCCTCGACACGATACTATCCCTATGGCTGATGCATTACTATCGCGTCGCCCTATGCATTACTATTCCTTCCCTTGTCACACAGCTGTGTGTCAAGCGTAGGAATACTATGCCTCTGCCGTAGGGACACTATGCCTCTGCCACAACGACAGCCCGCCTCTTGCCAGACAACGCAAGGACTCCGCCTAAAAAATACCTGAAAAACACCGCCGCTGGGACATTTTCTGCCCCTTTTTGGCGTTAAAACCATCACCACTATCACCATCCATCACCCCATCCATCACCCGTACAACCCGCATAAATAAAGGAAAGGTGATGGAATGATGGTTTTTTCCTCCCAAAAATTGTTAAGATGTATTTCGCAACCCGAACGTCTGCGTGGAAGGGCTTTTTCGTTTCCTTCCCCCAACATTTATACAAGTATGATTTCTATCATAAAGAGAAATTTTAAGCCCATTTATTTTGTTATGCTCTCGGCTTTCACTATCTTTGAGCCAGCGGGGCTGTCTCTTAGATACTCACGCTCGGAATAGAAAATAAACCAGATTTATTTTGTTATTCGCTCACTTAATCGTATCTTTGCAGCGTGGGATGCGTCCTGCTGCACCACGGCGGTGGTGTAACTTATTGAGTATGGAAATGAAGACATTGCTTATGAATCGAATTATAACAGACTCCTTTGATAAAATTGCGACATTGTGCGAACGTCACAGTGTGCTGAGTCTTTATGTATTTGGCTCTGTACTCACTTCCAACTTTTCCGCCGACAGCGACATAGATTTCCTTGTACACTTCAAGACTGATAAAATAGCAGATTATGCGACTAACTATTTCAGCCTCAAACATTCTCTTGAGTCTGAACTTGGTCGCCCTGTCGATTTGGTAGAAGACCAATCAATTCGCAATCCTATTTTCCGCAATAACGTGGATAAAACAAAAGTTGCACTTTATGGATGAGACATTACAGAAATACCTTTATGATGTACTTGGGGCAGTAACAGAAACCCTTTCTTACTTTGAGGGCCGTCCCAAGCTATTCAATGAATTTGCCTCAAACCTTATGCTCAGAAGAGCCATAGAACGCAACATCGAAATCATGGGTGAAGCCATGAATCGTATTCTCAAGGCGTGTCCAGAGATAAAGATTACCAATGCCCGTAAGATAGTGGACACAAGGAATTACATCATCCACGCCTATGACAGTCTGTCGGCTGATATCCTTTGGAGTATCATCATCAACCATCTTCCTCTTCTAAAGACGGAAGTTGAGAGGCTGCTTGAGAATAAAAACCCTCAAACCCCTTGAACTGAAGAACAGATAGAATAGACGTACACATAAAGCCTTTCCGCCCCCAAAGTGGAAAGGCTTTTTCGATTCCTTCGCTGCAACGTCAGTTGCTTCCTTGCCAAACTATTGTCTGGGTGAGGTTTGAGGTACATGTTGAGGTACATGTTAGGTATATGTTTGACCAACATGTACCTCCTCTTCCGCCCTTTATTCATCGGCCCTCAACGGCTGTCAAGGTAGTAAGGTATATGTTTCTGCACATTCCCTATTTTTACAAAAATCCCGCGATTTGTATTTATCATATAGATGAGCATGCCGTGACCGTAGTCACGGATTTTCATGAACGTAGTCATGAGTATGTCATGACCGTAGCCATGAAACTTCACGACCGTAGTCACGAAGGTGCCGTGTCCGTAGTCGTGCCATCGCCCTGTCCGCGACCGCCAAATCCCACCACCTGCGTCATCGTTCCTTCACATCTATTAAACATTTTCCCCTGTTTCCTTTGTCCGTATAAAATAAATATGTAAATTTGCAGTGTCTCCCGTCGGCCCAGCGGGGTAGAGGGGGCATTTATTGGACAAGCTGCGGCCTACGGGCCGTTGGCAAAGGACGTTTACTGAACGTTTACTTCGAGGTTCCGAATTCTCGCAAAATTCAACTCTCTTCGAAGGAACGCAACCGAAACGTCTACGTTGGGTGTATTGTATACAATTACAATATATCTTGGCGTGGGCTAACTCGAGTTGCTTGTCCTAAGAGAGAGGCGATGCGAGAAGCCTGGGACCTAGGATAAGCGAGAAAGTTTGAGGCACCCACGTCTTTCATTTAACCTTAATAATGATTATTAACCGCTGAATCTGGGTGACTATAGGCAGAATTATTACTATTATGAGAAAACTTTATTTTGCTTTAGTCCTCTGCATGATTTGGACAAGCGCGGCATTGGCTGCAGAAACCACTACAACTGTAGATGGTGTAAATTACATTTTAGACAAGACTGCTTTAACAGCAAAAGTGACTTCAGGTGATTATCATGGAAAAGACTTAATTATTCCGTCATCCATTAAGCTAGAAAATAGGACATATGAAGTAACTGAAATAGGTGCAAACGCATTCGCCGGAGATAAAAATTATAGTTATAAGAATGGTGTTACTTCTATAGTATTACCTAATACGATTAAAAAGATTGAAACGTCAGCGTTTTATTATAACACCAATATAATCTCAGTAATTATTCCAACGAAAGTTACCAGAATTGAAGAAAATACGTTTTATAACTGTACATCACTCATTTCAGTGGACTTACCTGAAGGTTTATCTTATATAGGAACTCATGCTTTTCAGAAATGCTCGGCATTGTCGAGTATTACTATACCAAGTACCATTACAAGTATGGGTGACAATGCCTTTGATGGATGTACAAATTTAAAAAAAATTGTATGGAATGCCAAACATTGTGCCGATTTTGAAGCATCCCCATTTTACACTAGGCTTTGTTATGATGACTCAAGTTATGGTTATTTCTACGGCAATGACTATACAACGCAAATTAGTTTTGGCGATGAGGTAGAATATATTCCAGCGTACTTATGTAGTGGTTTTTATGCGCTATCAACAGTTGTTATTCCAAATAGTGTTAAGGAAATAGGTAATTATGCTTTCGATGCTGTCCGTTTTACGACGACCTATAAAGAATACAAATTTGACACGACTTTGTCTTCCATTTCGTTTGGAACGGGATTGGAGAAGATTGGATCTTATGCTTTTTATGGAAGGAGTATTTTATCGGAAGTTTCAATTCCAGACAAATGCACTACAATTGATCCCTTCGCGTTTGCAGCATGTTTTAATCTATCTACAATAACCTTGGGTAAAAGCATAAACACCATAGGGACTTGTTCATTTGGATCAACTCCATATATAAATACCATTAATATTTATGCTACTACTCCCCCTGTAATAACTGGAAAATCTGTTTTTGGCAGTATTTCAATTGGAGAAAACAACTACGCAAGCATCTCAGACTTGATGGCTGTTACGCTGAACGTACGTTCTAAAGCCCTTGATGCCTATAAGTCAGCAGCTGTTTGGAAAGAAATGTATGTGCAGGCTATGGAGAATGATTTACGTACATTCACGCTTTCAGTTTCTTCAGCAGACGAAAGTAAGGGTACAACCACACAAGGTGGAGCCTATGATGAAGACAGCGAAATTCTCATCTATGCCGCAGCTAAGGATGGCTATAAGTTCAGTAAATGGAATGATGGCAATACTGATAACCCACGCACAGTAAAGATGATAGGTAATCTCTCATTCGTAGCATACTTTGACCCATTTGTACCTGTTCCTACATACACCATTACCACAAGCGCCAATGCTGTCGAGGGAAGTGTAGTTGGAGGTGGCGTTTATGAGTCCGGCGCTCAAGTTACATTGGCTGCCGTAGGGAACACAGGTTATCATTTCACACAATGGACTGACGGCAATACAACCAATCCACGCCAGATAGCTGTTGTATCAAATGGCTCATACACGGCTCAATTTGCCAAAGACCCAGCAAAATATACTTTGACAACATCCTCCACCAATGCCAGCCAAGGAGCTGCATACGGCCAAGGTAAATATGAAGAAGGAACAAACGTGGCTATCTTCGCAGTCGCCAACGATGGTTACCACTTCACTCAATGGCACGATGGTAACACGGAGAATCCGCGCACTGTAACTGTCTCTGCAGATGCTATGTATTTTGCAAACTTCGCACAAGATCCTGTTGCACCCACGTTGTACGAACTGACCGTAAAACCTGCAAATGCAGCACAAGGCTGGACAACCGAAGGTGGTTCTTATGAATTGGGAAAACAACTGATGGTTTATGCCCATCCAGCAAGCGGATTCGAATTCAGCCAATGGAGCGATGGAAACAAGGAGAATCCACGTTTCCTAACAATTTCTGGCAACATAAGTTTAACCGCACAGTTTGAGGCTCAGAAGCCAAACAGCATTAATACGGTTAATTCTACTATGCCTATCCCTACTCGCAAATTCGTTCGCAATGGGCAAGTGTTCATTGAACATGGCGACAAAACCTATAACGTCAAGGGTATTGAAGTGAAATAATTCGTTTTTTTACAGATACATACTAAAACCGCACTTGTCACTCACAGGGTGGCAGGTGCGGTTTACTTTTTGTACCTTTGAGCCAGCGTTGCTGTCTCGAAAGCACGCTGCACTTGAATTTGTACCTCTGACTGGCGTCGAGGGTAGGATGCATCTCGGCTCCTCCAAAATAATGAGCAACTGCGATGCAGTTTATGACCTCACGGGCCATAAATTCTCTCTTTATGCCACCTTTGACTGCGTCGAAGGTACTGGCGTTCGAAAGAAACAAATAAAAACAGGGCACTTTGTGCCGTAAGGTCTTCGTCCTTGCAGCTGTCGAGCTGTCTCGACAAACACATTTGATGCGTTTTCGAGCCTTTTCGACAGTTTTTCCTGTTTTTATTTGTTTATTTGCTCACTTAATCGTACCTTTGCAAGCCGATTATTATCAGGGTGCCCCAAAAAGTGCCCAAATCCGTGTGTAAATAGCTCGTTTCCATTGGCCTGGACGGGTGGTTTGAGAATCGCGGAAATGATTGTAAAAGAAAAGTTAAACGTAGTAACGAACAAAACTGAAATGGACACATTAAGTCAGAAGACCACAAACGTGAACAAGGTGACCGCAACCAAGGAGTGGGTAGTCGTTGACGCTACCGACCAGGTGCTGGGTCGTCTGTGCACTCGCGTGGCAAAACTGTTGAGAGGTAAGTACAAGCCCAATTTCACTCCCAATGTGGATTGCGGCGACAACGTGATTATCGTAAATGCCGAGAAGATTGTGCTGACCGGTCAGAAGATGACCGATCGCGTATATCTGCGCTACTCGGGCTATCCCGGCGGCCAGAAGGTATCGACTCCCGCTTCCATCCTTGCCAAGAAGAACGGTGCTGAGAAGCTGATTCGCAAGGTGGTGAAGGGTATGCTGCCCAAGAACAAGCTGGCAGACCGTCTGATTGCCAATCTTTACATTTACGAAGGCGGTGAGCACAAGCACGAAGCTCAGAGCCCCAAGACTATCGATATTAACAACTACAAATAATAAGGAAAGATGGAAGTAGTTAATGCACTTGGTCGCCGTAAGAGCGCCGTTGCCCGCATCTATGTTACTGAGGGTTCGGGTAAGATTACCATCAACAAGCGTGACCTCACAGAATATTTCCCCAGCTCTATCCTGCAGTTCGTGGTTAAGCAGCCCCTGACTACAGTAGACGCCGTAGAGAAGTACGACATCAAAGTTAACCTCACTGGTGGCGGTTACACCGGTCAGTCTCAGGCTCTGCGTCTGGCCATTGCCCGCGCTCTGGTGAAAATCAACGCCGAGGACAAGAAGGCACTGCGTGCCGAAGGCTTTATGACTCGCGACAGCCGTGAGGTTGAGCGTAAGAAGCCGGGACGTCCCAAGGCACGTCGTCGCTTCCAGTTCAGCAAGCGCTGATTCATTGGACAATTACACAATTTTACAATTGGACAATTTCACTATTGTCAGATTGTCAAATTAAACCGTTTAGTATCTAAACCCGCGCGACTCCTAATAATCGGGGGACTACCCGCGAGTTGATCTAACAAAAGGATTAAAAAGAAAGTAAACAAATTAATAAAAAAGAATTATGTCAAGAACAAACTTTGACCAACTCCTGGAGGCCGGCTGTCACTTCGGCCACCTCAAGAGAAAGTGGAATCCCGCTATGGCTCCCTATATCTTCATGGAGCGCAATGGCATTCACATCATCGACCTGCACAAGACTGTTGCCAAGGTTGACGAGGCTGCTGAGGCCCTGAAGCAGATTGCCAAGAGCGGCAAGAAAATCCTGTTCGTTGCTACGAAGAAACAGGCCAAGAGCGTGGTAGCCGAGAAGGCCACCGCCGTAAATATGCCATACGTCATCGAGCGCTGGCCCGGTGGTATGCTCACCAACTTCCCCACCATCCGCAAGGCTGTGAAGAAGATGACCACCATCGACAAGCTGATTGCCGACGGCACATATAGCAACCTCTCTAAGCGCGAGCTGCTGCAGGTTACCCGCCAACGCGCAAAGCTGGAGAAGAACCTCGGTTCTATCGCTGACCTGAACCGTCTGCCCAGCGCCCTGTTCGTTGTGGACGTGCTGAAGGAGCAGATTGCCGTTCGCGAGGCTAACCGTCTGGGCATCCCCGTGTTCGCAATGGTTGACACCAACTCCAACCCTGACAACGTGGACTTCGTAATCCCCGCTAACGACGACTCTGCAAAGAGCATCGAGGTGGTGCTGGATGCTTGCATCGCTGCCATCAACGAGGGTCTGGAAGAGCGCAAGGTGGAGAAGGCTGATGCCGACGCCGCTGCTGCCAGTCAGAAGGACGGTAACGAGGCTGAGGAAGAGGAGGCTGAAGAGGCTCCCGCTGCTGAGGCTGAGGAAGAGGCTGCAGAGTAATTTCGTAATTTATAATTCGTAATTCGTAATTGATTGTACTATGGAAGTTACAATGAATGATATCAAGAAGCTCCGCGAAATGACGGGCGCTGGTCTGGCTGACTGTAAGAAGGCCCTGGCCGAGAGCGACGACATGGACGGTGCTGTAGCATACCTCCGCAAGAAGGGCGCTGCTGTTGCTGCCAAGCGTAGCGACCGTGACGCTGCCGAGGGTTGCGTACTGGTGAAGGCTGCCGACGGATTCGGTGCCATCATCGCCTTGAAGTGTGAAACCGACTTCGTTGCCAACAATGCCGATTTCGTTGCATTGACTCAGGAGATTCTGGATGCTGCCGTTGCCAACAAGTGCAAGACCCTCGACGAGGTGAAGGCACTGCCCATGGGCGAGGGTACCATACAGGACGCTGTTGTTGCACGCAGCGGTATCACTGGTGAGAAGATGGAGCTGGATGGCTATATGACCATTGAGGGCGAGGCCATCGCTACCTATAACCACATGAACCGCAACGGACTCTGCACCATGCTTGCCCTGAACAAGAAGGTTGCCGATGATACCGTTGGTAAGAACATCGCTATGCAGATTGCCAGCGCAGCTCCTGTTGCCGTTGACGAGAGCGGTGTTCCCCAGGAGGTAAAGGACAACGAGTACAACGTAGCTGTTGAGAAGACCAAGGAAGAGCAGGTACACAAGGCTGTTGAGGCTGCCCTGCGCAAGGCCGGCATCAACCCTGCACACGTTGACAGCGAGGACCACATGGAGAGCAACATGGGTAAGGGCTGGATTACAGCCGAGGATGTTGCCCGCGCCAAGGAAATCATCGCCACCGTTAGTGCCGAGAAGGCTGCTAACCTGCCCGAGGCTATGGTACAGAACATTGCCAAGGGTCGTCTGAACAAGTTCCTGAAGGAAAACTGCCTGCTTTCGCAGGAGTACATCTGGGACAAGAACCAGACCGTTGAGCAGTACCTGAAGAGCGTAGACAAGGACCTCACCGTCCTCGCCTTCAAGCGCTTCACGCTCCGCGCCGAGTAATTTCAAGCTTTTTGAGATAGGAAAAGCGTCTGACACTTTCGTCGGACGCTTTTTTTTTGTACATTTGCATTGTCTTTGCAGTGAGGTATGAAAATATTTGGTATTGGATTCAACTACGTTGAGCACAATAAAGAGCTCGAAGGTACGTTAATAGAGAGAGAGGAACCCGTAATCTTCACCAAAGCCGACTCGGCCTTGTTGAGTGGCGGCAAGCCGTTCTTCATTCCCGACTACACGCAGCGGTGTGACTACGAAACGGAGCTGGTGGTGAGAATTTGCCGCTTGGGACGAAGCATCGCACCACGATGGGCACATCGGTATTACGACCAAGTGACGGTGGGCATCGACTTCACAGCCCGGGACCTGCAACAGCAGTTGCGGCAGAAAGGCCTGCCTTGGGAACTGAGCAAGGGATTCGATGGAAGCGCGGTGATAGGAGAGATGCAGCAGTTGGCGGACTACCGCGATGTGCAGGACCTGCACTTCAGGCTCGACCGTAACGGAGAAACGGTACAAGAGGGATGGACGGGTGACATGCTTTTCAAGGTCGATGAGCTCGTGTCGTACATCAGCCGCTTCTTTACCCTGAAGATGGGCGATCTCATTTACACGGGTACTCCCGTGGGTGTAGGCCCTGTCAGCGAAGGCGACCATCTGGAGGGCTACCTCGAAGGAAAGAAGGTTTTGGAGTTCAACGTGCGATAAAGCACAGCTCAGAGAAAACAGAGACTGATTATATGCTTAATGTTCGGAGAAATATAAATAGTTACAACAGGACTTATAAAAGGCTCTGTGTGCTCCTTGTCTCTGTGCTCTTATTCTCTGTCTCCTCAGTCTCTGCACAGCAGATAACCACGCTGGATTGGGACGTGCTGCACATCGATACGGTGCTGCCTGTATATACCGAGGTGGTGCCGTTGGAAACCGACTATCGCCAGTTCGACTACAGCGTCTCAGTAGAATATCCTGAATGGGCTCCCCTAACGGTTGACGAGGTGCGCCGTCTGGAACGCATCGGAATGCCCATTCCCGAGCAATTGCAGGTAGAGTCGTCGGTCAGCATCAGTCGCAAACAAGGCATGCTCGATATTGCCTTTGTGCCTATTATCCGGCAGGACGGTCATTACCGTAAACTTCTCAGTGCCAGCATCACCATAACTCCCGTTCCTAAAGCTCGCCGTCTGTTACGTGCTGCAACGCCCACGGAACGCTATACGCGGAAGAGTGTGCTTTCGGAAGGCAAATGGGTGAAAATCAGCATTAAGGAGGACGGTATCTATCGCCTTACGCGTTCGGCGCTGAAGAAGATGGGCTTTACGAACCCCGACAATGTACATCTATACGGGCATGGTGGCTACCGATTGAGCGAAGTCTCGAACCCCGATGCAGAGTACGATGACCTGCAGGAAGTACCCTTATACAAGACGGGCAACGACACATGGCTCTTCTGGGGTAACGGTCTTGTGTATTGGGAGGGTAATACGCGCGTCTTTAATCCTTATGCCACACAGGCCTGCTACTTCCTGACCGAAGAGGATTCCCCAAGTAGTATTGCTACGTTGAAGTCCGACGCTAATCCGACGACTACCTATACCACCTTCATCGACCACGTGCTCTATGAGAAGGACGAGGCAGCGTGGTATCACGGCGGACGGAACCTTTACGATGGGACGGACTATGCCAACGGAAACAGTCATACCTATAAACTATCTACAGTCAACAGCAAGGGCAATGAGATGCTCACGGTGTCGTTCACGGCTGCCGACGAGGCGCAGACTGCTGTATCGATAAGTGTGAACGGTACTGTTCGAGATTCATTGAAGCTGAATGCCTTGAGCAGTTACATATCTGCCACGCAAAGTACAAAGACCATTGATGTGAAGTCTCTGTCCAACGGTAGCGACTGGACCATCAAACTCACCAGTACGGCGGGGCATAGCGCACGGCTCGACTATCTCGCTCTTCGCTACGATCGTCTGATAACTCCTATAAACGAGGGTTTTGTGGCTTTCTCGCAGAGTAGCACTGAGCCTGCCAAGTTCAAGATTGTCGGCAGTGATGTACAGGTTATGCGGCTGGGACAACCTGGGCAGCCTGCGGTTCTCATGGAGGGCAGCCAGAATGAGACATACTATGAAGTCGTTGTTGACGATGCTTCGCTTCGTTACGTGGCATTCGATCCTAAGGAGAACTTCCCACAACCCACGGTGGTAGGCAATATAGAGAACCAGAACCTGCATGCTCTCGACAGCCTCGATATGGTCATCATCGTGCCTGCTAACGATAAGCTTACGGCACAGGCCGAACGCTTGGCTGAGGCTCATCGCCAGATTGACAGCCTCAGAGTGGCAGTGATTCGAGCCGACATGATTTACAATGAGTTTTCCAGCGGTACACCTGATGCTACGGCCTATCGTCGGTTGATGAAGATGCTCTACGACCGTGCCCAGAGCGACGATGTAGCACCCCGCTACCTCCTGCTTTTTGGCGACTGCGCATGGGACAACCGCATGGTCAGCACCGCTTGGCGCAATTATAGTCCTGATGACTATCTGCTTTGTTTCGAGAGTGAGAACAGCTTCAGCGACACCCAGAGCTATGTGATGGAAGACTATTTCGGACTGCTCGACGATGGCGAAGGCAGCACACTCGTGAAGGACAAGACCGACTTGGGCGTAGGACGTTTCCCTGTAACCACAGTGGCAGAAGCCAAAGCGATGGTGGACAAGACCCTCGACTTCCTTTACAACAACAATGCCGGCAGTTGGAAGAATGTTGTTTGCATCATGGGTGACGATGGCGACAATAACCAGCATCTGGTAATGGCTGACGATATTGCGGAACGTGTGATGAGCAGCAATCCTGAGATGGAGGTGCGCAAGGTGATGTGGGATGCTTACACGCGAGTCTCCACGCTCTCCAGCAACACCTATCCAGAACTTACCAGCCTGCTTAAGGACCAGATGAACGAGGGGGCTTTGGTGATGAACTATACGGGTCACGCCTCCACCTACACGCTCTCTCATGAGTTTGTGCTCCAGTTGGAAGACTTTACGGCATTCAAGGGCAACAAACTTCCCTTGTGGGTTACGGCAGCTTGCGATGTGATGCCCTTCGACGGTCAGGTCGAAAACATCGGCGAAGCTGCGGTTCTCAACCCAGAAGGTGCTGCTGTGGCTTTTTATGGCACCACCCGAACGGTATATGCCGACCGAAACCTGGAAATGAATCGTTGGTTCATGCGTTTCCTGCTTGGAACTGATGACGAGGGATGCCGCTATCGCGTAGGCGATGCTATTCGCTTGGCAAAGAACTACCTTATTGACCATAATCTTGAGCTCATACATCGCGAGAACAAACTCCACTACGCTTTGCTTGGCGACCCAGCGCTAACATTCGGTGCTCCTACCAACCGTGTGGTGCTCGATAGCATCAACGGTATTAGCTTGGCAAGTGCCACAGAAACCATACAACTGAAGGCTGGGCAACGGGTGAGCATGAGCGGACATCTGGAAAACGGGCAGGGCACTGTGCTCTCTGGCTATAACGGTATTCTCTCGGCCCGCGTCTATGATAATGTAGAGACCATCGTTTGCCGTAACAATGCCGATGTTTCGGCTGGTGCGTTTGAATTCAAGAATCGCGAGAATGTTCTCTTCTATGGGCAGGATTCGGTCCGTGCGGGTAAGTTCAGCATCAGCTACGTCATGCCCATCGACATCAATTATAGCGACGAGGGTGGGAGAGTGGTCTTTTATGCCATCAACGACAGCTTGTCTGTCGAAGCTAACGGCTACAGCGAAGCCTTCACCGTGGGCGGGGTAAGTCCTTCGGCTGGGGGTGATACCGATGGACCTCAGATATTTGCCTACCTGAATACTGATGACTTTGAAAACGGTGGTACGGTGAATAGCACACCTTATTTCGTGGCTAAACTTGAGGACGAGAGCGGCATCAGCTATAGCGGTAGCGGGCTGGGACACGACTTGCTGCTCACTATTGACGGCGATGCATCGCAAACCTACGTCCTGAACGACTATTATACGGCTGACTTCGGTGACTTTACCAAAGGGACGGTGGCTTACAGCATTCCAGCCCTTCAGGAGGGACGTCATTCACTCTCGTTCCGCGCATGGGATGTGCTCAACAATACCTCGTCCACCAGTCTCGACTTTGTGGTTGACGGTTCGCTGAAACCCGTCATGCTCAACCTTGCGGTCAGTCAGAACCCTGCTCTCACCAGCACCGTATTCCTCGTTTCCTACAACATGCCGGGAACGGATTGTGACCTGCTTCTTGAGGTGTTCGATTTCGCGGGTCGCCGCATGTGGTCGCACTCCTGCGTTGCCAACAGCGGAACGGGTACGTATCGTGTGCCTTGGAACCTGACGATGTCGGGCGGCGGTCGTCTGGGCGCCGGCATTTATTTCTATCGTGCCACGATGCGTTGCGGTGATAGTAAAAAGACTTCCAAGACACAAAAAATCATCATCCATGGCAATAATTAGCGCACGTGTGCGTTTTAATATTGTATGCGTTTGAATAGAAGAATCATAATAGCTGTTCTCGGCCTTTTTGTGTCTGTTGCTGCATTGCAGGCTCAGGACAAGAAGAACATGTTCAATCCTGTGAACTACAGCGTGACGTCGTTGGCTATAGCTCCCGGTGCGCGTGGTGGTGCTATGGGTGACTTGGGTGTTGCCACTGAGGCTGACCCCAACTCGCAATACTGGAATCCAGCCAAATACCCCTTCAACGTAGCTCGTGCCGCTGTCAGCGCCTCGTACACCCCTTGGTTGCGTAAGCTGGTGAGCGACATTAACTTGGCCAACGTCAGCGGCTTCTATCGCATCGGCGACTACAGCGCTCTTTCGGCTTCGCTCCGTTTCTTCTCGTTGGGCGAGGTATATCTTGACCAAAGTGATGATGCAATGACCATCAATCCCTATGAAATGGCGGTCGATGTGGCTTATAGCCGTATGCTCAGCCAGTGCTTCTCGATGGGTGTTGCCATGCGTTTCATCTATAGCGACATTACCTACGACTATACAGCCGAAAGCAAGGCGGGTAAGGCTTTCGCGGCAGACATTGCCATGTATCGTAACGGCTATTTTACGATGGGTAATCGCGAGTGCTCCTTTGCTTGGGGTCTGAACATCAACAACATCGGTTCTAAAATCAGTTATGGTGGCGACGATAACTCCGAGTTCATCCCCACCAACCTGCGTCTGGGTGCTAACTTCACTATCCCGTTCAACAAGTACAATCGTCTATCGTTGGCTGCCGATGCCAACAAGTTGCTTGTGCCAACTTATCCGAAGCAGCGCGACGATGAGCCCGACGAGGAATATACCGACCGCGTCCAGCGCGAATATTACGACGTTTCGCCCATCTCTGGTATCTTCAAGTCCTTCCACGATGCCCCCAATGGCTTTAAGGAAGAGATGCAGGAAATCCAGTGGAGTCTGGGTATGGAATATAACTACAACGACCGTTTCCTGCTGCGTGCCGGATATCACCACGAGCATGAGAACAAGGGTAACCGTAAGTACGTCACCGCGGGTGCAGGCTTCAAGATGAGCGTGTTCGCCATTGATGCAGCCTACGTGTTCTCGACGTCCCAGTCGAACCCGCTCGACCAGACGATGCGTTTCACCCTTTCGTTCGACCTCGACGGCATGAAGGACCTCTTCGGCAAGAACAATAAGAGCAAGAGTAGCAAGAAAAAGAAGAGATGAACCGCATTCGCATAGGCATGGGCTACGATGTCCATCAACTTGTCTCCGGTCGCAACCTATGGCTGGGTGGCATTCAGGTCGAGCATACGTTCGGCCTGCTTGGACATTCGGATGCCGATGTCCTCATTCACGCCATTTGTGATGCGTTGCTGGGAGCTGCCAACATGCGCGACATTGGCTATCACTTCCCCGATACGGGCAAGGACTTCGAGGGCATAGACAGTAAAATCCTCCTGCGTCGAGTGGTAGAGCTCATTGCCACGAAGGGTTATCGGGTGGGAAACATCGATGCCACCATCTGCGCCCAGCGTCCCAAGCTCAATCCTCACATCCCCCAGATGCAGCAGTGTCTGGCAGAGGTGATGCAAATCGATGCTGACGATGTCTCCATCAAGGCCACCACTACCGAATGGCTCGGATTTACTGGTCGTGAGGAGGGAATCTCCGCCTACGCCGTCGCTCTCATCGAGCGCCTCGAAGCGTAAGATGCTTACGACTCTGTCGTCGCGACACTATCCTGTAAACGAAACAATACTAATCCTTCAGCAATAAGAATACTAATCCTTCGGCAGTAGGAATACTAATCCTACGACCGAAGGAATACGTTCTTGTCGAAACCAGTTAGCGACGCTTCTTGACTTGGATGACACGCTTCTCGTCCTCGCCTTGCCACTCGCCGATTTGAATGTCGCCATCTACGGTGAAGTGCGCTCCGAAGCCCGAACGAATATCGCCGTTGTACTGACCGAACCAAAAATCACCATTGCGATAGTAGTAAATGCCGAAGCCGTGACGCTTGCGCTGATATACTTCGCCAACGTACTGGTCGCCGTTGCTGTACTTCATGGTTACAAACCCATAGTCGAGCGTGGTGCGCTGGTCGGGCAGTATCTTTTCGCCGTTACGGACAATGTACTGGAGGCGACCGTCGGTAAGGCTATAGGCAACGTGATTTGCCTGGTTGCCTACAACCGCAGCATTCTGGGTGATGGTGATGCAGAAGAGTTGCTGACTGTTGCTGAACTTTCCGATAATAAGAGAACCGTCTCCGTTGAGGAACATACCATAGCCGTAGAACTCGTGGTCGCGTGAAACCTGTCCCAGATACTGGTTGTCGCCAATGTCGATGGTGTGGCTGGGAAAGCCCTTGACATGATCGATGAATACATTCTCGAAGCCAGCGGGCGCTAAATCATATTTCTCCAACGGTGTGCGTTGGGCAAAAGATGTCTGAAACGTGATAAGTGAAAGTAAAAATGCAATCTTTTTCATAAGTAATATTTATTTTGTTTGATTTCTTTCCATACTTGTGGGTTGAGGCCTCGTCCGCGGTAACCACCAGCGTGGATGGCTTGGCGTATCTGGGTGCTGCTGATGTCCAGAAGCGGAGTCTTGACGGGTTGTACACCCGAGGGCAGGGAGGCAGCATCAAGTGGGTAGCCAGGTCTGGGATAGACGAGAATACGGTGGTGGCGCATGATTTCCTGGCTATCGCGCCATTGTGGGAATCGCTGCCAATTATCGGCCCCAATGACCAGAATAAACTCGTCAGCGGGATGTTGCTCACGTAGTAGCGCAAGCGTGCGTACCATATAGGAAGGACGCGGAAGGTGCATCTCGAAATCGGATACACGCAGGTGAGAACGGCCTTTGACGGCGAGATTGGCCAAACGGAGGCGTGCCTCGTCAGCCAGCAGATCGGTGGCTCCTTGTTTCAGTGGATTCAAGGGGGAAACCAAGAACCACAGTTCGTCAACCCACCCCCTACGGCACAATGTTTCGCCTAACTGGATATGTCCAGTGTGGATGGGATTGAAAGAGCCTCCGAAAATGCCTATTCTCATTTATGAAATTTTTTACGCTTACGCTCTTTGTTCCAATTGAGTGCGATAATAATTGCTTGTAACACGGCCAGCACGAAGAGCGTCGAAGCCCATTGTGTTTCGTGCATAAACCATAAGACAATGCCCATGGTAAGGGCGAGCCCCATAATCAGGAAGCCTGTTAGTCGTAGATTTGTCATTTCAGGAATTCATTTAAGAGGGTGACGGCCTCGGCTTTTGCTTTCTCCAGGTCGTCGTTTACCAATATCTGGTCGAAACGTGGGGCGTAAGACATCTCTTCCTCAGCCTTGGCCAGTCGGCGTTCTATCTGTTCCGCATCGTCAGTGGCACGATTTACCAATCGGCGGCGCAGCTCATCGACAGAAGGTGGCTGAATGAAAATGCTAAGAGCCCGGTCGCCGTAGAACTGCTTGATGTTGCAGCCACCCTTTACGTCAACATCGAAGACCACGTTCTGTCCAGCTTCCAACTGTCGCTCGACCTGACTCTTCAGGGTTCCGTAGAAACGGTCCTGATAGACTTCTTCGTATTCTAGGAATTCGCCGTTTTCAATCTTCTGACGGAATTCCTCTGGCGTGAGAAAGAAATATTCTACGCCATCCAGCTCCTTGCCGCGTGGGGGACGACTGGTGGCACTGATACTGAAAGCGAGTCTGAACTCAGGATGCTCCTGCATCAGGTACTGCACAATGGTGCTCTTTCCGCTGCCGCTTGGCGCTGAGAATATCAATAACCTCCCTTGCATTTTACATTACGTTTAAGACTTGTTCTTTGATTTGTTCCAGCTCGTCCTTCATGCGGACAACGATGTTCTGCATTTCAGCCTCGTTGGATTTAGAGCCGGTGGTGTTTATTTCCCGTCCCATCTCCTGAGCTATGAACCCCAGTTTCTTGCCCTGACCATGTCCGTCTGCCATCGTTTCGCGGAAATAACGGAGATGGTTGGCCAACCGTTGCTTCTCTTCGTTGATGTCCAACTTCTCAATGTAGTATATCATCTCCTGTTCCAAGCGGTTACGATCGTATTCTACATTCTTGATGCTTTCCAAGTTGTCCACGAGACGCTGGCGTATCTTTTCCACACGTCCCTTCTCAAAGGGCTCTATGGAAGTCAGCAGTTGAGCTATGTTGTCGAGTTTCTCCTCAAACTTATGCTGCAGAGCCAAGCCCTCCTGCTTGCGGAAGTCCATAAGTTGCTGGATGGCCTGTTCTACAGTGCTTCGAACCACTGTCCACTCCTCATCGCTGAGCTCCGTGATACTATCTTCGCGGCTAATGACATCGGGCATTCGCAGGAGCAGTCCCCACCAGTTCTCGGGCTCGGGAATACCATACTGCCCGCTGATGTGGCGAATCTGTTTGCGATAGTTCTCGGCTACGATGCCATTTATGGAGGCTGCCTGACTGCTCGCTTCCGTTTCAGTCCATAGATTGAATTCTACCTTTCCGCGTTCCAAGGCAGTGGCAATCATGTTACGAATCTCCATTTCCTTCTCACGATAGGCTGGAATTACACGTGTGGATAGGTCTAAAGATTTACTGTTCAACGACTTTATTTCAGCCGTTATTTTCTTTCCGTTGAATACAGCAGAAGCCTTGCCGTACCCCGTCATTGATAGTATCATAATGTTATTTCAGTATTTTATGGTGCAAAAATACAAATTATTTTGTATCTTTGCCAACAATTTGGGAAGAAATGTCCTGCATATTACACATAGAGACAAGTACGAGGGTGTGTTCCGTTGCCTTGAGTGAGAATGGAACATGCCTGTTTGAGGAGACCGACTTAGATGGTCCCAACCATGCCACACGGTGTGGCGTGTTTGTTGATGAGGCCCTTTCGTTTGCTAATAGTCATGCCATCCCTGTGGATGCTGTAGCAGTCAGTGAGGGACCTGGTAGTTATACGGGCCTGCGCATAGGTTATTCGATGGCTAAAGGCGTATGCTATGGGTACAATATCCCTCTAATAGCCTTGCCTACGTTGGAGATTATGTGTGTGCCCGTGTTGCTTTATCATGAGGAGGTGAACGAAGATGCGCTACTCATCCCGGCCATCGATGCACGGCGTATGGAAGTGTATAGCGCCGTTTATGACCGTGCCTTGAAACCAGTTCGAGGCATCCAAGCCGATGTGGTGGATGAAGGTACCTATCGTGAGTATTTAGACCGCGGTCCTGTGTACTTCTTCGGCGATGGCAGTGCCAAGCTACGCGATGTAATCCAGCATGCTAATGCGCATTTTATAGATAACATAAATCCATTGGCCAAATACATGTATCCTTTGGCAGAGCGGCGTTTCGTTCGCGAGGAGTTTACCGATGTGGCCTATAGCGAACCATTCTATTTGAAAGAGTTCGTGGCAGAGAAACCGAAAAACATGCTTAAACAATGAAATATAACACCCAACGAGAGAAATTACAGATGCCGGAATACGGTCGTGGTATTCAGGATATGATAAGCTATGCTGTGACGATTGAGGATAAGGAAGAGCGCCAGCGCTGTGCTGAGTCCATCTTCAATATTATGATGAACATGCAGCCCCAATTGCGTGAGCAACCCGACTTCAGACACCGTATCTGGGATCATATTGCCTTCATCTCAGACTACAAACTGGATGTGGATTATCCTTTCGAGATTAATCATTTGGGTGAAGAAGCTTCGAAACCTAAACCTGTGAAGTATCCGATGAAGAACATCCGCCAGCGTCAGTATGGTTTCCTCATTGAGGAGTCCCTGCGCCAGTTGGCAGAAATGCCTGAGGGTGATGAGCGTGATGAACTGCTGGAGTTGACGGCCAACCAAATGAAGCAAAGCCTGTTCATTTGGAATCGTGATGCAATGGATGAGGAAAAGGTTGCCAGCGATATTTACCATTACACGAAGGGCAAGGTAGAACTCGATCTTGAGAATTTCCATTTTGCTCCCGTTCAGAGTCTGCCTCGCCAGGATGGTAGCAAGAAGAAACGTAAGAAATAAAGAGACCTATGGCATCATTTATAATTGAAGGCGGTCATTCGTTACAAGGGGAAATACAGCCCCAGGGTGCGAAAAACGAAGCTCTCCAAGTGCTTTGTGCCACGCTGCTCACCAGTGAGCCTGTTCGCATCAAGAATATTCCCAACATTGCCGATGTCAACAATCAGATACAATTGCTTAGTGAGATAGGGGTGAAGATTAGTACCAATGCCCCTGGCGACTATACCTTCCAGGCCGACAACATCAATCTCGACTATCTGCGTTGTAATGAGTTCTTGACTCGTTGTTCTCACTTGCGGGGCAGCGTCATGTTCTTAGGCCCTCTATTGGCACGTTATGGTACAGCATGTGTGTCACGTCCTGGTGGTGACCAAATTGGTCGCCGTCGTCTCGATACTCACTTCTTGGGTTTCAAGAAACTAGGAGCCGAATTTATTTACGATAAGGAACGTGGTGTTTTCGATATCCGTGCAACAGAACTTAAGGGTTCTTATATGTTGCTTGATGAGGCCTCTGTAACGGGTACGGCCAATATTATCATGGCAGCTGTCTTTGCCCAAGGCACCACCACCATATACAATGCAGCCTGTGAACCCTATCTTCAGCAATTGTGCTTATTGCTGAATCGCATGGGTGCTCGCATCTCGGGCATTGCCAGCAACCGCCTGACGATAGAGGGCGTAACCTCGCTGCACGGAGCCGAGCATACAATCCTGCCCGACATGATTGAGGTTGGTTCGTTCATTGGTATGGCTGCTATGTGTGGTAAGGGCGTTCGCATTAAGAACACGGGCTACGACCAATTGGGCATCATTCCCTATACCTTCCGTCGTTTGGGCATTGAGGTTAGACATGAGGGTGACGACATCTTTATCCCCGAACAAGAACACTACGAGATAGATTCTTTCATAGATGGCTCATTCATGACACTGGCCGATGCCCCTTGGCCTGGACTCACGCCTGACCTCTTGAGTGTTCTGCTTGTGGTTGCTACCCAAGCCAAGGGCTCAGTGCTCATTCATCAGAAAATGTTCGAGAGCCGCCTGTTCTTTGTTGACAAACTCATTGACATGGGAGCCCAGATTATACTTTGCGACCCACATCGTGCCGTTGTTGTTGGACACGACAAACGTATGCCGCTTCATGGCGGACGCATGAGTAGCCCCGACATCCGTGCCGGCATAGCCCTGCTTATTGCTGCGATGTCGGCTCAGGGAACCAGTCAGATTGACAATATCGGTCAGATAGACCGTGGTTATCAGAATATTGAGGGCCGATTAAATGCCCTCGGTGCCCATATAACTCGTGTGAGATGATACGCGAACAAGAGGTTTACAAGATTGGTCAACTGGGAAAGCCGCATGGCGTAAAGGGGGAAATCACGTTCTCCTTTACCACAGATGTGTGGGACCGTGTTGATGCTGATTACCTCGTTCTGAAGGTTGATGGCATTCTGGTGCCTTTCTTCCTTGAGGAATATCGCTTTCGCGGTGAGCACTCTGCCTTGCTAAAGTTTGTGGACTTGGACAGCGTTGAAGCAATACAGGAATTCAGTGGAATAGATGTGTTTTTCCCATACACCCTGACTCCGGATGACGATGACAGCGACTACACTTGGGGCTATTTCGAAGGCTTCCGTATCATTGATAGTAAGGCTGGAGACTTAGGCTTGATAGCTCGTACTGACGAGTCAACAGTGAATGTCCTTTTCGAGTTGGAAAGCGGTATGCTAATTCCTGCTGTCGATGCTTTCATCCAAGACATTGATCACGAGGCCCGTATCATCCGTATGCAGTTGCCCGACGGGCTGGTGGAAATTGAGAAAACGAATGAATGAAAAAATGAAGAAAAAGATTGCTATACTTGGTTCGACCGGCAGTATTGGAACGCAGGCGCTGCAAGTTATTGAGGCACATCCTGATTTATATGAGGCTTATACGCTGACGGCAAATCGACAGGCTGAGTTGTTGGTAGAACAAGCACGTCACTTTCAACCGGCTCAAGTCGTAATAGCCGATGAAGATCGTTATGAGTTTGTTCGTGAGGCTTTGGTTGATCTTCCCATTCAGGTATATGCGGGAAATGATGCACTGGAACAGGTGGTGCAGAATGACGAAGTAGATATTGTCCTTACCGCTTTAGTGGGTTTCGCAGGCTTACGTCCTACCGTTGCTGCCATCCGTAGCCATAAACAGATAGCTTTGGCCAACAAGGAGACTTTGGTGGTTGCAGGCGAGTTGGTAACACAATTGGCTGTCGAGAACCGTTCGGCTATCCTGCCAGTAGACAGTGAGCACTCTGCAATCTTTCAATCGTTGATGGGTGAGGATTCTGAGATAGAGAAGATTATCCTTACCGCATCGGGAGGCCCTTTCCGTAAGTTCTCCATTGACGAGTTGAAGACGGTGACTCCTGCTATGGCGCTCAAACACCCTAACTGGGATATGGGTGCTAAGATAACCATTGACTCGGCAACGATGATGAACAAGGGCTTCGAGGTTATAGAGGCCAAGTGGCTATTTGGCGTTGGGGCCGAGAGAATCCAGGTGGTGGTTCATCCGCAGAGTGTGGTTCACAGTGCCGTGCAGTTCCAAGATGGAGCTGTTAAGGCTCAGTTGGGCGTGCCTGACATGCGTGTGCCCATTCAATTGGCACTCAGCTATCCACGTCGCTTGGTGAGTGATTTCGAACGCCTCGATTGGTATAACATGGCCGATTTAACCTTCGAGGCTCCCGACATGGATAAGTTCCGTTGTTTGGCTCTTGCCTTCGAGGCTCTTCGGCGCGGTGGTACTTTACCTTGTGTGGTAAATGCCGCTAACGAGGTTGTGAACTTAGCATTCCGTCAGGGGCAGTGTTCCTTCCTTGCGATGGCCGATATAATAGAGAAGACGATGCAGCGCACGACCTTCATAGACAGTCCTACGCTCGATGACTATTTTGCCATAGATGCCGAAGCTCGTCGCATTGCAAATGAAATGATTTAAGGTAATAAGATTAAGTAATAAGTAAATGGAAGTAATAATCATTAAGACACTGCAACTGCTGCTTTGCCTGTCGTTGCTTGTTGTTTTGCATGAGGGTGGTCACTTCGGGTTCGCCAAGTTGTTCAAGACCCGTGTGTTGCGTTTCTATATGTTTGCCAACTGGGGTTTCCATCTTTTTAGCTCGTACGACAATTGGTTTCGTCGGCTCCTACACAAGCCACTTATAACGAAACGTGGAAAGGAGGGAAAGAACTTCATTGTCTGGTTGCGTAATAAATGGTTCCAATTGACAGGTCAAAGCGAACGAATCCAAACGGAGAACATCGGCAATAAGCTTTACGATGAACAAGCCGGAACAGAATATGGTATCGGTTGGCTTCCCATCGGTGGCTATGTGGCTATTGATGGCATGATAGATGAAACAAATAAGGAACTCTCTGGCGAACCGCAGCCTTGGGAGTTTCGTTCCAAGAAGATTTGGCAACGCTTCCTTATCATGTTCGGTGGCGTGTTTATGAACTTGGTAACGGCATTTGTCATTTATTGTGGACTGATGTACTTTGTGGGTCGCGATTATGTGCCTATGGAAAGCGTGAAAAATGGATTTGCCTTCAACCAGATGGCTGAGGAAATCGGTTTCCGTGATGGTGACATCCCCATAAGTATTGACAATAAGGAGATTTCTCATTGGAGCGGCAATGCGTTCTCACTCTATCAGGATTTGAGCAATGCCAGTCAGGTGACGGTGTTGCGTGGGGGGAAAGAAGTGACCATCACAATGCCTGAGGACGGACTCAACTTGCTAACGATGATGAAGGAGAGTCCCGTTTTTATGTCGCCTCTTGTGCCCGCCGTCATCAGTGACGTGGAAAAGGGCAGTCCTGCCTATAAGGCTGGTATGCGCAAGGGAACTCGTGTGTTGGCCGTTGATGGGGTGGCAATAAACACGAAGAACGACTACGACTCGCTTTTCCTTCGTCGTTTAGATGTACTATCCTTGAAGACATGTACAAAGGCAGATAGTTTACGTCTGCGTCAGATGACGTACGTATACCTGCGTAAGGATGCTACTGTGCCCGATACCGTAACCCTGCAGCTCAATGAGAATTATGTGGCCGGTATCATGTACAACTACGACTATGAGGTACGTCACATTGATTATAGCTTCTTAGCCAGTATTCCCGAGGGCTTTCAAATGGGTTGGGAGCAGTTGACGGGGTATATCGACCAGTTGAAGTACATTCCCACCAAGGAAGGTGCGGAAGGGGTAGGTTCCTTCATTGCTATCGGTAACATGTTCCCCAGTACTTGGGATTGGGTGCAATTCTGGTTGATGACGGCACTTATCAGCATAGTCCTCGCCGTCATGAACCTTCTGCCTATTCCTGGGCTCGATGGTGGTCACATCGTGCTTTTGCTCTATGAAGCCATTACAGGTCGTCAGCCAAGTGAACGTGTTATGGTTTGGCTGGAATACATAGGTTTGGGCTTCATTATTGCATTGATGGTTCTGGCTTTTGGTAATGATATTCGTCATTTTGTATTTCCTAAGTTCTTCGGATGAAAAAGTGTTTGATTATTCCGATTATCGGGCTTGTGTGGGCGTGTGCAAAGGAGCCTTCTCCAGAGGAGATGGGGCAGCAGATGCTCAACCAGGCGCGTAGTGCATACGCTCGTGGCGAATATGCTGCTGCCCGCGATACTATCTTGAGCCTTCGTAAACGCTTTCCAACGGCTATTGAGGCACGTCGGCAAGCCATTTTCCTTATGGACAGTGTGGAGTACCAACTGGCCGAAGGCGATTCAATCAAGGCAGAGTTCTATCGTCGCAAGCTGGAGCATGACAAACACGAATATGAGATTAGGTCTAAGAATTAGGCATTATGCGAGATATTAGTCGGGAGGAAATGCAACAGTTGCTGTCTGCCTCCATCTTCCACCAAATAGGGCAGACGGCTGATGAACTGGGCGTAGAATGTTACGTCGTAGGTGGATTCGTACGCGACCTCTTTCTCGAACGTCCCTCGAAGGATATCGATTGTGTGGTGGTGGGTAGCGGCATCGTCCTTGCACAGGCTTTGAAGAAGAGGCTGGGGCGCTGTGCACACCTTTCTGTCTTCAAGAACTTCGGCACGGCACAACTTAAGGTTGACGAGACAGAAGTGGAATTTGTGGGAGCAAGGCGCGAGAGCTATAGCCATGACAGCCGTAAGCCTGTCGTCGAAGACGGCACACTTGAGGACGACCTCGACCGTCGTGACTTTACCATTAATGCCTTGGCTGTTTGCTTAAACAAGGCACGTTTCGGTGAACTCGTCGACCGCTTCGACGGCCTGCTTGATATGGAAGACCGTCTCATCGCTACGCCGCTCGACCCTGATATTACGTTCAGCGACGACCCTTTGCGCATGATGCGCTGCGTCAGATTCGCTACTCAGTTGCGTTTCCAAATCGAAGATGAGACGCAAGAGGCCCTTGTTCGCAATGCTGAGCGCATAAAGATAATCTCGCAGGAACGTATCATTGATGAGCTGAACAAAATAATGCTCTCGCCGCAGCCCAGTATCGGCTTCGTGGAACTCTCGCGTGCCAAGCTGTTGCCTATTATATTCCCTGAGCTGGCAGCAATGGAGGGCGTAGAGGTTAGGAACGGGCGCGCACACAAGGACAACTTCTATCATACCCTTGAGGTTCTTGACAATGTTGCCCGTGTGTCCGATAGCTTGTTTTTGCGTTGGGCTGCGCTGTTGCACGACATAGGGAAGCCACGTTCCAAGCGATGGGAACCGTTGGCGGGGTGGACATTCCATAACCATAACTACATAGGCCAGCGGATGGTGGCGCCCATCTTCAGGCGCATGAAGCTTCCTCTTGACGAGCGTATGCACTACGTGGAGAAGCTTGTGGGCTTGCACATGCGCCCCATTGCCATTGCAGATGACGAGGTTACCGATTCAGCTGTGCGTCGTTTGTTGTTTGAGGCTGGTGAGGATATCGATGACTTGATGACCTTGTGCGAGGCCGACGTTACGAGCAAGAATGCCGAACGCAAGCAACGATTCCTTCAGAACTTCCAGCTCGTTAGGGAGAAGCTAATCGACCTTCAGGCCCGAGATAACTATCGTACGTGGCAGAATCCTATTACGGGTGAGGAAATCATGGATACGTTCGGACTGAAGCCATGCAGGCAAATTGGTCTGCTGAAGCAAGCCGTGAAGGATGCCATTTGGGAGAGTCGAATCCCCAATACCCACGAGGCGGCCCGTGCCTATATGTTGGAACGTGCCCGTGAGATGGGCCTGAAGGCAGAAAAGTAAGGGCGCATTTGCATATGTGCAAGATTATCAGTATCTTTGCCCCTCGTTGTAAAGAAATAAAATGATAAATAATATGAAGAGAACTGTTAGGGGGCTAATCCCCATGCTTTGTATAATCTTCGTTAGCGCTTGTGGCGCGAAACAATCGCAGGGCGAGGAGGAGACGTTGGCCGTCGTTGTAGAGAAGGTTGTGCCGACGAGTGATATTGCGCAGGTGCCATACGTGGGTGTCGTTGAGGAGGAAAGCTCCACCACCGTCAGCTTTACGGGCATGGCCGTGCTGCAGCAAATGACCGTGAGCGAGGGCCAAAGCGTAGGGAAGGGCCAGTTGCTTGCCGTTATCGATGAGACGCAGGCCCGTAATACGTTGGCTACGACAAAGGCTGCTCTTGACCAGGCCAAGGACGCATACGAGCGTATGAAACTGCTGCACGATAACCAGTCTTTGCCCGATATGAAGTGGGTGGAGGTCGAGAGCAAGGTGGCTCAGGCACAGTCGGCTTACGACATGGCCAAGAAAGCTTTGGACGACTGTCGTATCTATGCTCCTGTCTCAGGCGTTGTAGGTTCAAAGATACTGGGCGTAGGCGAGACCGTCTTGCCCTCGGAACCTGTGCTCACCATCCTTGCGATAGACCGCGTGAAGGTGCGCGTGGCTATCCCCGAACGCGAGATAGCAGGCATCAGTGCCGGCACGGCCACAACCATTCGCGTGGATGCGCTTGGCGACGAAACCTTCCAAGGTGGCCGCATAGAGAAAGGCGTGAATGCCGACCCGCTCACGCACACTTACGATATCCGCATCACGGTGCCCAACCCCGGTCATCGCTTGCTGCCCGGAATGGTAGCACGTATTCAGATCGAGAATGAAGCATTAAACGTGAAGGACGGTGGTGCGCTTACGTTGCCAGTGACCGCAGTGCAGCAATCCAGCAATGAGTCGCTGTTTGTGTGGGTGGCTAAGAATGGCAAAGCCCATCGCCAGTCCGTGACCATCGGACAAGTGGTGGGTAACCGCGTAGTCATAGAGGCTGGCCTCTCCGAGGGCGAGCAGGTGATTGTGGAAGGATACCAGAAGGTGGGCGAAGGCACACCCGTAAAGCCAAGCGTCGTTCCGTCATCAAAGGGTTGACGCAGTAATCTCTGATATATTATGGATAAGGAGAAAATCACCCAGCCGATGGGAGGGGAGTGGCAGCACCATTGGGCTGCTTGGCCGGTAACGAACTATAGGATAACGGTTGTCATCACGACGTTGCTGCTTGCATTCGGTCTCTTTGGCATGTACATGATGCCGAAGGACGAGTTCCCTGCATACACCGTTCGCCAGGGACTGGTAGTAGCCGTGATGCCCGGCGCCACGAGCGAGGAGATTGAAGCACAGGTGGCTCGCCCGTTAGAGCGCTATCTTTTCACCTACAAGGAAGTAAAGCGCGAGAAGACGACCACGACGAGTCAGAATGGCATGTGCTTGGTTATGGTGCAGTTGCAGGATGATGTGAACGACAAGGACGAGGTGTGGAGCAAGCTTAAGCACGGCCTTAACACCTTCAAGAGCCAACTGCCGGGCGGCGTGGTCGCATTGATTGTGAACGATGACTTCGGCGATGCCTGTGCCTTGCTTATAACCATCGAGAGCCAACAGCGCAGCTATCGCGAGCTAAAGCAGTATAGTGACGAGCTTGCCGACCGCCTCAGACGCGTGAAGTCGGTGAGCAATGTGCGCCAATACGGCGAGATAAGGGAGCAGCTAACACTTAATGTTGACCGCGAAAGGCTGGCCGCCTACGGGATTGGCCAAGCGTCGTTGATGCAGGCCATCAACGGACAGGGGCTGACGACGATGGCAGGTTCGGTGACGGGAGGCGCGCAGAACATACAACTGCACGTATCGCCCACGCAGAGCAGCGAAGAGGAACTTCTGAACCAAATCGTATATTCTGCGGATAATAAGGTAGTGCGCGTGCGCGACATAGCTACCGTGAAACGCGAATACGACACCTCGAAGAGCTACGTCGAGAATAACGGCAATCGCTGCGTATTGTTGTCACTTGAGATGAACGGTGGCAATAACATTGTGCGCTACGGCGAGCAAGTTGACGAGGTCATCGCCCAGTTCAAGCAGGACTATCTGCCCAACGATGTCGAGATACGCCGCATAACCGACCAGCCCAAGGTTGTAGGCGATTCGGTGCATGACTTCCTTCGTGACCTCTTCATCTCCATGCTCATCATCGTGCTGGTGATGATGGTGCTCTTCCCCGTACGTTCTGCCATAGTGGCAGCCATCACCATACCGTTGAGTACCTTCACCTCGACAGGTATCATGTATGCCCTTGGCATTCCTCTCAACACAATCACGCTGGCATGCCTCATCGTCGTGCTGGGCATGATTGTGGACAATTCCATCGTTGTCATCGACGGCTACCTGGAATACCTGGGCCGAGGGTGTAGCCGCAGGGAGTCGGCAGTGCTGTCCGTCAAGCAGTACTTTGCCCCCATGATGCTGGCAACGGTGTGCATCTGCGCCATCTTCTTCCCGCTGATAATGACGATGCGTGGCGAGGCTCACGACGTCATCCAGTCGTTCCCCATCACGATGACCATAAACCTTATGGTGTCATTGGCCGTAGCTGTGGCGGTCATCCCCGTATTGAATGCGGCCCTAATCAAGCGAGTGAGCCAGCCCAAGGAGGGTAAAATGAAGCTTACTGACCGCGTGCAGTCGGTGTATGACAAATCGCTTCGATGGACCTTCAAGCACCCGTACATGACCATGATAGGTGCCGTGGTGCTGGTGGTGGTCACTAGCCTCATCTTCCCGCAATTGAAGATGCGACAGTTCCCCTATGCTGACCGCAATCAGTTTGCCGTCGAGATATTCTTGCCCGAGGGAGAAGGCTTGGATCGCACGCGGGAGATAGCCGATTCGATGCGCAACGTCCTGAGTCGCGACGAGCGTGTTACCAGCATTACGTCGTTCATCGGCTGCAGCAGCCCGCGCTTCCAAGTATCGTATGCGCCGCAGATTGGCGGCAGGAACTTCGCACAGTTGATAGTCAACACGCCCGACATCGAGACCACGTTCGGCATGCTGAACGACTATGCGCCCGAATGGAGCAATCATTGGCCCGGTGCCTACGTGCGCTTCAAGCAGATGGACTTCCTGTATGTGCCGACACACGAGTATCGTTTCTACGGCGAGAACCTTGACAGCCTGAACCGTGCTGCCGAGATGCTGATGGCAGAGATGCGCCGCATCCCGGGCATCGAATGGGTGCATACCGACTACGACCAGCCGCATCCCGTCATGGAGGTGTGTCTCGACCCCGTCACGTCCGCGCAGTTGGGCATCAATCGTACGCTGGCTCAGTTGCAACTGACGCTTCAGACGGGCGAGATGCAAGTGGGCAGCATCTGGGAAGGCGACTACGAGGTGCCCATCATCGTCAAGGACGCAGCCACGGAACGTATGAAGCTTGGCGATGTAGGCAACACTTACCTGACCGCGATGGGCGGGCAGAGCGTCGCCCTTCGGCAGATGGCTGAGGTGGAACCCAAGTGGACGCAGACGAAGATAGTTCACCGCAACGGCGAACGATGCATCAGCGTTACCGCCGAGGGCAAGCGCAACGTGCTGGCGGCGCCGATACAAAGTCAGATACAGAAGATTATGTCGTCGATGAGGCTTCCGCAGGGCGTTCGCAGCGAAGTGGGCGGCGAAGTGGAGCTCAACGGCGAGATGTTGCCGCAGATAGCTGCGGGCATTGGCATCGCATTGGTTATAATCTTCTTCTTCATCCTCTTCAACTTCAAGCGCTTCAGCATTACTATCCTCAGCATGGCTGCCATCTCATTGAGCATGCCGGGTGCCATGATAGGACTGTGGATTGCCAACCGCACGCTGGGCCTGACCTCGCTGTTCGGATTCATCACCCTCATGGGTATCATCATGCGCAACGAGATACTTATCTTCGAGCATGCTGACGAAAGAATGAAGCAGGGATGGTCGGCGCGTGACGCTGCCTTCGACGCAGGTCGCCGTCGCATGGTTCCCATCTTCCTGACCACCGCCACTACGGCAGTGGGCGTCATCCCGATGATTATTGCCGGCTCGTCGTTCTGGATGCCCGTCGGCATCACCATATTCGCCGGTGGCATAGGCACGCTCATCCTCGTCGTCACCGTGCTGCCCGTGGTGTATTGGAAGCTTAACGACAAAGCCACCTCCCATACTTCCCATGGGGGGGAGAAGGCTATCGCCCTTGCGCTATTCTTGCTACTACCGCTTGCTTCGTGGGCATCTCCACTCCCCATTACGGGGGAGGGGCAGGGGGAGAGGGCCTGCCTCTCGCTGCCGCAATGCCTGGAACTTGCGCGGCATAACAACCGCACGTTGCAGAACGCTGCGCTGGAGATTCAGATGTCGACGGAGCAACGCAAGGAGGCCTTCACTAAGTACTTCCCCGACATACAGGCTAACGTGATGGCGTTCCGTGCCTTCGATGAGATGGTGAAGGGCGATGGCACTTATCCTATCGAGATTGCTGCCCTCAGTCCCTCCTTTGCCCCGCTCGTGGACATCCCGTTCTCGTATGGTGAGTTCGACCGTGCTTACTCCGCCGCCGTCACGCTGACGCAGCCGCTCTATGCCGGTGGGCGCATCGTGACGGGCAACAAGCTTGCGCGGATAGGGCAGGAGGCAGTGGCCCTTCAGCTTAAGATGAAGGAGAAGGACGTCCTGCAGAAAGTAACGGAGTGCTACTGGCAGGTGGCATCTGTGAAGTACAACCTCGAGACCATCGCCGTGGCAGAAAAGCAGCTCGATGCCGTAAGCGCGCTTGTGGCGGACTACGTCAATGCGGGCGTGACGACGCGCAACGACTTGCTTAAGGTGCAACTCAGGCAACAGGAGCTGGCCTCCAACAGGTTGAAGCTGGAGAATGCAGAGCACGTTCTGCTCCTGCTCTTGGCACAGCAGATAGGCAGGGCAGGGGAGAAGATAGACATCGACGCCGCTTCGTTGGAGGCGCAGGCACCCGAGACGGTGCTCGTGTCCACCGACGATGCCGTAGCCAGCCGCGTGGAGATGGAGCTCCAGCAGAAGCAGGTCGAGATCAGCAGGCTTCAGGTGAAGCTGGAGCGCGGAAAGTACCTTCCCACCCTGGCCGTCGGCATGATGGGCTACAATACAGGCTTCGGCGGTCTGTCGGACGACATAAGGAAGTACACGGACACGAACACGACCAACGGCCTGGTCTTCGGCACGTTGAGCGTCCCCATCATGTCGTGGTGGGGCGGACGACACGCCATTCGCCGCACACAGTTGCGACTGCAGCAGGCACAGAACGCGGCGGACGACGTCCGCGAACAGTTGGCTGTCGACGTAGCCTCGGCATGGAGCAACCTCACCGAAGCATACAAGCAGATTGACATTGCCCGCGCCAGCGTCGCATCGGCAGAAGAGAACCTCCGCATATCTACCGACCAATACAAGGCAGGCACCATAGCCCTGACCGACCTCCTCGATGCCGAGACGCTCCATCGGCAGGCGCGTAGCCAGCTATCCGACGCGATGGCCACCTACCAAATCCGCCTCGCCGACTACCAACGCAAGACCCGTTGACCCCTCATCCCCGCGACCTTCCCATCCCAACATAGGTATGTTCAAGCCCCAACATACCTATGTTGCTTCCGCACCCTTATAACCCTGCCTTTTCATCCTTACTAACCTTAAGCCCTCAACCTTACTAAGCTTAAGCCCTCAACCTTACTAAGCTTGCGCCCTCAACCTTACTAAGCTTAAGCCTCCAACCTTACTAAGCTTGCGCCCTCAACCTTACTATGCTTGAAATTCCATCCTTACTTGTTTGCCGCGCCCCCCTCGCGGCCCTCTCCTGTCATCCTTACAGGAATGGCTTTTATTTGTTAATATCATAAATAATTTTGGTTCGGGACGACATATTCCCGAACTTTGCGTGTATATATAGGTAGAGAAGCATTCTAATGGACTTATCCGAAGCACAATTGATTGACAGCGTCCTGAGGGGCGAGGCGCAGGGATACCGCGACATGGTGGAGCGGTACGGGCGACAGGTGCAGATGGTCGTGGCGCAGATGGTGGAGGATGAGGACGATGTGGCGGAACTCACGCAGGATGTCTTCGTGAAGGTCTTTGAGTCGATGGGGCAATACAACGCCAGTCGCGCCTCGCTCTCCACGTGGATGAGCCGTATTGCCTATAATGTCGCAGCCAATCATTTGCGACGATGGAGGCCGAAGGTCGTAAGGCTGGCGGAGGAAGCGTTCGAATATATACTTCCTTTAGATAATAATATAGACAACTTAGACGACCTGGAGATAACGGAGCAGCGCATTGCGTTTCTCGACGAAGCGATAGGTCGCTTGCGACCCGAGGAACGGTTGCTCATCCACCTGAAATACTACGAAGGCCAGTCACTGGCAGAGATTTCCTATGTCATGGACGTAAGGGAAGGGGCGCTGGCCTCGCGACTGCAAAGGATAAGACATAAATTGAAACGACAGATAACGATACTGGAACATGAAACAGACAGATGATACCCTTTTGCGCGAAGCACTGCGCCGCAGGGCGGAGAGGTTACAACGGACCCTCCCCCCGCCCTCCTTGTTGGGGAGGGAGTGGTCAGGGAAGCAGCCCCGTAAGACCATGCCCTTGTGGCCAAAGATTGCGTCCATTGGCGTTGCAGCGGCCATCGTTGTCGGCGTATTCATAGGACGGCAAGAAGTGGACTCTCCCCCCGCCCTTCCTGTTAGGGAGGGAGCATATACAACTGCTCCAACAGTGACTATGGCTCAAACCTATGAGCATAATGTGCAAGAAACGGAAGTAATCACGCCCCTCCCTCGGGAGGGGAATGGGGGTGGGGTTGCATCTTTAGCCTCGCATCCTCGGGAGGAAAAGGGGGAACAATCCGACCCTGCACCCTCACTCTCCGAACTCTACTCCTCCATCGACGAGATGACGGATGCGGCACTGCAGGAGGCTGACCGCCTCACGTTGGAGGCCATGACGTGTGGACTTTCCGACGACCGTCCGTCATGATTGTAATCGTAATTCGTAATTCCTAATTCGTAATGATATGAAACGCCTAATGTTTTTTCTGTTAATGTTCAATGTTCAATGTTCAATATTCAATGTCTTGTGGGCGCAACCCCACGTTGATGAGGCATTCAGGACGTTGGCATTGGCGGCGAACCCCGAGGGAAAACTGAACACGGAACGGTTCGAAACGACCTCGGACACCCGATGGACGGAGGTCACGAAAGTGTCGTTCAACCTCAGTCCTTCCCAGCTTCCGCTTTTGGACATGGTATATCTGGCGATGGACGACGACCGCGCAATGTGCACACAATACTGCCAGCAGGACGCATTCTCGGCGCATAACCGCCCCATCGAGATAAAGGCACCGCACTATAGCTTCAATGGCAAGGTGGATGACCACGTGAACGTGCTGTGGGGAGGTTTCTTCGATACTTCCTCATCCCCCACACTCTACCGCTACTACCTCCTGACGTGGGCGACGAATGCCAAGGGGAACTTGGAGGGGACGATGTATCGCATCACATCCGATGCCGATACGCAGGAGCCGCACATACAGGAGCCTTCGACCCCAAGGTACCAGCCTTTGCTTGATGCCATCAAGACCTTCGCAGCCGACCCGAATGTATTCATGAGCCGCAACATTAGTTGGCGCAGGGCCTCGGCCTCGGGTGAGTGGACGCACATCCATAATACCATCGGCTTCAACATGCCGCTCGAAGACGAGACACGCTTACTGGGTCCGCTTTGGAAAGCCTTTATCGATGCCGAGCCACGCTCGTATCGTTTCCTCAACAAGCCCGCGGGCGTGCCGGCCAGCGACGTGCAGATAGTCTGCGACGAATACGGCCATACCGTCGGACTCGGCCTACAATCGGACTGGAACATCGTGTACGTGTACTTCACGGACGAGGACTTCCCGAAGAATCGTTACGTATATGCCCTGTGGTACAAGGCAGACGTGCCCCGTCAACGTATCGTCGGCGAGCTGATAAAGATTAACACCCCGAGGCCAGAGGGCGGTACGGTTACCAACCCCGACGTGCAGACTTCGGTGCCCACGTACCTGTGGCGCATGGCCAGCCCCCTCCTAACCTCCCCGGGGGGAGGAACCGATGGTGATGAGGTATATCCCTCTCCCCTCGGGGGGATTGGAGGGGGGGCTGTGCCGCCAGACTACCAGCGGTTGCGCCGCATCCTCTCGGACAAGGCGGACGAAGGACGGGACGATGACGACACGGAGTACCAGCGTTCGTTCGGCAGCCGTATGCAGGAGCGTGGCATGAGTCTTGGGAACTTGCGCTATGAACTCGACAAGCTCATGCACGAATACGCCGACCGTCGCGCCCAGTACGAAGCGGCGGTGATGAACTGTAGCGATAACTTTCGTACCGTGATAAAGGAAATTACGAACCCTGCAAACCGTATCAGTAACGTCCAGTTCAATAGTCTTCCGCTCCGCGAGCGCAAGGCCTTCCTCGACCAAATACGGCAGGAGACCGACAGCATCCTTCGGCTCATCAATGGCATACATCGGGCCAATCTGGACTCGCTTGCCCATAATTACGACTTCTCGTTATATCACGTGTTCACGAAGGATTCTATACCTATGCCCTTGTTCACCAGTGCGTTCGACGGCTTTGCCAGTGCCTACAGGGGTGATGGTTCGCAGACCGATGCCACAATTGCCGAACGCTTGCGCCAGATGGCCGAGATGATGGCCGAGGAGGGTAGCAAGGCTGAACGCCGAAAGATGGTAGGGCGGCTGGACAGCCTCCGCACCCTTGCCCCCTCGGACTTGGCACGAGGGTCGTTTGACGAAGCAATCGTGACACTGGGAGGCCACATCAGTAAGGTTGAAATGCCTGTGCAGTACAGCGGCAAGATAGAGAGCAAGGAGGACATTGACCTCGGGGAGATGTCGCTCAGCTTTCAGACATTGGAGCGTCAGGCCAGTAAGCTTGGCCGCAGAAGCCAGCGCAGTGTCCGCCGCATGGAACAGCGCTTCGAACGCCAGTTCCGTAAACTTAAACGCAAGATGTTTGGTTTTTGATTAGTAAATAAGTTAGCACGTGCGCGCCCCATGTTGCCTGCGAAGGTCGCGTGGGGACATAATGATAAACCGATAAACACAGAACGATATGACACGAACATTACTATCTTTCCTGCTCATGCTTACGACGATGACGGCTTGGGCAAGTAAGCACACGGGAGCCGAGGGTAGGGGAGAGACCCTGCCAGCCGCCCGACTTCAGCAGGGCAAGGCCACGCTCATCGTGCGCCTCACTCATGGCTATCCGTCCCAAAGCCTCAGTCTTCACGTCAATGGCTTTACGCCCCTGGGTCAGCGCGAACCTTTCGACGAGTACTATCCCTTCCCGACGGACGGGCGGCTGACTGCCCGAGTTCCCCTGCGCCTCGTCCGTACCGTGACGGTCGGCATCGACGGCCTTGGCGAGACAAGCGTGGTACTTTCGCCCAACGAGACCGCGGAGATTGACCTCGACCTTCACCCCGAACGTCCCCTATTCTCCCGATTCCGAGGCTACATGGCAAGGACGAACACGGAGCTATGGCACGACCGTCGTCACCGTAAGGCTACGGAGCACGACCGCGACTTTAGTATCTATGCGGCGCTCTCCCAGTGTCATTCGCCTGAGGAGCGTATAGCCCTCTTCCGCCAACGTCTGCAGCATGAGCGCGATAGCATCAGTCGTCAGCGCCTCACCCCTGCAACAAAGGCCCTGCTAAGGATGCGTGCAGAGAGCGAGATGCTCTATGCCGTGGGCGACTTCGGTAACTATTACATTGACCTCCTCGACCGCCTCTCAATCGAGAAACGTCCCGACGAGTACGAGCCTCTCATGGCAAGGTACAAGCAATATACCAATATGCTTCACCTTGCCGATGACGAGCGTCTGCGCCTCTTTCAATCCAAGGATTTCGAGCTAAGCTCCGCACCTTACGCCCCCGCCAGCCCCGATTTTACCCATGCACCCCTATATACCAACGGCTACGACCATTCTTACCTGCACGACCTCTACGTCCTGCGCTTCATGGCGAGCGGCCCTACGGATAGCGAATACCTCACGCAACTGCGCGGCATGATACATAGCGACGACTGCCATGCCCTGGCCGATACTTTGCTGGCCCGTTTTCACGACGATGCCGCCTCAATGAACCATCGTCCGGGCGTCTTTGTCCATACCCTCGACTCCGTTGCTCCCGAGCGTCTCGTCGAAACCCTGCGGTCGCGCTACCCCGACCATGCCATCGTCCTCTCCCTCATCTATACGTGGCGCGAGAACTATTCTCCCTACGATGCGTTCCGAAGCCTCAAGGAAGCCTTCGTCGGCAAGCCCGTCGTCTTCCTCTATCTTGCCGATGGCAGCACCTCGCCCTTCTATTATTGGCGTCGCTATGTCGAGTCCATCCCCGGCCAGCATTACTACGTCACGTGGTATCAGCTCGATTACCTGCGCCAGCACGTCCTCCACGCTCCCTCGATACCCTGCCGCGCCCTCTTCGCCCCCGACGGCACCCTCACTTGGCAAAACCATGACGACAACGCGGACATCACCGGCCTCAGCGCCGCCATCCTCAAGACCTTAGGGGACTGACAATACAGGATTCGGTCTGCATAGTTGTGTAATTAAAATCTTTTGTTTACCTTTGTGTCCATAAATACTTATTTTGATAACATGACAAACTCAGGCTTTTGGGCTTCCATCCATTCTATTATTGACGGCGGATTCAATACCGAGGGTCTGGCTAAACTTGAGGAGTATGCTGAACGATTCATTACAAGAAAGCTTGTTTATCAACGCTTTTCACCGCTCGAGCAGCATGGCTGCATTGAGGGAGGTTCAACGCATGTCATTGCATCCTTACTCGCGGGAGCAGACGTTGAAGCAGATAAACTCACTGCGCCAATCGGCAGTTTCCTGAGCTGAAAGTCGGAGGGATACGTACCCTTACGAATGAGGTCTTGTTCTTATAACCTTTAACCTTACTGATGCTAATCTGCCCGTTTCATTTCATTACTGGTTATAATTGTCCCTTTTGTGGCACGCAACGTATGTTGGTTGCCCTTCTGCATGGTCAATGGGCAGAGGCATTTGCCTACAACCCGCTCGTTGCATGTTTGCTGCTTGTTGTCTTGGTGCTTGGGGTCGTTTCCTTGTTTAGTAAGGTTGTCCGTTGCCGTTTGGAGTGGTTATATTCAGACAAATGTATATGCTTAGGGCTTATTTGTTTGCTAATTTGGGGACTTGTCCGTAATTTCCTTGGCATATAAGTACGATATGTCATCAGTATTTGTTAATTTTGTAAGGCAAATAACTTAAAATAAATACTTATCGTTATGGAATCTAACAAAATGCTTGACCTTGACACCCTTTGGGGCCTATCGTGGAAACAAAGTAAGAAGTATGCTTTATACTTCATTATCATGAATGTTCTTGTTTATTTGTGTACCCGTTTGGCGGGGATGATAGGTGATACCAGTTCGTTAGTATTGTTGTTTAGCAATCCTTCACTTTTTAATAACCCTGAATTGTTGCAGGAGCAGTTTCTTGTGACAATGGTCAGCATGCTACCCATGATATTGCTGTCCGGAGTTATTGGATGGTTGCTAACAGCTTATTTTAATATAGCAATCTACCGTTTGCTGATAGATGGTGTCCGTGACCAGAAACTGGACCTCACCGACCGCATCAAGAACGCATACAATGGATACATTACTTATATTATTAATGTATTTCTAAATGGCTTAGTCGTTTCTATTGGCTACGTCTTTTGTGTGCTTCCTGGTCTTTGGCTGACAGTTCGCTTGTTGTTTGTTCCTATCATTGCAGCAAACAGACCTGAATTGTCACTTGGTGATGCGCTGAAAGAGTCGTGGAACCTGACCAGAGGACATTTCTGGAAGCTTCTGGGCTATGGCATTTTGGCCTGCTTAGTCAATATCGTGGGTTTCATGTGCTGCTGTGTTGGTGTCCTCTTTACTTCGGTTATCACTCAGTTCATGCTTGCAAATCTCTATTATTCGTTGTCGGGCGGTTTCGACGCTGAGCCTGAGCCAACGGAACAGGAAGAACAGGTTTAATCCATAATTATCAATAGTCTCCCATGCCATGAAACGCATACACGCACTATTGGTATTATTGGTATTTGCCATCGCCACCGTATGGACGACGGTGCGCGACTATCAGCGGGCTGAGCGCCAAATCACGGACGACCTCACCCACGCCCTCCTGATGACGCAGGCCGAGCAACCTGTCGACTGGCTCTCGACGGACACCATCCGGCAGTTCCGCAGCCATATCCGTCAGCCCCAGCTTCGCGACGTTGCCCAGCTATCCTTCCTTCTTGGTGGCGATGCCGTCGCAGCCCGTGGCCCTCACACCCAGGCTCTTGCCCTCGCTCCCGATAGGCAGGTTCACGCATACGGTCAGGCCAGTCTCTCCGCCTTCGACGTATGGCGCATGGGCGACCATCGCCTCTCTCTCGCCCTGTCCCTGCTGACGTTGCTCTGGATGGCCCTGTCCCTGCGCCTCACGCGTCGCAGCGCCGCTCCCACCGTCTATCTGACGCCCATGCAGGAACAACTCGTTGCTCTCCTCCTGTCCGCGCCCAATCGCGAGCTTACGAAGCAGGACATCTGTGACCGTCTTTGGCCGGGCAAGCCCGATGCCAGCGATACCCTCTACACCCTTGTCCGCCGCACCAAGCAGTCGCTCTCGGGACGAAGTCCCCTGCGCATCACTTCCGTCCGTGGCCGTGCCTACCGCATCGACGGTCCCACATCATAGGAACGGCTGCCAGCCGTTTACTTCCTCCACGAGTCGATGTACCGCTGGTGCGAAGTCCTCGGGGTAGATGAGGGTCTCTACAAACCATAACTTCTGGCGCAGAACGTACTTCGCGTTCAGCCTGTAGGCCGTAGCCTTTGCGTCACGGCTTTGTAACGTACACGACATAAGGTACTCTGTTTCCGACCGCTTCAGGCAGACGCCGCCCATCTCACGTGCCGTCTCTCGCATCTCACGGTAGGGATTCAGACTGTCCTTACAAACTAAGGTTTCCGTCTCAAGCGTGATGTAGCAGACGCTCTTCAACGGTAGTTCCTCGATGTAAGCATAGCGTGCCGTGCCCTCACCCTCGCTTTCTGCTGGAAGGAAGCACGAGGGGTAGCGCATCTCATACCCATACGTCGGGTCGCGATGCACCTGCCAGTCGGCACACGCCAACGTGTGCTCCAGCCCTTCGAGATACGTGTCTTCGTCGTGCTCGTGCTCGCATCGGTGGTTGAAAATCACGAGCCCAACGACCAATGCTACCAAGAATAAGAACCCTTTCTTCATAATATTATCCTCCAAGCTTATTATCTTCCCTTCGTGATACCTCCGACGATGTCATCGTTATCGATACTCGTTTCCGCCCTTTTCACCTCGGCCTTCAGCCGTCCGAATCGCCACGTAAGTGCAAGCGTGAACGAGCGGCTGCGCTGCTGACTATGGTATGATGCCGTGTAATCGCCCTGAATGGTGTGCGACCGATAATCCTTGTATCGTGTGAAAGGGATGGCTGCACTGAGTCGCACGCTTAGACGGTCGTCCCTGAGAAACGAGCGTTGTAGGCTCAGCGTCCCTGCCCACCATGGCTCGCTGTAGCCATAGACATTGCTCACCTCATGTCCTATCTGTCCGTAGCCAGCGACGGTAAGGCGCAGCTTCCACCATAGTTCCTGCTGGGCGTAACCATAGAGGAATCCCGACCACTTCGCCAGACTTAGGCCCAGCGACGAGTTATCGTAGTGGTTGCGGCCCATATTGAAGTTCATGGTCAGGCTCGTGCGCTTCCACGGCTTCCATTGCATGTATCCCTCCAGTTGCACACGTCGATGGTCGAGCACGTTCGCGTAGGTTGTATGTACAACATCACCGCTTGTCGTCACCACCGTCCCGATGCCGCCGTCCGACCACTTGAAGGCTGGTGCCAGGTTCAATGTAATCTTCCGCCCCATATAACTATATATAAGGTACATGCTCTGTACGCGGCTGCTGCGCAGGAACTTATTACCCTGACTCACCGACGATGGTGTCGTCACGACCGCAGGGTTCAGATATTCGATGCCTGGCCTTCGGATGTTGGTGGTGAAAGAAAGCTTCAATGACTGCCTGTCGTTGATTTGCCACTTGCCGCTAAGTTGCGGCACCACATCATGCAGGTTCCTATGGAAGCCATCGCCCTGCATACGACTATACTCATAGCGAACTCCCGCACGTGCCGACCAATCCTTACGACGATAGATGTAGTCGCCATACAACGAAGCCACCTGCGTCCTATGCCGGAAGCGTGTGTCGGTGTTATAAGCCGTGCCCGTTAGCTCCTGCATCGTCCGGCTTCGGTTCATGCGATGTATGTACTTCGTCCCTACCTCCATCTGGTGCCCTTTGCCCAGAGGTCGCAGCCAGTCAAGTTGTAATGTGTGCTCCGTAAACCTCTCGCGTGTGCGGGTCACATCCCCCGTGTATGCGAATGGCACCGTTACCATGTTGGCATACTCAGCCTCGTTGTCAGTGTGCTGACGGGTCAGGGCCATCATGTACGAAACATTCCATCGTTCAGCCTCCCTACGTGTACGGTGTTCGTAGTCAAGCCTACCGTTCCACGAGTGGTGAAGATAGCCCGGCATGCGGTGATGGATATCGTAGGCGTACAACAAAACTCCCGTGTTGTCCGTCATGGTGATGTGTTGATTGTCCTGCACGTTCAGGTCGTAGAAGTACCCGCCGATAGAAGCAGATAGCAGGTTAAGTGAGTCCGTCTCATAGCTCATGCTTACATCGGCATAGTGCACACTGCCGGGACTTTTCTGCTCTCCCCATGCTTCCATGCGGTTGCCAGTTTGGGAGTATTGTGTCCAACTGTCCACTGGTGTCTGCGTCTCCCTCCGCGACATGCCGCCGTAGCCATAGTCCGCCTGTGCCGTAAATTTGCCGGCTTGCGTCAGCAGGTTTGCGCCCACATTGGGGTGGAGCAGGGTGTTTATGTTGCCCGACAACGAACCCGTTACACCCTCCATCTTACGGTTATCCATCAGGACGATATTAAGAATGGCCTCTGTGCCCTCGGCATCCTCGTGTGCCCCAGGTTCCGTGATTACCTCCACACGCTTCACCATCGAGGCTGGCATCGTTCTGAGTATGTCACGGGCATTCTTAGTAAGGGCAGGGTCCAACCGCCCGTTCCTGTAAATCTTAAATGCCGACGAACCCTTCACCTTGATATTATCCTCGCCATCCACGGTGACGTAAGGCACACGGCGCAACATATCGAGCATGGTCATGGTCTTGACACCATCATCGTGCTCGACATCATACTTCACCCGGTCGATGTCCTGCGTAACCAACTGCCGCTGGGCCGTTATCGTCACGCCCTCCATCCTTACATCCATAGCAATGCTATCCTTACTGGCTTCCGCCACCGAGTCCGTAACCTCTTCCTTCACTTGTGCCCACGCTGCCATGCCGACAATGCCGAGCACCAATGTCATCGTTATCCTTTTCATATCGCACATTTATGATTTTCGCCGCAAAGGTACAGGAGGCTTACAAATCAGCCAAATAATCTTCCTGACATTAGTCTGACATCTTCCTGACAGTTGACACTGAACCATGCTAATTCACTGAAATTAGGATGGTTCAGCAATATTATTTCCTTTTTTATTCGTCGTCTCGATGCTTTTTATTAACTTTGGCATCGTCAATTACTCTTTATTAGATTGATAAGCCATGAAGAAAGTATTTTTCACCCTTTTTGTACTCGTTTGTCAGTTGTTGCCCGCTGGTCGTCTGTGGGCCGACGATGCGTTCACGAAGTACCTGTTCCTGTATTTCCCCTCGAACAGCGACGAGAACATCTACTACGCACTATCCGACAATGGGTTCGACTACACCCCGTTCAACGGTGGGCAACGTATCGTGGCTGCCGATTCGGTGAGCGTAATGGGAGGCCTGCGCGACCCGCACATTCTGCGAGCACACGACGGATGGTACTACATGGTAGCTACTGACATGCGCTGTGCACTGGGCTGGGAATCGAACCGCGGCATGGTGTTGCTGAAGTCGAAGGACCTCGTCAATTGGCAGCATTCCACCATTCATTTCCCCGACAAATACGCGGGCACGAACTTCCAAAACGTCATCCGTGTGTGGGCACCCGAGACTATCTACGACCCCATCGCAGGTAAGTACATGGTTTATTACTCCCTGCTTACCAACGACGGCACCATACCCTACGACAAGGTATATTATAATTATGCCAACGACGACTTTACGGACCTTGAGGGCGAACCGACGCTGCTCTTTGACCGCGGCGCCTCGACCATCGACATGGACATAGTCTTCAACGAGGCCGATAGCCTGTATCATGCCTTCTACAAGAACGAGGATGACGGCGGCATTAGTAAGGTCAGCGCCTCGCAACTGACCGCACCTGTTGGGCAGGAGGGTAGCCAGTGGAGCGAGCCATCGGGCAAACTGCAGCAGACCAACGTCGCTGTGGAGGGAGCCGGAGTCTTTAAGCTAATTGACGGAAGCACGTGGGTGCTCATGTACGACTGTTACACCAGTGGCTACTATCAGTTCTGTACGAGCACCGACCTCAATACGTTCACCTTCCACCAAAATACCTATACCAGTGGCGCATTCACACCGCGACACGGCACCGTCATTCCCGTCACCGACGCCGAAGCGACAGGTATTCAAGAAGCCATCGACGCTGCCCAAGCCCATAAGATGCTGGGAGACCTTATCAAGGAGGTCGAGAACGCACGTGCCTTAGGCATAGATGTGTCCGAGATTGCCAGCAAGCTCATCGACAGCAGCCGACAGATGACTGCCGCGGAAATGGAACAAGACATCGTGACCCTGAAACTGGCCGAATACGAGGTCGTCAATACGTGCTATACTGAGGATGTGACCTCTCTCTTGAAGCAATGGAAAACGAGGAATAGGACGAATCAAAAGGGTCAGCACTACGACGGCACCGCAACCTCCACCTACTGGGAACAGAAGAATGGCTGGTCAAACTCGTCGTGGAGCATGAGCATGTCCCAGACTGTCAGCCTGCCTGCTGGTGACTATGTGCTGAAATGCGCAGGCCGTAGCGCCTCCGAGGCCGTAATGGCCACTATGTCAGTCGATAGTCTGTCTGTGCGTTTCCCCACAAGGTCAGACGTGGGCTATGGTATCGATACGTCGGGAAACGCCAATTTCTCCCCCGATGGTGAATACGCCAACGGTGGTGCAGGGCGCGGATGGGAATGGCGCTACCTGCCCTTCACCCTTTCGGAAACCAAGGATGTTACGATTACCCTTTCTGCCTCTGTTGACAATGCCATGTACCAGTGGGTCAGCATGACCAGCCTGTCCCTTCTGCAGAAACCTGCAGGTGAAGATGCAATTACCGATGTGTCGTTGCCTAAGAAAGTAGGGGAGCATTCCTATGACCTGTCCGGTCGTCGCGTTACCCGTCCGCATTCACATTCGATTTACATCCGCCAAGGACGCAAGCATCTGTCAAAGTGATTCCTGCAAAATGCGCGTAAGATGCGCGGCTCCGTCGTGCGTAAGGTGGTCGGGATCGAAGTATTCTTTTTTAGTGAAAGTACTGTCTTCGGATAGGTCGAGCGAGGTTGCTCCATAGTGCTGGCAACAGTATTCGTGTGCCTGATGGATGAGTCGTCGCTGGCGAAGAGGTACGCCTGCGGCGTAGTCAGGACGTACGGGTGTGCAGAGAATGGTGAACCGTAGGCCGTGTTCCTTGCATAGACGAGCCATCTCCTTTAGGTTGATGATGTTTTGTCTGACTGCGGCTTCGTCCTTAATGCTATGGCGATGCAGCGTTCTCAGCGCCCTCAAACTGTCCCATTCGGCCAGAGTCTGCCATGTTGCAACCTCGGCTTTCATCTTGCGACATGCCTCAGGACTGTTGTCCGTGTCCCAGCCCAATGGCGTACAATCGGGCTGTTGTTGCTGATGCCACTTCTTGATTTTGCCCATGCAACTTTGGAAATTCAGTATCTCAAGGCCGTAACGTAGCAGATAGGGATTATGGCCACCCAAACGCTCCATGTATAGGGTGTAATAGGTGATTCGGAAGCTTTCGTCTGTCTCCTCCATGCGTACGTCGCATAGGTTGGAATTATCAAAGACCGTAACTACACGCCTTAATTTAGGACAGCGATGGATGCAACGCTGCAATAGCTCAAGATCTATGTTTGTTGTCTGCGACACGTTGGCTAAGTTGATGGTAGTTCCTGTCATCAACTCGGGACGGATACCGCTGTAGGCGTGGCTGTTGCCAAGGATTATAGTCTCTATGCTATCAGCCATTTTGTTGAACTGTTGCTGCTTGATGCGATAACTGTTGGGAATATGGCGCACGTAGGTCTCTGCGGCTACTGCCAACAGTCCGAGGGGCAGGAGGAAAAGCGTTAGGCGGAGGATAAAGGTGCGCATATAATGATAGGCTATAATCAAAACTGGAAATAGATGAAGGTTTGCTGTTCTCCGTGACAGAAGAGCAGCAGGGCCAACAGCGAATAGTATATAGTCCAACGAACAGGGGCGTAACGCAAGAGGCCACTATGGCTAAAGTCGAGGGCGTGACGACGGTGGCGTCCGAACCATTCCACAAGAAGTAATGCTAGACACCATACTATGGCGGACTTACCCATCGTTAGGGTGTCGAATGCACAGAGAGTGGACACCTGGCAAAGACCATTGAGGTAGTTGGTAAGTGTCGTCATATCGTTGGCTCGGAAAATAATCCATCCTAAGCAGACCAAAATCTGGACAACGAGCCAATTGCTCAATCTTCCTTTTGTCGTCTTCTCCAAGCACATAAATACCCCATGATAGATTCCCCACAAAACAAAGGTCCATGCAGCACCATGCCATAGACCGCTGAGAAGGAACACGGTTAAGGTATTTAGTAGCTGACGTGTATGGGAACATCGGTTGCCACCCAGCGGAATATACACATAGTCGCGAAGCCATGTCATCAGCGAAATGTGCCAGCGACGCCAGAAGTCAGCTAATGAGGTTGCAAAGTATGGGGTTCTGAAGTTCTGCATTAAATCAATGCCGAAAAGACGGGCGCACCCTACGGCGATATCGGAGTAACCAGAGAAGTCACCATATATTTGCATCATAAATAGGAAGGCTCCTACGGCTAACACCAGCGCACTATGCTCGCTCGGTGACTGCCAGATGATATCGACTGCCATTGCGCATGTGTCGGCAACAATCATCTTCTTACAAAAGCCCCACAGCATCTGACGTAGGCCATCTACGGCATTGGCATTGCTGAACGTGCGAGACCGTAGTATCTGTGGTAATAGGTGCGTGGCACGCTCAATGGGACCAGCTACCAACTGTGGGAAGAAACTGATGTAGGCGAAGAAAGCTACGGGATCATGTGTGGCTGACAATCGACGTCGATAAACGTCAATGGTGTAGCTTAGGGCTTGGAAGGTATAGAACGAGATACCTACGGGGAGTATGATGCGTAGGGTGGGGATGTCGGCGTGTAAGCTAAAGGCATTAAGCAACTTTACAAAAGACTGAGTGAAGAAGTTGAAGTATTTGAATACGCATAGGATACCGAGGTTCAGGATAATATTGGCTATCGTGAACATACGACGTAGATGCGGCCTTTCATCATAATGTTGCAATGCCAAACCGCTGGCATAACTGGCTGCCGAGGTAAGGGCGATCAGGGTTAGAAAACGCCAGTCCCACCAGCCGTAGAATACGTAGCTGGCTACAACTAAAAAGGCATTCTGCCAACGCAGACTCCGCTGTAATGCCCAATAAACACTGAAGATGATGGGTAAAAATAGGCAAAAGGTGAGACTGGTAAAAGACATTGTTTAATCCCAGTCGTTGTCATCATCGGTCCACATGCTGTTATCCTTCACGCGAACTTCGCCAGTGCCTTCACCGCTATACTTTATGGCATCGCTACCGGTAAGGTTCGTTGTGACACTGACGGCAAATAGCTGAGTCGCCCGAATTGTCGTCACCCTTGTTGCGGGTTGCATGTATTCTTTCTTCACCTCTTATTACGATTATTCTGTGATTCGGATGGGGCTCGAACCCATGACCCGCAGCTTAGAAGGCTGCTGCTCTAATCCAACTGAGCTACCGAACCAACCTCAAAGTGACTGCAAAGTTACTGCAAACAAAGCAAAATACCAAATTTATTGATGTATTTTTGAACTATGCTTCAAACTTCAGCTTCACTCCGTAGCCATATCATTAGGGATGTGCTTCATCGGCTGCATAAACGGGCGAAGTCGCAGTATTGGCAGCGTTTCTGGTCATCGGTCTGTGTAAAGGGTATGGTAGGATCGAAGATTTCTTCCAATACACGGTTCATACCCTTCCAATAGGCTTCGGCGTACGCTGAGATGTCGGTGACGGGGTCTTTCCCCACTTTCAACGTGGGGTCGTAGTCCTTGGCATCGGTAGCTGAGAGTATGTAGAACAGGCCGGGGCTGACGGGAAGCTGCTGTTTCTGGGCCATAATGAGCGAGTAGAGGAAGGTTTGCAGATAATATCCGTGGGCTGATGATGTTGTGTCGAAGATGGCTCCCACGTCGGGTAGGCTTCCTTTCGATTTCCCTGTCTTATAGTCGATGACTCGTAACGTCTGCTGCCCGTTGACCTGCATGATGTCCATGCGGTCGATGCGTCCACCTACGTCTAGCGTCACTTGTTCATCGCCCGAGGCTACTGTCAGGGTGGTGTAGTGGTCAGTTTCTACCTCGTAGATAGTAAATGGGGTATGCTCCATATCCCAGTGAAGAAGTTGAAGCACGAGGCGGCTTATTACGTCGCGGATTATCATGTTCACTCCCGTGGAGTTGGGAATGTCGCCAAAGGCAGCATCCAAGTGTGGTCCCAGAAGGGCTGGCGTCTGGATGAAGGGCTCAAGGTCGCTACGCAGTACTTGACGGCGGTCTGTTTCCTCACAAAGGCTACGATAGAAATGCTCGCACGTGTCGTGGAAGATTGTTCCGAAGATGGCGGCATCGATGCCGTCCTGTGGCCGCTCTGGCATGCGCAGGTGCGCCACCTGCTGATAATAGAACCTTAGCCGGCACTCGATGTATTGATTGATGGCCGTCGGCGAGAGCTTGTGCTTGCTGCGAAGCAGGTTCATGATGTGTTCGTCCTTCAAGATGCAGACTGGCTCACTGGACATCAGGGTGAAGGGCGCATCGAGTTTGTGCTGCTCAATAGGCAGGTCGGTCTCGATGATTAGCTGGCGCAGGAAGCGACTTTGCTCGCGTTGTGTGGCACCGCTACTGTTTTCGTTGTAAATCAAAGTAATATCCTCGGCCCTTTGCAGCAGGCGATAGAAGGAGTAGGCATATACGGCATCCTGACGTTCTATTGTATCGAGTCCGAAGTGGGCACGTAATATGTAAGGAATCAGGGATGCATCGCTCGTACGGCGAGGAATGACGCCTTCGCCCACCGAGAGCATAATTAGATGGCGAAAATCCAAGTTACGTGCTTCCAGCAATCCCATAACCTGTATGCCCTCGTCCATCTTTCCATGGAAGGGTATGCTTGTGGACTGCAGGGCCTGACGGATAAGGCGCCGCAGGGTGATGGTGCTGACTTCGAGTGTTCCTTCGTTAAGGAGCCAGCGGAACTGCCCCAGTATTTTATAGACTTGAAAAGCTGTTTCGGCATACAACTGATCATAGGGCGAAGGCGACTCTGTTTCCGAGAGCGAGCGACCCAAAGCTTCAGTCGCTGCCAGCAGCCAGTCGATAAGGGACAGGGCATTAGCTTGGTGGGACAGCGGCAGATGATCCCCTGGGAAGGTTGCGAAGAACGCATTCTTCTCCACCCGTTCCAGCGTCGTTGCTAAGAAACGTCTATGGTCGGCATCGTAGCCATCTACCTGTAAATCGAACAAAGCCGATATGTAACCATAGATGGCGGTGTCTGTAAGTGGGTAGCCCATGGTGATATTTACCACTGTGTCATCGGGCAGCGCATGAAGGGCTGGCCGCATAAGTGCTTCATCGCAAAGCACTATGGCTGTCCCGTCGGCGGGACGTTCTTGTACCCACTGCGACAGGTAGCGTACTTGTGCATTGTCGGTACAACAGGAGAGAATCTGCACGCGTTTCTCCTGGCAAATAAGGTTGTCGTAGAGATTATCGGGCAGGGCACAGGGGAACAAGGCTATGTTCTTACGTAGGAAGGTGCCTGCCTCATGCGTGGTATCCTTTGCGGCATAGTACACGTCATAGTCCCAATAGAAGAGGGCCCGACCAGCCTCGTGCAACGAGCGAAACAGTTGTTCTTCAACCTCGTCTAATACGTTGAAGCCTACGAAACAATAGATGTCATCATTTCTTATTTGCTCAACCTTGTCGTCCGAATGGTATAAGGCAGTCCCATCTTTCAACCTTTCTGCAACCTCACGATAAAGGGCACCTTTATACATGAGACCATCGCGGCGTAGCTCCTCCTTCAAACGACGATACATCTGTGGCATTAGTTGCCACATCTCCATAAAACGCTCCTTTAACTCGGTTTGGTTCTGTGGATCGAAGTCCATGAAGAAGTCATGTAGGGCTTTGATTTGCTCGTCGTTGAGATAATCCACGCGGTCCATTGCCAACAAGTCCGCAGCATTGGCAAACAACTTATCGGCTGGTACAAGATGCTTGTCGATATCATCAAAATCGTTCATTAGAATCTCCCCCCAACTATAGAATGTGTCCATGGGTTCAGGGTTAGGTGCTAATTCCGCATAGATGCGGTAGAGCCGGCAGACATTTTGTATGTTGTCGCTGGGAAGTAGGGATGAAAACTGCTGGAAGAACTCGTCTATGGTCTTGAATCTTGGTGCCCATACAGGACCTTGCGCTATATGGGACAGAAACGTGTTCATGTATAGTTGGGCACGTTTCCCCGGGAATACAATTGTTATTCCCGATAAGTTCTTGCCGTATCGCCTCAACAGGTCTTCGGCCACATGGTACAGAAATGGCTTCATCTTCCTACCTCCTCTACCTTATTATTATATACATACCATAGCCACCCCTCGACGGTATGATTGGGATACATACTTTGTAAAATGTCCATGTACTGGGTTACTTGGACTCTGTATTCGTCGTTAGGTTTGCCGAACTTGAAGTCTACAACGATGATGCGCTTTTCATCCATCATGACGCGGTCGGGCCTACGTTTCATGAGTTTCCCCGAATTGTCGGGGTCGGGACTTAGGATGCTTCGTTCATTGAACAACTGATAGCGGCCTGAGAACCAGTCCTGTACTCTTTCATTCCTGAGACCACGCATTGCAAGGTTTCGTACTTGTTTTACTTGCTTGTCTGATTGTAGTATGCCTTGTTTGGCAAACTGGGCAATTATGCGCTCTACGTCTTGTATCGTTTCTATCTGACTGAATACGTAATGCAGCAGCTTACCTTTCTCAATATAAGAAAGCGTGCGCTCGTCGCTACCTGTTTCTTCGCTCGACCGTTTAATAAAATCTTCGGCTTGTCCGCTTTGGCGAAATTGTAACTTTCCCTCGTAGGAGCACATATTGACTTGCAGCGATTTTTCAGTTCCTTCCGTTTGATGCTCCTGTTCTTGTTGGGGACGTTGTAGCATTTGTGGGGCTTGCCCGAACGTATAGGTCATGTCTCCATCTTCCTCGTTTTCATCCTTTAGGATACTATATAGGAGGTCGGCAATATTCTCGTCTTGTTTGCCGTATTCCATATCGTTTTGACTTAATCCCCACACCAGTAAGTTCTCTTTGGCACGAGTAAAGGCCACATACAATGTGTTTAGTTCGTCGGCTCGTCGATTTGCATGCTCCTCAAGGTAATCATTTTCAAACATGGTTCCCTGAATCTTCTTGGCAGTAAAACGTATGGGCAATGATCCAAGCTCGTTGAGTGGCTTTTCATCCGGCATGCACCAATGCAAGTCATTAAGCATGTCTCGCTCAATATCCCAGTCTGCATAAGGCATTAACACCGTATGGAACGCTAATCCTTTTGATTTGTGTATAGTGTAGATACGTATGCCGTCGACTTCGTCATTGGGTATGGGTATGTTCTGAAGCTTCTCATTCCAATATTGGATAAATGTGGGGATGTCCGATGGATTATCGCGAAGGAAAGTCGAAAGTTCATCGAAGAACGTGAACAAGAATGCATCTTGTCGTTCGGCAATCTCGCTGAGATTAAGCAGACGGTATACTTTCTCGCATAGCTCATAAAGTGGAAGAAAACGCAGTTGACCGATGCTTTCCGTGAATGTCTTTGGTAGCTCGCTCAGATAATCTTCTATGGTTCCTGGCGCAAGATTCCCAGGTTGCTTGCGGATTCGACAGCGGTATTGTTCGGCAAGGTAGTATAGGGCAACGGGATCACGCTCGATGTCATCAATTACTTGTAAGGCACATACCAATATCTTCACAGCTACGGATGAACCTAACAAAAACGCTTCGTTGCTGACCAATCGTACGTGTGGTAGATGCTTGGCAAAGTAAGCAATGGTGGGCTGAATATATTTGTTCTTGCGCAATAGAATGGTCATGTCCTTGTAGACCACACCGCCCATCCTAAGTTGTTCCACTTTCTCGCATAGGTCAGCCAGCATATCCTCTTCCCACGTGCTTGCTGCGTCCTTATCCTTGGTGTGTCGGATGCGTATGCGCACATAGCCGTTATTGGGGTTACGGGTGATGACTTGACGGACATCCGAGTATAGTTCTGTCAACTGTTTGCGTTCCGTTCCATCTAATTTGTCGAGGGCTTCTGCGGCTTGAGGAAATAAGCGGTTGTTGAAGTTGACAATGTTTCCTTGGCTTCTGTAATTCTTGTCTAATGGGTTATGGATGAGGGGTATGCCGTTGTGACCATGAAGGTCAAGTTCGTGTAGGATGCGCCAGTCACCATTGCGCCAGCGATAGATACTTTGTTTGATATCGCCAACAATCATGCTGAGTCCGCCCGAGGCAAGATTGTCGATTAGTAGGGTACGAAAGTTCTCCCACTGCAGTCGACTCGTGTCTTGAAACTCGTCAATCATAATGTTGTTATACTGAGTACCAATACGTTCAAATACAAATGAGGCATCCTCTCCCTGAACCATGCGACGTAGCATGATGGGGGTGCGTGCAAGTATAAAGCGATTTCGTTCGTTCGACAGACGGTTGACTTCGTTGTCAATGGCACCGAACAACCCCATGGGAGTTAGGTTGGATAATGCTAAGTCTATGCTTCCTATGTGGCGCAAAGCCAGTTCTTGAAGCTGGTTGATACTGGTTAGTTGATTAGCCAATCGTTCGGCGATGGGGTGGAGAGAAGCTTCCTTTCGTAGTGTAGCCTTTAGCAACTTCTGAGGCTCGCTTACCATGTCTTGCAGACGCTTTCCGAACGCAGCTTCCATATTTCCAGTCAACATGCTTTGTATATAGCGGCGCACATCGGCATGGTAGTTGAGCAGTTCCTCGTAATTGAATCCCAGATTACGTAGGAGGCTTTCGAAATTCAGGGCTTCGTCTTGCACGGGTTTTAGCCACTTCTCCTTTTCTTCTTGTAGAACTTTTCGGAACTGGGTGATGTTCCCGATGTTGAAGGGCTGGTTGCGATTATCAAAAGAACGTTTAAGATACTCCTCTTGAAAAAGCATGCGAGCCATTTGTTTTAACTCGCGACGTACATCCCATGTCTTATTTTCACTCAATTGTTGTTCAATGTAGTTGCTCAGCCAAGGTAATAGGTCTTTATTGTCGTGCTGTAGATTCTCAATTAGATTCTCAACAGCCAGTTCGATGATGCTTTTGTCATCAAGGTCTACTTGTAAACGGGCATTCAATCCTAACTCGTGAGCCATACTACGTAGTATCCCTTGAAAGAAGGCATCAATAGTGCTGACATAGAAACGGCTGTAGTCGTGCAGAATGGCGTTAAGGGCGCGATGGCAATGCTGGCGTATTTCTTCATCTGGCATATTGACTTGATACAGGTCCTTCAGAACCTTCTGGCAGTCTATAATCTTATCTTTGCTATTAGGAAGTCCCTTCCATATGTCATAAAGAAATTGCAGGATACGGTCCTTCATTTCAGCCGTAGCTTTGTTCGTAAAAGTTACGGCTAAAGTGTGGCGGAATTCGTGCTCGCCTTTGACAAGGAGCAAAGCGATGTATTGAATGGACAGATTATAGGTCTTTCCACTGCCGGCTGATGCCTTAAATAATAAGAAACGGGGCTTCATAATGTGCAAAGATATAAAAAAGTTGAAAGTTGAAAGTTGAAAGTTGAAAGTTTTTTGTACCTTTGCGGCAATTTTGAATAAAACATACTTATCAATATAGCTTTCAATGGCAGGATATTTAGTAGAAGACACACGTAAAGTGACCACTCATCGCCTTATGGAAATGAAACAGCAGGGCAAGAAAATTGCCATGCTGACAGCTTATGATTATACAATGGCGCGTATCGTGGATGCGGCAGGAGTTGATGTGATACTTGTTGGCGACTCAGCCTCGAACGTCATGGCGGGCAACGTGACAACACTGCCCATTACGGTTGATCAGATGATATATCATGCAAAAAGTGTGGTACGTGGCGTTCAACGTGCATTAGTAGTATGCGATATGCCATTTGGCTCTTACCAAGTAAACGCAACAGAAGGTGTGCAGAATGCCATTCGTATCATGAAGGAAGCACATTGTGATGCTTTAAAACTGGAAGGTGGAGAGGAGATTATTGAGACCGTCAAGCGCATTTTGGCTGCAGGTATCCCTGTTTGTGGGCATTTGGGCCTTACTCCACAAAGTATCAATAAGTTCGGAACATATGCGGTGCGTGCCCGAGAAGAGGCAGAAGCTGAGAAGTTGATACACGATGCCCATCTGCTTTCTGAGGCTGGCTGCTTTGCTGTCGTGTTGGAGAAGATACCAGCAGCATTAACTGAAAAGGTGTGCCGCGAAGTGCATACCCCCATCATCGGTATTGGAGGTGGACCTGCAGATGGACAGGTGTTGGTATTACATGACATGCTGGGAATGAATAAAGGCTTTTCTCCAAAGTTCCTGCGCCGCTATGCTGATTTGAATGCGGTGATGACTGATGCCATAGGTCAGTATGTTACGGATGTGAAGTCCGGTGATTTCCCAAATACAGAAGAAAAATATTAATTTTGAAGATAATATGTCTATGGAGGGCTGTGCAGATGCGCAGTCCTTTCTTATTTTAATCTTTTTTCATAGAAAAGTTAACAAAGTTTTTGCCGTATCGCTAAAAAACCTTAAATTTGGAGGAATTTGGGTCTATTTAGACTCTAATATCACGTGAAAACAACAAAAACTAACAAAAATAATATGAAAAACAGTATTCTTAAGCGAAGAATTACCTATGCTGTGATTCCAGCTTGTGCTGCTTTCCTTTTGGGGGGGATTGCTTCGTCGTGTAGCGATGATTTGCTGACGGGGCAACCTGCATATTTGGGAGAAAGCATCTACGAAGAGCTGGAGCACCGTGGTAATTTCACGGAGACATTGAAATTAATCAATGCTCAAGATGAAGACTACGCTTCGGTGTTGAAGAAGACTGGTAGTAAAACGCTGTTTGCTGCAGACGATGCAGCATGGCAGCGATTCTATCAAAACAATCCTTGGGGAGTTTCCTGCTTGGAGGACATGACCAATGCACAAAAGAAGTTAGTCTTCAAATCTAACATGATTAATAGTGCCTATCTGGTTGAGTTGCTTGGTAACATTCCCAGTTCCAGCGCAGATTCAGATCCGCAGGAGGGTGCATGTATGCGTCGTTCTACATCTGTTGACCTTATGGATTCCGTTCCACTGCTCCAGAATTCCCGCTTCCCCGAGCTGAATCCCGTACGTTTGGATACGGCGGGAAATCAAGTGGATTATTGGAAGAATTTGCGTGGTAAAACTCAGGCAATTGTCTTACAGGATGACGGTGTTTCTCCCATGATTCATTTTATGCCTAAGTTCATGCAAAACAACGGTATCACCAGCGATGATGTGAAATTCCTGACCAATGGCGAAATCCAAAGCAACGTAGGCGCATTTGTTAACGGCAAAGTTATCCGTGAAGATGAAGGTCCTAATCCAGAACAGCGAATGCAGGACATCACTTGCCAGAACGGATACATCCATATTCTGGAGGATGTGGCTCTTCCACTCAATAACATGGCAAATGTGATTGACAATAATCCCTCGTTCGGTATCTATAAACGTCTGCTCGACCGATTCAGCTATCCAGCCTACGATGCCACGCTTACTGCTGAATATCAGCGTCAGTATGGTGGTGAAGACAGCGTTTTTGTTAAACGCTATTTCAATGATCAAGAAAATCACGATTACCGCAAGGATGATGGCTTTTGGGCAAATAATCAGCCCACGGTGACTACGACTTTGCGTTTTGATCCAGGATGGAACCGTTATTCTTTACCGAGTGCAAACAATACCATCACTTATCAGCACAATGCGGGCGTTATGCTTGTTCCTACAGATCAAGCAATGCTTGACTATTTAGAGAAGGACGGTGCAGACTTGAAAGAACGTTTTGGCTCGGCTGGCCCAGGTGCTACAGCTTGGGACAATGCCCCCGACGAGGTGGTGCTTCCTTTGCTGAGAAATACGCAGCTTACAAGTCTCAAGGCTTCTATCCCCAGCATGTTTTCAAATATAAATAATACGGCAGGAGAAACCATGGGCATCCAAAAGGCTGATGTCGAGAAAGTACTTTGGGCATGTAACGGTATCATCTACCAGACAAACAAAGTGTTTGTGGCGCCTGAATACGTTAGTGTCTATTATCCTTGTGTAATCCGAGCTAATGACGATATAAAGTTTGTCTACAGCGTTGTTGATATGGACAGTAAGAGAAGTGGTGGTGAAGGTTTCTATGCTTACCTAAATAATATGGGTGGAAAGAACAATACCAATGGCTCGAAGTATAGTTTTGTTATTCCTACTGATAAAGCCCTGCAGACTTATTATGATCCAGTCTCTTACAAACGTGTTACCACGGATCAGACTCCTAATGCTATTGCTTACAAGTTTTATCTTGATGGAAAGACTATTTCGGCTTTTCCCTATTTGGTAGATTGGAATACACTTGATGAAAAAGGACGTGGTAAGATTGCAGACCGAAGCAGTTCTGATATTACATTAACTAAAGACTTTACACGTAATGGTGATGTATTCAACCATTTTGCCGATATTCTTAATAGTTCACTTTGTACTACACTCTTTACTCCTGGGCAAAAATTTTATACTGCAAAGAATGGAGGACCTGTAGTTGTAGAGTGGAATGGTTCGCAGGTAACGGGTGTGGCTGGTTCGTTCCAGTACGAGCGTGGCTATTATATTCCTGTTACGGAAACTTTTGATAAGAGTACTGATGGTAACGGACGAAGCTACATTATTGACGAGGAACCTTTAATGAGTACTTTCGTAAGTCCATATGCGGCTATTATGGACACGTTACGTGAAGACAAATTTGGCTCGTTTGCCAAGTTGCTGGCAAATATGGACTTCATCAAAAGAAACGACGGCGCAGACCATGTTACGATGGATCGAGCTATTACAGCGCTTAATAATTACCACTATACAATTTATGTTCCTACTAATGCATCAATTGATGCATTGACAACTACTCATAAACTTCCCACGTGGGATGATGTGGATGCCGTTAGTTCATGTCTAACTGTAATGGACCCAGAAGGTGATAAGGAAGATTATGATTATTTGACGGAACAACTTCAGATTATGAAAGATGTGATTTCTAATTTTATTAGCTATCACATTCAGGACTACTCTGTATATGTTGAAGGTGAAAATCATAACGAGGATGTATTCGAGAGTGCTTGCATAGACACGCTTACAAACCGATTCGTAAAAATGTATGTATCGTATAGTTTGGGTGGAAATATGACTATCAAGGATGCTTGTGGAAATATTCGTACAGTGGATCATAGCTTGTGCAACATCCTTACCCGCCAATATTTCTTCAATGAAGCCGCATTGCAGGATTGCTCACGCATCTACTCATCATCGTTTGCAGTTATTCATCAGATAGACGAGCCTTTGCTCCCCTTTAAGGTTGATGAGAGTTTGGATGAATACGGTAAGCCTAAGCGCCCAAACGGAAGTTTCTATTCCCCTGATGAATACGACAAAGTAATGGCTATCGTAACAGCACATCCTTTGAATCCGACAACTTCTAACCCAATCAAGCGTAAGAGATGAAAACACTGAAATATACCTTATTAATAATAATGTGTCTGACATCTTCGCTTGTCAGTGCACAGATAACACGTGTCAGTGGTACCGTTTCCGATGAATTCGGAGAATTACCTGGTGTGTCGGTAAAGGAAATAGATTCCTCGAACCGTACAGTGAGTGCAACGATAACAGATGCGAATGGTAACTTTACAATGACCTTGAAAGATGCCAAGAAGAATCGTATCGAATTATCGTGTGTTGGTATGAAACTGGAAGTAATTAAGCCCATCACAAAGCAGGTATACAAAATCACGATGAAACCTGATGTGAAGATAATGAAAGAGGCTGTTGTAGTTGGTAAAAAAATGGCAAAGACTTCAGGCTTGGCCATTCCCGAACGTGAAGTCAGCTATTCGGCTCAGGGGTTGGATGCCAAAGAATTTGAAGGATTGGGTATTACTTCTGTTGATGAAGCCCTGCAGGGACGTATCGCAGGTTTGGATATCATTGCCTCTTCGGGTAATGTGGGGTCTGGTTCCCAGATGCGTTTGCGTGGTGTTTCTACCATATCCTCCCTTTCCAGTAACGAACCCCTTATCGTGGTAAATGGTGACAAGGTGACAGACTTGGACCTCTCCGATTTTGATGTTTCAACGGCTACCGATGAGAAGTTTGCAGAACTGCTGAAGGTAAACACCGAGGATATTCTTGATGTCAAGGTTCTAAAGGATGCTTCTGCCACGGCTATTTGGGGTAAGGATGGCGCAAATGGTGTCATAGAGATTACTACCAAACGCGGTTCTCGTGGTCCTGCACGCATCTCCTATTCGGGTAAGATCACAGTCAACGATAAGAACCGACCTGTTAAGTTGCTCAATGGTGATCAGTATACCATGATGCTGAAGGAGGCATATTTTAATCCGAGACTTTCTGATGCAGATGGTGATATCCCAGAACTCAATTACGATTATGCCGGTTTCTCTGAGGCCTACATGTATGACAATAACACCAATTGGCCGAAACTAGTGTCACAATATGGTACTTTGCAGAATCATTACATAAGTGTGACTGGTGGTGATGAGAAGACTCTCTTCCGCATCAGTGGCGGTTACGACCATCAAACAGGTAATATCATCAAGCAAAAGATGGACCGCTTCTCAACTCGAATGGCGCTTGATTACTATGTTAATGATCGAATTAAGATTCTTTCAGACTTCTCTTTGACTTATACCGACAGAGACCTTAATTACGATGGCTTGTGGGGTATAGCTATGGTTAAAATGCCAAACCTTTCTCCTTATTATGAATACCAGAATGGGGTGCAGTCTGATGATTACTATTATATGTTGCAGACTGCAGCAGATGGTACAAAGAAATTGGATGACCAGAAAGGACTGGCTAATCCTATAGCTAGTGCAAGTTTGGCTACATATAATCAGCGTCGTTATGAGTTGGCTCCAAAACTGGAACTGGAATATAAACTTTTGGGATTGGATGCCGATCATCATCAGTTGAAATACAATGGTTTATTGTTCGTGAATGTATCTAACGAATATGATGACAAGGATTATCCGCGTGAACTAAGTACGGCGAATTTTATCAATACGCACACAGCGTATTCCTATAGTGCAAAGAGCTTGTCATTCACTACACGTCATTCTTTGAACTATATCCCCCATTTCAAGAATCAGGATAATTACATGACCATGCTGGCACGCTTTGAGTTGTATAGTGGAAGCAATAGCAACCAAAGTACTGATGCTTATCGCCTGCCAAGTGGCGTAACCTCTCCTGCAGCAGGTGGATTGATTAGTGGTATGAGTTCTGGGTACGGTCAGGGACGTGGTCTTATGTATATGTATACGGGTCACTATTCCTATAAGAGTAAATATTCAATAGACGGCACTCTGCGTATGGATGGTACGTCGCGCTTCGGACCCAGTAAGCGTTGGTTGGCTTCCTACTCTGTTTCTGGGCGTTGGAATGTCATCGACGAGAAATTCATGGAATGGGCTCGCAGTAAGGCTAAGATGAGTATGTTGGGTGTTAGTGCCGGTTGGGGTAGGGTAGGTAATCCTCCAAACCAGGACTATCTCTATATGAACAAATATACTTCAGGCTCTGCCTATCTGGGCGCTATCTCCATGAACTCTAGCGGTTTGAAGTTGAATGACTTGGGACCTGAACATGTAACTTCGTGGAATGTTGGTTTCAATATGGGATTCTTTGATGATCGAATCAAATTCCGCCTTGACGTCTATTCACGTTTGACTACCAATATGATGATGACAGGCGCAGTACCTTCAAGCCGTGCTGCAGGTTCTATGCTGATGAATGTTGGTAATATGAAGAATAATGGATGGGAATTCAATATTGATGGTAATCGGTTGTTGAAGAAGGGTAAGTTCTCGCTCGATTGTTATGTCAACTTTGCCAATAACCACAACGTCATCACAAAGATGGATGCCAATGTGTTGGATAATTTGAATACGGACTTTGCCAAAGACAATGCAAAGACTTTGCAACGTGTTCAAATAAACAATCCCTTCGGTGCCATCTATGGTTTCCGTTGTTTGGGTACGTACAACTACAACTTCTCTTCAGCACAGAATATTGTAAAGGGGAGGATTCCCAAGCGTTTGCAACAGGATTATCCTGGGCTTTCCACCTTGCAGCAATTCGTTGATGCAGGAGTAACCTTCCCTATAGCCTTAAATGCTGACAATCAGATTATCTTTAATGAAAAGGGTGAACCAATACAAATGATGTTCTGTTACACCGAAGGAAACTCCATTTCGAAATTCAATGGTGGTGATGCCATGTATGAGGACATTAACCATGACGGACAGATCAATGAACTTGATATCGTCTATCTTGGTAATTCTTTGCCAAAATTGACGGGCGGTTTCGGATTCACTCTAAACTATGGTCATTGGAAACTCTCTACCCAGTTCAACTATCGTGTTGACTACGATGTTTACAATCTTGCCCGCTTGAATGTCGAGTCGATGAATTCGAATAACAATCAAAGCGAGGCTGTCAACTATCGTTGGCGTAGAGAAGGCGATGGCGGGTATGGTAGCTATATTCCCCGTGCTTTGTCGAGTTTCTATACCAAGAATTACAATACTCTGATTAGTGACCGATTCATTGAGGATGGCTCTTTCTTGCGCCTTAATTATCTGCAGTTGAGCTACACCTTCGATAGTAAACTCATTAAGAAGTGGCATCTCAATCAGTTGAAGTTGTATGCGAGTGCGCGTAATCTGTTCTGTTTGACAAAGTATAGTGGTGTTGACCCAGAGGTCGCATATGGTGGAATGAGTATATCTACTGATAATGCCAATACGCCGAGTCATGCACGTGCTTATACGTTCGGTTTAAATATTGAATTCTAAAGAAAGGAGATCTAAAACATGAAGAAGAATAAGATAAAGTCTTTAATGCTGGCAGCAATCGCCTGCCTGGGGCTGACCGGTTGTGGCGATTTCCTTGCAATAGAGCCAAAAACTTTCGTATCCGAAGACAATTTCTGGAATGAGAAAACGGATATAGACCAAATGGTAACAGGCGTTTATGTAAAGATGCAAGCCGATCCAATTATTCGCCGTTGTATAGTATGGGGTGAAGTCCGCAGTGATAATATTGGTGATGGCTTGAGGACATCGGAATATACCGATTTGTATCGTACGTTGAAGGAGTATCTGTTATCAACCAACTCGTTTACCTCGTGGTACGAATTTTATGCTGTAATCAATCAGTGTAACATTATTATCTCACGTGCTCCTGAGGTGAGTAAGAAGGATCCTGTCTACACCCAAAGCGATGTGGCTGCTACCATTGCTGAAATGTCATTCTTGCGCGACCTTTGCTATTTCTACCTCGTGCGTGCTTTTAAGGATGTACCCTATTACACTGATCCAGTGCAGAGCGACGAGGATGCTACCCCGATTGCCGCTACAGATGGTGACCAAATAGTAAGGGCTTTGATTTCCGATTTGGAATCTGTCGTGTCAAGTGCATTAAAGGCATATCCAAAGGATACAGGACGCAACTTTAATAGTACTGTGAATCGTGTCACGCAAAATGCTATTTATTCCCTTCTTGCAGACTTGTGTCTGTGGGACGGACAGTATCAGAAATGCGTGGATTATTCGCAGAAGGTAATTGATGCCAAATTGGATGAGTTTAAAGAAGATTATGCTGGCAAGTCAACCAATTCCAGTCAGGGTGATTTAGCTCTCTTCAAATGGGCTGAAGACACAGGTGATGGTTATCCCCTTTATCCTTGTTATAGTGGCAATACCTTTGGCAACGATTTCAATACTATCTTTTCATCCCGTGGGAATAGCTTCGAAAGTATTTTTGAATTGGCTTTTACCTTTGATGGTAATGATAATCGTTATATCAGTAATACTGCTTGTGCTGATTTGTATGGAAATCATTATTTGCAAAATGGTAATAGCGGTCAAGGCTTTTTAAGTGCTTATGAGAATGTTTCAATGAGCCCTAAAACAAGTACTACGGTATTTGACCACGTTAATGATTGTCGCTATTATGCCAATATCGGAATCACCAGCAGTGGAACATCAACTAAGGCATATAGCAACAAATTCGTTGCAGAAGAAGTAATGATAGAAAGTGTTACGGGTAAAGAACTGCCTTATGAAACAACGGTGGCGGTTGTTAGTGGAAACTATGCTAACCATAATTGGATATTCTACCGTCTTACTGATGTCATGCTGATGCAGGCAGAGGCTTTAATAGAGAAAGCTAAATATGATCGTCAGGATCCTCGTGATGCCAGTGGAGTACAATTGACCGATGAAGCTGGAAATAAAATCTATGACGAAGATTTGCGTAAGGCTTTTGGCTTGATTTATGCTGTAAACCGTCGTAGTTATATGACAAATTCCACGACATCTACTCCAGCGGATGTATTGAAGATTACGAATACTCCGACTAAGAGCCAGATGCGCGAATTGTGTCAGAAGGAACGTCGTCGCGAACTTATGTTCGAAGGTAAGCGTTGGTTTGACCTCTTACGTCGTTGCCATCGTGAAGGAACTCCCGATGCCATTAAGAATACTGTACCTTCCAAGGCTGGCGGAACAACCCCTGTTAATTATGAAGCTTTCTTCTGGCCTTATAATAAGACTGAACTCAAGTGTAACAAGCTATTGGAGCAGAAACCATATTATGGTGACAGCGACGATGAAGGTCCTTTTAAGACGACTAATTAATAACAGACGTAAACTATGAAAATGATAAAGAATTTCTATATCGGACTCGTCACCGTCTTGGCGGGTGCAGGGATAGTTGTTTCTTCATGTAGTGATGATATTCCGGCAGAGAGCTATTATACGTTTACAGGAGAAATGATGAGCGACTATTTGCAGAATCATGAGGACTATAGCGACTTTGCAGCTATTGTTAATCGTGCCACTAATAGTGCTCGCGGTGTAAACCTTATGGATTTGCTCTCCGTTCGTGGGCAGTTCACGTGTTTTGCCCCAACGAATGATGCAGTACAAAAGTATCTGCGTCAGAATGGTTATGCTAGTGTTAATGATATTCCCGTGGATATTTGCGATACTTTGGCACGTACACATTTAGTAAATGGTAAGGCTTATAATACGGTGGACTTTGCTAATTACACCTCGTTGCCCATGGTAAACATGAATGACCGCTATCTTACGGTAAAACCAGATACGATTGTTGACGTTGATACGGGCGATACGTTATATGTCAACTATGTATTTAATCGCACAGGTGAAATCATTTATAGTCAGCGTAATGATTCTGTAGAGAATGGTATTGTACAACCAGTTAACGCTGTTCTTTCCGTTTCCAACCAGAGCCTTCCTGACTTAATGATGGAGAATCCAAATATCTCACTATTCGTGGAAGCTATGGAGGCAACGGGTATCTCTTTTATCATGCGAAACAAGATTAAGGATGCCAGCTGGAATCCTAATCTATATGAAGACAAGAGTATCTATTCGGGTGCACAGTGGGATTATTGTCATCTTCCCCAACAGAAGAAATATGGTTTTACCGCCTTTGCCTGTCCAAATAGTGTTTTGGCTCAAGACCCATACAATATCACAGATTTAGAGAGCTTTTACAAATATGCGCGAGGTATCTATGGCGGTGATACTTGGGAGACTGTCCAGGCTAATCCAGACAAAATGAAAGAGTGGCGTAATCCTCTGCGTCGACTGATTGCTTATAATTGTTTGGATCGATTAGGTATATATGACAATTTGACCACAATTTGTTCAATCGATACAAAAGTCATCAACCCGACAGAGTGGTACAGCACCATGGATTCGCTGACTACTATCAAAGTTGAACGTCTCACAGTACAGCAGTTTCTCAAAGGGGCAAAGAAGAATGAGCTTTATTTGAATCGCGGTGATCATCGTCGTGGAGATGAAACTGTTGGTATACATGTTTATAGTACGATAGATGACGACTATGAGAATCAGGCATTGAATGGCGTTTATTATACTACTGATGGATTAGCGGATTTTGGTGCCGATACTAAGGATAAGGTTTTCAATACTCGTATGCGTATGGATCTTTATACCTTTTTCCCTGAAATGATGAATAATTCTATTCGCGATGGACGTACCACGAACAGAATGGCCGATTCGAATAATCCAGATATTAGTATAACCAGTCCGAATTACTGGTTCCCTAATGGCTATTTGGATAATGTGAAGATTAACGACGATGGCGTATTCCTTTTTCAAAGTCAACACAATACCTATTGGAGTTATCAAGGTGATGAGTTTAATTTATTTAGTGATACGGAAAGCTATGATATAACATTTAATCTACCTAGTGTGCCCACGGGAACTTACCAGATCCGTTTAGGCTTTGCAGATATGCCTTCTCGAGGAATTTGTCAATTTTATCTTGATGGCGTACCCAGAGGGATTCCCTTGGATATGCGTGATACGAACTTTGAGAGTCGTACTGGCTTTTTCAGTTTGGTGGATGGTAATACCCGTACAGAAGAGGAAACAGAGGCTGCCAAGAAAAATATGCATAACTTGGGTTGGTATCATGGACCGCGTGGGGTATTTAATATTGTAGGCGAAGGACATCCTGATGGTGATGAGAGTGTACAAAAACAATATTTTTGTAATAATGCTCGCACTGTTCGTTGTGTGCTCTGCACAGAAAACCTTGACGAAAATGTTCAGCATACCATACGTTTCAAGAGTGTATGGGCGGTAGGTGACGTCGTTGCCATGTTGGACTACATAGAGGTTGTTCCTAAAAGCGTCTATGGTGTAGAAGGAGAAGGTAAAGCTGAGGATGACTATTGATTAATTGATAATAGTTAATTGACAATTGATAATTATGAAAAGATTTATGACTATACATAATAAGGCATGTGGCATTCTCTGTGCCCTCAGTCTTCTTTGTGTGCTTGGTGTTTCCTGTACGGATACATGGAATGAGCATTACGATGTAAGCCAGGGTGGAATGAGCGATCAGCCGACCATTTTGGAGAATATCAAGGCCGATTCAGATTTGGAGCAATTCTATCGCGTAGTTGAGGCTATAGGTGCTTTCGACTTGCTAAATTCGTCACAACAACTCACTGTATGGGCTCCTCGTAGCTTGAGTAAAGCTCAGGCCGACAGCATTATTTCGGTGTATCAGAATGATGTGAATCAGGGGCTGAAATGGGAAGACAACAAGGCTGTAAGTCAATTCTTATATAACCATATGGCTCAGTTCGCCCGTACGGTATCTTCGTTGACCAATGATACCGTCAAGATGATGAGTAAGAAGTATATGGTTCTGTTGGGTAAATCTTCCACATCAGGAACCCTTGATGGTAATGTGTTCGACGGGGCTGTGCTTGGCAGCAATGGCTTACTTTATAAGACCAATGACATGCTCCGCTTCTTTCCTAATGTCAGAGAGTATTTAGAACAGCGTGCAGACTTGGATAGCGTGGTTAAGTTCATTGCGTCTTTTGATGAATATGAATTGGACGAACAGGCTTCAGTGGCTGGCGGTATTGTGGACGGAAAGACTGTATATCTTGATTCAGTAACCATTCTTACCAACAAGTTCCTGTCTTCTTATGGATACATCCAGCGAGAAGATAGTACTTATTCTTTCCTTGCTCCAACCAATGGAGTTTGGGATAAAGAGTATGCGAAGTATCTCAAGTACTTCAACTATAATACCAAAACGGTGCTGAATTCCGACTCTCTTGCAGACGTTCATGCAAAGCTCTGTATTATGATGGGACGTTTCTTTAATACAAGCGGTTCGAATCGTTACAATCGCCATCCTGAGGACTCTTTGGTAAATACGATGTATTATGAGCGACAGACACATAATCCTCGGACGGATGTATATTATAAGCCTGAGCAGAATTTGTTGAAAGGACTTGAGAAGGTAGAGTGCTCAAATGGGTATGCCTACATAGATAATAAAGGAAACGTAAGTCCCCGCTCAACCTTCTTTACTCGTAATGACTATTCAGCAACGGCAAGTCGTTATTTCCAGGATGGAATTCCAAAAGACGATAAAGATCAGCCTACGGTATCCATCGTTCCGATGCGTCTCTCTTATACGGATGAAGACAATACGGTTATTAAATATTACGATTATGTTTCCATTACTGCAGAGGAAGAGGCTAAACATGCCAGTTTGACATATCAGTTACCGAGTACCATGTCGAATATGTATTACAATGTATACGTGGTAACGGTGCCATCTGTTTCGACACCTTTGCCCTGCTGGTTCGGTGTGAAACATCAAGAATTGCTTTCTTCAGGAACATTCTCGAATCTGTCCTCGTATGCTAATCCTCATCCTGTTGCAGAGTCTACGAATGTAGATAATTTGGATATCATAATGGACAATTCAAAGAGTAGGTTCAGTGCTACAGACTTGCAGAATCTTTTTGTGTCTAGTGCAACGAAGGTTGACACAATCCTGGTTCAGTCTGCTGTGAAATATACTTATTCGGGCTATGGGGCAGGTGATGGAACCGTGAAACTGCACTTTACTTCTATGGGACCGGCCTCTAATTTGTATCGTGAAAAGATATATACCCGTACACTTCGCCTGAATGAGATTATCTTTGTTCCTTTTGAGACAGAGGAAGAGGCTAAGTCAAATGCTGAACGCATTATCGGTCAGGATGGTGCGCCCCACTATCTATTCGATGATGAATATTTGGAAGAATATGAAAAAAATAAAAATGTAGAGTAATATGAAAAGACTTAGTATATTTTGCCTTTCATTTTTGGTGGCATCGCCCCTGAGCCTTTTCGCTCAGACAGAGACTGAGGAGACCTCTCAGGACACAGTAGCCATTAGACGGATTGCAAAGACCAAAAAGACGGAACCTACGCGTACCATCAAAGGACGTGTCCTCAGCGAGGTGGGTCGAGAGCCATTAGCCGGCGTCTTGGTGCAGTCTGTAGCAGGGGAAGGGTATTCGACCCTGACCGAGGAGGATGGAACCTTTACAATGCAGCTTCCACTGTATAGTAGTGCTGTTTCGATAACCATTCCAGGGTACAATATGGTTCGTGTCGGACTGAACAAGAGTGGTGATTTACGCGACATCATAATGCAAAGTGATGCAGCGCGCCCCCTTTATGGTGCAGATGACAACATTCTTAATAATGTAAAGACAAGTTCTTTAGAATTTACATCAGCCCGAAATGTTACATCAGAGATTGGCAACCAACTGGGTGCCAATGTGCGTACAATTGCCCGAAGTGGTATTATCGGTGTCGGTAATTACATGAACATAGGCGGTGTTAACTCTCTAATGAGCAATACGCAACCTCTTGTGGTTCTTGATGGTGTACTCATTGATCAACAATATGGTCGCGAGATGATTCACACGGGTTATTACAACGACATGCTTACCAATATCAATCCCAACGATGTGGAGAGCGTGGAGGTAATGAGCAATGGTACGGCGCTTTATGGTGCCCGTGGTGCCAATGGCGTTATTTTCATTAAGACCAAACGTAACACATCTCAGGCCACCCGTATTGAAGCAAGTGCCAATGTTGGTGTTGAATTGTTACCGAAGATGTATCAGATGATGAATGGCTCTCAGTATAAGAACTATGCTTCTTCATTATTACAGACCGTAAAGACAACGACCAGCGACTTCAAGTTCCTAAATTCCGATCCGAGCTATTATTGGTATAATAAGTATAACAATAATACGAATTGGGGCGATGAGGTTTATTCGGAGGCTTTAACCCAGAACTATGCTTTGAGTGTGCAAGGAGGTGGTGATATTGCAGGCTATATGTTGTCTGTTGGCTTTACCAAGGATAACAGTGTGCTGAAGCAGAATAACTTTAATCGTTTAAATATCCGTTTCAACACAGACATTTCCATTACAAAGGAGTTGTCTATGAAATTTGATGCTGCTTACACTAACCAAACTCGTAAGTTACAGGATACTGGTGCTCCTGAATCTTACGACGAAAAATCCATTACCAGTACCAATTTCTTAGCGATGGCGAAGAGCCCGATGCTGAGTCCCTATTCCTTTGTTGGCGATTGGGCCAATCGACGTGGCTACATTAATAATGCCCACCTTGACATCATCGATGAGGATTATCTCGATGAGGTTTCGGCATTAAGTGATGACAACTGGCGTCTGGCTAATCCTGTAGCCATTAATGAATATGGAACGGCAGAAAATAAGAACTATTTTGATAACAGTTACGTAAACCTTGCCGTAACACCGAAGTATCAGTTCAACAAGCATCTTTTCCTGAGTTCTATGTTTAGCTACACCTCAATTAATACAAACGAGAAATATTATGTGGCGTTGAATGGTGTACCAAGTTATTATGTAGCTTCTCTACAGAATACGATGGAGAACGAAATCGGTTCTCAGTTTGGTAAACAGAATACGGTGAACAGCGATACTAAACTTGATTGGCGTAATACATACAATGCTCATAGCATCCATCTTCAGGGCGGTTTCCGTTATATCAACGAAAGTTATTCGCTGAACACCCAACATGGATATAATACGGGTAATGACAAGACACCTTTCCTTAATAATACGGAAGTTAAGACGGCGGATGGTGCTAATGAGCGATGGGCAACTTTGACGTGGTATGGTCAGGCACAATACAATTATGCCAACCGTTACTATCTGGAAGGTGCCTTGGCCATGGAGACCAATTCACAGTTCGGTCGTGAGGTGAAAAACGGCTTCAAGTGTGGTGGCGTCGTTTGGGGTGTATTCCCCAGTATTCAGGCTGGTTGGGTTGCCACGAACGAAAAGTTTTTTGATGTGAAGGGTATCGATTATTTGAAACTGACCGCAGGCTTCAGTATGAGCGGTAATGATAACCTCACCTACGATGCATCACGCAGCTATTTCGTTAGTAGCATGTTCTTGAATAAAGTTTCCGGATTAACATTGTCGAACATCGGAAACACTGAACTACAGTGGGAAACAACAAAACGCTTCAATGCTGGTCTTGAATTCAAAGGGTTAAACAACCGTTTGGGAGTAAACTTCAATTATTTCCACTCTTGGACCGATCATCTGCTCACGATGCAGGAACTTGGATTCGTCAGTGGACTTGAGCAGAATTGGAGTAATGGTGGCTCGTTAAAGAATCAGGGCTTCGATGTGACGGTAACGGGACATCTGGTTAGTCGTAAGGATTGGAACTGGACAGCAGGTTTTAGTGTTGGTCATTTCGTTAATAAATTGACTGCTTTACCTGATAATAAGTCATACCTTGATACAGAAATTCTTGGTGCCACGATTCGCAGTCAAGTTGGCGGTCCCATCAATACTTTTTATGGCTATCGCACCAATGGGGTCTATGCTACCAGTGAAGAAGCTGCAGCTTCGGGTTTGATGATAGTTGATGAATATAATCATGCTACGGCCTTCGGTGCAGGTGATGTGCGTTTCGTTGATATCAGCGGTCCTGCAGGGACTCCCGATGGAAAGATTGACAAATATGATTGTGTTGTTATTGGTGATGCCACTCCTGATATCTATGGTAACATCTTTACCTCTTTGTCATGGAAGAAGTTGACTCTTGATGTCGGTTTCAATTACAGTCTGGGTGGCGATGTCTATAATTATATGCGCCAGCAGTTGGAAAGTGGAAGTCGGTTTATGAATCAGACTACAGCTATGCTGAACCGCTGGTCTACTGAAGGTCAGGTAACTGATATACCTAAAGCGACCTATGGCGATCCTATGGGAAATAGTCGATTCAGTGACCGCTGGATAGAAGATGGTAGTTACTTGCGTCTGAAAACTTTAACGCTGAGTTACAAACTTCCCATCAGTAATACTTATATTCAGGGAATCACCGTTTGGGGACAGTGTAACAATTTGTTTACCGTGACGCGATATCTGGGAACGGATCCCGAGTTCTCGATGAATAATAATGTGTTGGCTCAAGGCATCGACCGTGGTCTGTTGTCGCAAGGTCGTAGTTTCCACCTTGGTGTGAAGATTAATCTGTAATAAATTGGCAATTATGAAGAAATATATTTTATCCCTGACTCTTATCGGTGCTATGGCCGGTATGACGACATCCTGCGAGGATATGCTTGACAAGGGTAATGATTACGTTATTTATTCAGACGGTCATGTCCTCTCCAATCCTGCCGATACCGTTACTTCGGTACTTGGTATTTTGAACAAGTTGCAGGGTATCGCTGTTCGAACGAATTTGTTGGGTGAGTTGCGTGCAGATTTGGTGAATGTGCGTGACAATGCAATGGCTGATTTGAAGGCTATTGCATCGTTGGATATTAATGATGACAATAAGTATAATGTTCCGCGTGACTATTATGCCATTATCAACAGCTGTAACTATTTCTTGGAACGCGCCGACTCTTTGGCTGGAAACACCAACCGTAACGAAAAGTATTTTCAGGCAGAAATTGCTCAAGTTCATAGTATCCGTGCCTGGACTTATCTGCAAATGGTGATGGTTTATGGCCGTGTTCCGTTTATAGATAAACCAATCCTTACAAAGTTGCAGTCTGATGCGCAGTATCCTTTGTACGAGTTAGATGACATCTGTGACTATTTCATCAACGACTTGAAACCTTATTATGGAGCCGAGTATCCTGAATATGTGGCTATCGGTGGTGATATTGACCCCAAGATGTGCTTTTATCCTACACAGGTAGTCATGGGTGATTTGTATTTATGGAAGGCTGCCAAAAATCATGATGCCGAAGCTGCCAAACAGGCTGCCAAATGTTATTACGACTATATTGCATGGGATTTGAATGGTAAGAAAATGACGGTGACTTCCGATCGCCGAGCATATTGGTCTAGTAATGAACTGTATTGGAATCGATATATGACTCCATCGTATTACATGCAATTTACCCCCTCTGGCTCATGGACGGGTAACGAACAAGAGTTTATTTCAGCTATTCCAATGGATTCAGCAGCAGCTGACGGTTATTATAATGAACTTCGTACTCTCTACAACACCCAGTATCAAACTGCACTTGTTGAGGCTTGCATCGAGCCATCTAATGTTATTCGTAGTATGAGTCTGGCCCAGACTTATATTGACTATGGTAGGAACGGAAATGGAAGAAAAGTCGTTACCGTTACGGCTGATAAATTTACAGATGAAGAGATTGAAGACGGTTATTTGGGAGATTTGCGTTTTTATGCAGCATACACCCATGGTAAAACTAAATATAACTCAGAAGAAGTTGATGTACAGTATGTTTCTAAACATCGTGGTCAGCATATAGGAGTCTATCGGGTGTCTCAAATTTATTTGCGCTTGGCAGAGGCACTTAACTATGCTGGCTATCCTCGTTTCGCCAAACAAATCTTGACGATGGGATTGAGTAATACTGTCATTCGGTACATGGTACAGCCCTATTACACTACATCGGCAGATACTGCTTTCATTGAGTACTTTGATTTCGATAATGCCGACTTCAGACCTTATGCTTCTGCCTATAGTGAGAATGTCAACGAGTTCGGAATCCGTACGGCACCTGCTGACTTCAGTTTGCGTGATCTTAATGATTGCAATATGTGGGGTATCCATAGCCGTGGTTCGGGTCTGGCTTTCCTTAACGAAGACTATGCTCCGTTCCATGTTGTGGATAGCGACCGGGTAGACAATCCCTATCCTCGTGCCAAGCAGACACTGGTAGGCAAGAAACCTTTGAAGAATCAGTATAACTATCCGAAGGCGCCCGCTGAAGTTAAGAAACCCAGCACTTGGGATGCATACCCAAATGTGACGGTAAGCTTAGCTACTTACAAAGCGATGCACCCTTATATGAAATCGGATGACTATTCTAACTATATAAAGTATGACTCAGTAGGAAAGTATAACATTTACATTTCAGAGACGTTACCGGCATACGTGCGTGATACAACGGCAATATACGCCGTATATAGTGCAGATTTAAAAGCATACAACAAACGTCTGAATGACTTCCTGACGGACTATAATACATGGTATGGAAAAGCCTATGGTAGTTCTACTTTTATTAAGGAAGAACAGGAAGATATCGATTCTTTGATTCTTAAGGAACAGGCACTTGAATTGGTGTTTGAAGGCAATCGTTTCTATGACCTAATGCGCCGCGCATATTGGTACAACGACGAGAGTCGTCTGGCCACACCCGTCAGCAAGCGCGATGCTGCCGTTGGCACCAAGTTGCTTAATCGAAACAATTGGTTCCTCAAGTGGAATAATAAGATAGGATATTAACGGACAATAGGAAAATCCCTGAAATTAAATAAAAATATCCCCGTGACAATCAACAAGTCGCGGGGATATTTTATATCTATGGCCTTTTTAAAACTTTTTAAAAGGTCGAAGATAGGATTCATCTCGGAAATACTTAAATAAATTTGTTTTTTCGCTCGGTTTTCACTATCTTTGCGCACCATTTTGTGATAATAATAGATAAGAAAATAAGAGAAATAATATATGGCAAAGAAATTCGCAGAACGAAGCCGTCTCAACCTCTCAGATGTTAACAAGGAGGTACTTGTCCAGTGGGATGGCGAAGATTTGTTTCACCGCAGTATTTTAGAGCGTGAGGGTTGTCCTTCGTTTGTCTTTTTTGAAGGCCCTCCATCCGCTAACGGACATCCAGGCATCCACCATGTATTAGCCCGTTCTATCAAGGATACATTCTGCCGTTTTAAGACAATGAAGGGCTTCCAGGTTCATCGTAAGGCCGGATGGGATACTCATGGACTTCCAGTGGAACTGGGTGTTGAAAAGGAATTAGGCATTACGAAGGAAGATATCGGGAAAACCATCAGCATTGAGGATTACAATTTGAAGTGTCGTCAGAATGTGATGATGTTTACCAACGAGTGGACTGATCTTAGCCATTGTATGGGCTATTGGGTGGATATGGAACATCCCTATATCACTTATGACAATAAGTACATCGAGACACTTTGGTGGTTGCTGAAACAACTGTATGAGAAAGACCTGTTGTATAAAGGCTACACGATTCAGCCATATAGTCCCGCAGCGGGAACAGGTCTGTCGAGCCATGAATTGAACCAGCCTGGCTGCTATCGTGATGTGAAAGACACTACGGTTACGGCGCAGTTCAGACTCAGTCCCCTCCAGGCCTCCTCGAAGGGAGGAGAATCTTTCCCCTTCGGGAGATTTGAAGGGGGGCTTCCCATTTATATCTTGGCATGGACTACTACGCCTTGGACGTTACCTTCCAATACTGCATTGTGTGTCGGTCCGAAGATTGACTACGTGGCCGTGAAGGGTCAGAATCCTTATACGAAGGAAGAGGCCATCTATATCTTGGCTGAGGCTCGTCTTTCTGCTTATTTCCGTCCAGAAGAAGGCAAAGAACTTGAAATCATTTGGCGTGGAAAGGGGGACGAACTTGTTGGCATGCAATATGAGCAACTCTTCCCGTGGGTGAAGCCCTGTGCATTGGAGAATGGGCAGGTCGTTGATAAGGAGTCAGAGGCTTTCCGTGTAATTCCGGGCGACTACGTAACTACCGAGGATGGTACGGGAATCGTACACATTGCGCCTACGTTTGGTGCCGATGATGCCAAGGTGGCAAAGGATGCAGGCATACCTTCGCTGTTCGTTATTGATAAGGCTGGTGACACTCGTCCCATGGTTGATTTCACGGGTAAATATTTTGTGAGGGAGGATATGGATGAGTCGTTTGTTAATCTTTGCGTGTGTGACAGCTATTGGAAGCATAGTGGTGATTTCGTGAAGAATGCTTACGACCCCAAGTATGCAGGGATGGACGAGAAGGAATTGGCAAAGACCGAGGACCTGAACATTGTGCTCTGCATGGAGATGAAACAGGAAGGTTCAGCCTTCAAAATTGAGAAGCATGTCCACAACTATCCCCATTGTTGGCGTACGGATAAGCCCGTTCTTTATTATCCTCTCGATTCCTGGTTCATCCGTTCTACGGCAGCCAAGGATCGTATGATTGAACTTAACAAGACTATCAACTGGAAACCAGAGTCCACGGGTACTGGCCGATTTGGCAAGTGGCTTGAGAACCTCAACGATTGGAATCTTTCTCGCAGTCGCTATTGGGGAACCCCGTTGCCTATTTGGCGTAATCGCGAGACGAAGGAGGAAATCTGCATCGGTTCTGTCGAGGAATTGTATATGGAGATTGAGAAGTCTGTTGCTGCTGGCATCATGCCAAGTAATCCCTTGAAGGAACGTGGCTTCATTCCGGGTGATATGTCGCAGGAAAACTATAACCGCATCGACCTTCATCGTCCATACGTTGATCAAATTTGGCTCGTGGGCAAGAGCGGTGCTGTGCTGAAGCGAGAACTTGACCTCATAGACGTATGGTTCGATTCGGGAGCAATGCCTTATGCCCAAATTCATTATCCCTTTGAGAATAAAGAAGCCTTGGACAGCCGGACAGTTTATCCTGCCGACTTCATTGCCGAGGGTGTCGACCAAACACGCGGATGGTTCTTCACTCTGCATGCCATCGCTACGATGATTTTCGACTCAGTTGCCTATAAGGCTGTTATATCCAATGGTCTTGTTCTGGATAAGAATGGACTGAAGATGTCGAAGCGTTTGGGCAATGCTGTTGACCCCTTTAAGGCTATCGAAAACTACGGTTCCGATGCCGTACGTTGGTATATGATTACCAATTCCCAGCCTTGGGATAATCTGAAGTTCGATGAGGAGGGAGTCAAGGAAGTTGCTCGTTCGTTCTTTGGCAAACTGTTCCAGACCTATTCGTTCCTAACCATGTACGCCAATGTTGATGGCTGGTGTTACGAGGAACCCGATGTACCCATGACTCAGCGTCCTGAAATGGATCGTTGGATACTCTCAGAACTGAATTCCTTGATTCTGGAAGTGTCTGCTTGCTATGAGGATTATGAGCCTACACGTGCAGGCCGTCTCATCCAATCATTTGTGGTTGACAATGTATCCAATTGGTTCGTTCGTCTTTCTCGTAAGCGTTTCTGGGGATCTGCTATGAGCATTGACAAACTTTCGGCCTATCAGACTCTTTATTCTTGTTTGGAAACCGTGGCCAAGTTAATGGCTCCTATTGCTCCCTATTATTCCGACCGCCTCTATCGCGATCTCACGGAAGCTTCGGGTCGTGATACAAAGAGTGTCCATTTGGCACAATTCCCTGTTGCTGATGACAGTAAGATTGACAAGGAGCAGGAGTCGCGCATGGAGTTGGCGCAGCAAATCACATCCATGGTGCTGTCGCTCCGTAAGAAAGAACAGATCATCGTTCGTCAGCCTTTGCAGAAGATAGCTATCCCTGCTACCGACAACGAGCTGCAGTTACGCATCGAGGCGATGAAGCAACTAATCCTGGACGAAGTCAACGTCAAGGAATTGGAGTTTGTTGAGGGCAGCGGCATTTTGGTGAAGAAGGTTAAGTGCAACTTCCGCACCATGGGCAAGAAGTTCGGTAAGCTGATGAAGGATGTCAATGCTGCCGTTACAGCAATGTCTCAGGAACAAATTGCTGAACTGGAGCGTCAAGGTTCCCTCAATATCTCTCTTTCAACAGGTGACGTTGCTCTCATCGAGGCCGAGGATGTAGAAATCTTTAGCGAGGACATCCCTGGATGGACTGTTGCTAATGAAGGTTCACTCACTGTTGCACTGGATATCACTGTCACCGACGAATTGAAGTACGAGGGTGTAGCCCGTGAACTGGTGAAACGCATCCAGAACCTGCGCAAGGAAAGTGGCTTCGAGATAACCGATCGTATCGATATCCTGTTGGAGCATAATCCCGAGACCGACAAGGCTGTTGCCCAGTATGGCGAATATATTTGTGGCCAAGTATTGGCTAACAGTCTGACATTGGTTGACAAGGTAGAGTCTCCCATAGAACTCGATTTTGAAGAATATACAATTAATATTAACATCAAACGATAAATAACTTCTCATATAGGTTATGGAAGAGAAAACACGATATACAGACGAGGAACTGGAAGAGTTCCGCCAGATTATTTTGGAAAAGCTGGAACTGACAAAGCGTGATTACAAGAAGGTAATGGATGAGTTGTCGAAAGGCAATGAAAATGGTGTTGACGACACATCACCTACATTTCATGCTCTCGAAGAGGGTAGTGAAGCGCAGAGTAAGGCTCAACTGATTCAGTTGGCAGCTCGTGCCCAGAAGTTTATCCAGGGCTTGCAGGCCGCCCTTATCCGTATTGACAACAAGACATACGGCATTTGTCGTGAGACGGGTAAGCTCATCCCGAAGGAGCGTTTGCGTGCAGTTCCTCACGCTACACTTAGTATCGAGGCCAAGAATAGCCGCAGATAGGGTGAACTCCTGTCCCTTCCCCAACGAAAGGCGAATTCTAAACTTATAGGAAATGGAGAAGTTAAATACATCGGATAAACCAACTCAACCTTCCTATCTTCAGGGTGAAGTAAGGAAAGGGGCTATGGCTGTGCTTCTCTTTTTTGCAATCATTGCCATTGACCAGGCTATTAAGATTGCGGTGAAGACTGGTATGTATCTTCACCAGTCTATCCGAGTGACGGACTGGTTCTATTTGCTCTTTACGGAGAACAATGGCATGGCCTTTGGTTGGGAGTTCTTCGATAAATTCCTATTAACCTCTTTTCGTATTGTCTTTGTTCTCTTTATTGCCGTTTATTTGGTTCGTGCCATCCGACGTGGTATTTCGTGGGGCTATCTCACGTGCCTTGTCTTGATTGTGGCCGGTGCGGCAGGCAACATCATAGACTGCGTCTTCTACGGACTGATATTCAACAATCCTCCAGCACCTATGGTGGCAGACTTCGTCAGTTTTGGCACGGGCTACGGCACTTTGTTCCATGGTAGGGTAGTAGATATGTTCTATTTCCCCCTTGTGGAATGGAATTGGCCTGCTTGGCTGCCCATGATTGGCGGTAACCATTTTATTTTCTTCAGTCCCATCTTCAACTTTGCAGATGCTGCCATTTCTTGTGGCATCATTGCCCTGTTGCTCTTTTATAGGGGACAATTGCAGAATGGAACGAAAAATGAAAAGTGAAAATGAGAAAGGGTAAGTATTTACTTTTTACTTTTTACTTTTTACTTTTTGCAGCATGTTCTGTAGAATTGCCTCCCCATGTCATAGGTGAGGGTCGTATGGAGCGAATCCTCTACGACTATCACTTGGCTCAGGGTATGGCCGAGGCTCAAGGCGGCGATGTTGAGGCGAATCGCTATCTATACGTTCAAAAGGTGTTTGAGAAGCATCATATCACGGAGGCTGAGTTTGACACCTCTATGGTATGGTATTCGGGACATGCTTCGTATCTTGATGATATGTATAAACGCATAGAGGCTCGACTGGAGCGTGAGTCGCAAGAGGCAGGCTTGAATATCCCCGAGGAGGATAAGTTTACTCGTTTTACAGCTGAGGGTGATACTGCCAATGTGTGGCAGGGACGCGATATCCTCTTCCTATATGGCAATCGCGAAGCTAATCTTTATACTTTGGTCATTCCTGCCGATTCGTCATACCGCGAAGGCGATTATTTCATGTTCCGTTGTGTCAATCACTTCATTGTGAAGGATGGTCTGCGCGAAGGATATGTGATGATGCAGGTTCGCTATGAGAACGACTCCACGGTTGCGAATACGCTCATGGTAAGCGGAGATTACGATGTTACGCTGAATATTCCTGCCGACCGCGTATTCAAGGACAGTAAGGTGAAGTCCATTGCTTGTACGTTCTATTATGCTTTCGATGAGAATGCGGATGAGGCTTTCCGCATGTGGGTCGTTCGAAAACCCGTACTTCTCCGTTACCATGACCTAAGCGTAGATACGGCGACTGTCCTGCCAGACACTTTGGCTTCAGATACCATCCATCAGTCAGACAATGCCCGTGCTGAGCGTGTTTCACCTACAGAGTTCCGTGAAAGCCAACAGGTGGACAAGAAAATCAATGTCATACAGCAACGCAAGGTAGTGCTGCCCGCTCAACCCCAACGTCGTGTAATTAAGCCTCGGCGATGAAAACATATCTCTATGGATATCATCGCCTTATCCTGCCCGATGGGCACCAAGTGGAAATGGCTGTAGTGGAATTGGACGAGTATGGACATTATGTTTCTCATCACCAGTTTCAGCGTAACGATGATGGCTCGTTCATCGAAGAACCCTTTGTGGAGTGGCGTGGTGGAACATTAGATTTACGTAATGTCGATTTGACCAAAATCTTATAAGCTTATGGAATATACAGCTGACGTGCATCGTTATGAGACTATGCGATATGAACGCTGTGGGCGTTCGGGCATCCTGCTGCCCAAGGTCTCTTTGGGTTTTTGGCACAATTTCGGTGCGGTTGACGATTTCGACAGCTGCCGTCAGATAGCTCGTTATGCCTTTGACCATGGGATTACCCACTTCGACTTGGCCAACAACTATGGTCCGCCATATGGCAGTGCCGAGGAAACTCTGGGCCGGCTCATGGATGAGGACTTTCGACCTTACCGCGACGAACTCTTCATATCTACAAAGGCTGGCTACGACATGTGGCCTGGTCCCTATGGCAATTGGGGCTCGCGCAAGTACCTGATGGCTTCGCTCGACCAAAGTCTGCGTCGTATGCACCTTGACTATGTTGACCTTTTCTACAGCCATCGCTACGACCCGGAAACTCCTTTGGAGGAGACTCTGCTGGCTTTGGTCGACACGGTTCGCAGCGGCAAGGCTCTTTATGTGGGCATAAGCCGATGGCCACTTGAGGCTACTCGCTTCGCCTTCCGCTATCTGCGTGAGCGTGATGTGCCCTGCCTCATCTATCAGGGGCGCATCAATTTGCTCGACCGTGCCCCCATAGAGGACGGCGTTCTTGACCTTTGTCGCAAGGAAGGTGTTGGCTTCATCTCTTTTTCTCCCTTGGCACAGGGGCTGCTCACCGACCGTTACCTGAATGGTATCCCTGAGGGTTCGCGCATGTCCAAGGGCCGTTTCCTCCGACCAGAGATGCTCACCCCGGAGGTGTTGGCAAAGATTCGGCAGTACAATGCTGAGGCTGAGTCCGAAGGTCGCTCCTTGGCAGAATATGCCTTGTCGTGGATTCTTCGCCAGCAAGGCGTCACTAGTGTGCTCGTTGGCGCCAGCAGTCCTCAGCAACTACAACGCAATCTTCGTGCCATAGGATAGTAATCTTCTTCCTGAAGCCTTACTATTCCTTCTGCTGAAGGATTACTAATCCTTAGGCTCATACATTAGTATCGTTCCGCACAGTGGCACGTGTGTCATTAGGCGGAACGATACTATGTTCATTGTCCAACGATGCTTCGCTCAGTTTCAGCAATGAGGACGGGTGTCTACAGTTCTTACTAAACTGGAATTTTGTCGATGCGCTTTTGGTGGCGTCCACCTTCGAATTCGGTGGCGAAGAATTCGTCCATAATCTTGCGGGCCATGTCCGTGTCGATGAAGCGACCTGGCATGACGAGCACGTTGGCATTGTTATGCTGACGGATGAGGTGGGCAATCTCGGGAATCCAGCACAGGCCAGCGCGAATCGACTGATGCTTGTTCAGCGTCATGTTGATGCCCTCGCCTGAGCCGCAGATGGCAATGCCAGGATACACCTCGCCTGCCTCGATGCCGCGAGCCAGCGCATGGCCGAAGTCCGAGTAGTCGCACGAGTCCTCGGTGTAAGTTCCATAGTCCTTAAAAGCATAGCCTTTCTCTTCGAGGTACTGCTTTACGAACTGCTTTAAAGCATAGCCAGCGTGATCGCTGGCTATGCCTACAATGCCTACCCCCTTCCCCTCCCCAAGGGAGGGGCGATTCTTTTTAATGCTATCCATATTTAGTTCATTTGATATTTTTTCTAATACACTATCAATATCTCCCAACACTTCCTCATTTGTAAATCTGATGATACGAAAGCCCTGTCGTTTTAATTCTTCAGTTCTCTCTGCATCACGTTCAGGCTGCTCGCCTTCTAAATGATATCCTCCATCTATTTCGATTATCAGTTGTTTTGTTAAACAAATGAAGTCTGGGATATAATCAATGACTACATGCTGTTGCCTAAAATGATACCCCATATTGCCACCTTTCAAGTAGTGCCACAAAATACGTTCGGCTTCAGTCGGATTGTTTCTATTCTTCAGCGCAAATTCTTTTAGCAGAGTGTAGTTTGAGGCTGCTGTCTGATACTTGTATCTCATGTATGGTAACAAAATACCCCCTCCTTTGGGGAGGGGGATGGGGGTAGGCTTTTAAAGCATGTCCTTGACTTGCTTGTACACGTTCTCTGCGGTGTAGCCGAGTTTCTCATCAAGCACCTTGTAGGGAGCAGAGAAACCGAAGCTTTCGAGACCCCATACGCGGCTCTCGGGAGCGGCGCCGATGAGGAAGCCCTGCAGGTTTACGGGCAAGCCGGCGGTCATACCAAAGACCTTGGCACCGGCAGGAACTACGCTCTGCTGATAAGCAGCGGGCTGGCAGCGGAAGACACCTTCGGATGGAACGCTGACGATGCGAACCTTTACACCATCCTTGCGGAGCAACTCGGCACCTGCAACGAGGGTTGAAACCTCGGAGCCTGTAGCTACGAGCACTACATCGGGATTCTCGTCAGAACCAGCTACAATGTAACCGCCCTTGCGAGCCTGTTCGTAGTCGTTGCCTTCGGGCAGGTTCTGTATGTTCTGACGGCTGAGAATGAGGGCTGTGGGAGTCTTCATGTTCTCCATAGCCATAGCCCATGCCGTGGTTGTCTCTTTTGCATCAGCAGGACGCAGTACGAGGCAAGAGTTTGCACCATGATGGTTCTTCAGTTTCTCCATCAGACGAATCTGAGCTTCCTGTTCTACGGGTTCGTGGGTAGGACCGTCCTCACCAACGCGGAAGGCGTCGTGCGTCCATACGAACTTCACGGGCAGTTCCATGAGGGCAGCCATACGAACAGCGGGCTTCATGTAGTCGCTGAATACGAAGAATGTGCCGCAGGCGGGGATTACACCACCATGCAGAGCCATACCGATGCAGCAGCAAGCCATGGTTAGCTCGGCAACACCAGCCTGGAAGAATGCACCCGAGAAGTCGCCAGCCTTGAAGGCGTGTGTCTTCTTCAGGAAGCCGTCGGTCTTGTCAGAGTTAGAGAGGTCGGCACTTGCGCAAACCATGTTGGGAACCTGTTCTGCCAATACGCTGAGACATGCAGCACTGGCTGAGCGTGTTGCATCGTTGTCCTTCTGAACGCACTTGCTCCAGTCTATCTTCGGAGCCTTGCCAGCGAACCACTCAGCTTGCTGGGCAGCCTTCTCTGGATTTGCGGCGGCCCATGCCTTCTCTTCGGCATAGCGCTCAGCAGCCAGTTTCTTCAGCTCTTCAGCACGCTTTGCATACAGTTCCTTCACATCGTCGAATATCTGGAATGGATTCTCGGGATCGCCTCCCAAGTTCTTAACGGTGTTCTTGAAGGCATCGCCACCAAGGGGAGCTCCGTGGGTCTTGCAGTTACGTTCGTAGCTCGAACCATCGTCCTTCAGGGCACCCTTACCCATGATGCACTTGCCGATGATGAGGGCGGGCTTGCCCTTTACGGCTTTGGCTTTCTCGATGGCCGCGCGAATCTGAGCAGCATCGTTACCATTGATTTCCTGCACGTCCCAACCCAGGGCACGATACTTCATGGCTGTGTCCTCGTTCATCACCTCCTTTGTCTCGGTGGAGAGCTGTATGTCGTTGGAGTCATAGAACATTACGAGGTTGTCCAGACCCAGTGTGCCGGCAATGCGGGCAGCACCCTGAGAAATCTCTTCCTGCACGCCACCATCGGAGATGTATGCATAGATAGTCTCCTTCTCGAAGGTGGGGTTGCCCGTGTGTGCTGCCAGGAACTTGGCTGCGATGGCTGCACCTACGGCAAAGGCATGACCCTGACCGAGGGGACCGCTGGTATTCTCAACACCGCGCGTGATGTCGAACTCGGGGTGACCCGTCGTTGGGGAACCCCATTGACGCAGGTTGGCCAGTTCTTCGAGGCTGTACTTGCCGATGAGACATAGTTGGCTGTAGAGCATCGGAGCCATGTGGCCGGGGTCGAGGTAGAAACGGTCGCGGCCTACCCAAGTGGGATTCTCGGGGTCGTAGTTCAGATACTCGCTGTAAAGCACATTGATGAAGTCGGCACCACCCATGGCACCACCGGGATGACCACTTTTAGCCTTTTCCACGGCACTTGCAGCCAATATTCGGATGTTATCGGCTGCGTGATTCAGAACCTTAATGTCATTCATAGATTAAGTTGTTTGGTATTGTTTTGTATGAATAAATGTCAGAATTTGAGCAAAGATACGAAAAGTCGCGAGAAAAGCCAAATTTATTTGAACTTTTCCGAACCAAAGTATCTTCTTGCTCCTCTTCGCTACGCAAGCGTCACCCCTACGGGGATGTCGAGCGCAACAAAGTCAAAGATACGAAAAGTCAAGAGGAAAGGTATTCGTTTTTGGACTTATCAGAGCCTGATAACCTCATCGCATAATTCACTTACGGTGGAGCGGTGGGTGATGAATATCATGGTCTTTTGTGGGTGTGATGCGAAAAGCCTCCTGTACAACTCTTGTTCGGTCTGCTCGTCCAATGAACTGCTGATTTCATCAAGCAGCATGATATCGCCACCATGCAGAAGTCCACGGGCTATGGCGATGCGTTGGGCTTGCCCCTCGCTGAGCCCGCTGCCACGCTCACCCAGTTCTGTGTCGATGCTTTTGGGCAGGTCAAATACGAAGTCGGCACAGGCCGTGTGGAGCACGTCTCGCAGTTCTTCGTCTGTGGCATCTGGCTTGGCCAGCAATAGATTGTATCTGACCGAACCGCTCATAAGCGTATTGCCTTGTGGAACAAAACAAATGTTCCCACCAACTTCAATCTTGCCTTCTGTTGGTTCGATGAAACCCAGAATCAGACGAAACAACGTGGTCTTTCCAATACCAGTCTCACCTAAGATGGCAGTCTTGAAACCTGGCTTGAAGGTGTGTGTGAAGTGGCTTAGAATCTCCCGGTCGCCCTTGGCATAGGTGAAACTGACATTTTCAAAGATGATACCTTCGACAGCTTTATTAGCCTTTCGTAACTCGTTTCCTTGCGATTCCTCCAGTTCTCTCAACCTGTCAATGCTGGCCGAGGCATGAATGACGCCTGGCACCATATTAAGCAGTTGAAGGATGGGCCCCTGAATCATGCCAACCAGTTGTAGGAATGAGGTCATTACTCCAAACGTGATGGTACCATTGCGCAATCCAAGTCCTCCCCAGATAAAAGCCAACAAATATCCAAGCCCAAAGGCACAGCCCATGATGAGTCTTATGATTGCGCTGAATCGTGTACGTCTCATTACATTCCCATGAAGCTGCTGCTGCGTGGCATTGAGTTGGCTGGTCACCCATTGCTCACTGCCCAGTGAACGCAACACGGCATTGTGTTCCATTCCTTCCTGCACCTGCATTTGGATGCGGCTTTCATTTTCTCGGATGTCGAGGGTCATCTGCCTCAGCCGACTGGAAATGAACTTGCCGAAGAGAATAGCCGCAGGCGTGAGCAGTAGTAATGCCCATGCCAATCTCGCATCAAACCATCGCATCAGCATGAAGGCACCACAAAGTTGTATCATTGTGATGGCTATCTGTGGCAGCGTTTCAGAACAGACACTGCTTACCTGTTCGATATCCTTTGCTAAGCGTGAGGTTATGTCACCCGAGTGTAGTTCTTCGCCGTTGAAGAGTTGCCGGCGGAAAAGACAACTGAAGATGCGCAGACGCAATCCGTTGGTCTGGCGTATCTTGGCAGAGACTCCCACCCAAAAGCCTATTAGGCGCATCACTATGCTCCCAACGATAACAAGCACCAGACAGATTATCATCTTGACGATGTCATCATCCGTTCCTATGCGAATGGTTTCATCTATGAATCTCTTACATAGCCATACCATCAACAGACCGAGTATAACCTGCCCAACGCCCGTCACGATAAGTACCGCCGTATTCCAACGGATAGGCCTTGAGTTCCTCCATATCCACGAAATGTATCTCATACGTTTACTTCTGTTGACCTGTTAGGTGTTTCTTCCTGCATGAAAGGATTGCTTGGAAAGGCTTAACTGAAAGAACCTTCGAGGTACTTGCGTGTAAGTTCGTGGCGAGGATTGTTGAATACCTGCTGGGCATCGCCCTCCTCAATAACCTCTCCCATGTACATGAATATGACATGGTCTGCAATTCGCTTGGCCTGTCGCAGTGTATGGGTAACCATGACGATGCTATAGTCCTTCTTTAACTTTACGAAAAGTTCCTCGATGGTGCGGCTCGAAATTGGGTCGAGAGCACTCGTACTCTCATCGGCCAACAGATAGCTGGGCTCGATGGCAAGACTGCGAGCCAGGCACAGGCGCTGCTGCTGGCCGCCAGACAACTTGCTTGCAGGGCTGTGCAGACGGTCCTTAACCTCGTCCCATAGGCCAACAGCCCGCAGATAGTATTCTACGACGGCATCCAACTTCTTACGTCCACTGATTCCGTGAATGCGGCAACCGTAGGCAATGTTGTCGTAGATGCTCATTGGCAGCGGACATGGACGTTGGGGCACGAGGCCTATGACACGTCGTATCTCCGTAAGCTCGCTGGCGCTGGCTGTTACGATATTCTGTTCGCCCAACATGACCACGCCTTCAAGCTTCACACCCTCAATGGTGTCGACCAGACGGTTAAAGGTGCGCAGCAAGGTCGTCTTTCCACAGCCCGATGGTCCTATGATGCAGGTAATTTTGTTCTGGGGTATCTCAGCATTGACGAATTTCAAAATCTGATTGCCTCCAATATAGACGCTCAGAGCATGGGTGCTCAAGCGTAAGTTTTCGGGGTGTGGGAATTTATGGTCGACGAAGAATGGTGTCTTTTTCCCCTTCGTCAGGCTATTGGGAAAGAGTTTTGACATACTTTATTGTATCTTATTGCGAGAGAAACGATTCATGATAATGCGTCCGCTAATGCTTAACACCAATACTATCAGCGTCAGTACGACGGCAGCAGCGTATGCACGGTCCTGCACTTCAAGCGACGGCGACTGAAGCTGGAAATAGACACTCAAGGGTAGAGTAGCTGTCTGCTGGGTGAGACTAGTCGGTATTCGGTCTGAAAAACCTGCCGTAAACATGACACCTGCAGCATCACCTATGGCACGACCGATGCTGAGTAGCGTGGCCGTAGCAATGGCTGGCGCAATCTGACGGACGACGATGCTGATGGTCTCCAATCGAGTAGCCCCCAGACTATAGCTTGCTTCAAGTAATTCCGACGGGATAGTCTTTGCCACCTCGTCCATGGAACGGATAAAAATGGGGATGATGAGCAGGGTGACCACGATGGTTCCGCCCAGCAGTGATGCACGCAGACCAAAATATATCATGATGGTAAAGCCAAAAGCACCATATACGATGGATGGAATACCAAATAATACGTCGTAGGCCAATCGGGCTATTGAGCCAAATCGTGAATTTGCATTCAGATATACGTTTAAGAAGAAGACGACGGGAATGGAGATGATGAGGCCCATCAGCGTGGCACCGCCTACGATGTAGAATGATCCCACTATGGCATTGAGAAAGCCGCCGCCACCACCCATGTAGAAACCGCCACCAGGCAGCGAACTTACCATCTCCCATGAAAGCAGGGGGATGCCGCGTTTGAAGACGGAGAGTACAACACTGGCCACGAAGAATACCACCAAGGCAATGGAGGCGTACATGAAGATTTTCATGAGTTTTTCTTCTATGATGCTTCTCTTTATCATGACTAATCCTTTATTTTCTTCAGCACGAGACGCGAGAAGAGGTTAAATACCAATACCACGAAGAATAGAATGAAGGCTGCAAACATCAGTGCACTCTCATAAAGTGGCATAGATAGCATCTCACCATAATTGTTGGCAATCAAGGCAGGGATGGGGTAGCAGGCATCAAGCAGGGAACTTGGCGCAATGGCTAAGTTACCGCATACCATAATGACGGCTATCGTTTCGCCCATGACACGGCTGGCTGCCAATACAATGGCAGCCATGATGCCAGGAGCCGTCTTGCGAATAACCACATGTTTGGCAGTCTGCCATTTCGTAGCACCTAAAGCGAAGGTGGCTTCGCGAAGTTCGTGAGACACGTTGCTGAAAATCTCGATAAACAAGCTTACCAGTAACGGGATAATCGTGACGCCCAGCACAATGCCGCAGGCCAGAACCGTGTAACCTGTGGTGTTGCGCTGTACCCATGGAGCTGCTACGTTCGACACCCAAGGTACAATCAGCAACATACCCCACACACCATAGATGACGGAGGGCAGTCCTGCCAGAATGTCGAGGAAAGGAAAGACAAAGCGCCGCACCATACTGTGGGCATATTCTGTCAGGAAAATAGCTGTCAGTAGTGAAATGGGTATAGCGATAAGCAGAGCCAACCCTGACACCCATAGCGTACCCATTAGGAATGGGAAAAACCCAAATTGATTCTTCATGGGTTTCCAGTCGCTGGCTGACAGCAGCTCCCACAGGGAATGTTCCTGAAGGATGGGAGCGGCCTTCAGATAAAGGCCTATTCCCATTGCTACCACAAGCAAGAGGCTGCCGATGGTGAGTAATGCCATCAGTTGGCCCGCAAAGCGATCTTTCAGTAATCTATGGCTCACGATTCAAAAACAAAGATATCCAAACCCTTAGCGCAGCTTAGCCAAGCTGGCATCAAGCTTTTCCTGGGGAATGGCAATGTAGCCCTGGGCTTCATTCGCCTTCTGGCCCTCCGTGAGGATGTATTTCAGGAACTCTATAACGACGGGGTTCGTGGGAATGCCTTTTGATACAAAATAGAGGTCGCGGGCTGGGGGAGAAGGATACCGACCATCCTTGATGGCTTCAACGACACCTTGCTTTGTGGCATAGAAATCCTCTTCGGGGTCGATTTGTCCGTTCTCATTTACGTCGATGGGTGCAACAAGCAGTCCGGGATGGGGCTTACCAGTCTTGATGTCGTAGGCAAAGCCTATGTTGTTCAGACCGATGGCGTTAACATCCTTCTGTACAGCCTCGGCCAGCCCGGGGTCGCCAAATACTGCAGTACCCAGCAAATCTTCCTGTTTCTTACCCAAATAAAGAGCCCATGTTTCGGCAGCACCGCAGGCATCGCTACGTGTGTACACACTGACAGGAGTCTTGGTGTCAGTTCCGACAACCTCTCCCCATGTCTTTGTCTTTCCTGTGATGAAGAGGCTGATGAGCTGATCGCGGGTTACACCACGCTTTTGAAGGTCTGCCAATACTGGGTTCTTAGCATTGATGGTGGGTACTACAGCATCCTTGGCAACGGCAAAGCCCACGGCGCCGTTTGCAATTTCGGCCTCACCCAATTCGCGGCTGACCATGCCGAAGTCTACGACCTGTGCCAGCGCATCTGTGATGCCCTTACCAGCACCGCCGGCAGAAACGTCGATGCTCACACCAGGATGGAGAGCCTGGAAATCATTGGCCCACTGTACGGCCAATGGATATAGGGCAAAAGCGCCCGAAAGAGAAATCTCGCCAGAGAGACCGTCTTCACCAGCCTGCTGCTTGTTACCACCACAGCTACTGATTCCCAGTGCTGTACCCACGATGACGGCCATTGCCGACATCTTGATTATGTTCTTTTTCATATTTTATATAGTTAAATGATTAGAAACTTGCAACAGCCTGTACCTCTACGCGGTTCCTGTGACCATTGGCGTTCAGGAAGGTGTGGGTATAGGCAGCTTGTATGCGTAAATACTTAATGGGCGTGATGTTGATGCCCACTTGTGCGTTATGTTCGTAGGTGTTGCCACTCGTATGACGCTTGAAATAGTCGTAGCTCAGTACAGGCTGTATCATGCGGCAGAAGGTGTATGCCGTTTGAATGTAGGCACCATTGCTGTGCAAGCCACCCGTATTACCCCAAAGGTATTCGCTGCGTACTGTCAACTTCGTATCCTTCCATTCTACACCGGCACTGGCACGGTTGCGAACATGAGTAGCTCCTTTAGGACCGTATGTGCCGTAATAGTAGCCGCCAGTGAATGTAAGTTTTCTCATGGGGCTAATCCAAAGGAAACCTGCTACATCCTTTTGTTTGTTGTTGTCCTTAACATTGATGCCAGCACCATTGTAAATGCCTGCGCTGTAACGCAATACATTGAAATTTTCCTTGTGTATGAATGAACCATAAAAGCGAAGACCAACATCGCGACCATTGGCCTTGATGCCGCAGAGGTCGTCGTAACCATTCAAACGGGTTACGGCTGTGGGGCTTTGGATAACCAACCAACTGGTGGGGCCATAAGTGGATTCTAATGATGACTCAGTCTTGAACTCACCTACCTGAATGTTAAACTCAGGAACAATCTTACAGCGGAAGTAAGCATCGAGCAGCTTGACGTTTGTCGCGTATTCTCCTTGAATGCAGTAGTCGACGTTTTTATGTACGTCACCCTTCACAGACAAACGGACGCGACGAACATCGAATCCGTGGATTGTTGCTTTGTCGTCGTCATAAGAATAACGAATGTTTGCAAGACCGGATACTCTGGGGATTAACGATACCTTTTCAGCGTTATCTCTTTTCTCTTTTCCGTTCTCTTTACCTGTACCTTTACCTATTGCTGTTATGCTCATAGAAGAGAGCAAAACCAGCACAATTATTGATTTGTTTACCTTCATTGTTTTGGTTTTGTGTTAATTGGTTTATCAATAATTGGGTGCAAAGATACGGATTTTTTGTTATTTGTGCAATACCTGGTACGAATAGTTGCCCATGTGCGGAAAAAATGTTATCTTCGCGCCCAGTTATGATGTGGATACAACATGTCGATGCCATAGACCTTGCTTTCAAGGGTGTGCTGATAGGAGTAGTTGCCTCTGCTCCAATGGGGCCTGTGGGCGTGCTTACGGTAAAGCGCACGCTAAATAAAGGACGTTGGTTCGGATTCGTTACAGGCTTGGGAGCTGCCCTCAGCGATTTGTTATATGCATTGGTTACGGGTCTGGGCATGAGCTTTGTTATGGACTTCGTCGAGCGACCTCGCAATATGTATGTATTGCAATTGGTCGGGGCTGCCATGTTGTATTTCTTTGGTCTGATAACTTATAAGTCCAATCCGGAAAATTCATTACGACCAAGCAACATCAAGAAGGGAAATATGATGCAAAATGCCTTGACGGGGTTTGTGGTGACATTGAGTAACCCGCTCATCGTATTTCTTTTTGTAGCCTTATTTGCCCGTTTTGCCTTTATTGTGCCTGGGCATCCCTTGGAACAGGGTATAGGTTATCTGGGTATTGTGGCAGGTGCTTTGCTATGGTGGTACGGGTTGACCTATTCCATCAATCGTGTGCGCAATCATTTTGAATTGCGTCGTATCGTGTGGCTTAACCGTACGATAGGTGTTGTGGTAATGGTTGTTTCGATAATAGGATTTTATTTTACCCTTCGTGGTAAGTCTCTATATTAATAATATAATAGTAAAGTAAGGAAACATTGAAAATAGCCAAACATCTGAAAGACGAGAATGTCTGTGAGTATCTGCTATATATGTGGCAGGTGGAAGATACGATACGCGCTATGGAGTGCGATATCGACCGCATCCGTGCAGAGTATATTCCAAGGTTCGGGATGTCGGAGGAAGAGGCTGCGGCAGAAGAGAGGTGGTTCGAAGACCTCATCCGTATGATGCACGAAGAGGGAAAGACAGAACGAGGACATTTGCAACTCAACCAAAGCACCTTGATGCTACTCGTCGACCTCCACCAGTACATGCTACAAAGTCCTAAGCAGCCATTCTACTCGGCTGCCTATTACAAAGCTTTGCCATTCATTGTTGAATTGCGTTCGCGTGGAAGTAAGGAGGTCGGAGAATTGGAGACCTGCTTCAACTGCCTCTATGGCGTGATGCTGTTGCGTCTGCAAAAGCGTGAAATCAACGAAGAAACTCAGACGGCTGTTGCCGCTATCTCACATCTGCTGGCCTTGTTGGCTGATGCCTATAAAAAGGAAAAGGCAGGAAATCTTGAATTATAAGCCCTATAGGACTCATGAGTCTTATAGACCCCAATAAAAAACTATGAACGAAGAAATAACAAGAAGAAGGACATTTGCCATTATCTCGCACCCTGACGCGGGTAAAACGACGCTGACTGAGAAACTGCTGCTTTTCGGTGGACAGATTCAGGTGGCCGGTGCTGTGAAGAGTAACAAAATCAAGAAGACCGCCACAAGCGACTGGATGGAGATTGAGAAACAGCGCGGTATAAGTGTGACGACCTCTGTCATGGAGTTTGACTACAATGGTTACAAAGTGAACATCCTCGATACACCGGGTCACCAAGATTTCGCCGAAGACACGTTCCGCACGTTGACAGCCGTGGATTCGTGCATCATAGTGGTGGACGGTGCCAAAGGCGTTGAGGCACAGACCCGTAAGCTGATGACTGTCTGCCGTATGCGTAAGACGCCTGTAATCATCTTCATCAACAAAATGGACCGTGAGGGTAAAGATCCCTTCGACCTGCTCGATGAGTTGGAGACGGAACTGCAAATCAAAGTGCGTCCCTTGTCGTGGCCTATCAATCAGGGCGCGAAGTTCAAGGGCGTGTACAATATCTATGAGCAAGGGCTCAACCTCTTTACTCCTGACAAGCAGAAGGTTACGGAGAAAGTTAGTGTGGAACTCAGTTCTTCGGAACTCGATGAAAGAGTTGGCGAGAACGATGCCGCAAAACTGCGCGAGGACCTGGAGCTGGTGGATGGTGTGTATGACCCATTCAATGTGGATGACTATCTGGAGGCACGTGTGGCTCCTGTCTTTTTCGGCTCAGCGCTGAACAATTTCGGTGTAGAAGAGTTGTTGAACTGCTTCGTTGAAATAGCCCCCTCTCCGCGTCCTACTCAGGCCGAGGAACGTATGGTGGAGCCCGAAGAACCCAAGTTCACGGGGTTCATCTTCAAGATAACAGCCAATATCGACCCCAACCACCGCTCGTGCATTGCTTTCTGTAAGGTGTGCTCGGGCAAGTTTGTCAGAAATGCCCCTTATCTGCATGTCAGACAGGGCAAGATACTGCGCTTCAGCAGTCCCACACAGTTCATGGCACAGCGCAAGTCGACCATCGACGAGGCTTGGCCCGGTGACATCATCGGTTTGCCAGACAACGGGACATTCAAGATTGGCGATACGCTGACGGAAGGCGAAGTGATGCACTTCCGTGGGCTGCCCTCGTTCTCGCCCGAGATGTTCAAGTATATCGAGAATGCCGACCCCATGAAGACCAAGCAGTTGCAGAAGGGCATCGAGCAACTTATGGACGAGGGCGTCGCACAGTTGTTTGTCAACCAGTTCAATAATCGCAAGATAATCGGCACTGTTGGGCAACTGCAGTTCGAAGTCATCCAGTACCGTTTGGAGAATGAGTACGGTGCCAAGTGCCGTTGGGAGCCTCTGTCGCTGTTCAAGGCTTGCTGGATTGAGAGCGACGATGCCGCACAACTCGACGCCTTCAAGAAGCGCAAGTACCAGTACATGGCCAAGGACCGCGAGGGTAGGGATGTCTTCCTGGCCGATTCGGGTTACGTGCTGCAAATGGCTCAGCAGGATTTCGAACACATAAGGTTCCACTTTACCAGTGAATTCTAATGAATTGCGAGATAGATATTAAGAACGCCGTGGAGGTGTTGCGGAAGGGTGGGGTGATTCTCTATCCGACGGATACTATTTGGGGCATCGGCTGTGACGCCCAGAACGAGGAGGCTGTACGACGGGTGTATGAAATAAAGCAACGCGAAGATTCAAAGGCTCTGATTTGTCTGGTAGACTCGGCAAATCGCATGCAACGCTATTTCCGCAATGTACCGGAGGTGGCATGGGATTTGATAGAATATGCCGACCGTCCGCTGACCTTGATTCTGGACGGTGCGGTGAACGTAGCGCCAAACCTCGTGGCCGAGGACGGTTCGTTGGGTATGCGTGTGACGCAGGAGGAGTTCTCCCGTCAACTCTGCTACCGTTTCCAGAAGGCTATCGTCAGCACTTCGGCCAACATCAGCGGTGAGCCCTCGCCCAAGAGTTTCTATGATATTCCCGAAAGTATTACGTCGAAGGTTGACTACATCGTGCAGTTCGCCCGTGGACGTAAGTCGGACGGACGACCCTCCAGCATCATCAAGTTGGCAGAAGACGGGGCAGTTACCATCATCCGAAAATAACCATCCTTAAGACAGAATTACACATTGAAGCAACGAACTTTTATTGAAAGAGCATCCGCAAGGCTTCTTATATGGAGCAAGCGAGGCATCAAGGAGAGGCAGTTTATGTTGCTCCTGGCCTTGGCCGTGGGTGTGTTGACGGCTTTTGCCGGGCTTTTCTTGAAGTGGCTGATAGGTCAGATCCAGTTTATGCTGACTCACCAGTTCAGCGTGTCTTCTTCCAACTGGCTATACCTGTTGTACCCCGTCATCGGCATTTTCCTGACATCGGTTTTCATTCGTCGTATTGTTCGCGACGATATCGGACATGGTGTGACGAAGATTCTCTTTGCCATAGCTCGCAAACAGAGTAACATCAAGGCCCATAACACGTGGAGCAGTGTGATAGCATCGGCCATTACTATCGGCTTTGGCGGTTCTGTCGGTGCCGAGGCCCCGATTGTGCTGACGGGTTCGGCCATCGGCAGTAACCTGGGACGCATGTTCCACATGAACTCCAAGCAACTGATGTTGCTCGTGGGATGTGGTGCGGCAGGTGCTGTTGCCGGCATATTCAAGGCCCCCATTGCTGGTTTGGCATTTGTGCTGGAGGTGCTGATGATGGACCTGACGATGGGTTCGCTGGTGCCGCTGCTCGTGTCGTGTGTCACGGCTGCCAGCATCACCTTTGCCCTGTCGGGATGGGGTGCCGTGTTCGAGGCCAACATAGACTATAGCTTTTCGGCTACGCGAATACCGGCTGACATCGCACTTGGTATCGTTTGTGGCCTTGTGTCGCTATACTTCACCCGTATGACGAATGGCTTGGAAGGATTATTCCGGAAACTGCGGAATCCCTACGCTCGTCTGGCAGTGGGGGGCGCCATGTTGTCTGTGCTGATTTACTTGTTTCCCTCGCTTTATGGTGAAGGTTACGAGTTGATAGAACTTTTGTTGAACGGAAAGGGTGACCAGGATTGGTTGACAGCAATGAACCATTCGCTGTTCTATGGTCACGACCACATGCTGCTCTTCTACTTGTCTTTGGTGATATTCTTCAAGGTGTTTGCTTCGACGGCAACCAATGGTGGCGGCGGTTGTGGCGGTATCTTTGCCCCCTCGCTTTTCCTGGGTTGCATCAGTGGATTCGTATTCTCGCGTATATGGAATGTCAATGAGGTGTTTGGGGTGTATCTGCCTGAGAACTGGTATGCTCTGCTGGGCATGTGCGGACTGATGAGTGGTGTGATGCATGCCCCGCTGACGGGTATTTTCCTGATTGCGGAACTTACGGGCGGATACCAGATGTTCATGCCCTTGATGATTGTTTCGGTGTGTGCCTATCTTACCATTATTGTTTTCGAGCCCCACAGCCTCTATGCCATGCGCTTGGCGCAGCGTGGGGAACTGATTACGCATAACAAGGACCGCGCCATACTTACTTTGATGAATATGGATTCGGTGATGGACCGCTACAGCAAGTTCCTGACGCCGGAGATGACGCTTGGCGAGGTCGTGAAGCAGATATCAGCATCGCATCACAATGTGTTCCCTGTCTTGAACGCTCAGCGTCAGTTGGTGGCAGTCCTGTATATCGATGACATCCGCCACTTTATGTTCCGGACGGAACTCTACGACCAGCTTCGGGTCAGCGGCATGATGGTGCAGCCTGCAGCGCGTTTGTCAACACAGGACGAGATGGAGGGCGTGGTGCGTGTGTTTGAGCAGACAGGAGCCTGGACGTTGCCTGTTGTCGATTCCGAGGGGCGTTTCGTAGGCTTCATCCGTAAGTCTCGTGTCTTCACCATGTACCGTCAGATGCTGGCAGACATCAGTAACGATTAGACCACACGTTACTATCCTATGTCCGAAACATTACTATTCCTACACGTGTAACATTACTAATCCTACATCGATAACATTACTAATCCTATGAACGGAACATTACGTATCATATATATGGGGACTCCCGATTTTGCAGTGGAACCCTTGCGACGTCTCGTCGAAGGCGGTTATAATGTTGTGGCCGTAATCACGATGCCCGACAAGCCTGTCGGTCGCCACCATGACGTCCTGCAACAGAGTCCTGTCAAACAGTATGCCTTAGCCCACGACATACCCGTCCTGCAGCCCGAGCGGTTGAAGGATGAGGCTTTCCTCGAAGAACTACGTTCCTATCAGGCCGACCTGCAGGTGGTGGTGGCCTTCCGTATGTTGCCCGAGGTGGTGTGGGCTATGCCGCGACTGGGCACGTTTAACTTGCATGCCGCTCTGTTGCCACAATATCGCGGGGCAGCGCCTATCAACTGGGCTATCATCAATGGAGATAAGGAGACGGGCATCACCACATTCTTCCTCGACCACGATATAGATACGGGGCAGGTCATCTATCGCGAGACTGTGCCCATCTACGAGGAGGATGACGTGGAGGCAGTACACGACCGCCTGATGATGTTGGGTGGCGATTTGGTGCTCAAGACGGTGGACGACGTGGAACGTGGGGTAGTGAAGCCTATCCCACAAAGTGAGCTGAAGGTGGAGGGACCTTTGCGTCCAGCTCCAAAAATCTTCAAGGAGACGTGTCAGATCCGCTGGGATGAACTGACGGCTCGCGAGGTATACAACTTCGTGCGCGGTCTCTCTCCCTATCCCGCTGCCTGGACAACGCTGGATGGAACCATGCTGAAGATATACAAATGCAAACCCCTTCCTGGTGTGCAGGAAAATGCTAGTGGGACAGAGCCTGGCAGTTTGAGTACAGACGGCAAAACGTACCTGCGAATTGCTTGCCGTGAGGGTTGGGTGGACATCCTTTCCTTGCAACTCGCTGGAAAGAAGCGAATGGCGGTAGAAGACTTCCTACGAGGTGCACACATCGCGACGGACTGTGTAAAATGAGGCTTTTTTTATGCCAAAATGAAAAATAATTGCGAATTGTGAATTGTGTATTATGAATTATTTCATATATTTGCATCCGTTAAACCTAAAAACAGACGCCTATTGATAAAACATTACCCCGATTAATACAAAGTTAGAAAGGTAATGAACAATTACGTAAAGCAGACCGATGAAGCTCTGGTCCGCATGTACGAAGAAGGCGACTTTCAAGCATTCGATGTACTTTTAGCTCGTCACCAAGACAAAGTCTTTGGTTACATCCACTCTATGGTTTCTGATACAGACCTCGCAAACGATGTCTTTCAGGATACTTTTGTCAAGGTCATCATGGCCATTCGCAATGGGCACTATGCAGAGTCGGGACAGTTCTCCTCGTGGATTATGCGCATTGCACGCAACCAAGTGCTCGACCGCTTCCGCAGTCAGCGCAATCCCAATCGTAGTGTCGTATCCCACGAACTGGTGGATGGAGAAGGGGACTTGGTTGCCGACCTGTTCAATGACTCATCGCTTTGTGAGCCAAATATAGAGTCGAAGTTGCTCGTGGAGCAGTCGCACGATGACGTCCGCATGATGATAGACCGTTTGCCCGAAGCACAGCGCGAAGTGGTGAATATGCGCTATTTCCGCGACATGTCCTTTAAGGAGATAGCAGAGGCCACAGGCGTTAGCATCAACACATCTTTGGGACGTATGCGCTATGCCATGATTAACCTGCGCCGCATGGCCAGCCATCGCGACCTCTACCTCGCCGTTTGATATCCCTTCCTGCCTGTTTCGATAATCATAAAAAATAATACATAAAAAAGCCCTGTCGGACACAATATCCGACGGGACTTTTCGTTATATAGACAAAAGGAGATGATTGCATAACCCTTAAAGTACTAATAGCCTATGACGCAAACTTTACCCCCTGAAAACTTGCAACCCAATCCAGCAGTGCTGCAGTTTATTCGCAATTTTGCCAGAACCTATAAACCAGTACGTCCGTCATGTTAGTTGCTCCGTCATTGTTGGCTGCCGATTTTGGCAATCTGGAACGTGAGATGCAATGGTTCAACGAGAGTGAGGCAGACCAGCTTCACCTCGATGTCATGGATGGCGTGTTCGTTCCAAACATATCCTTTGGCTTCCCGGTTTTGAAGCATGTCGCCCGACTGTGTCGGAAACCGTTGGATGTGCACCTGATGATAGTGGAGCCTCAGAAGTTTATTCATGAGGTTGCCGACCTTGGGGCACGGTATATGAACATCCATTTCGAGGCCGTAACTCACCATCATCGTGTCGTGCAGCAGATACGCGAAGCTGGCATGAAACCAGCCGTAACATTGTGTCCTTCTACATCCGTCGACGTTTTAAGGGACATCATTTGCGACGTGGACATGGTGTTGCTGATGTCTGTGAATCCGGGTTTTGGAGGTCAGAAATTCATACCTCAGACTCTTAAGAAGGTGGAGCGCCTGCGTCAACTGATTGCAGAATCGGGTAGCCACGCCCTCATTGAGATTGATGGCGGTGTGAATATGGATACTGGTCGTCAACTGGCGGAGGTGGGAGCCGATGTGCTTGTTGCAGGTTCCTATGTCTTTGGCGCGGAAGACCCGAAGGCACGTATCAAGGCCTTGAAGGCGCTATCGTGAATCGCGACAGCCTTCTCTTTCCTTTGCTTGCCGTATGCCTTGCTATGGGCATAGGTGTTGCGCAATATGTTGTCGTGCCTTATGGCGCGACATTTTTTGTATTATTCCTCGCTGCGTTATGCCTTGCAGCCTTCATCGTGATAAAGCGTGGCGTTAGAGCCTTTACATTGCTTTTGCTCCTTTTTATGATGATGGGATATTTACGCGCACAATTAGCGGATATCTCCCTTCTTCCTGCATCCCTCTCTTCGTGGAGTGCCACGTTATCGCGCTCGTCCCTTTCTGTAATCCGCAACTTGGGATTGAACAAAGAAACGACGACTGTAATGGAAGCCATGTTGCTGGGTGTTCGTGATAATCTATCTCCAGAGATTCGTTCTTTGTATCGTCAGGCTGGTGCAGCTCACGTGTTGGCCCTTTCGGGCTTGCACCTGGGCATTTTGTTCGGACTCTTCAGCTTCGCTTTACAACGAGTGTTGCTTAGCAATTGGCGTTTCTTGGTTGGAGTCATAGGCATTGTATTGATGTGGGGGTATGCTATGCTGACAGGGTTCCCTGTCTCGCTATGCCGAGCTTCGCTGATGATGACATTGCTCGTCATTAGCCAAATGCGTATGGTCGGTACAAACGGTTGGCACACGCTGGGGCTTGCGGCCTTGCTCATGCTCTTGTTGGCACCGTCCTCGCTTTTTGACATCGGGTTCCAGTTGTCCTTTGCTGCCGTAAGCGGTATCCTCTTGTTTTATGCTCCTTTGCGTGATATATGGTATACTAAGAATCGGGTGTTGAATGCTTTTTGGCAGGTTACTATGGTAAGTGTGGCTGCACAACTTGCCGTTTTACCGCTCTTGCTATATTGGTTTCACCAAATAACCTTGGTATCTTTCATCACCAGCCCCATAATCATTTTTCTGGCATCATGCATTCTTTATTCGGCAGTCTTCATTTTATTGCTTCATGTATTTAGATGGGGTAGTCTGTTGGGTTGGTTCCTTGAACTGTTTGTTGCCCTCCTGCATACGTTGATGGCTGTTTCTGTTCGTATCCCGTGGAGCAGGGTAGAGCATGTTGACCTAACATTTGGTGAAATGCTATTACTCTATGTTGCCATTTTATGTCTTCTACCTCCGATTCGTGCCTTAAAGCAGCAACCTGCGGAACAGCCTAAAGCCTATCGATGGGCTTTGTTCTTCCGCAGTTGGCCTTATCTGCTAACAACCATACTCCTGCTGCTTGCTATTCGAATCATATAATATACAAAACGCGATGGCTTTTGACCATCGCGTTTCGCTTATCACATTGTTTGCAATTCCTTATTTTGGTAACTTGAAGTACCAGTTGTTATGGTCTGCAAGTTTGCTTGCAAGGCTGGGGTTGCGCTTGGCAACACGGCTTGCCAGATAATTGTCATCGCCGCGACGATGGGCTACACGCATCAAGTCAAAGAAGCGTGTTCCTTCGAAGGCAAGTTCCATAGCCATCTCGTCGATGATGAGGTCCTCGACGCACTTACGTACAACATCGTCCTTTGAACCATCGTAGATGTTGGCTGCAGTCAGAGTATTGTCGTAATTGTTTTCTTGTGCCTTCTTGATAATTTGGTCTACATAATTGTACACGCTCTTGCGTTCGTTGCAACGAAGCATACCACATCCACGGCTATGAATACCATAAGTGATGTTTTCGTCGCTTTCTGCTTTAGTGGTCGCAGTACGATAGAAATCATCATTAGGTGATGAGCGGTACACAATATACTGTGTGGTGAACTTACCATTCAGCACTTCCTGATTGAAGTCGAGGAACACTTCGCTACTATTCACCTCACGGGCATCCAGATAGTTGAGGATGGCGCTACAGTTGTCGTCGGTATAGTTGTAGCGGCTTACAGCGTCCCACTTCTTTTGACCTGCATCGATGCCTGCCTGAGTCAAGGTATCTACTAAAGCCATGGCTGCTGCGAGTTCTGCCTGTGTAGCACATACGGTTCCAGAAGCCTTTGTAGGAATGGTGTCATTGGTTGCGGATACGAAGTACCATGAACTATCTTTTACTGCATAGTCCTTCTCAGAGGGATACCATGTGCCGTTGTTGCAGAGGCCATTCTTAAGGATGGCAAATGCATAGCTGGGATAGCCTGCACCGCATAGGGCCTCGGCAAAGCGTAGCCATACCATAGTCTTGCGGTAAATAACATGTGCGGTATGTGCAAAGTCAGGATAATTGGGGTTAAACTTGTAGATGAACTTCTCAGTGTTCCTTAAGCCATTCGAGTATGTCTGGTATATGTCACGTACCCAGTATTGACGTGCATCGCCAATAGAGTCTTCTATTACAATATCAGCCGTTTGCAACTCGTTGGTGCTGGCAGCATAATAAGTCTCGAACTTCTGTTCCTTGCAAAGGTCGAAATAACGGTTGCTGGCAGCTAACTGTTTTACATCGTATTGGGCAATCAGCGTTACACCAGCATTGGTTTGGGAGGTGGTATCGCTCGTCTCTTCTGTATTGACGGTAATCTCGCTGGAATATCCATACAGATTATTAACACCACGCAAAACTGTACCCCACAATTTGTTTACAGAAGAGGGAATGCAGGTAATGGCTTCAGATGTGGTGGAAGTTGCTCCTGTTTCTGTCCAAGGTATAGCTGCTGCAGATAAACTATACACTGCTTTGTTCATGCCATCTCCCTTCGTTCCAACACAATAGTATCGGGATGGTGTACCTCCAGGTACCATCTTGCCATTGTTCATGTAGTTCGTCAGGTAGTAATAGTAGCATGTTGCAGCTTTCTTGCAACTGGCGGGATCGCCTTTAGTCAGATACAGGTCGCCCAATATCAAACTTGCAGGAATCATGACCTTGGTGCTGTGTACCTTGGGATTTCCGCCCAATCCATAGATGTCGTATTGAGGCAGTCCCCACAATTGCTCGATTTGCATGGCAGATTCCAAATCATCATTTAGTAAGTCTGCCAGATTGTCGGCATTGGCCTGTCGGCCAGTTGGATTCTGCTGGTAGGCATCCATGAACGAGTTAATCTTGTCGGTGGTGAGCAGAGGATCGGTGTAGAAAGGAACATTCTGATAAACCTGTACCAACTGAAGATATACCCATGCACGTATAGCCTTTACCTGAGCGGCTTCCTTCAGCATGTAGGGCTCGAGGGTACCAGTGGTGCGCAGACTGTCATGTTGTGCCAGATAGGCGTTACATGAGTTGATGATGTGGTAGTAGTCGGACGCACGCAGGAAACGACAACTGCCATCAGTCGCTTTGTCCATGTCGAAGTCAAGGATGGCTTGAATAGTGTCACTGACGTAACTTGTGCCATCGATTAAATCACCACGGCATTCACCAAGCACGATGTAGCGCTCAGCCACGTTTTGCAACGATTTTACGATACCCCAGTAGCTATACAGGGTGTCCTGTGCGACTACATAACTGTGGCGTTCGCTGTCGGGGGAAAGCATATCCTCACACGATGTTGTCATCCCACCAAAGGTGATGCAACAAATCAGTAAACTTATAATAGATGTCTTTTTCATAATCGTCAATTCGTTACAAGTTGATAGATACACCAATGTTGAAGCTACGTCCATTAGGAATCAAACCAGTGTCGATTCCTTGATACAATGAACTATTACGGCACGACATTTCGGGATCGGTACCCAGATACTTGGTTAAAGTCCACAGATTGTTACCTTCGGCCCAAATCTTAAGTCCCTGAAGCCAAGTGTTGGAGTAGGGCAGGGTATAGGTCAAACGGATGTTCTTCAGTTTCAGATAACTGCCGTCCTCAATCCAACGGTCGCTCATGCGTTCGTTGTTACGCCAGTTGTCGCTTTCCATGTAGCAGGCTTTCGGCATGTCGGTCTGCTGACCTTCGTATGCCCAGCGGCGCAAAGTGGCTGTTGTCTGGTTGTAGGTTGTGTTCATACTTTCGAGCATAGAACGCTGGTAGTTGTAGATGTCGTTACCTAGTGAATACTTGAAGTTGACATCGAGACGCAGGTCCTTCCATGTCAGGCTCGTATAAATGTTACCATAGACATCAGGATTGGGATTGCCAATGACAACCTTGTCTGCATCATCAATAACGCCGTCGTTGTTCTGATCCACGAAGCGGACATCACCAGCCTGGAAGTTGCGGTAGGGGTCTTCTGCCAAACCTGTAGGATACTTCAAGTAGTTATTCCCATTAAGGGTTACTGTGGTAGCGCTGCTTGCAGCTGCATCATCAATAAATACTCCATTGGTTTGCCAACCAAAGAAACTACCTGCAGCATAGCCAACGGCGGTGAGCACATTGTCTTCGCCATAGATGCTGGTGGTGTAGCCATTTAGTTGACCTGTTATTGCACCGCTGGCATCCTTCTGTATGATTTGGTTCTCACTTGGCAACGCTGTAATCTTGTTGTTATAGTGACCAACAGTGGCACCTACTTCCCATTTCCAATCCTTCTTGTTCAAGAGGGCTGCATTGGCATTGATTTCAAAACCGCTATTGCGCATGGCACCTTCATTTGTCCAGTATTTGGTCATACCAGAGATGTACTTGAGGTCCTTGATGGTGAGTAGGTTGTCAATCTTGTGACGATAGAGGTCAATGCCGGCTTGCAGACGGTTGTTGAGGAATGAACCGTGGAGGCCGACATTCCACTTTGTAACCGTTTCCCACTGAATGGTGCTGTTCTCAATGTTCTTCAAGTAAAGACCGACAACATCTTCCAATACTTGCTGGCTTTCCCAATAGGTGCGGGCTGCATAGTAGTCGAGGTCGTCATTACCGCTTTGGTCAACACCGGCTGTCAGTTTCAGGTAGTTGATACCCTTAGAGGGTTTGAACCACTTCTCGTTGGTAATGAGCCAACCCAACTGAAGGCTGGGGAATACACCCCAACTTACACCGGCAAGTTGGAAACCTTGTTTGGTATTGTCACCAAACTTACTGCTGGCCTGACTGCTGACGGTGAACTCGGCAAAGTACTTGTTGGCGTAGTTATAGGCACCGTTCAAATAGTAGGTCATGTCAATCCAGTTGTCCTTGGTACCACCATAGTTTACATACTGCATGCTCTTACCGATGTTGGGCAGTTTGTCGTTTTCATTGTTGTAACCGCGCATGTAACTGTAAGAGTAGCTGTAGTTGTTGTAGCGCCATCCGCCAAATACGTCGATGTTGTGTGCACCGTAAGAATTCTTCCACTGGATGCGCAGGTCGTTGTTAATGGTAGCCTCCTTCGTAAACTGAGACTTCAAAACTGAGGAAATATAACCGAGGTCTTCAAGGAAGTACCGAGTCGTACCTGCAATGGGAAGGAAGTAACGTTCGTTGTTTCGGTTCAACTGGTAGTTGAAACGATCGCTAACGGAAAGTTGCTTTGTAATCTGGTACTTGGGACTTACGTTGATGTTAATCTGTGTAAGTTCGGCGTAGTTCTTATTCTTAGCTTGTCCGTTCTGTTGAATCCAATAGGGGTTGCGCAAGCTCTCGTTGATACCCAAGTATTGTGGATATTTGAAGGGATTCTGCACCCAGGTAGAACTGCTATTGCTGGCATATTTACCTGCATACTCTTTAGACAGATTCAGACCACCCAAAACATCGTCGTGATAGTAGGCGTAGGGACTAATCATGGGACTCTGGATAAGACCCAGAACATTGGTGCTTCCGATGTTCTGCATGTCATAGTTTTCACTCCAACCATTGTCCAGCAAATGATAGGCTGTTTGGTTGTAGGCGATGTCCAGCCCTGTTGTCAAGGCGTCTGTAATCTTGATGTCGGTGTTGAAACGGAGGTTCAGACGATTCATGTCTGTACCCTTCTGGGTAGCATCTGCTTTAGTGTAGCCCAATGACAAGGAGTACATGCCGACTTCATCACCACCTTCTACATTAATTTTATAGTTCTGTACAAAGGTGTTGCGATATACGTCCTTCTGCCAATCGGTATTGTTGTGGAATACCTTATAGTAGTAGTTGTCGGTGTTGTCGTTGAGGAACGACCAGTTTACATTATTGATTCCTCCAGTGGAGCCCATGATGTTTACATCTTTGATGGTGCTGGTTAAATCACCCAAATAGGTCCGATACTGCTGTCCATTGAGCATATCGAGTTTCTTGGGCGTAAGTTCTGTTCCACCGTATATGCGTACATTAATCTTGGTTGTCATGCTGTGGCCGCGCTTGGTGTTGATGATGATAACACCATTGCCACCCTTGGCGCCATAGAGTGCGGTTCCATTCTTTAAGACCTTGATACTCTCGACATTCTCGGGGTCGAGGCCTGCGATGATATTGTTGAAGTAACCTTCGTGCAGGCTGGTACGCTCATATTCAGGGTCGATGATGTTTCCGTCAATGACAATCAAGGGCTGGGCATTGGCATTCAGGGAGTTCACGCCACGGATGGTGAGATAGGCTCCTTGGCCAGGCAAGCCATTTCGACTTACGCTGTGTACGGCACCCGCCAGTTGGTTCTCAATGTCGGTTTCTACTGTGATGCTGCTGGTTTGATCCAGTTTCGCATTAGCTTCTGCTGTGATGGTTGTTCCATCGGTGTAATACGTTCTGAATGCATCGCTAAGCATCGCTACATTTGCGTCCTTGCCAGACTTGATAGGTACTTGCTGGGGGACATATCCTGGTACGTAGAGGTACAATGCATTGGCAAAGACTGGAACGTCGATTTTGTAAGTTCCGTCCTCTTCTGTCAATACTGAAAACTTCTCGTAGCCCAAGGCTTGGATACGTACACCGCCCAATGCCTTGCCTGTTGCATTGTCGGTAACCATACCCTTGACGGTCTGCATTTTGTACTGCTTTGTAACCTTCTCTTTTTCTGCCTTTCGCTTGTTGTAGACATTGACAGCTGTGGTGCTGTCTACCTCGGTCTCAGCCTGAGCAATCGCGGTAGAGAAACAGATGCACGAAAGCATTGCAAGGCACAAGCCTCTTTGGAGGTTGATGTGCAGAATTGTATTGCTAATCTTTTTCATAGTCTTAATCTTCTTTACTTCTCAGGATGAAACGGTCGATACAGATATAGTTTGAGTAAGCATCTCGGAGGTCTGCTGACTTATGATCCGTAGTAATCTGGATGGACGGATAACTGAATCGAAGGTTCTTGTAACTATATGGGAACTCGAAGTCCTTGAACAATAATAGAGTGTCCACCTTCTCACCTGTGTAGTCTACAATGTCGCTCTTTATCGAACCTTCACGTCCTTGGGCATTACCATTGCAGTAGGTGATGGTAGCACGTAACTTATGCTTGACAGGTATGGTGTCTGTTCCAACGACCTTAGCAGAACCATCATCGCCTAAGGTATAGACAACCTTATCAGATGTGCTGCTTGTCATGTAGAAGTTGGGAACCATTACTACATAGATGTCGTATTTTCCGCTCATAACTTCGCTTTCATAGTTTTCACCATGGGTACCTACCAATTTGAAATCGAAGCGGGGGGCGCTGGTGGCCTGGTCGGGACTCAGACAAACAAAGTCATCGTTGAACAAACGGCCAGTTTGGGATAGCCAAGGCTTAACTACGTCATAAGTATAGGAATAAGATTTCATTGTACCATTCTGAGAATTCTCAGGCTTGTACATGCTTCTGTAACCAGCCTCGATATATAGGTCGGGCTTGTATAACTTCATTGGAATGCTCCACTCGTCTTTCTTGATGCCAATTCCATTGCTGACACTGATTTGTTCACCATCGAGTAGGGTTGTCTTCTCCCAGTTGGCATCAGATCTGAGGGTATCGCCAAAGGTGTTCAGGAAATACTTGGCAGATGCCCCTTTGCTGGCGAGGAAGTCCTCCAGATGCCATCTACCACGATTGCCTGCTGCATCAGGCTGGAAATGTAGATTGAAGCAGAGTGGTGAGGCCATGTCCATCGTCAGATTCTTCTGTTGGAAAGAATCTACATCATTAATCAAACGAGGTTCTGCATTATTGGTTCCTGCGTCAATCTTTTGGTTGTCAGCGTATGCCTCTGCATATTTATATAGAGGCTTCAGATCCTGAACAGCATTGTCCCAAGCAGCATCGGTGGGCATAAGCAAGATGAAAGTTGAGTCTTCTTTATCAATGCTTGCACCAAAACTTTCCTCGTAAGTCAGGTACTGGTTGGTATTGCTTTCTGTTGGGAATCGATGGTTTCCAAAGAATAGTTTGTTAGTAGTTACATAGACACTATCCACATAAGTGGGGTTACCATTGATATCAGGTGTCCCTTCAATACTCATCTCTTCACTGAAATAAGTCGTGTCGTTAATGATGAGATAATCGTGGAATCTTGTCATGCTGTTGGCGGTAGCATTGTCGTTATCCTTCAAAAATTCGTAGAGATTGTATTTGAAGGGTAGGGCTGTATTCACGAAATGCATAGTTCCGTTGGAGGCCGTGATGTTCTTGTTTTGTGGATCAATGGCTATACCTTGCATAGTTAGGTTAATCTTGTCGAATGACATTTTCTTGCCATTAAGCATGGTCACGGTGTCTATTGGGGTACCTCCACCAATTGCGGTTTGGCGCCAAAGTGCCATACAGTTCGCTAAAAGCTGTTGCTGAACGGTGTATCCTTTCTCACCACGAGCATACGACAACCATTTGGCCACATCTGTGGAAGTAAAGGCATCGTTCGTAGGAATCCATACTGTGGTAAGCATAGAGCCTTGAAGCAGATCTTTGAATGTGTAACCATTCTGGGGATGCTCCTGGTCACGATAGTATGTAGATGCTTCGGCAATGTCCTTGAAATTACTCAGGTTAGGATTCTCGGCAATTAAGTCCCAGAGAGTTGCCGTTGTAGCCGCTGTATTCTCGCCTCCTGTACCATAATGCTCGTCCCAGGCGTCAGAGCATGCGGGGGTAGCCAACACTGTTGCACCCACTACTGCGGCTCCTATGTATTTTTTAATCTTGTTCATAATTATCAATAATCAATGTCAATTATCAATTATACATGCTTACCAAATGTCTTCAGGAGTCATGGGGTTATCATAGATCTCCTTAGCACAATACTCCAAATAGTCCATATAGTGTTGTTTCTCCTTGTCATCCAATACGTTCTTGAACTTAAGGTAATAAACTTCATCAGGACTCATATAACTACGGACAATTATACGACGAGTAGTAGTCTGGTTGTCGCGTGCATAGTTAGTTCCACCAGGTGTGAAAGCATAATTACATGCACCCTTCATGAATCCATTGTTACGCATCTTCTTGTCCACCTCGGCATTGTAGTCATCGTCATCCGTATCTTCCTCCCAGCCGACGAGTGTAGATGGTACTGCACCACTTGTCAAATAACGGTATTGACCTCCCTGACGTATATCAAGGGGAATACCCATGGCGGGCAAGTTGTCCTTGTCTGTGCCAAAATATACTTGACACATGCTGCGAACAGAACTGTTACACTGGACAGCGTAACGAATTTCGTAAGTACCGCTTTCGGGTACAGGCGGAAGACGCAGGGTAAATTCATATTGGCCAGAAATATTCATTTCGTCGCCTTGCCAGTTATTCCAGTTTCGTCCCAGACCACTCAAATAATAGAAGCGTGTTCCATCTTCAATCCATGCATCGTCCAGATATCGGTAATTGATGTCAACTGGGAAACCTGGTTTCAGCTCCTTGGTGCGATTGGCACGTAAATCGTTGTTCATGAATTCTGGGAACATGCTGGCTACATCGTAACGCAAGCGCTGCTTTTTCAAGTTTTGACGTGTTGTCTCATCGTATGCCAAGACACCCTTGATGGGATAGACGTAGGCATTGACCAGATTGACTGGGTCTGAGGTATCTACTATGATTCCTTTGGTGTCATCTGAAATACCAATTTCATTATATCTGCCATGACGTCCATTGTCCAATACGGGGAAACGATTGAGATAAACTTCACTATTACCATCGATACTATATCTTGGACCAGCCTGATACAGCTTGAGAAGACGACGCTTACCCATGGTCGTGTATAATTCATAGGTTGGAATGGTGTAGGCCATGCTCGTGTTTGTATAGTTGTATCCACGTTCGTTATAGTGGATAACCAACTTGTCAACGGGCAGACGCATGGGTAACAGATGATAAGTGAAGAACTGGTTCAGCACATTATCCTCACTCTTGTAGTCTGTGTTGTTCTTGGCATTGGGATAATAGCCTTGGTTTACAACCCAATCCTGGATGTCGGCAGCTGTTATATCCTTCGGTTCCTTGCCAAGCTCCGTTCGCCAGAAATCGTCGGGTTCTGCGAACAACGTATATCCATAGTAGCGATGCTCGGGGAACCATCCGCTTCCTCCTTCTGTACCTAATGGAACAATATCTGCTACGCGAGGATCACCTGACTGTCTCAGTCTTTCGTACACTTCATCTTTTACTTTACTTAATGTGTCAAGCATACCTGTTGCTACAATCATCTTGGCAGCAACAATGAAGTCGCCCATGTTCTCTTCAATGTAGCTTCTCATCAAGTCTGCCAATGTCTCATTGCTAGGCGCGATGACACTATGTACCTGATGGATGTATCCGTTGATGGTGTAGATATCGCGGTTCTTTAAGTCGATAAGCGAGCCTTTGGTGATAAGGCCAGTCTTCTTATCGCGTGCACCGTTTACAAACAAGGAATCAGCATTGTTACCTTTGACGCCGCCATGGTATATTGTCAACTTACGGTCGTACATGTTAGCCAAGTCGAACTCTTTGGTGTCGTCAGGGAAAGAACTGCTCTGCAACGGTTCGATGTCGTCCTTGGTACCATCGAGGATACTGTTGAATACAATAACCTTGCGGATAGAGTCTAACACCGTCTCGTTGGGGAATCCCTCCCAGTCTGGACTGCTGATTATATTTTTGGCATAAAGCGTATCCAGATATTCGTGGATGGCATCGTTCGTTGGTGCAAATACAGTGTATTTACCACGGGCTGCAAGTAGTTGGTATACCGTAGACTCGGAACGAATACTAATATTTACTTGATGAAGCAGGTTTAGATATTCACTATAAGTGGAATCGTGCTTCTCCATGTATGTTATAATCGTATTCTCACGAAGGGTATAACGATTTTCGAGGCTTATTTCCTCTTTACAGCTCTGTACAGCAACAAGCAGGATGGCTGCTGCAGCTAACAGGCTCCATTTTCTGAATGTGATTTTACATTTCATAGTTCAATCCTCCTTTATTAATCGTCATACAATGATTTATTCCATACGGGATTTTGTTCCAAATAGTATCCAGTTTTGTTGCGTTCTCCGTTTGTGGCTTCTATTTCCTTATAATAGATAAGGTTGTAGAGACCGTAACGGTTTTTAAAGCGATTGCGTAGGGTCTTGCGTTTCTGGACGTCCCATTCTCCACTCATGAGGTCATCGAGCATTTTTTCCACACCGTCGATACCACTGTTTGTTCCTGCGAGTTCACATGCAGCTTCGGGGAAGTACTGTGCACGGGTGGAGCCGTTTGTTGTGCCTTTGGGATATGGCGAATCCCATGCTTTTTCATCAAGTCCTGTTCCCTTTTTGCCGCCAGCATGGCGCTCGGCGTAACGCACGAGGTCGAACCAGCGTTTGCCTTCGCCAAGGAATTCCAACTGACGTTCGTTCAGTACGGCAATCTCGATGTTGGTGGCTTTAGGCAGGTTTCCCTTGTTCGTGTTGTCATCAGCAGCGTTCACACTACCACTTGTTCCAGTCACATCTTCGCTGGGCTGCTCGGTGCTTGTCGTGTTGTCATTGCAATACCAACGGCGATGAATAGCGTTGACATAGCGCATTGCTTCTCCATCCTTGCCTAACATTGCCAATGCTTCTGCTTTTTGTAACATGACATCGCTAATACGATATACAAACCAGTTACAATATTTAGTTGGTTCTGGTTCGACTGCAATATCCTCGCACTTCCTGCTATCGGGATACATAATTGTGTAATCGCCCTCGCTCCACTTGAAGCAGAAACGTTCGGGTAGATTTTCTGCGTTTCCACTGCCGTCAATTCCTTTGTTCCATGCATAAAGCCACATGCGACTATCGCGGGCTAACATGTTGGGATTGCTATTGTATATCTTGGTCATGGAGGCATCGCTGACGGCTAATCGTGTATTGTTGTTACTACTTCGTTCATAACCAAATATATCGTTCAGACTATGTCCGCGTCCTTCGGACTGGCTATACTGCAACTCAAAGATACTTTCTTCACTGTTGCCACCGAAAATCATGGAGAATGCCGACAGAATAGGCATTGAACCATTGGCGAAGTTTGAAAAGTCATTTTTGTAAAGGTTGCAGTTTTCCAGACCATAGTCAATCATTAAGGTCCTGGAGGAACTCATGCCGCGGTTGTTACGGTCATTTTGAACTGCCAATGCTGCCAATGCTTCGTCAGCATAGTCAATAGCCAACTGATAGTCACCCTTTACGCTGTGTCCAGATTTTGTTCCAAGTTTGGACGGGATATTATTAATAACAAAGGTGTCGGTTGCGTTGTCTCCGTAACGTCCAGCGTGTAAGGATGCGCGCCACAGATACATATCACTTAACATAGCATAAATAGCAGGGTTTGTAATAAGTCCTTTAGTATCCTTAGCCGTCGAGAAACGGTTGCGAGCTTGTCCCTTGACATTTTCCAGTTCGGTTATCAGGGAATCGAGTACAATCAGCTGATTCGTAGCATAAAAATACTGAACCTCTGTATCCTTGTTGATGACCTTAGTGGAGTAGGGGATATCCTTAAAGGCACGAAGCAAGTAGAAGTAGTTCAAGGCACGCAAGCCTGTTACTTCTGCCTTCATCTGCTGCCATTCGGACGGAGTGAATTGCTTGTCTCGTTCCAATACCTCGGCTCCGTGTTGCAGGACTTTGTTACAGTAGTTGATGGTGCGATATATTCCTCCCCAATCGAAGTAAGCGTTGGCAGAGTCGCGTTCCATGCGTCCATCGCGGATTTCCTTCCACAAACTTGAGGTCGAATTCTCGTTGTTAACAAATACGGTGTATGAATCCGAGCGGAGATCGCCCCATAATGCAAGGCTTCTCATCGTATTGCACATCTGCTGATAGGCAGCGTAGCGTACACCTTCCAAGTCATTTTTGTCTTCCCAGAAGTTTTCTTCTACAACTTGGTTGGTTGGATATACGGTCAACCAATCTTGGCATGCGGACAATGTCCATGCTGCAATACCCAAGAGCAGGGCCAATTTTACAGTTTTATTACGTGTTTTCATATTGTCAAGATTTAGAAGCCAAAGTTAATACTGCAGGTAAATGAGCGTGCTCTTGGAGTCTTGCTCCTGTCGACGGCAATGTCGAAACCGCCTGGGCTGACTTCGGGGTCAACACCCGTGTACTTAGACAGGCAGAACACATTGTTGATGGTAGCCGACAGGTAACAGGTCTTCACGTGAATCTTTTTCAGCAGTGCTGGGTCAAAATTATATTTTACCTGGATATATTGCAGACGCAGGTAATCACCGTCCTCGACATTGCGGTCAGAAACCAGTGAGTTGTAGTTGGCATAGTTGTTGACACCAGTCAGGGCACGTGGGATTTCAGTGATGTCGCCGTTCTTTCTCCAGCGCCATGTGGTGGCATAGCTCATGTTGGTGATTTCACTCATGCTTTCGTACTCACTCTTTGCCAAGTTCAGAATTTGGTTACCCATGCGGAAGTTGAATGAGGCATTTAACTCAAAGCGTCCGTAGTAGAGGTTAATACCAAAACCACCATAGAGCTTGGGGTTTGAGTTACCGAGGTAAACAATGTCATAACGGTCGATGGAACCATTGTGGTCAATATCCTCGTAGATGGCATCACCACCTTGGAACTGATAACGACTACCTTCGTTGTAGCAGTAGTACATGGGCAGGGGATTACCCTTGGCATCGGTTACCATATTGCCGGATGCATCGTAAACCAGAGGACAACTGTAATTTTCGTTGCTGTTGTCTGTGGTACGGCGGCGATAGGCTGCTGCGGCAGTGTTGATGGCATAATCCTTTACCCACTTGCCACTGGAATTTTTTACCATGTGGTAACCGTTACCGTATGCTGCGGCTTCGTCTGCATTATCAGCGTTGCGATAGCCGCCTAATCCATCGGGAACGCTCTCTGCGTATCCATAGGCTCGGAAGCTGGAGTTGTCGTAACCATTGTGGTTGTAGTCGTAGCGGTAGATGCCCTTGAATTTCAGACCATAGATGGAACCCAGAGCATTGTGCTTCTGAATGAGAGTCCTATAGTTGCGATTCGTGGGATTCCATGTCTCGTCACCATTTCTCTCCTTTAACAGCAATTCGTCCATGTCTTCCACTTCGTTGAAGTTCTGAGATACATTACCACGTAACTTCATGGCGAATTTGCCGACTTTGGCAAATTTAGACGTAGAACCGTTCAACTCCCAACCCTTATTGCGGAGGATACCGCCGTTCGTCCAACTAAGTGTGCTGAAACCATTAGCACTAGGAATTCGGAGATTTTCCAAAAGCAGGTCAGTGGTCTTCTTGTTATAGATTTCAAGCTCGAAGGTCAGCAGGTCGTTGAGCAAGCCTAAGTTGAAACCGAGATTCCATTGTGCTGTTTTCTCCCAGCGCAATTCTGTCAAAGACAGGTTTTCTGGGGTGATTACAGAGTGACCATTGTAGAATGAGTTGTTGAAACTATACTTATTGTATTGGTTACCACCTGCGCGACCTGGGTTACCTGTGATACCCCATGTGGGACGGAAGGCTAACATACTGATGATTTTCTTGGTCTTATCCATGAATTTTTCATCGCTTATGTTCCAACGGGCACCGACTGCTGGGAAGGTTCCGTATTTATAACCACGTCCGAAGTCTGTGCGACCATCGGTGCGAAGACTGGCATCGATAGAATATTTACTTTTGTAAGAGTAGTGCAACTGCTCATAGAAACTGTGGCGACGCCATTCACCAGTAGTGGAACCTGCTGAACTTAACAGGGCAACTACGGTGGGGTCGCTGATACCGTCAGGTACGTTCCACAAACCCAGATTCTGCTTGGAACTATTACCTACAGCCATTTCAAAACGAGCCATGCCAGAGAGACTATGGTCTGTGTTCTTGAAGTGTGAGTAGTAGTGCAGTTCGTGGCGGGTGGTGAATTCCAGAGACTTATATTCCGTGTTCGACAGTTGGTTGCGCTCGTTGCTGGTCAAGTTGGCCGCGTTGTCACCACCATATTTCCAAGGCATAGTATGCAATTCGCTTGGTGCATAGGTGTCGTCACTGGTATTGTAGATATTGAGCTGAACATCACCCTTATAATTGATTTGATGCTGTTCACTGTCCTTACCCCAGAACTTATAAGTAATATCGAACTGTGGGGTTAAGCTGTACTGCTTCATCTCCCACCAGGCCAAATTAGCACGTGCTACAGGGTTGCCATTGGTAAACATCTTACGAAGTTCCCATGATGTCATAGTGCCATCATTTGTTCGTCCTGTTGTATTCGAATTACTCCAGTTGGCAGCCAACGGCAACATGTTGAAGTAGTTACCTGTGAGGTTGCCGGCGGCATCATACTCGTAAATGCTCATATTGGGCATAGCCTTGTAGGCTCGATCCAAGATGTCGTTTCCGTAGTTCTTGTGGTTATTGGTGAAGGTCATGTTCATCGTAGCACGGAACTGGATGCGGTCGCTGACTTGATAGTCCAAAGTTGTGGACTCTGTGAATTGATCCATCTTTTGACCGATGATAGAACCCGTGCTCTTGTTGTAACCGGCACCGATACGGAAGGTGGCTTTTTCACCACCACCAGTGAGGTTTACATAGTAGCGATGTTCTTTACCAAATTGCTTAACGGCTTTAAGCCAGTCTGTGTTGTGGCTAAAGTGGTTGTAGATGTAAGGCAATTCCGTGTTATAGTCAAACTCGGGAATGTTGCTGGCCAACTGAGTGGGATTGAAGAAAGCTTCCTTCTGCATCATGGTGTATCCGTCGCCATTCAGCATCTTGTAACCGTCGGGCTGCCAAGTGCCGTTGAACTTGTATGAGAAGTTTACCTGTGTAGGACCTCTCTTACCACGGCGGAGCTTGATTTCGATGACACCGTTTGAACCTTGTACACCCCATTTAGCTGCCGATGCGGCATCCTTTAGTACGGTAATACTTTCTATGTCATCTGGGTTTACATTCAGCAACGTAGAGAACTGCTCTTCGTTATCCATGTCTTCGAAGTTGATTTGCTGGGCATCATCAGGAAGTTCGAAGATGTGGTCGTTTACAACAATCAGTGGCTGTTGGTTACCATTGATGGTAGTAGTACCACGCAGACGCATGGTGGTACCAGAACCTAAGTTACCAGAGTTGGCCACGATGTCCAGACCGGCAATTTGTCCTTGTAGGGCTTGGTCAACAGATTCGAATGCCAGACCTTCGAGATCGTCCATCTTCATGGATGACACGGCACCAGCGTACTCGCGCTGGGGAATGTCAAGGCCCGTGGTGGGTGACTTCTTTTTACCAACAATCTGTACCTCCTTCATTTGTTTCACGGCCTCAGCCATGTTAACCTTATAGACGGTCTTGTTGATTTGGAAGGTTTTGTCAGTATAACCCATGCCGTGGAATACGAGCTTGTTCTTCTGGCTCTTCACAACCATGGTGAAGTTACCATTGGCATCGGTAATAGCGCTGCTGACAATACGGTTGTTCGTGTCCACCTCCTTGACTTGAATGCCAGGGATGCCACCGAACTCGTCACTTACCGTACCACTAATACGGCTTATTTGTGCGCTTGCGGGCAGTGTGAACATCACTACGGCCCATAGCATAATAATCTTGAAATATTTATTCATGGTGGTTCGGTTTTAGCGGATTGCAAATCGTTTCAGATATTTCTTGGCAGCTGCTGCGCTACTCCACTGGCTGTCATGACGTCCATTAACCAATTCGGTATGGTTGAGTACACTTGGAATCTGGTGTATGACAGAGAAGCTTGACCCAGTAATGCTGATACCCTTCATGGACTGACCAGTAGGTTTCGAGCTACAACTGAAGTCACGTGCCATGACGTTGTATTTACCTTCAATGTCAACCCAGGGGGCAATGGAATTTCCATCTGCATCGGTTACCGAATAGTCCTGGACTTCCAATACGTCTGCACTGGGACGTCTTACGTTAATCTTACAGAACAGCCCCTTTTGATTATCGTAACTGGCAGTTACAAAATCCTTGACGGGGTACACGCTCTTGTCAACGAAGATACTGTTGTCTGCAAAGTGGTAGCGTATGAAATTAATCAGGTAAGTACTCTTGGCCTGCAGAATAAGGCTGTCGGCATGTGCTGTGGGTAGAATGGCATCCAAGCGTTGCTGTAGGCGTTCAGCTTCCAACGTATCCTTGGCTGTTTTCTTAGAGTAGTAATCCTTAATGTTCTGTTTCAGTGATTTGCACTCGTCTATAACGGGCTTCATGTCTTCATAATCAGCTTCGATTTCCTCCCAAGTGGGCAGACCTTTTGCCCTAGCCTCGGCAATAGCTGTGGCTGTGGGTACAAAGATAGTGTAACGATAGTTGTTGAAGAACTGTACATTCTGATCCAAACCGTTATCTTCTACGAAAATACTATATTTCTTTACTTCTGTCTTTTGCTGGGTTGTATTCAGTGTGCTTTCGTCCACTAAACCACACGCGCGAATAACTTTTTCGTTAACCTGACATAAGTCGTAGAAATCCTTGTATATGGAAGTATTGGGGTTATACTCGTTAGACAGGATGTTGTAAACGCTTCGGCTAGCAGGAATCATTGGGCTATCCAGAATGTAAGTTGTACCGTTATCCATGTTGTGTTCATCGGTCACGTTGTTGGTCTGAATACCCAAGATGCCCAGATACTTGTTCTGGTTTGCAGCGGAGATAGTTCCAGTAATACCCTTTTCTTCGTTCTCAATCTGGAAACCTCCCTGAACCTTAACGACATGCTGATTTCCATCTGTACCCGTGGCACGTGCAACCTTGATAGCAGCACCGTTTTTAGCCAGATAGTATTCATCGATGCCCGAATTGATTTCATCGACTCCTTCAAGCACTACGGTATGGCTTTCCAAAATGTCCTTCAGACGGTTTACGATTTCGGTTTCATCGATTGTTTCCTTACGGCGACCGCTCATGAATGTTTCGCCAATTTCACCCTTCTGGGGGTCGTAGGAATAGATATTATATTTGATGGGGAATGGCAGACTTGTGCTATTGGAGCTAGATTCGTCTGCATGATAAAGGTGTATGATTCTTGATTTCTGACTGCGGAAGCTCACTGGGTCATAATAGTAGTACATGGCCGTGTCGCTGGGCATAAAGAATGCGAAATCACTTTGCATGGCCTTCAGATAGGCGTAGTAGTTCAGACCCATTTTGTCGGCATGTTTGAACTTGTCCGTTGAACCGTTAAACATGTATCCATTATATATGGCATATTTCATGACAAGATTGGTCTTGCTGATGAATGCAGGTGCTGTGACAGCAGTGTAATCCGAAGGACCGAATACTTTGCTGGTAATGTAAATCATTCCATTGTTGGCCAGCATAGTACCCTTGATATATTGGATGTCCTCGGGGTAGAACATTTGTTCCTGAGCATCGTCACGCAACTTAGTTAACTTGCTTGGAACTGATCCAACGAAAGAACGCTGCATGTTTACCTGGAAAAGGCTCTCCAATGTTCCCAAGGGAATCTGGTCGATTTGACGGAATAGCTCATCATAATTCTTGGGAGCTACATAGGAAATTTCATCCTTGGTGCCTTCCTTAATATAATATGTTTTGATGAGTTGCCATCCACCACCGTTCTCCATAAAATATTCCCACATTGTTGCATCGTCGGGAACGAACATAGCTGCCATGTCATATTGTGGTGCGGTACTCTGGTTGTTTGCCCAATAGTTGTCATTTGATACGAATGTGTTCCACGATGGGTCAAACTTTAAGATGGCAAAGTCAGTACCCTTCAGCTTCTGTTCTTTCGGGTCGGTGTCAAGTGCCTTATTGTTTAAGCTATATGTGGCAAAGTAACGCTTTGTGAAAATGGAGTCCGTCCATTCTTTTCCACGCGAAGCCATCAAGTTCTTGTATGCTCGGGTAATGTTCTCGTTGTAATAGGGGGCACTCCAACGATCGAGCATGTGGCTGAATATCTTTGTGTTGCCATTTGTACGCAGAACCTCGGCCATGCTGGGCAGTGGAACAAGTACTTTTTCGGTCTTGTTCAGGTAGCCATTTTCAGCTACGCTGTCTTTTTCTATTAAGCGCGCATCGTTGATGTGTACATCGCTGGTGACGCGTGGCGTGCCCATGAACTTCTCGAAATCATCATCTGTCACGCTATTCTTGCTCAGATGCTCGGTCGTGAAGTGAATCATCATGGGTGCGGTAGCTTCTGCCAAATATATACCCTTTCCGCCGTTTGTCTTACGGAATCTCCACCAATGGTCAACCTCGCCGTTGTCTTCATTGTAGTTGACGGGTAGCGAATCTCCATCAAGGAATGTTACTGTGTCGGTCGTTTCAACATCCGTTTCCCGGCGCATGAAGTCGCCTCTTGAGGTAATGTCGCTGCTACTGCTCGAAAGGTTTTCCATCACGATGGCATTGTTGAGCATGCTCGTGTGAATGAGCAATTTTTTCTGGTTGATGCTCAGGTTCTCATAGCTTGTAGCATTGTGCCATGGGTTGCTTGCTGGCAATAATGCATTACTTGCATAGAATTTGTTCCATGCATCATCGTCAGCTGCGAAAACGGTTTTCGAACCTGTTCGTGAAAGCACCTCAGTGAGGGGGCGCGCATTAGTGGGATTGACATCGGGGTCACCGATAAGTCGGAGGTAATTGGTGTAGTTACCTTTTTTCTCCAGCTTCTCGTAGATACTCGAACTGAGCCAAGTGGGCTTTTCATCGTCCAGCAGGTACTCGTCCTTACATGATGTCGAAATGCCGCTAACAGCCAGTAGGAGCATCATGTAGCATGCGTTCCTACTCAGTTTGCTTAAACGGTTTTTCATACATTCAGAGTTTAGGTTGTTATTTTTTTGTTAGTTTTCTCTTTAGTTTCCAATTGTTTATTATACCATTTATGCGGCGCAAATGAACGTAGGGAAAGGTTTTCTACGTCATACACACCACATTTTGCGGTTTTCGCATCACAAATATAACTTTATTTAAGGACAATTTAACTTTATTAAGAGATATTTTTCTTTTTGTTAACTAATTTTAACAAAATATAATTAAACCCTCTCTTAGTTATACAAAGCTGGTCACTTATCATATATACAAATATATATAAAATGAAACGCGCGCGCGTGAGGCTGTAAACCTCGTATGTTTATATAGAAAAATCCCCTTTGGCAATGTCAAAGGGGATGAAAACATTAGAAAATGGTTTATTTAATTTGAACCTTCATGGATTGGTGTCCATCTGTTACGATGTAGATGCCTGAAGGAAGTGGGCGATCTAAAGCTACATTCATACCGCTGGCAGAGTAGACCCTGATGCCTTTTCCATTGGCGTGGATGGTATGTCCTTCAATAGAAACATTGAATCCCTTTTGCATTGTAGCGTTTTCAATGCCAGTAGGAACGATGATGGGTTGTTCGTCACCTGTTCCGGACGGGTCGTCGCTGATGATGAACCAGCCAATATAGTCACCATTGTTCTTAGCCAAATCATCCTCTGTAACCGAAGTGTTGGTTCCATCGGCTTGACGACGAATGGTGACAGCATAGACTCCGTTCTCGTCGCTGCTCATGGAGTACTGACGCATGATGCTTGCCTTTCCATAGTTGTTAGTTTGGCTTGCAGCGATAATATATGGATTCTTAAAATATAGCGTTTCTCCAGCCTCGTTTCTGAGTGTTACTTGGTGGCGAGTACTACCACCTACTGGTGTTTCTGTATCGCGGCCTACGGTCAGCAATTTGCCGTTTCCGATGGGAATCTGTCCAGGTGATGCAGCGAAGTAGACAACATCTTGGCTGTTAAAAGCTGAGGTTACTCCCTCCTGACGAACCAGTATTGCCTTGAAGCCAGTGTTTGTGACATCATATACTCGGACGGTTACAGGTGCGTAACTTGTAGACGTGGTGTATTGCTGAGCCACAACAATGGGGGTTACTCCTTCTGGGAAGGCCTCGGGGAAGGTAACCTGTGTTTCGTTTTTCACCTTACCAGCTTTTTTTGATATGAGCATCATGTCGTCGGACAGGTGATATACTGTGTCGGGGGGTAGAATCATATAATCGGCCATTTCGGCATTCTTGAAATTAACGGGTTCGGGGAGTTGCCAAGGATAAAAACGGAATGTGAAGCTGCTTCGTCCTGTCTTTATTAAATGGTTGGCAATTCCGTTTCCCGAGTTCTTTAGTGATACCATGCCTACCACGACATAGGGGACTTGAGTTTGTTCTTCAATGTCTGTAACTACGGATTCTGTGGAGGCTATTTTCAGTTGACCATACTGGAGCGAACCCACAGCATTGGCTGCGGCGATGGTGATGCTGGGTGTCTCTGTGGCGCGACGGGTATTACCATCGTAGTCGAAATTGCTGAGGCGGAAGGTGTACATTGCGGGAGCAAGATTGCTAACGTCCACTGTGACCGTACGCTCTATGTCATCCGACATGGGTAAAGTTGCCACAGCTACCCATTTATTACCGTTCTTGTATTCGATGACCGTGCTGTCGGTCATGTCAGCATCAGGGTTGTTCCAAGTAAAGGTTGCTTTTTTCTTCTTATTGTCGTAAGTGGCATTGAAATCCGTGGGAGCGTGGTGTGTCCAAGGCATGAAATAGTTGATACCACCGGCCTTGCTATCGTAAGCCATCTTGCTCAAGTAAGCTCCCCATACTTTTCCGCCCTCTGTGAGGGTGTTGCCATCGGTAATCTGACGTTTCCATTCTACGGCATTGTACACAGCCAAGCGCTCCAGCCAAGGGGCATTGTCGGCACGCTTCAGCACATCACGAAGCCATACGCCGTTTTTGTATTGGTCATTGCCGGAACCCCAATTGTACCAACCCTCGGAGTCCGTACTAAAGCCTCCCTCAGAGGTCCAGTTGGCGCCGTTGTTCCATTCTGTTGCCCAAACGGGCAGACCCGTTGCGTCGTAAAGCGACTTCAGACGGCTGATACAACCAGCGGGGTCTGTGCCGCCGATGTAGTAGTGCGTAGCAACAAAGTCGATACGGATGTTATTCTCACGACAGTAATTGACATACTCGCTAACCCAACCTGTGCTGGGGTTGCAGCATGCGAAAGTACCGATACGTTTTCCGCTGTAGAGGAATTCCTTAGCATGTTCAGCCAGTGTGGTGCTGGCATAGTTTTCACGTGGGTTGTCTGGAATCTTGGTTACATAAGTATAGACCTCACCGGCACCGCTGGTGTTGTCGGGTTCGTTCTGTCCCAGTACGTGGGTGCATGTCTCGTCGCTTCCGTTGATGTTCGTCCACGATTCCCATGCTCCTTTCCAACCTTGTCCATTGCTATTACCAGCTTCGTGGTGGCGTTGGGGAACGTACTCATGGTTGGTTCGGCTTGTGCTACCAGCTCCCCAGTCATAATACCAAGTGGCGTGGGCAGTATTCATCATGTTTGTGTCGCGCGAGTCGCTGCAACCTTTCTTACTAACCCAGTTCCATACGAAGACACGAAGCATGCTGACACGTCCTGCCATCGTCTTGGGGAGGTTCACCTCTAAATCCTCGCGGTCGGCAATGTAGCAATGGCTGTAGCCTGTGCCGTCGCTGCGGTTGGCAAAGGTGGCCATGTAACCACGTTTCAGCTTAAAGGAGCGTATGGCGTTGTTGTATTTGCCGAGGGCGCCCTGACGTGGACCTTGTGTATAAGTTCGGCTATCACCACCGAAGTCCTCTTCTGTATATACGGTTAGGGCTGGATAGCTCTTGCCGCGCGGTAACACAATGGCTCCGTGACGATAAATGCCTACACGGCAGTTTGTCCCATTGGCGGCAGCCACGCCGTTGATGCTGATACTACTCAGGTAGGTATTGATAACCGTTGAAGGATTTATGTTTTCGAAAATAACTGCAGCATCTTCATTGGCAATGTCGATGGTGCTGGTAAGTGCATCTGTTTCGGCTGTGATGACGAGGTCAATGGGAGTCGTCAGCGTGCGGGGCGAGGTGACGTTTGTAACGGTCTCGACATCATTCACAGCCGCATGGCAGAAAACAGGAATCAGTAAAACTGCCAATAGGTACGTGAGTTTTTGCTTCATGGTCACGATTGTTTAAGGAATTTCTTGATTTTGTTGGCTTGTGCCTTATAAGCTTTGGCGGAAACGGGGCCGTTAAGTACTTTCTGACTTGCCTCAAGTATGGCTTTGCGACCATCTAATTGCTTCAGGGTCAGTGTTGGAACGGGACGGTTTTTCAGTTCTGTGGTGGCAGACATTAGGGCATCCCATGCCGTCAGAAGGTCGTATTCTTGCTTCGTGATGGCTATGACAGTGCCGTGACGTGGTGTGAACATTCCGCTCGTCTTGGTATCCTGTACTTGTTTGAAGGTTTTCAGGTCGGTGGATTTGCAGAACTGGTAGTGGTAGCTTGTGTAGCAGTCGTACATGAGCACCCATGTGCCATCGAATAAACGGAATACGCCGCTACCTTCGACTGCTTTGTTCGTATCCTGACAGAAGCCCGGCTGCAGTTCCCATTTGTCTGTGTCGTGCAGATTGGGTGCGATGAACTGCTTGATTCCCTTCTGTTTCTGTCCTTCAGTCTTGAAGAAGATGTGGTAGAGTCCATCGTCATCGCGAACAATGTCGGTGTCGATGCTGGCATTCTGAACGTCGAAAAGGACTTTAGGCTCTCCCTCAAAATCGCTGAAGTCGCTGTTGGCGTATGCATAGTAAACACGATCGTAAGGACAACTGCCATCATCTGTTAGAATAGAGAAGTACACCATATACTTGCCGGCCTCGTGGTCGAAGATGGTTTGAGGAGCCCATACGCGGGTGACGTGCTCAAACATAGTACCTTTGTATCGTTCGGGGAAGTGAATGGTGTGGTGTTCCCATTTGATGAGGTCGCGACTGCGCATGAGTACCATGCCGCGGTTGCTGCTCCATCCCAAACTACTTCTCATATCAGTAATTACCTGATAGAACCAGCCGTCCTCTCCACGCAGAATGTGTGGGTCGCGGACGCATTTGGTCAAGGCAATAGAGTCACTTGCTATGACGGGCTTTCCGTTGTTCATAGGTGTGTAGTTCCATCCGTCGTGACTTAGGGCATAGCATATTTGCTCGTTTTCGGGTGCGTTACCTGTAAAGTATGTAAACAAGTAGGCAACATAGTTGGGTTTGGCGTTAACAGCCACTGCAGCCAGTGTACAAATCAGGGCTGCACAAAGTGTTCTTTTCATTCCGTTTTTCATATTATGTGTTTTAAGATTTATGTGACAAATGTACTGATATTTTATGAGTTATACAATCTTTTGATGTTTTTATTCTTGTTTTTCTGCAAATTCGGCATCTTGGCTGTTTCCTTCGTCGAGGACGTCACCGAGTTCCTCGTCTTCTTCGCTTGGAGGAGGATAGTAAGCTCCTACACAACTCCAGCATTGTGGATCTATCTCTTCTTTGGCTGCATCGAACTTGCGGTAGTATTTCGCGAAACGATTGTCCTTTAGGAGTGATTGGATAAACCATCCGAAAATTGGTAATGCAGTACGGCTGCCTTGACCTAACTGACCTGTGCGGAAGTGTATGCTGCGATACTCTCCACCAACCCATGCACCAGCCACCAAACCTGGGGTTACGCCAACGAACCACGCATCGGAGTGATTGTTGCTTGTACCTGTCTTTCCGCCGAACTCTGTTTTTCCAAGGACTGGATGAATATATTGCCACAGGGCAGCAGTCGTTCCTCCAGGTTCCGTAAGTCCAGCTCTCAGCATTTGTTGCATCAGATAGGCTGAGCGATATGGTATTGCCTGTTCGCGTTTCTGTTCGGGCTCATATATAACCTTGCCGTTTCGGTCAATAATCTTTGTGATTAGAACCGGCATATTGTAAACCCCGTCGTCTATGACGGTGCAGTATGAGTTCACAAGTTCAAGCAGATTGACATCTTCTGAACCCAGGCTGAGTGCTGGTACAGCACACAACGGCGATTCTATACCCATTGCATGAGCGGTCTTTATGATATTATCGACACCACATTCATAACAAAGTTTAACTGCTATGCTGTTGATGCTTTGGGCAAATGCACTCTTTAGTGTCATGTTGGCATGTGTGAAATAACCATTGGCATTGTGCGGTGTCCATTGTTTGGGCTCGCCATTTATCGTATCAGGATAGGAGGCCCATTCGTCCAGACGACGGTCGCATGGTGTGAGCCCTTGGTTCATAGCTTCGGTGTAGACAAAGAGTTTGAAGGTAGAACCGGGTTGACGCATGGCTGTTACTTTGTCGTACTCCCATGAGTTGTAGTCTACATCGCCCACCCAAGCCTTTACTCGTCGTGTATCGGGTTCGATGACTACAAAGCCACAATGCATGAAGCTGACCATGTAGCGGATGGAGTCCATGGTGCTCATTTCGCGAACTTCAGGCCCGTCGTATGTAAACACCTCAACAGGATGTGGTTGATTCAGGTAGTAGAAAATGGAGTCGGTATTCCCTTCGAACTTCGCGTTGTAATATTGGTAGGCGGATGTTCCTTCCGCTATATCCTCGATGAAGTTCGGAATCTCGCGTTGGAGGGCATCGCGCCAGGGTGGGGTAGAACCCCAATGCTCGCGGAAACGGCTTTGGATGATACGCATTTGTTTGAGGGACGCAGCTTCAGCATATTGCTGAATACGTGTGTCAAGGGTGGTGTGTATCTTCAATCCGTCTGTAAAGAGGTCGAGACGATGTTCGTTGTCGTATCCGGGTATCATACCTTTCTTGCACAGCATATCAACGTAGTCCTTTAACGCATCTCGGAAATAAGGCACGGGGCCGAGACGGTTTTTCCCCATTGGACGTTCGGCTGTAACCATAGGGATGGCCTGCAGGCTATCCAACTGCTGAGCTGTTGCTGCTTTTCCGTCTAAAATCATCTGTCCGTTTTGGAAAAGATTGGAAAGAACAACATTACGTCTTTCTGTACTGTTTCTTGGATTTCGTTTAGGATTGTAGGTACTTGTGGCCTTAAGCAATCCTATCAGGGTTGCGGCCTGTTCGTAGGTAAGGTCGTCGGGCGTTGTTGCAAAATAAGTTTCACAAGCCGTCTTGATGCCGTAGGCGTTGTTGCCAAAGTCCACGGTATTGAAATACATGGTCAGGATTTCCTCTTTTGAAAACAGCAATTCCAGCTTCGTGGCAACAATCCATTCCTTTGCTTTTATCGTAAGCATACGTGTTGGTCCGAACTTCCCAAGGATACCTGTGGAGTATTCCTTCTTGGTACGTACGCGGAAAAGGTTCTTTGCCAACTGCTGGGTAATGGTGCTGGCACCTCGTGCATGACCGCCAAACATGTCTTTGAATGCTGCAAATATACCCTTTATGTCGATGCCGTGGTGGTGATAGAAACGCACGTCTTCGGTTGCAATGAGGGTACGGATTAGTTTGGGGCTGATTTCCTGATAGGTGACAGGCGTGCGATTTTCGTTGTAGTATTTGCCGATGAGAATGCTGTCGGCACTTAGAATGATGCTCGCCTCGCTGTTGATGGGGTGTTTGATGTCTTTGAAGCCCGGCGAACGACCAAATAACCATAGGAAGTTGATGTCAACTGCTCCCAGAAACAGGATGAGCAGCAATAATATCGTTGCAAGCCAAACAATGACTCGCTGCCACCATGGTCCTAAATAAATAATATGGAATATATGTTTAATGTTTTTCCAACAGTTCTTCATGAAGCTTCAGGTTTATGTACTGTTTGATTTTTTCTGTTTCATCAGGATAAAACCAGGTGATATCCTTGTCGCGTTGGAACCATGTCAGTTGTTTCTTGGCATAAACACGTGTATTTTTCTTGATGCGTTCAACGGCCATGGACAATTCCCATTCCCCGTCGATGACATGAAGAAGTTCCTTGTAACCAACGGTGTTCAGGGCATTGCAATCACGATAGGAGGCAAACTCCCGAACTTCGTCAAGTAATCCATCTGCCATCATCTGATCTACGCGGGCATTAATTCTGGCGAAGAGTTCCTCGCGCGGACGGTTAAGTCCAATCTTTATGATGTGGAACGGACGAGGCTTCTGGTTGCTTGTCCGAAAGGAGGTGTACGTGCGACCGCTCATGTGGCAAATCTCAAGGGCATGAACCACGCGTCGGGTGTTCTTCTTATCCACGATGGCGTAGTATTCAGGGTCGAGTTCGTGAAGTTCCTCTACAAGAGCCTCCAGTCCTTCGTTTGTCAGACGTTGCTTGATGTTGTTTCTAATCTCATCGCTAACCGTTGGAATGTCATCAATGCCTCGGCATACGGCATCGATATACATCATGCTGCCACCAGAGAGCAATAGCGTGTCGTGGGTTTGGAACAGTTCGCTTGTCAGCTGCAGTACGTCCGTTTCGTATTGTGCGGCACTATAATAGGAATCGAGTGGGAGCATAGAGACGAAGTAGTGTCGTACGCGCTGTTGCTGTTCGGGAGTCGGGGTTGCCGTGCCAATCTTGAGTCCCGAGAAGATTTGTCGGCTGTCACAGTTGAGGATGGGGCAGTTAAGTTCCTCCGCAATGGAGAGACTTAGTTCTGTCTTTCCAACACCCGTAGGTCCTAATAGCACGACAAGAGTCTTCATATTCTTCTCTTACCTCTATTCCAAGATGTCGAAGCCTTCTAAATCCAAGTCTTCTTCCTCGAATCCGTCTTCTCCGTAGAATTCTTCTTCCAGTTCCTCGTTTAATGGATTCTGGATGGGTGTCTGCTCCTCTTCATGGGTCAGGTATTGCGAGGGCACTTTCCCATGTCTGCGCGTTGTGATGCCCTCGGCAGGAATCTTTTCTCCGAATGTGGTTTCTGTCAGTTCGAGCAGGAACATACGGCGGTTTTCGGGGTCGAACCGATAGGTGAACCGTTGCCCTTCGTCTTCCAAGAACTCGCCCAAATCGGTGTCAGACATCAGGTACACATCCTCATCGATGTCCACATTCTCCTCATCGCTGAGCAGGATGCGTTGTGTCGGATGCCAGTTCTCGTCACAGATGAAGAATCGTTGCCCGTGTGCCTCTTCATATCCGCATTGGCGGAGGATGAGATGATGCAGGTCGGCAAAGGAAGCATCGGCGTCAATCTTTAATTCCAGGATGAAGTCTTCGTTCTCCTGACTTATGAGTGTAATGCGTAGTGTCATCTTTTATGATTTAAGGATTTATGATTTACCATTTAGCGAATGAATCCACGTTTTTCGCAGTCTTTGATAAAGTCGAGAATGTAGGTGGTTTCGGGAGTGATGCCGAATTCTTGCTTTATTCGCTCCACCTTGTCTGCCAGCAACCCCTCGCCCATAATAATCTGGAACGTGCGGTGCAGCAAGTCGATGGTCTCACGCGAAAAGCCTCGGCGGCGCAGTCCTACGAGATTCAAACCGCAGTAACTTGCCGGTTCGCGGGCCGTCATGGTGTAGGGCAGAATGTTCATGTTCACCTTTGAACCGCCTCCCACCATGGTGTAGCCTCCGATGCGGCAGAACTGGTGAACCAAGACATGGGCACTCAGTATGGCGTTGTCGTCAATCACTACTTCACCAGCCAGTTTCGTTCCGTTGCCAATGATGCAACCATTGCCGATGATGACGTCGTGTGCAACGTGCATGCCTTCCATCAGCAGGTTGTTTGACCCGACTACGGTCTTGCCTTTGGCCTTAGTGCCACGGTTGATGGTTACGTTCTCCCTGATTTTATTGTTGTCGCCGATTTCTGCCGTGGTTTCCTCGCCCACAAACTTCAGGTCCTGTGGAATGGCGCTGATGACGGCACCTGGGAAGAAGATGTTTCCGTTTCCGATGCGTGCCCCGTACAATACGGTTACGCTGTTCATCAAGGTGTTGTTGTCACCGATGACCACATTCTTGTCGATGTAGCAGAACGGGCCAATCTCGCAGTTCTCGCCAATCTTGGCTTCGGGGTGGATGTATGCTAATGGACTAATCATGTTATATATAACAAGACCCACCCCCAGCCCTCCCTTGTAGGGAGGGAGTGAATACTTTTGAAAATATTGTTTGACGCATTGTTTTTTCCTTTTGTAACTTCCCCCTCCCTACAAGGGAGGGATGGGGAGAGTCCTTATTTGTTTTTGATGACTTGAGCCATGAAGGTTGCTTCTGCCACGCAATTCTCACCAACGAAGGCGTAGGCCTGCATGGTGGCGATGCTGTGGGAGAGGGGAGCGATGAGTTCGCACTTCAGGATGAGGGTGTCGCCGGGTACTACTTTCTGACGGAAACGTGCATTGTCTATTCTCAGGAAGTAGGTGCTGTAGCGCTTGGGCTCATCCAGCAGGCTCAGGATGTAAACGCCACCGGCTTGTGCCATTGCTTCGAGTTGCAGAACCCCTGGCATGACGGGTTCGTCGGGGAAGTGTCCTTGGAAGAAAGGCTCGTTGGCCGTAATGTTCTTGACTGCCACGACGTGTTTCTCCTTCAGTTCGATGACTTTGTCAATCAGTTGGAAGGGATAGCGATGCGGTAGCAGTTCCTTGATGTGGACGTTGTCGACGATGGCTGGCTTGTTGGGGTCATAGACGGGAGCCTGAACCTCGAACCTGCGGATTTCCTTTCGCATCAGACGTGCAAACTTGTTGTTCACCGTATGCCCAGGTCGTGTGGCAATGATACGTCCCTTCAGCGGACGGCCAATCAGGGCCATGTCGCCTATGATGTCCAGCAGCTTGTGACGTGCGGGTTCGTTCTCCCACACCAAAGGCTTGTGCTGGATGTATCCGAGTACGTTGGCATCGTGATGCTCGGCTCCTGTCTTGTCGCACAACTCATCCAATGCCTCCTGAGTCGTCTGTCTCTCGTAGATGACGATAGCGTTGTCGAGGTCGCCGCCTTTTACAAGTCCGGCCTTCAGCAGGGGCTCTATCTCGCGTACGAAGACGAAGGTGCGTGCTGCGGCAATCTCCGTCTCGAAGTTCTCCATGTTGTCGAGCGTCGCAAACTGGCTGCTGATGAATTTCGACTCGAAATCTATCATTGCCGTGATGGAGAAGTCCTCATCGGGCAGGAGCGTGATGCACGAACCCGTGTTCTCGTCCTTGATTTCAATTTTGCGCGTGATAACGTAGTAGTCTTTTGGCGCGTTCTGTTCCTTGAGTCCGATTCGGCGTATTTCCTTCACGTAGAGTTCGGCGCTGCCGTCGAGGATGGGGAACTCTGGGCCGTCAACCTGTATGAGCACATTGTCAACCCCTAATGCGTAGAGAGCCGACATGCCATGTTCTATCGTGCTTACCTTGAAGTCTTTCTTACCCAACACCGTGCCGCGAGTGGTTTCAATCACATTCTCGGCAACGACGTCGATGATGGGCTGCTCGGGCAGGTCGATGCGCTGAATCTTGTATCCGTGGTTCTCGGGAGCCGGATTGAAGGTGACTGTCAGGTTCAATCCTGTGTGCAGCCCCTTTCCGTTCAACGAGAAACTGCCGTTAAGTGTATGCTGTTTGTCCGTCATAATCCTTATTCCTTGTTCTCTAATCTTTTCTTCAGTTCGTCCAGTTCTCTCTGCATCTGATAGACTTGTCTGTCTATGTCGGGCAGGCGCTTGAATACGGCACTCGATTTCCAGAAGGTGCGATAATCTATGGCGGGCATGCCTTGCAGGGCAGAACCTTCCTTCTTTACCGTGTTGTAGATGCCCGTCTTGGCACCTGCCTGTGTGCGGTTTGCTACGGTCAGGTGGTTGGCTATTCCTGCCTGTCCGCCGAACATGCACCATTCGCCAATCTTCGAACTGCCGGCAATGCCCACTTGGGCGCTCATCACGGTGTGGCTGCCGACTTCCACATTATGTGCGATTTGCACCAGGTTGTCTATCTTCACGCCCTTGCGAACGTAGGTGCTGCCCATGGTGGAACGGTCGATGCAGGAGTTTGCCCCGACTTCAACATCGTCCTCGATGGTGACAATTCCGATTTGTGGTATCTTCTCGTAACCATTTGCCGTGGGGGCGAAGCCGAAGCCGTCGGCACCGATGACACAACCGGCGTGCAGGATACAATTGTTGCCCACCTTGCAGTCGTGGTAGATGACGGCATTCGAGTATATCTCGGTGTTGCTGCCGACTTTGGCATTACTTCCGATGGTGACATGCGGATGGAGCACGCAGCCGTCGCCGATTTCCACTCCTTCTGCTATGGCGACAAAGGGGCCGATGTAGCAGTCTTTGCCAATCTTTGCCGAGGGGTCGATGAAGGCCAGCGAGTCGATGCCCTTTCTTTTGGGTTTCATGCTTTCTGCCATGGTGAGCAGTTTGGCTACGGTCTCGTAGGCATCATCCACGCGGATGAGGGTGGCTTGTGTTTCTCCTTCGAGTTTGAAGTCCTTGTTGACGAGGACGATGCTGCTCTTGGTCTCGTAGAGGTAGTGGGCATACTTCATGTTTGCCAGGAAGGAGATGCACCCGGGGCGTCCTTCCTCAATCTTGGCAAAGTCGTTGACCTTCACGGTAGGATTGCCCTCTACGGTGCCTCCTACGAGACCTGCTATTTGTTGTGCTGAAAATTCCATATCTTTCATTCTTTCATTCTTTCATTTCTTCATTTTTTCATTCTTTTAATTTCCTTCGCCATTTGCTGCTGCACCTTCTGGGCTTCGCGAGCGGCGGCTTCTGCAAAGTCCTCGCCGTTGGAGGCGTAGATGATGGCGCGGCTGGAGTTGACGATGAGGCCGCAGTCCTTGGTCATACCATATTTGCAGACCTCCTCAAGACTACCGCCCTGTGCTCCTATGCCGGGCACGAGCAGGAAGTGGTTGGGCACGATGCGGCGTATGTCCTCAAATGCCTTTCCACGTGTGGCGCCCACGACGTACATCAGAAGCCCCCCTTCGGCTCCCCCGAGGGGGAGTGCTTTCTTTTCCCACTCCAGACCCTTGCGCAGTACCCTCTCAAACAGCCGTTCTTTTTGAACGCTCTCCCCCTCGGGGGAGTTGGAGAGGGGCTGTGTCTGGAAGTCAAACGAACCCTTGTTGCTTGTCAGCGCCAACAAAATCACCCAATGATTTCTGCTGGGTTTCCCCTCCCCCTCGGGGGAGTTGGAGGGGGGTTGGAGGAAGGGCGTCACGCTGTCTTCGCCCATGTAGGGGGCAACGGTCAGGGCGTCCACGTCATATTCGCCGAAGAAGGTGCGGGCGTACATCTGACTGGTGTTGCCTATGTCGCCGCGCTTGGCGTCGGCTATGATAAACTGGTCGGGGTACTGCTCACGGATGTAGCGTACCGTCTTTTCGAATGCCATCAGACCCTTCACACCGAATGCCTCATAGAATGCCAGGTTGGGCTTGTAGGCTATGCAGTAGGGCGCTGTGGCATCGACGATGGCCTTGTTGAAGGCAAATATGGGGTCTTCCTCGTTCAGCAGATGCTGAGGCACCTTCTTCAGGTCGGTGTCCAGTCCCACACACAGGAAGCTCTTCTTCCTCTGTATATTCTCTATCAGTTCTTCCCTTGTCATAATTCTCTAAAATGACCCCCTCTCCATTCCCTCCCCGAGGGGAGGGCTTAGTTTGTTTTTGTGGTTCAGGGATTATTTAATTATTTATAATTGGTTTTATTTAATATTTATTTGTATTTACTCCATCCCCTCGGGGAGGGTTGGGGTAGGGGTCTCAGAGTTCCGCCTCTTTCATGCGCTCGGCGTTCTCGGCTACGATGAGGTGGTCGATGCAGTCCTGAATGTCGCCATCCATGAAGGCAGCGAGGTTGTAGATGGTGTAGCCGATGCGGTGGTCGGTGATGCGCCCCTGCGGATAGTTGTAGGTGCGAATCTTTGCCGAGCGGTCGCCAGTGCTGACCATTGTCTTGCGGCGGCTGGCGATGTCGTCGATGTACTTCTGGTGCTCCTTGTCGTAGATGAATGTGCGCAGTCGGGCCAAGGCTCGCTCCTTGTTCTTCGGCTGGTCGCGCGTCTCGGTACATTCCACGAGGATTTCCTCCGTCTCGCCCGTGTTGGGGTTTGTCCACATGTAGCGGGCCCGCACTCCCGATTCCACCTTGTTGACGTTCTGACCGCCGGCACCTGAGCTGCGGAATGTGTCCCACTTGATGGCGCCCTCGTTAATCTCCACGTCGAACTCCTCGGCCTCGGGCAACACGGCAACGGTAGCTGCAGATGTATGTACGCGCCCCTGTGTCTCGGTTGCGGGTACGCGCTGTACGCGATGGACGCCGCTCTCGTATTTCAGCGTCCCGTAACAGCCTTCTCCCGTCACGCTGAACACTATCTCCTTGTAGCCCCCTGCGGCGCCTTCGGTGAAGCTCGATACAGAGGTCTTCCAACCCTTCGTCTCGCAGTATTTGGTGTACATGCGGAACAGGTCGCCGGCAAACAGAGCTGCCTCGTCGCCACCCGTACCGCCGCGAATCTCCATGATGACGTTCTTGTCGTCCTCGGGGTCGGCAGGGATGAGCAGCAGCTTTATCTCCTCCTCCAGTTCGGGCAGTCGTTTCTCGCTGGCAGCCATCTCCTCGCGCAGCATCTCCTTCGTCTCTGCGTCGTCCTCCATGGCCAGCATTTCCTTGGCATCCTCAATGTTCTGCAGGTGCCCCATATACTCCTTGCGGGCGTCCATGATGCGCCCCAGGTCCTTGTACTCCTTCGTGAGCTTTACGTAGCGCTTCTGGTCACTTATCACGTTGGGGTCGGTAATCAGCGTCGACACCTCTTCGTATCGCGCCACCAGCCCTTCCAGTCTCTCCAATAAACTGTTATTCTCCATTTAAAATATATAATACGGGCGCTAAGTTACGAAAAATCGCTCGCATGGCCAAATAATTCCCCCTAAAAACAACAAAAACCAAAGACAGAACCGCGCTGGGCCTGTCCTTGGGGGGTGTGATGTGTGAGTGGGCTATTTTTTTTCAGATTCAGGCCATACAACATAAAAACTCCGTAAATCACAATCATTGGGGGCTGGGAGCTTATAATATTCATAGTAAAAAGTATCGCTGCTGATCCTCTTCGTTGGACCTTTGCAGGCTCTACGAAGTTTAAAAGCCTCGTGCTTGACCGCCTGATAATCATATTTAATGGCATATGAGGGAAGTTCAGATAATGAAGGTTTACTCTTGTTGTCTTCTAAATTGCTATTTAGGTAGATGTCAAAATAGATTCGCCCCACTTCTTTGTCTGTAGCGATGTCTCTCAATGCAATGGCATATACATCATTACTGCCATGTTTGCTACCTTTGTAGCGAATGAATCCATGGGGCTTCCAAATATAATCCTCATAGACAAGACTGTCGCGATTATAGACATTAATCTGTCCTTGATCGTTGACGATAGCTATTTGTTTCTTCCCAAAATAGACCGCTTGAGTAGTACATATATCCCTTCCTTTACCACAGATTGATAAAATCAGTCCGCCGCCAATTACCAAATACCATGAGTATTTATTTATTCTCAGAGATTTCCATGCCCCAATTATAATGGCAATAAATCCAACAATAAATGCAATGAAGTACATATACCCAAACGTCGTTAAGATTGGCTCATAGGGGTCGTACCATACTGTTTGGTAATCTATAAGCTGAGCAACTTCCTGATCCAAACGATGTTGTTGCAATAGCCATTCTAATTTTGTAGCATAGGGCACTATCAAGTGATTAAATGCTATTGCAATTATTATTGCGAGTGATATTCCGAATAGGACCAGTAAAAAATTAGTAATTAAAAGAAAGCAACCGCCATTTAGTTGCATCTGACCAGATGTTCTTAAATCGTTGGCATTCATATCCTTCATATCCCAAATCTTGTTATTGATGAATACAGGACAAATTTACGAATTGTTTCCGAGACGGCAAAGGGAATGAAGGGAAATGTTGTGAGTGGGGGATATGTATGGAAACGGCAGGGGACAGGGGGACAAGGGGACAGCGATTTTTGCGTATACACACTATTGCTGTCTATCTATATAGATTGTAGTTTTATATATATTATAGTTATATATTATTAAATAATATATAAATTATCTAATTATTAAGCTATGACTATCCATATTGTGTGTAGCATACGCGCGGAAAGGCTGTCCCCCTGTCCCTTTGTCCCCTTGTCCCACGTCGTGCGGGTGCTCGCATATCTTCGCTGCAGGAATGGTGATACCCCTCGCCGCCCTCATCGCATCCCTTCGCGCCCAGGCACCCGTCCCCTTGGCTGTAGGAATACTAATCCCTTGGCTGTAGGAATACTAATCCCTCGGCTGTAGGAATAGTAATGCATCGGCTGATGGAATAGTATTCTTTCGGCAGGGGGATAGGCTTATGGGGTCTTATGGGACTAATAGGCCTTATGGGGTGAATAGGCTTAATGGGCTTGATGGGCGAGACCTTTTACTTCTCACCTAATGCGCCCCCTCGGGGGAGATGGAGGGGGGCTGCTCAGTACTGGAAGGTGCCGAACTCGGAGGTAATGGTGAGGGAGCGGGGGCCTTGCTCGATGCGGCCAATGACTTGTGCGTCGATGTTGAAGGAGCGGCTGATGTCTATCACCTTCTGGGCGTCGTCGGGGCTGACGTAGAGCTCCATGCGGTGGCCCATGTTGAAGACCTTGTAGGCTTCCTGGTAGTCGGTGCCGCTCTGCTCGATGATGGCCTTGAAGAGGGGCGGTACGGGGAACATGTTGTCCTTGATGACGCGGCAGTCGTCGCCCACGAAGTGCAGCACCTTGGTCTGTGCGCCGCCTGTGCAATGTACCATTCCGTGGATGCGGGGGCGCATCTCGTCGAGTATGCGCTTGATGACGGGGGCGTAGGTGCGAGTGGGGGAGAGGACGAGGTGGCCCATATCGACGGGTAAACCGTCGAGCACATCCGTTAGCTTGTAGGAGCCGCTGTAGACGAGGTCTTCGGGCACGGCGTGGTCGTAGCTCTCGGGGTAGCGCTCTGCCAGGTATTTGGCGAAGACGTCGTGGCGTGCCGAGGTGAGGCCGTTGGAGCCCATGCCGCCGTTGTACTGCGTCTCGTAGGTGGCCTGTCCGTAGGAGGCGAGGCCCACGATGACGTCGCCGGGGCGTATGTTCTTGTTGTCGATGACGTCGCTACGGCGCATGCGGCACGTTACGGTAGAGTCCACGATGATGGTGCGCACGAGGTCGCCAACGTCGGCTGTCTCGCCGCCTGTGGCATAGATGCCGATGCCCATCTGCCGCATCTGTTCAAGCAGTTCGTCGGTGCCGTTGATGATGGCCGAGATGACCTCGCCGGGCACGAGCATCTTGTTGCGGCCTATGGTGCTGCTGACCAGAATGTTGTCGACGGCTCCCACGCACAGCAGGTCGTCGGTGTTCATGATGAGTGCATCCTGCGCAATGCCGCGCCACACCGATAGGTCGCCCGTCTCGCGCCAGTACATGTAGGCGAGGCTCGACTTGGTGCCGGCGCCGTCGGCGTGCATGATGTTGCAGTACTCGGGGTCGCCTCCCAGAATGTCGGGAATGATTTTACAGAAGGCCTGTGGATAGAGGCCCTTGTCGATGTTCTTGATGGCGTTGTGAACGTCTTCCTTGGCGGCACTTACGCCGCGCATCATGTAGCGTTGATTCATATATGAAAGTTCAGAGTTCAGAGTTCAAAGTTAGAGGGGTTTGACGCGGAGGTTGGTGACTCGGCTGCGGAACTGGCCTGCCTCGTGCAGGGGGAAGAAGAGCGTGGGGACGTAGAACATGCGCTTGCCTGTGGTGTAGACCGTGTGATGGAAGTACAACTCGTCCGTCAGCGTGTTCAGTCTGTTGCTCTCGTCGATGGTGTAGACGGCCTGCTTGGCCAGTACCTGCTGGCGGCGCCCGTTGACGAAGAGGCGCGTCTCAGAGTTTGTGCCCTCGATGCGTATGTTCACCTTGCCCGATGTCGGCAGGCGGTAGTCGAAGCGGTTCAGATAGCCGTCGCGCTGGAAGGCCAGGCGCCCCTCCTTTGGGTCGGCGAGGTAGAACGTGCCGTAGAAGCTCTTGGTCAGCACGGTGCCGTTTTCCTCTGCCTGACAGTCGATGTCGAACGACACGGCATAGTCGAAGCCTGCGTCGTCGAGGCCCAGACCCAGCTCCTTGCCAGCTTCTACGCGTTCCAGCGCCAGCTCCCCGTCGAAGCGTCCCAGCTCGTTCACGCCGGGGGCCTCGCTCAGCATGTGGCGCATCTTGTCGAATTCGGCGTATGGCAGGCTTGTCAACTGTCCCGTCCAGCACTTCACGGCCATCGTCTGCATGGCAGGATACAGGCGGTGGTGGATGTCCTTCGTGGAGATGCCGTTGCCGAAGTGGTCGTTCCACACGGCAAACATGCCGCCCTCAATCTGCGGGTGCTGCTCAGGGAATGTCTTGTCGGCAATCTTGGCAGGCGTCCAGTTGTTGTACAGGAAGTCGCAGTTCAGATAGTCGTAGTAGTAGCCGGCGGCGGGCACGATATACACCCAACAGTCGGGAATCGACACCACCTGGTAGCCGAGCTGCATCATGGAGTCGGGCTGGGCATAGCCGTTGTACCAGCAGTTCATCAGCACGTCGTCCACCTGTACGGGTGTCTCGCCCTTGGCGTGTGTCAGCGCTCCCCACAGCATCGGGTGCTTGCCATATTGCTTGACGAGCGAGAGATAGTGGTCGGTATAGGCGCGGAACAGCTCCACCACCTTCTGGTCGCGGTTGGAGTATTCGTCGGTGCCGATGTTCACGTGCGGCCCTCGGAATACGGGTTCCTTGCCCGATAGGTACTCCTTGAAAAGTCCGTCCATGAAGGTATAGACATCGGGGTTAGAGAGTTCGAGGTGGTTCATGCCGTACTCCTTCGAGCCCAAGTCGGGACGGTACTGCGTGAACGCCAGCGAGTGGGCCGGGGAGTCGATTTCGGGGATTATCTCCACGTGCAGTTGTTCGGCCAGCAGTTGCAGCTCGATGAACTCCTGCTTCGTGTAGCTGCCGTTCTTGGCTGTCAGTCCTGGATAGGTCTCGCACTCAAGGCGGAAGGCCGATGCCGTCTTCATCCAGTCGTTCTCGAAGTATGGCCGCTCGTTGTTGTCGTTGAGGTGAATCTGCAGGGTGTTCATCTTGTAATACGCCATTACGCGCACAAGGTTCTGCAGGTACTCGATGGGCACGAACTTGCGGCCTACGTCAATCATGAAGCCTCGCATGCGGTACTGCGGCACGTCCAGCGCCTCGCCTCGCGGCAGGTCGCCCTGTTCCAGCAGTTGCAGCAGGGTTCGCGTTGCCCAGAATGCCCCCGCCTCGGCTGGTGCCTCAATCTCCACGATGTCGCCAATCTTGAGCCGGTAACCCTCGTTGGGCGTACTGTCCAGCTTCTTGCATGTCAGCACAATGTCGCCCGCCTTTGGCTTGCCCGGGACGATGGCAATGGGACGTTTGCACAACTGGCTGTAGTCGGCCATCAACTGAACGGCTACGGGGCGCAACTGCTTGCTGCGGACAATGATGCGCCCGCTGAGCTTCGTCTGTCCCTCGCCGCCCGTCCACGACGTCAGTTCGGGAATGGTGAACGGTTTCGTGTTCTCTGCGTTTGCTGTCAGTATCGCCAGCAGCGCCAACATCATACATAGTACTTTCTTCATATTCTTACCTCCTTTTTGTTTTTTATATAGTCGCTGTCAGCAACGTGCAGTTGCCCTGTACTTTCATCGTGTTGTCCTCGGCAGGCACCAGTAGCGTCTCGCCTTGCCTTACGTGGATGTCGTTTATCGTTGCTTCGCCTTCAAGACACATGGCCACAACAAATGAGTCTTGCCCATAGCTGAGCGTCGTTGTGCCGTGAACCCGTTCGAGCCGTGTCGTGAAGTAAGGGCACTTTACGAGTGTGCTCGATGCCTTTGTCGTGTCGTATGGCGTGCGGTATTCGGGGTAAACGGTATAGTCGATAGCGTCCTTGGCCTGCTCGATGTGCAGTTCGCGCGGGTGTCCGTCGGCATCCTTCCGCCCGTAGTCATAGACGCGGTAGGTGATGTCGCTCGTCTGCTGTATCTCTGCCAGCAAGTTGCCGCCTCCGATGGCGTGCAAACGGCCTGCGGGCAGGAAGTAACAGTCGCCGGCGTGGCTCTCGTAGTTGGCCATGATGTCGGCAAACGGGTTGCAGACCTCGTTGGCTTCCTGTGTTGCCAGTCGCACATAGTCCTCGGGCGTGATGCTCTTCTTCAGACCTACGTGTATCTGCGCCCCTTCCTCAGCCTTGATGATGTACCACATCTCCGTCTTGCCTGCGCAGTTGTGGCGTCGCTTGGCCAGTTCGTCGTTGGGATGCACCTGTATGCTCAGGTCTTGTTTGGAGTCGATAATCTTCACAAGCAAGGGAAACTGCGTGCCGAATCTTTCGTAGACGGCTTTGCCCAACAGCCTGCCCTTGTACTTCTCGATGAGCTGGTACAGCGTCAGCCCCTTGTCCTCGTCGTTGGCAATTCCTCTGTCGGCACACACACTTTCGTGACCGGGCACGCCGCTGATTTCCCAGCTCTCTCCGATGTTCTCCTGATGGGTCTCGATGCCTTTGAAGTCGGCTATCTGACTGCCGCCCCAAATCACGCTTTTTAGATAAGGCTTGAACTTGTATGGTTTCATCTCGCTGTAATGTATTTTTACTGACTATTCCATATCCTCCAACTCTCCAACGCCTGCAGTTCCAGCATCTCTTGGCCGTTCTTGACGGTGGCTCCGCGCTCCGCTCCCCGTTGCAGGAACAGGGTCTCTGCCGGATTGTAGATGAGGTCGAAGAGCAAGTGCCCCTTGCCGATGGCGTCATAGGGCAGTTGGGGTGCTTCGTCGGTGTGGGGGAACATGCCCACGGGCGAACAGTTGACGATGACTTTGTGCTCCTTGACAACCTCACTTGTCAACTCGTCATAGGTGTACATGTTTGCTCTCTTTGAACGACTCACAAGCTTCCACTCTATGCCCAGTTGCGTCAGGGCGTAGCATACTGAATGCGATGCACCTCCCGTTCCGAGAACCAGCGCTTTACGATGCTCTTGTGAAAGTAAAGGTTTAATACTTTCGCGGAAGCCTATAACGTCGGAATTGAAGCCTTCGAGCCTGGGCTCTCCCTCCTCGTTGCGACGGATGCGGATGACGTTTACGGCACCTATCGCCCGTGCCTCTTCCGATATCCAGTCGAGCATCGGCATGATGGCTTGCTTGTGTGGGATGGTGCAGTTCAGTCCTCGCAGTTCGGGGTTCATGCGGACTACTTCGCGTAGCTCTTCGGCACGCTCAATCTCGTAGTTGTCGTAGCGTGCATCAATGCCTTCACGCGAGAATTTCTCAGTAAAGAAAGCCTTACTGAAGCTGTGCCCTAACGGGAATCCTATTAGTCCGTATTTGTCCACTTTTTTCAATTACGAAATATGAATTACGAATTACGATTTTCTTCTCACTTCTCACCCAAATACATCGTGCAGATGCCAAAGGTGAATCGTCGCCACTCGACATTGCTGTAGCCACACTTCCTGAGCACTCCCTCCATCACCTCTCCTTGTGGGAAAGCCTCGACGGAAGAAGTCAGATATTTGTATGCCTTTACGTCTCTGCTGAACAGCCATCCGACGCACGGAATCACGATGTGCGAATAGAGCCAGAACAGTTGTTTCATGGGCGCACTCTTGGGGGCTGCAAGCTCCAGCATCAGCAAGTGACCGCCGGGCTTCAGCACGCGCAGTATCTCCTTCAAGCCCTTTTCGAGGCTCTCAAAGTTTCGTGCTCCGTAGGCTACCGTAACGGCATCGAAGGTCTGGTCGTCGAACGACATCTGCAGGCAGTCCTCCTTTCGGAAACTGACCACACGTTCCAGACAACGCTGGTTGACCTTGTGACGGGCGATTTCCATCATCTCCTCGCTGATGTCGGCTCCCACGACGCTTTGTGGCTTCAGTCGCTCGGCTGCAAGGATGGCAAAGTCGCCGGTGCCCGTTGCTATGTCCAGTATCTGCTGGGGGGCGTAGGGCTTCAGCGAGTCGATGGCACGATTGCGCCAAAGGCGGTCGATGCCTAACGACAGGGTGTGGTTAAGCTTGTCGTAGGAAGGGGCGATGTTGTCGAACATACGTTCCACCTGCTGCCCCTTGCCTTCGCTTTCGTTGTAGGGCTTTATTACCTCTTGCTGGTAAGCCATTCGGTTACGTTCTTGGCAATTCTCTTTTCAAGGTCGCCTTCGGTGTCGGCAGGCACGAATTTCTCGCCGATGATGTGCTCGTAGAGCTCGATGTAGCGCTCGCTCACGCTCTCGGCGTATTCGTCGGTAATCTCGGGCATCACCTGACCGGGTTGATTCATGAAGTTGTGCTCGATGAGCCACTGGCGTACGAATTCCTTAGAGAGCTGACGCTGGGGCTCGCCCTTCAGGAAGCGCTCCTCGTAGCCGTCGGCATAGAAGTAGCGGCTGGAGTCGGGCGTGTGAATCTCATCGATAAGGATGACCTTTCCGTCGCGCTTGCCGAACTCGTACTTCGTGTCAACGAGGATTAGCCCCTTCTTGGCGGCAATCTCCGTTCCGCGCTGGAAGAGGGCACGGGTGTACTTCACCATCGTTTCCCAGTCTTCCTTGCTTACAAGGCCCTGACGGATGATTTCCTCGGCAGAGATGTTCTCGTCGTGACCTTCCTCAGCCTTCGTAGTGGGGGTGATGATGGGTTCGGGGAAGCGTTCGTTCTCGCGCATGCCATCAGGCAACTTCACGCCGCAAAGCTCCCGACAGCCGTTCTTGTACTCGCGCCAGGCACTTCCCGTCAGGTAGCCGCGGATAATCATCTCCACACGGAAGCCTTCGGCCTTCAAGCCTACCGTAACCATTGGGTCGGGCGTTGCCAACTTCCAGTTGGGCACGATGTCGGCAGTAAGGTCGAGGAACGAGGCTGCTATCTGGTTCAGTACCTGTCCCTTGAAGGGGATTCCCTTGGGCAGGATGACGTCGAATGCCGAGATGCGGTCGGTTGCCACCATCACCATCAGGTCGTCGTTGATGTTATACACGTCACGTACTTTGCCGTGATACACACTCTTCTGCCCAGGCAGATTCAGTTCAGTTCTTGTCAGCGCTTTCATAAGCTTCTACTATTTTTGTTACAAGTTTGTGTCGTAGGATGTCGCCCTTGTCGGTCTCTATGAAGGAAATGCCCTTCACGCCTTGCAGAATCCGCATGGCGTGGATGAGTCCGGATTGGGTGGAGTGGGGCAGGTCCACCTGAGTCATGTCGCCCGTGATGACCATCTTTGTATTCATGCCCATGCGCGTGAGGAACATTTTCAACTGGGGAATGGTGGTGTTCTGCGCCTCGTCGAGTATCACGACGGCATCGTTCAGCGTGCGTCCGCGCATAAAGGCCAGCGGGGCTATTTGAATGATTTTCTGTTCCATCATCTCCTGAAGCTTCGATACGGGAATCATGTCCTCCAGCGCATCGTAGAGCGGTTGCAGATAGGGGTCTATCTTGTCCTTCATGTCGCCTGGCAGGAAACCAAGCTTCTCGCCAGCCTCTACGGCAGGTCGCGACAGGATTATCTTCCTCACTTCCTTCTGCTTCAGAGCCCTTACGGCAAGGGCGATGCTGGTGTATGTCTTACCAGAGCCCGCAGGACCGATGGCAAACACCATGTCGCTCTTCTCGAACGCCTCCACCAGTCGCTGCTGGTTGGTGGTGCGGGCTGTGATGGGACGCCCTTGCGTGCTGTATGTTATCACTCCCTGCACTCCTTCCTTGTTCGTCTTCTCGCCACGCAGAATGTGCAGGATGTCTTCTTCCGTCAGGGCGTTGTATTGCAGACAATGCTGACGCATCTTGCTAATTGCCTGCTCGAATTCCTCGGTCTGGTTCTCGTCGCCCATCACACGCATGACATTGCCCCTTGCCACAATACGCAACTTGGGGTGCAACGCCTTCACCATCTGCAGGTTTACGTTGTTTACGCCATACAGGATGGTAGGGTCGACATCATCTATCAGTATATGCTTTTCTATCATTTTCGTAAATTCGTCACAAAGATAATAATAATTTTTCACTTTTCACTTTTCACTTTTCACTTTATTTGTGTAACTTTGCGCGTAGATTATGAGAAGACTGAAGAAAAAAATATACTGGGGCTTGTGTGCAACCACGTTTGTTGCACTTGCTGCCGTACGTCACACCTTTCCCTCGGTGATGAAGGAAAAGGCTGGAAGCGAGATGAAGGATAGCGTTGCAAATGTAGTTAAAACCGATTCTCTGGCAAAGCAGGAAACTCCAGTAAAGCCGGAAACTTTGGCAAGGCAAGAAGCACCCCAAAAGCAGAAGCCCAAGAAACAAACCGAAACTAAGGCGAAACAAAAGCCAGTTGTCGTACAGGCACCTGTGAAGAAAGGGAAGACTCCGCATCGCATTCGTGGTGTCCATGATTACGCCAGTTGCTTCCCCGATGTGCAGGATGTACAGATAGTGTCTGCCCGAAAGTGGGGCGTGCGTCCTGTTGCCAATCGCCAGCAAGCCGAACAACGCAAACAGGAACTGGTGTTTGTCGGCTCCAATCCCTACTTCGTGATGGATAAGGGGATGTCTCACAGTATTCCCTACCTGGTGCCTCGGGCAGCAGACCTCCTTGAGCGGATAGGACGCAACTTTCTCGACTCGCTTTACGTCAAGGATGTTCCCTTCCATCGCATTATCGTAACAAGTGTCTTGCGCTCCGAAGCTGATGTTGAGCGACTGAAACGCACAAACCCCAATGTGAGTCCGGAGAGTTGTCATCGTTATGGCACTACGTTCGACATTGCCTATAACCGTTACAATACCGTATGCCCACCGGGTGAGTTCCGGCGTGAAGTCCGCAACGACAGCCTGAAGTATGTGCTGAGCGAGGTGCTGCGCGACTTACGTGCCGACGGACGTTGTTACGTCAAATACGAGGTGAAGCAGGGCTGCTTCCATATCACAACCCGCTAAAGGTTAAAATTTCAAAATTTGACATGCCAAAGTAAACCTTCCCAGTCGTGGGTGGGTCTTAGAGTCGTGCACAAACCAAGAGAGTATTCACAAAACACGACATTTAAAATCAACAATTATGAAGACAAAAACTTTGGCACTCGTTGCCTTTACGATTCTCAATTTCCAATTCACATCTTCCCTTATGGCGCAGCGCCCTTCGCAGCAGGAACGTGAAGCCATGCGTGCCGAGATGGTGGAGAAACAAGCTGACAAACTGGCTAAGGACTTCAACCTCAAGGATGATGCCAAAAAGGCTTTCGTGGAGCAGTACAAGGCTTACCTGAACGAGGTGATGGAATCTCAGCGACAGGGTCGCAACCGTATGGGCAACCAACAGCAAGGCAACCAGAACGACAAGAAGATGACGGAAGAGGAGGCAAAGAAGGCTGTAGAGCAGTATTTTGAGCGCCAGGAGCGTCAGATTGCCCAAATGCAAAAGCGTCTGGAGATTGACCGTCGCTACTACGAGGAATTCAGCAAGACCCTCACTCCGCAACAGTTGGCTCGCATCTTCCAGCAGCGTCAGTTCCAACAGCAGCAACGTCAGTTCCCACAAGGTAATCGCCAGCGTCCCGGTGGCTTCGGTGGTCCCGAAGGTATGGGCGGCGACCGTGGTGGATTTGGAGGTCCCGGCGGTGGCATGGGCGGTGATTTCTGACTTCGCTTACCATCTTATTACGTACATGCATGCGCGAGACTTTCCCCGGTCTCGCGTTTTTCTTGATAAATTTGGTGTTTTGCTCACTTAATCGTATCTTTAACCAACGGTTTTAGATACTCATGCTCAAAAAACTGCAAGTAAACTTGCGTTTTTGTTCACTTAATCGTATCTTTGCCATTAAATAGCGGAAAATGCAGGATAATAAGTTTCGAGATACGGTGATATTGGTTGATGCCGACTATGTGGATGGTGTCGCCTTTGACTTAACGGTTAATTTCGAACGGATGCTTATGCGCCGAATTCCGAAGGCAGACTTAGCCCATTGGCTGGTTTGCGTTTCGCTCGACGGAGGCCTGCAGGCGGGTGAGAACGAGGTACAGGTTGCGATGATATACCGCAAGGCGACTATGCAGAACTTCCAACCGGGCGACTTGTTGGCAGACGTTGATGGTAAGGCCTTCCGCGACCCTCAGCTGGGTGAGTTCGAAATGAAAGCCCTTCGCGACGAACAACTGACGGGTGAGGACTTCTTGTGTGAAGTCTTGCGTGCCCTGCTGTCTGCTGACGAAGTGAAACGTATTGTCTTGGTGCCCGACATGGGACGGAGTGGGGCAGAGCTTAAGCATCTGTTGGCTCAACAGCGTGGCAAGGACGTGACGTTGCTCTCTATGCAGCCCGAAGCGGGACGAGGTTTCCAGTCGGAAATCCTGGGATACAGCCTCATGCAGGCTTTGGGAATACGCAGTAATGAACTGATGAAATAAACGACAAACAAAAATACTATGGGAAAAGTTTTGATTATCGGCGCTGGCGGCGTAGCAACGGTGGCAGCGCACAAGGTGGCTCAGAAGCCAGAGGTCTTTAACGAAGTGATGATTGCCAGCCGCACGAAGTCGAAGTGTGACGCTCTGGCAAAGGTGCTCAACGAGAAGTACGGTTCGAATGTACAGACGGCACAGGTGGATGCCGACAGCGTGGAGGAACTCGTAAAACTGCTTTCTGCCTATAAGCCCGACATCGTGATGAACCTGGCCTTGCCGTATCAGGACCTCACAATCATGGAGGCCTGTCTGCAAACGGGATGCAACTACTTGGATACTGCCAATTATGAGCCGAAGGATGAAGCTCATTTCGAATACTCTTGGCAATGGGCTTACCGCGAGCGTTTCGAGAAGGCTGGTCTGACAGCTATCCTCGGTTGCGGTTTCGACCCGGGCGTGACCAGCATCTACACGGCGTATGCTGCCAAGCACTACTTCGACGAGATTCAGTATCTCGACATCGTGGATTGCAACGCTGGAAACCATCATAAGGCATTTGCCACGAACTTCAATCCCGAAATCAACATCCGTGAGATTACCCAGAAGGGCCTTTATTGGGAAGATGGCAAGTGGGTAGAGACGGAGCCTATGGAAATCCACCAGACGCTCTACTATCCCAACATCGGTCCCAAGGAGAGCTATCTGTTGCACCACGAGGAGATAGAGTCTCTCGTTATCAACTATCCCACCATCCGTCGTGCACGCTTCTGGATGACTTTCGGTCAGCAGTATCTCAACTATCTTGACGTGATTCAGAACATCGGTATGGCACGTATCGACGAAATCGAGTACAAAGCCCCCAAAGCCGATGGCTCGGGCGATGCTGTAGTAAAGATAGTTCCCCTGCAGTTCCTCAAGGCTGTGCTGCCCAATCCGCAGGACCTTGGCGAGAACTACGAGGGCGAAACCTCCATCGGTTGCCGCATTCGTGGCATCAAGGACGGCGAGGAGCGTACCTACTATGTCTATAATAACTGCTCGCACCAGGCTGCCTACGAAGAGACGGGCATGCAGGGTGTCAGCTACACCACTGGCGTACCAGCCATGATTGGTGCCATGTTGTTCCTCGAAGGCAAGTGGCAGAAGCCGGGTGTCCACAACGTCGAGGAGTTTGATCCCGACCCCTTCATGGAGCGCCTCAACGCCGATGGCCTCCCCTGGCACGAAATGCATAACGTGGACCTCGAGTTCGATTGATTTTCACCCTAAAAATAAAACACTATGGCAAAGAAAATTGAAGAAATGGCGGAAGCCTCTGCCGAGAACCAGAAACTGAAGGCGCTACAGGCAGCCATGCAAAATATAGAAAAGAGCTTTGGAAAGGGAAGCATCATGAAACTGGGTGACGAACGCATCGAGGATGTCGAGGTCATTCCCACGGGTTCCATCTCCCTTAATGCAGCTCTCGGCGTTGGCGGTTATCCCAAGGGACGCATCATCGAAATCTACGGCCCCGAGTCGTCTGGTAAGACAACCTTGGCCATCCATGCCATTGCCGAAACTCAGAAGGCTGGCGGTATTGCAGCCTTTATCGATGCTGAACATGCCTTCGACCGCTTCTATGCCAAGAAGTTGGGCGTGGATGTCGAGAACCTTTGGATTTCGCAGCCCGACAATGGCGAGCAGGCGTTGGAGATTGCCGACCAGTTGATTCGCTCCTCTGCAATCGATATTATAGTCATCGACTCTGTTGCTGCTCTTACTCCCAAGGCCGAAATCGAGGGAGACATGGGCGAAAACAAGGTGGGCTTGCAGGCTCGTCTGATGAGCCAGGCCCTGCGCAAACTTACCGCTACGGTAGCAAAGACAAAGACGACGTGTATCTTCATCAACCAGTTGCGTGAGAAGATTGGCGTGATGTTTGGCAATCCCGAAACTACGACGGGTGGTAATGCGTTGAAATTCTACGCCAGCGTACGTCTTGACATTCGTAAGGCAAGTACCGTGAAGGAAGGTGAGAATTTGATTGGTAACCTTGTACGCGTGAAGGTCGTCAAGAACAAGGTGGCCCCTCCATTCCGTAAAGCTGAGTTTGAAATATTGTTTGGCGAGGGTATTAGTCGTGTGGCTGAGATTCTGGATCTGGGCGTACAATATGGCATACTGAAGAAGAACGGTTCTTGGTTCAGCTATGAAGGTAGTCGTATTGGTCAGGGACGCGATGCGGTGAAGAACGTACTGAGAGACAATCCTGAGCTGTGTGATGAGATTGCCGAGAAATTATCTGTTGCAATGGAAAAGACTCCGATTGCACAGGTAGAGGAAAAAGAACAAAAACGCGAGCAAGAGGACTGATTTTGTCAGCAATACTGACATAATGGCGTGAGGCGAGAGGCTTTTTATGGCTTTTCGCCTCTTTTTTTCTTCCTTTCTTCCAACTTTGGCACACCATTTGTTAAATCATGGGTGGTGAGCCTTTAAACGAATTATAAACAAATAAAACATACAATTATGGGAAAGATTATTGGAATCGACTTGGGTACAACAAACTCTTGTGTATCCGTATTTGAGGGCAATGAGCCCGTAGTGATTGCTAATAGCGAGGGCAAGCGCACAACTCCCTCCGTAGTGGCATTTGTAGAAGGTGGCGAGCGCAAGGTGGGCGACCCTGCCAAGCGTCAGGCCATCACGAACCCTAAGAAGACTATCTTCTCTATCAAGCGCTTCATGGGTGAGACCTACGATCAGGTGCAGAAGGAAATCGCACGCGTTCCTTATTCTGTAGTGCGCGGCGACAACAACACTCCACGTGTTGACATCGATGGTCGTCAGTACACTCCGCAGGAAATCAGCGCCATGATTCTGCAGAAGATGAAGAAGACTGCCGAGGACTACCTGGGTCAGGAGGTTACGGAAGCTGTTATCACCGTTCCTGCATACTTCAGCGACTCTCAGCGTCAGGCTACCAAGGAGGCTGGTCAGATTGCAGGCCTCGAGGTTAAGCGTATTGTGAACGAGCCTACTGCTGCCGCTCTTGCCTATGGTGTTGACAAGGCCAACAAGGACATGAAGATTGCCGTATTCGACCTCGGTGGCGGTACGTTCGATATCTCTATCCTTGAGTTCGGAAGCGGTGTGTTCGAGGTACTGAGCACCAATGGTGATACTCACCTTGGTGGTGACGACTTCGACCAGGTGGTTATCGACTGGCTGGCCAATGGTTTCAAGGCCGAGGAAGGTGTTGACCTGAAGCAAGACCCAATGGCTCTGCAGCGCCTGAAGGAGGCTGCTGAGAAGGCTAAGATTGAGCTTTCGAGCACAACCTCTACCGAAATAAACCTGCCGTACATCACAGCCGTAGGCGGTGTGCCCAAGCACTTGGTAAAGACCCTCACTCGTGCCGAGTTCGAGCGTCTGAGCGACAGCTTGATTCAGGCTTGTAAGGTTCCCTGCCAGAACGCTATGCGCGATGCAGGCCTCTCTAACAGCGACATCGACGAGGTTATCCTCGTGGGCGGTTCTACCCGTATCCCCGCTGTGCAGAAGATGGTTGCCGACTTCTTCGGCAAGGAGCCTTCTAAGGGCGTTAACCCCGACGAGGTAGTAGCCGTAGGTGCCAGCATTCAGGGTGCCGTGCTGACAGGTGACAAGAGCGACATCGTACTGCTCGACGTAACTCCCCTGTCAATGGGTATCGAGACCCTGGGTGGCGTGATGACCAAGCTCATCGAGGCCAACACGACCATTCCTTGCAAGAAGAGCGAGACCTTCTCTACCGCTGCTGATAACCAGACAGCCGTTACCATCCACGTGCTGCAGGGCGAGCGTCCAATGGCTGCCCAGAACAAGTCGGTAGGTCACTTCAACCTCGAAGGTATTGCCCCCGCACGTCGTGGTGTTCCTCAGATTGAGGTTACCTTCGACATCGACGCCAACGGTATCCTCAACGTGAGTGCCAAGGACAAGGCCACAGGTAAGGAGCAGAGCATCCGCATCGAGGCTTCAAGCGGTCTCTCGAAGGAGGAAATCGAGCGCATGAAGGCTGAGGCTGAGGCCAATGCCGAGAGCGACAAGAAAGAGCGTGAGAAGATTGACAAGCTGAACCAGGCCGACAGCATGATTTTCCAGACGGAGAACATGCTCAAGGAGAGCGGCGACAAACTGCCTGCCGACGTGAAGGCCGAAGTTGAGGCTGCCCTCGACAAGCTCCGCAATGCTCACAAGGCTCAGGACATTGCAGCCATCGATGCCGCTACTGCCGAACTGAACAACGCTGCCCAGAAGATGTACGCAGCCGCTCAGCAGGCAGGTGCTCAGGCTGGTCCCGACCCCACCGCAGGTTTCCAAGGTGGTCAGGCAGGTCCTCAGCCCGGTGCCAACCAAGGCAAGGCCGACGACATCCAAGACGCCGACTTTGAGGAGGTAAAGTAAAGGAGCAGTTAACTTCTGCACTCGACTGCAAATCAGCGAGATAAAACGAATGAATTTAGAGAGCAGGGAGGCCGATTGGTCTCCCTGTTTCGTTGTCTGTCTTATGCCGTCGCTTGTCCCGACTCATGGCGTCAACTCCCACTCCGCGACGCTTCCCTTCGCCCGACCTCACACGTCGCCTCCTTCGACGCGATACTAATCCTTCGGCGCACACATTACTAATCCTTCAGCGCATACATTACTAATCCTTCGCCGCATGCCTTACTAATGCAGGCACACAACCAATGCTTTGTGTCGTGTCTTGCCACGTGTCGCTCCCTTGTGCAAAAACAGCAAAAGGAAGCGCCGTTGTTCAATCTTTCCCCCATTTCTTCGTCAAAACCGATTATTTTTTGTATATTTGCAAGGCAAATATGCAGCGCAGGTTTGCAGCAAAGAACTGACGACTCCTCAATAAGGAGCGAAATGGTTCATTATGAGCACATTGTCTAATGTGACGACTCGACAAGGCGAGGTAAATCCTCCATGTGTCAGGCTTGCCCCTGATACCATCCCCGAAGCCAAAGGCTCACAAACAGGGGTGTCGGTAAGCTATGTCCCATGCCGCATGAAGCGAGTACTTGTCTTTTTAGCCCTCTTCATTTCGTTTCTGTTCTGTTGCGGTCAGGCAAGGGCTCAGCAGGAGAATGTTCCGAACAGACAGTTGGAATTGTTCTGCGGTGTCACCTTGGGCTATGCCGATACGAACTGGCTTCGTCTCTACGACGTGCAGCTCAATGCCACCCCGGGGCTTCGATGGAATCTGGGCAAAGACTGGTCCATAGCTGCCCAAGGTGTTATTCCCGTTGTCAGCGTTGGCTACACCTATAGCGATATAAGCAACAAATACTGGAGGCTCAATATGGCCACCGTATCTCGTCAACTGCATTTCAACAACAAGAATCAGCATCTGAGAATATCGGCAGGCTTGTTTGGTAGGGAACGCTACGGAGTTGACGTGAGGTGGGCATGGCCTGTCAATTCATGGCTCCTGCTGAATGCTCAGGCCGGGGTCTCTTCACCTTGGGTATTGGGCGTGGACCTCAAAGGAAACGGTGAAGCCAAATTCTACAGCGACTACAAGGTGTCAGGCACGGTTGGGGCCGATGTGTATCTGCAATCGCTGGATGTTGAATTCAGGCTTTCCGGTGGCCGGTATATTAACGGTGACTATGGCTCGCAGATAGATGTTATGCGCCATTTCCGACACGTTACCTTGTTGGCCTATGCGCAGTTGCGATTAGGTAAGCTGGAGTCTAATCCTTTCGACAATCAGAAGTACAGAACCAATGGCGGCTTCAGGATTATATGGATGATACCTCCTTATAAGAAGAGCAGTCGCAAAGTGGTTGTACGTCCGGCTTCGAACTTCGTGCTTTCTCACAGTTCGCGTGCCGGTGGAGAGTCTATGCGGTCATACAGCATTGATCCCGAAGAGAATAGCCGTGAACGGTTAATTGATGTTGACTGGGGATTGGGAAAGGAGGAATCGCAATGAAAAGACTTCTACCGCTGCTTCTATTGATGCTTCTCCCTCTGGGCCGCAGCACCATCCTTGCCCAGCAATATACCGGCATGACGGGCTTGTTGCATGTTCCGTCGGCAGAGATGGATACCATCGAGAATCTCCGTATTGGCGTGCACATGCTTCCCAAATACATGATGCCCAACGCCATGCGTTTCGAGGGTAAGAAGTATGCCTCGACCAACTGGTATGTCTCAGCCATGCCGCTGAAATGGCTTGAGCTGGGCTATAGCTTTACGCTGATGAAATTCCACAAGAACCTGGATAAGAATTCTGGTGAGACCGGCTTCTACTCCAAGGACCGCTACTTCTCGGCCCGTGTGCAACCCCTGCGCGAGGGACGTTACTGGCCTTCAGTGGTGATAGGCGGCAACGATGTGATAGGCCAGCGCGACGGTAACTCCAAGAGCTTCTATTTCCGCAACTTCTATGTGGCAGCCTCCAAGCACGTCGACTTGCCATTTGGCCAGTTTGGTGGACATTTGGCTTATCGCTATTGGACGAAGTCGTACAACAAGCGATGGAACGGCGTGGTGGGCGGCATCACTTTCCAACCGTCATTTTATAAGCCCTTGCGTGCCCTCGCCGAATACGACGGTCATGGTGTCAATATTGGCGTCGACTGTGTGCTGTTCCGCTATGTTCAGCTGCAAGCATCCCTCATGAAGTGCCGCTATCCATCAGTAGGCGGCGCCGTAAGAATCGAACTGAAAGGAATAAAGAAAAAACAGACCGCTGGGTATTCTCCAGTTGTCAACAAGTGAGTCAGTTAAAGTACGACAATAATACAAAACACCACGATTGCCAGATAGAGCGGTGGAGAAAGGGGATGATGACGATAGGAGCCTGTCTCCGTGTAATAAATGACTTTTTATGATTAAAATACTAAAAAAGACATATTGTCCCACTTTTGAATACCTATACATGTTTGTCATGGTCATTTATATGGCTCAGATGACACCAGAGACAGGACGTATGGTGGGCACTTTGTCTGGTAATCCAATACCTTTTCTCATTCCGATTGTACTGACTATTTTTCTGCTCAAACGACATCCAGTCAGTTTTAATAACAAAAAGTTGTGGCAGTTTGTCGGCATCATGTTTTGTTGGTCTTTTGCCGTGTGCTTCAAGTTGCATGATTTCAGTTCACAGAACCTGTCATTTTATTTTTTCTTATTCTACGCTATTTTCATTGCTTACATTCACATAAGGATATATGGCCGTGATATATTTCTTATTCATGAACATATTATGGTGGTATTGTCGGTAATAAGTTTGGTACTATGGGGTATGGGACTCTTATTGCCTTTTACAAATGACTTGTTTCGTCTGTTTCCGGATACCATTAAGGGCAATAATGTCTTATATCTTTTCCAGTGGATGAATCCTGCAAAGGTCGCAAATGTATATGGTTATAGCTATTCTTTTCGTAATGCAGGCTGTTCGTGGGAACCTGGGCGCTTTGCCATCATGCTCATCCCTGCTATCCTCATCAATCTATCGCACGAAGGTATTAAGTTTCGGAAAAACAAGAGAATGATTATTCTTTTGGCAGCTCTTGCCAGCACCATGTCCACCACAGGTTACAGTATTGCGATTCTGCTATTTGCCATTTCTTGGTTAAAAAAATTCACTGTTAAGAAAAGTATCTATTTTGTTGCTATAGTTTTGCCAATATTCTGGTATCTCTTTTCTCTCGACTTTATGACAGAAAAAATTCAAGACAGAATGAACTTTGAGGAATACAGCGAAGAACACATGGACGCATACGATTATTATGCAAAACAGAATGGCAACGAATACGTAGGTTCGCTTGATCGCTTTGAATCTGCTTATTTCGATTGGCTTAATTTTAAGGAAGAACCACTATTAGGCTATGGTAGGAACGCAGATTACAGTTGGTTCCGACAGGAAATTACTGAGAATTTTGTGTTGACTGGTGGTTTTGTAAAAATTCTCAGTCAGTACGGAGCGTTTATTGGTTTGTTTTTATACATAATACTGTTCTTTTCATCTTTTAAGATTAGCAGATTGTTTCCGAACCAACGCAAATTTGTTTTTGCATTGGCTCTTTTATTGTGTTCCGTTTCATATCCAATTTTTACCATCCCGATATTCACTGCATTTTGGCTTTATGGCCTTTTTGGTTACAAAGACGACAATCGTAAGAAACGAATATTAATAGGGAATGATGGTAATGAGCGCGTTAGATTACAATGACGATAAAAGCAATAAAGAATATATTCATTGGCGGTTCTGAAAGGACAGCTATTGTCAAGAAGAACATTATGGGTTCTCTTGCCATTAAGGTTGTCAGCATAGCGACATCCTTATTGTTAGTACCCATGACCCTTGGATACGTCTCAGCAGAGATTTATGGGGTCTGGCTTACCATTTCATCCATCCTGCATTGGCTGACTTATATGGATGTTGGTTTTGCTCATGGACTAAAAAACAGGTTGAATGAGTGCCTTGCAAGGAAAGATTACGAAAAAGGCAAAAGCCTGGTATCTACGACATACGCCATCATGTTTGCCATCTTTGTACCTCTCTCCACCATCCTGATTGTGGTGAGTCCGTGCATAGACTGGTGTCGTATACTGAATGTAGATTCATCCAACCAAGAGGTTATCCTCAAGACTATGCAGGTGCTGTTTGTCTTCATCGCCTTGAAGATGATAGTAAATGTTTTTGTAACTGTCGTTGCGGCTTATCAGAAAACAGCTCTTTCCAACCTGTTCGCAGTCATCGGTCAGGTATGTGCTCTTTGTATCATTGGCATGATGACCTTATTCGTTGAGCCGTCATTGCTGAATCTGGCTTTCGCCTATTCCATGATGCCCATAGTTATCGTCTTAGTCGCTTCTATCATCTACTTCAAAACTACAATGAAAGAAGTGGCACCGTCTTTCAAGGCCATCAATACCGCTTATATCAAAGATCTTTGGGGGCTAGGCGTCAAATTCTTTATCATCCAGTTGCAGATGATAGTTCTTTTTCAAGCAACCAACATTCTGATTTCCCATATTGCAGGTCCGGAATCCGTTACACAATACAATATTTCATATAAACTGCTGAATGTTGTCGTTATGGTTTATACCATTATATTGAATCCCTTATGGCCTGCCTTTACTGATGCATATACTAAAGAGGATTATGTTTGGATGAAAAATACCTATAGTAAGATGCTGAAGTTATATGGGATGTTATGCATTATGGTGGCATTAGTGGTTATGCTATCTCCCTTTATTATTAAACTATGGGTAGGAGAGATTGTGACGGTGCCTTTCTTTTTGACCGTATCCATTGCCGTCTATACACTTCTCCATAGTTGGGATTCATTGCAGGTTATTCTTATTAATGGAACAGGAAAGGTTACGCTACAGTCATTTATTATACTAATTGGATTGGTGCTTCATATTCCTCTATCATTGTTCCTTGGCCAGTACATAGGCATTTATGGCGTTGTTGCATCCATGTCTGTCATCAATCTCATTTATGCCAGCGTTTTCACCACTCAAATCCGAAAGATTTTGAATCGTACGGCTACTGGTATTTGGAACAAATAAATACAACATGTTTGCAATGAATAGAATGGTCTGTTTATTATCTGATATCTGGTTCTTCATTAAGAAAAGCCGGCATTTGCTATTCCAATTACATAAAAACAATCCCGATCGAATATCCTTTGGCTCTTTACCAGTCCATAGTACTATAGCCTATCCCTGCCATATTGGGGTTCCAAAGAAGTTGTTTGTGGAGGACTATGTTAAGATTCGGTATGGACTTACGGTTATCAATGCTAAAGAAGAGTCTGTTTATATCAGAAAATATACAGAGATTGCCCCTGATGTTACCATTGTAACTAATAGTCATAGATCTACCGTTGGCATACCCCAAGTCATTTTGGGCGAAAGCCATATAAACGACAAATCTGCAGATGTGATTATTGGAGAGGATGTTTGGGTGGGAACACGAGTAACTATTTTGGCAGGAGTAACACTTGGGCGTGGATGCATTGTAGCGGCAAATGCGCTTGTAACGAAATCCGTTCCCCCTTACGCCTTGGTGGCGGGGATGCCAGCCAGAATTATTGGCGTTAAGTTTTCTTTAGCCGATATAGAGAGGCATGAGGAAGCACTATATCCGGCTGATGAACGTCTTTCCCATGAGGAATTAGTATCTTTGTTCGAACAATATTTTTATGACAAAAAAGTGTTTGGCTGTTCAGAGTCTCTCACAAAAGAACAACAAAGTTTAGTTAACAAACTCAAGAAGAAACATGGCCTACAGCTTTGAACTGTCTCTCCTGAGCAAATACAGAACCGCACTGATGGGTATCGCTACACTGAGGGTACTCCTTTGGCATAGCCTCCAATACGGGGTCGAGTTTCCTGAACCGCTCAGGTTGCTATTGGTATTTCTACAACGTGCCATACCCAGTGTCCCCATCTTCCTGTTCTTGTCTGGGATAGGATGCTACTACTCGCTGAGTAAGCCTCATAGTTACATGACATGGCTTCGCAAGCGAGCCATACGCATATTCATCCCATACGCACTCGTCCTCGTTATCGTCAGACTTCTGTCCTTGCCAACAAATCATTCCTCATGGGCAGAATGGTTCATGTATCTCTCTACAATAAGGTTTTGGACTCACCATGAGGGGTTGTGGTTTGTGGCACTGCTAACTATCATTTATCCGTTGGCACCAGGTCTGTTCCGAATACTTGAGTCCTCCCGACACAGGCTCATAACAGCCATTATACTGATGGCGGTGATACTGACAGCGACCCATCTTCCCATCACTATCGACGGAACACTGACAGGGGATATTATTCACAACCTACAGTATGCCGGTAAGTTCACAGTAAGTTTCGTCATCGGCATGTATATAGCGCCTTTCATTCGTCGCGAAGTTTGTGTCAACGCGCTCTATATCATAGGCGGTTCTGCTGTCTTCGTATTGCTGTTTCATTTCTTCCTCAAGGATGTCTTCTATGCCTGGCTCTTTATCATGCCATCCGTCTTCGTACTATGTACGTGCCTGAAATGGCTTTCTGAAAGCTCCTGGATATACACATCCTTCCACTGGTTGGGCATAGTGTCGTTGGAAGCCTACGTTGTCAATGTCGAAATCCGCACACTATTCAAAGCATATCTGGCTCCATGGCAGAGCAGTCCACTACTCACAGGGCATTTCCTGGACTATGCGCTGGTGCTCATCATAGGGCTAATTCTGGCGCAGCTCTGTAACAGAATGTCTTCCATTCTCATCACAAGACTACCTGCCTCCTGGACATCTGATTTGACACGCCGCTCTTATGTTCTAAAATAATTACAATAAAATATGAAACGCCTTTTACACTATGTTGCTTTAGGATTGCTTACAATCCTGCCCTCTACACATTCGATGGCTCAGAAAAGTGTCATCATCAACGAGATAATGCAGTCAAATGTAGATTATCTGATGGTAGACCACGATTTCCCCGATTCATGGGTGGAACTTTACAACGTAAGTGACACACGAATCAATATTCAGAATTACCGTTTAAGTCCAGTAAAAGTGCCCTCTGAAAGTAAGAAAATTACATCTACTGAACAATATATTGAGTCGGGAGGTCATCTTCTGGTCTATTGTGACAAGACTAATAGCCTTCCCTTCCATTGCAATTTCAATCTGGAGTCCGGAAAAGGGAATCTATATCTTTATGACAACAATTGGCACATCATTGACTCCATTAGTTATAAGAGTATGCCGGCACCAAATATAGCATACGGGCGTACTACAGATGGCAGTAACGAGTGGCAATATGAGTTGACTCCCTCGCCAGGAGCTACGAACACCAGCAAAGGATGCGATGAAGTATTGCCCGAGCCCATTTTTTCTGTTGAAGGTCATCTGATGACCAATGGTCCTGAGACCGTCACAATTACTATGCCCGAAGATGTGCCCGAGGATACACGCATCTACCTCACTTTGGATGGCTGTGAACCGACATGGGAGTCAGTATCCGACACCCAATTTACCATCACTATTGACAAAGGTACTGTCATTCGAGCAAAGCTCTTGTCGCACGAGATGCTCCCCAACCGATCCACCACGCACTCCTATATCTTCCATCCTCGAGAGACGACATTACCCTTTGTCTGCATCGCGACTGACAGCACCTATCTCTACAGCAGCGAGGAAGGCATCCTCTCCAACGACAGCACGGACGGCAAACCCAACTACAGTTACAAGTGGCGACGCCCAGCAAATTTTGAATATTTCAACACCAAGAACGGAAGTACTGTATTTAACCAATCTGGCGAGATGGCGGTTTCTGGTAATGCAACCCGAAAATATAAGCAGAAAAGCATCAAACTATACGCCAAAAAACGTTTTGGCAAAAAGAACTTCAAAGGCGACTTCTGGCGAGACAAACCTGAAGTTAATAAGATGAAGTCGTTTATACTGAGAACAGGAGGTAACACGTGCATGACCTCACGCATTGATGATGCCTTCTTGCAAAAGATATTCGGAACGAATCTTGATGTCGTTGATTATCAAGCTTACGAACCGGCCATCTTATATATTAATGGACAGTATAAAGGAATCTTTGGCATGCGTGAACGCTCCAATGAAGATTATGTCACTAGCAACTATGACATTAAGGAGGAAGAAATAGAAATGGCAGGTCATAAGAATTATCTAAGGACAACTATAGAAACACCACATTACAATTCTTTCTACAAATTTTACCATGGGGATGACATTAGATATGAAGAAATGAATCAGTTGATGGATACGGATAATTTCCTGAATGCGTTCATTGCAGAGTGTTATGCTTCCAATACGGACTTCCCCAATAATAATATATCTATATGGAGTCCAACTATCGAGAGCACCTATTGGCGCTGGATTCTGAAGGATTTGGATTTTATATCTACACACGAAAGCACGTGGGATATGTTCAAGTACATGCTTGGCACTCAAAACCCAGAAGACCCAGAATACGAAAAATCCAACAATTCAAGCGTAAGAACCGCTTGTTATCTCTATGAGAAAATGATGTCCTTCCCAGAGTTTCGCAACCGATTTATTGCCTCATACGCCACTTATCTAGGCGACTTTCTTCGCCCCGATATATGCATTCCCATTATTCAAGAGATGGATGAAGAAATCATAAATGAAATTACTCCCACCTTTGCTGCATATGGTGGCATGTCCACGATTAAGAGACATAATTCTGGAATAGAACGATTGTGTAACTATGTGTCAAGTCGCCCCTCATCTGTTTATCGTCAAATGGCCAGCTATTTCTCCCTCGGTGATGTTATCCCTGTCAGTATCCGCGTAGAATTACCAAAAGAATCGGTAACGAATGACACAAACGTTACTCTCTGCGACGTGTTGCTTCGCACGGGAAGATTTGACGGTGCTTGGTTCACATCTTTTCCTTTTTCGCTGTACACAAAGAATGAGAATGGAGCATGGTTGATGACAGTTACACACGCAGATGGCAGTATCACGTCTGAGACATTCCTCACACCACACATCCAGCCAGATCTCTCATCCTGCAGCCCAGGTGATTCCATAACCCTCATAGCAACAGATGCAAGCAAGGTAGATGCCATTGTTCCCCATCGTATTGGCAATAACACCATTGAAGCCGTTTATGATATTTCGGGAAGGAAACTTCCTGCCATGCAACCTGGATTCAACGTGATACGATACACGGATGGCACGCGTCGGAAAATATTTCGTTGAAGGTGCCTATGTTTCTCCTATCATTGAAGTCAAGACGTAACAATGCTCATACATTTTTATCAAGACAAATCTTTTCCTTATGGAATGGCTGCGGCAAAACGCAGGCTATGCTATATCAAGGGACTCAAAGCTGCAGGAGACGACGTAAACGTCATCATCTGTAACAAGGTCTTTGAAAGAGGGGAAGATGATGGGATGCCTGATAAAGGAATATACAGAGGAACCCCTTTCTCTTACGTATGCGGCAAATACAAGTATCCAAAATGGAATAAACCGATGCGAGGATTGGATTGGAATTATCTTGATCCTATTCGCACATTTTTCTATTCCTTACGACATATTCAAAAGGGAGATGTTGTGTATGTTTATCTTTATCCTTTGTTCTTGCAGACGTTGATTCTTTTTGCCGCAAAGATAAAGGGGGCAAAGACAATCAAAGAAGTCTGTGAACATCCAAGTTCATTAGGGAAGGATAATAAGTTGCATCACATTAAAGACTGGATAGATTTCCATCTAATAATGCCTCAATATGATGGCTTTATAGCCATATCCACCGACTTGGAATTCTTTGTGAACAGATATAAGAAGAGGTCTGCCAAGGTCATCCGTATTCCCATATTGGCCGATCCCGAGCCATATGATATTGACTACTCTAAGATGCAATCTCCTTTTGATGTGCCATACATCATCCATACAGGAACCATGCATGAGCAAAAGGATAGCATTTCAAAGATTTTACATGCATTTGCCAGATTTAAAAGAGAATACCCATCTCCTTGCAAATTAGTCTTCACTGGTAAACAAGCAGATTCACAAAAATGTAAATACAAAACACAGATAGAGCAACTGGGACTCGCTGATGATATTGTTTTGATGGGCTATGTCAGCGACGAAGAGATTATTAGACTGCAACACTTTGCTGCCTTTACCATCATTTACAAATCAGAGAACTTACAGACACGTAACTGTTTTCCGACTAAGTTGGGGGAGATGTTGATGAGTCAAGTTCCTGTTATTGCAACAACCATTGGTGATTCAAAACTCTATTTGGAATCAGGAACCAGCGCCTATCTCTTTGAAGAAGACGATGAAACTCAGCTTGTGGACTACATGATAAAAATACTCTCTGCCCCCCTGGATGCGAGTGTCATTGCAAAAAAAGGACATGATGTAGCTTTGGATTCATTCAACCCGATAGTCCAGGGAAAACGACTATCTGACTTTATCCATAAATTGTAAATCATATTGTTATGAAAAAACTCATTCGAAGGATATCCCATTTCTATTGGAATAATATTGCTTCACCCGAAAAGCAGGCCCGGCATCTTGGTGTCAGAATCGGGAAGAATTGTGTGATAAGCACACGTAACTGGTCACCAGAGGGCTATCTGATTACTATCGGGAACAATGTTGCAATTACTCCAGGGGTTTCAATCCACACACATGGTGGGGGCAGGGTTGTCAGGAGCAAATACCCAGATTTTGATGTTTTTGGCAAGGTGGAGATTGAAGATTGGGCATATATTGGGACCGGAAGCCAGATTATGCCGGGAGTCACCATTGGCGAAGGGGCACTAGTGGCCGCAGGCAGTGTGGTTACAAAATCGGTGGGACCGCATACGGTGGTTGGTGGCAATCCTGCAAGATATATATGCACTACCGAAGAATTCTACAATCGAAATAAGCAGTACAATGTAAATACCAAAGGGCTTTCCCATAAAGAGAAGAAAAAGAAGTTGTTGTCATTGCCTGATGATATGTTTATCAAGAAATAAATATCAAGATTGCTTTCCTTGCCGTTTATCTTCTATCACATAATACGATGCTAAAGAAAAAGAAGATACTTGTTTTCACTCCTGGTGGTGTCGGCGGTGCAGAACGCATGAGTGTGCTCATCGGCAAATTGTTGCCCAAAGACTGCTTTGAGGTTAAATACGTTGTAATAGGACGATTGCGTAACATATATAACATTCTTCCTGATGGATATGACGTGGAGCGCATCCCTGTTCGCAACAAATATATGTTTTCCACGCTGCGAATCTGGTGGAAAATAATGAGGGAAAAGCCCGACGTGGTGTTTGCGTCGCAAAGTTCGTATAACCCAAGAGTGATAAGAGCATCACTTTGGGCTGGCAGGAAAGTGATAATACGCAGTTCCAATATGATTGGGAAGTATTCAAAAAAGACTTTCAGAAAAGTTTTTGCGTCTTACCCCAAGGCTGATTTATTAATTGCCCAGCAAGAAGAGATGCGCGAAGAAATGATTCGTCTGCTCAAGGTCAGCCCTGACAAAGTAATAACCATTCACAATCCATTGGATACAAACGATATTGACGCACTGAGCACAGAACTTTCTCCATACCCCAAGAACGATCAAGTCAATTTTGTGAATGTAGCGCGTATTCACCATACCAAATCTCAAGATGTAGCCATCAAAGCTATGGCTATAGTGAAAAAAACACTACCTCAGGCACATCTCTATTTTGTCGGTGCGTATAATGAGAAGGGTGACTATTATCAGAGCTTAAAGCCCTTGATTGCAAATTATCGGTTGGAAGATTGTGTCCATTTTGTGGGCTACGACAAGAATCCTTACCGATGGGTGAAACATTCTGACTGCTTTGTTTTACCATCGAGGGTTGAGGGCTTACCCAATGCACTCGTTGAGGCTTCTTATCTGGGTGTTCCTTGCGCTGCCACCCGTTGCCTTGCCATTGTGGACGACATTATCAAGGATGGTAAAAATGGTTATGTGATTGATGTGGATGACGTAGAAGGAATAGCGCAAGCTATGATGAAAGCTATACAAATCAAGGATTGTAAAATGGTCTATCACCCGGGTACACAAGAGGAAATCATTAAGGTCTTTGACTCGGTGTAAATACCCAGCCCTAAAAAGTTACTTCCTTTTATGTCAAATATAATCCAAACAACTGGAGGCATCCTCCACCTGGAGGATATTGAATTCATCACGAATTGTATTTGCGATGTGTTCAATTGTAATCCATCGCAAATTTCGGAGTTACAGCCTCTACAAAAAGGACTATCCAATTCCGTTTTATCATTCAGGTACAATGGTGGCAAGTATGTTTTCCGTTATCCTGGTTTTGGCTCAGAGATGCTCATTGATCGAGGTCGTGAATCAATTGTACAAAAACAGATCGAGGATGCAGGGGTTGATACCTCACTTGTTGCCATGAGTGTCCGCTACGGATGGCGCATTTCGCGTTTTATTGAAACACATGCTTTCAATTACCATGACGTGAATGATATGGTCAGGGGAATTTTACTGCTGAGAACACTACACTCGGCGCGTCCAAAAGTAAGATGGGAGTTTGATGTCAAAGAGAAGTGGGAATCTATTCGTGAGATAACCCCTATTGAGAAATATGGTGAGAATTTTGCTGATTTCCCTGAGTTTAATGAGCTTAAAGAGCGAATCTACAAATTATATGAACTGGCAAAGACTGATAGAATCAAGAAATGCCTGACGCACGGCGACTGTAGAGATGAGAATTTCCTGATAAACGACCATGAGATTCATCTCATTGATTGGGAATATGCAGGTTATGGCGACCCGGGCTTTGACATAGGCTCATATGTGTGTGGTGGTGATCATTCAGAAGAAGAGGTTGACCGTATATTGTTTACCTATTTTGGTCGTAAGCCTTTAGTCAAAGAGCAGCGTCACTTCTATGCCTATATCGCCATTACAGGCTTCTTCTATATGCATTGGACAATGTATAAGGAATCACAAGGTCAGGTAATAGGATACTTGAAGCCCCAGTGGTATCATTTTGCTAAAGAGTACAGCAAGAAGGCTTTGCCTTTATATAACAAATAAAAGACCTGAATTATGACATATATCATTTTATCAGCAGGCAAAGGTGAGAAGCTGCAACCTTTGACTTTGAATCATCCGAAGTCTTTGTATAAACTTGACGATAAGACCACCATCTTGCAGCGCCTTGTCCGCATGATAAGAAAGTTCGATGTGGAAGCCGAGATTGTGGTTGTAGTAGGCTATATGTACAATCAGATTCAGAAGGAGTTGGAGGATGACAACATAAGGTTTGTGCATAATCCATTCTACTCAGCTACCAGTTCAATGGGGTCGCTTTGGTTTGCAAAGAACTATTTACAGCGAGAAAATGTTACAATCATCAATGGTGATATAGTAATGAGCGATAAACTGTTTCAGGACGTGATTTGTCAGCATATCGACTATCCTTGCGTATTGCTTGACAGCACCCACCGTGATGCAAACAAGTATAATGTGCAGGTTCAAGGCGATTTGGTATGCGTGATGAGTAAAAACCTTACCGATTATATGGGCAATTATGCTAGTGGGACTAAACTTGATGCTGTTTCGTCCCGTTTCCTCTTGGAGCAACTGAACCAGATGGTGAATGACGGAATGTACAATTTGTTTTATGAGGATGCTCTGGTGCAGATGATATTCCAGAATAATTTTGAGTTGTATTACAAAGACATCAAAGAATACGAATGGACAGAGGTGGATTGCGTAGATGATTTGTTAAAAGCCCGTCAAATTCAGGCTGAAAGCGAGATATATAGTCGCTGACTGAGAAAACGAAAAATGAATTATGTAATTATTGTAGCAGGTGGCGTGGGCAGCCGTTTGGGCGCGCCTGTTCCAAAACAGTTCGTGGAGGTACTTGGCAAGCCGGTGATAGCCTACACCATGGAGCATTTCCAGAACCATCCAGAGATTGATGCCATTGAATTGGTGTGCGTGGATGGTTACCAAGAACAATTGAAAGGAATAGCTGAAAAATACGGAATTACTAAGGTTTTGAAAATAGTGAAAGGTGGTTCTGAATACGAGCGTTCCATAATGAATGGTGTGGCGGGGCTTGAAGGCATTGCCAAGTTGGATGATTTAGTGATTATCCATTGGGCTGCCTCACCTTTCTTGTCAGAAGAAATCATAACTGACAACATCCGAGTATGTAAGGAGAAAGGCAATGCCATCACGGCCAGCTATTCCTATTTGCTCTATGGCAGCAATGATGGTGATTGCTCAAAGAAAGCTATCAATAGAGAATCGTTCATGACACTTGCGGCTCCCCAATCATTCCGCTACGAAGTCATTAAAGAACTTTACAAGCAGGTGGAGGAAAAGAATCTGTTTGAAATAGTTAAGGAGCGTCATACCAACGTCTTTATGGAACAGTTGGGAATACCGCTCTATTTCTCGAAGGGCAGTCATACCAACATCAAGATAACCACCAAGGAAGACATTGACCTGTTCTTGGGCTATCTGCTTGCAAAAAAGTATCACGAGGAGCATAACAAATAGCGTTTGGAAATGAATATCGACAATACATTTTATAAAGAAGAAGTTTTGTGCGGTCATCTGGTGTCAGCGCAAACAAAGAAGCTCTGGGCCGTTGATTTGGGGTGCCTGATGGAGCTAAAAAGAATATGTGAGAAGTATGGTATCCGATATTATGCTATCGGGGGAACCTTGTTGGGCGCAGTTCGGCATAAGGGTTTTATACCTTGGGATGATGACCTTGACGTAACGATGCCGTATGAGGATTACTTGCATTTCTGCGAAGTGGCTCCTCGTGAGCTTCCTAAACCTTATTTCTTCCAGAACTACCAGACTGAACCGGGTTTTGGCCCTGCCATGTCGCGAATTAGGAATAGTGAAACAACTGGATGTACAAGCTACGATATCAGTATGGCTGATGGTAATTATAATTGTGGCATCTTTATAGACATCTTTCCTTCCTTTGGTATAGAATGTGGATGCTGGGGACTGCTGAAACAAAAGTTTTTAATTAACTTTTGGAAGAGAGCTATTGTAGGTTATGAGATAAAACGCAGGGCTAAACAAGGTGGTTGGAAATGGACAATAAAGAAATACTTGCATCCTAATGCCTTACTGTGGTATTTCTTAGGATTATTTACAGACCATGTCGGCGTATCCAAGAGATATATGAAAGCCTGCTCAAGTGCTAAGAACTATGGGCAAGTGGGACTTCTGTCTTTTTCGGGATTTAATAAAAGATTTATATGGAACAAGGAATGGTTTGATGAAATGAATACCTTGCCTTTTGAGTTTACTGAAATCTCATGTCCTAAAGAATATGATCCCATATTACGAACGATGTATGGTGATTACATGAAGTTTGTGAAAGGTGGTCAGATTCATACTATGGCTCTTTGTGATCCGGACACTTCATATAAAGAAAAGCTGTTTAGATAATGATTGAACCTAAGATAACCATTATTGTTCCTGTATATAAGGTTGAACCATACATTAGAAAATGTGTTGAATCGATTATTGGCCAGACATATCGACAAATAGAAGTGATTCTTGTTGATGACGGCAGTCCTGACAATTGTGGTGCAATCTGCGATGAATATGCAAAATCCGACAATCGGGTTAAAGTCATACATGCCGAAAACGAAGGTGTGTACATTGCTCGAAACAAGGCGTTGGACGTTGCTACGGGTGATTATCTCATGTTTGTTGATAGTGATGACTGGGTGGAACCCGACTTCTGTGAAACGGCATTAAAGCTTGCCTTGGAGAACAATGTCCAGATGGTTGCTTTTATGTTCAATAACATTTTTGAAGACAGAGACCATTCTATTACTGAAAAGCGCCCGGCAGTATTCCGGCAAACGGGATATATGGAAGCTTCTGAAGCTGTCAAGCACTTGATATTTCGTAATACTTCCTTAGCTAATTATCTATGGAATAAACTATTCAAACGAACGCTATTTGATGGTTTAAGGTTTCCAGAAGGCCGAGTGCTTCAAGACCAGGCCATAACATACCTTATGATGTTGAGAGCTGGGAGGATATATGTCTCTAATGCGGTATTATACAATTATCTTCAGCATTCTGGTAGCATAACTGCAACAACGATTTATAGCCTAAAGAAGTATGCCTCCTTATTTGCCATCTACCAGGAAAGGCTGCCAATTCTCAGACAATATTGTCCGGAAAACGTGCCTCATCAGATGATACAATTGGCTGATTTGTCCATGAAGGGATTAATATTCATTCGTCCTGATAGTGAATCAAGACAACTCAGGAACGATATGAAAGGCTTTCTCCAGACCAACAAAGCCTACCTTTTGCGTGAGGGGGAAAAGAGAAACACAAGGGTTAAACTATATTTGTATTATTACTGCCGTCCATTCCTCTACATCATAATGCAATTAAAAGTTAAGTTTCGTACTCTGAAGCATTATTTTAAAAAGAATTTAAGTTATTACGGTTAAGGTAATTACATATGGTGGCAACATATATAAACGGACGATTAGGAAATCAATTGTTCCAATACGCCTTCTCCAAAGCCGTTAAGCTTGCTCAAGGGGACAACGCCCCCTTGGTTTTCAATTTTGACTTAGTGCATGAGAAGGGAACACCAGAAGACGGATTTGAAGATTCGTTGCAATACTTTAATGTTGAGCGTTATAAGACGGATGGTACATTGTGGCTTAAATATGGCAGTCTTAAACAGATTTTTCTATATTCATCGTTTAGGATAGTCACAAGACTGGGCTTTAAATTTAAGAGCTTAGATTCCTGGTATGAACTTTTTAGGAAATACGGGCTTATTTTCGTGCGATTATCTGGAGGTTTTTCACAAATAAATTATCCTGTTTACCAAAAGTATTTAAAGACGGGAAGGCCTAAAAGGATTATCTGTAAGGGGAATTTTGAAGTGCCTGCCTTGTATGAGCATGTCAAGCCGGTCTTAATGGAAGAATTTACGCCAATACAGCCGCCAAGACCCGAAAACAGAGCTTTATACGAGATCATCCATTCCACGAATTCCATCTGTGTATCCATTCGTCGCGGGGATTATTTAAGCGACAGGTACAGGTCAAGATATCTGGTCTGTAATCAGAGCTATTTTGACCGTGCTTTGGAGAAGGCCAAGGAATTGGTGGCAAATCCTGTTTTTATATTCTTCTCAGATGATATTGAATGGGTGAGAGAAAATGTAAAAACAGATGCGCCTGCGTATTATGAGTCGGGAGATGACCCTGTTTGGGAGAAACTGAGATTGATGTATAGCTGCAAGCATTTTATCATTTCGAACAGCACGTTTTCATGGTGGGCTCAATATCTTAGCCGAAATACGGATAATAAGATTGTCATATCCCCTGACCATTGGTTTAATAATTCCCCGAATGCTCCGACCTCTCCTCTTATTGCAGATGATTTCATTAAAATTACCTGTACTTGCGAATAATCATTTTAATAGGCTTTAGTTATGGAGTATAAAATCTATTATCCTCAAATACCTAATATGGGTGATTTGCTTAATAAAGACATGCTAGAGTCTTTATTTCAGATTACAGTTCAAAGAGTTCATTATGGTGAAAGCAATGTAAGCGCGATTGGTAGCTCACTGTCACACGCGCTGTATTCAAGCCAGTTGAGGGTGAGAATGAAACAAAAGATAAAAAAAATATTCAATAATGAACCTTTTTATATTTGGGGAACAGGTTTCATAAAAAATAATATGCAAGAAGACTATGGATTCCGGTTTAGGAATATTAGAGTCTTATCATTGAGAGGCAATCTTTCCAAGAATAGAGTTGAGAGAATTTTGGGGAAAGAACTTAGTATTCCAACAGGCGATGGAGGATTACTTGTTAACAGATGGATTGGAAAAAATCCGCCAAAGAAGTATCGTATCGGAATTATTCCACATTATAAAGAGAAGGATTCACCGAAGGTAAGTGAAATCAAGAAGATGTATTCCGATTCAGTCATCATTGATTTAGGAAAGAAGTCCATAGATGTGGTCAAGGAAATTGCTTCTTGTGAAACCATATTGTCAAGTAGTTTGCACGGTTTGATCGTAGCAGATAGTTTTCATATCCCCAATAAGCATATTCTCCTGTATCCCTATGGAGAAAGAATGTTGGGTGACGGATTTAAGTTTGCTGACTATTATTCATCATATGGGTTGAAAGACAATCCTTTAGATGTATCTAAGACCAAATGGCCAACTATTCAGTCTATTATTGATGATTATTGCATAGAGCCTGCTGTTGTTGAAAAGAAGAAAGACGAAATCTTTGCTGTATTCCCCAGATAAACAATATAAATCAGTCATATAAACAAATCTACTCGGTATAATGCCGCTAATCTCAATTATAGTACCTATCTACAATGTGGAGAAGTATCTGCGTCCTTGCTTAGAAAGTATTCGTGTGCAGACGTTCAAGGACTTTGAGGTGGTACTCGTGGATGACGGCAGTACCGACAATAGCGGTTTAATCTGTGATGAGTATGCGCAGAAAGACAAGCGTTTTGTAGTCGTTCATAAACCGAACGAAGGCACGGCTAAAGCCCGTATCACGGCTTTTGAGCACAGCAAAGGCGAGTATATTACCTTTATTGATTCCGACGACTATGTGTCACCTGTGTATCTGGAAAAACTCATAAGTCCTATTTTAGAAGAAGGCGTAGATATGGTATCGTGTAATTATTATGATGTCGAAGCCCATAATCAGAAAGAAACGGCTAGGAAATTGACGCTTGAAGGACTGTATTGCGGTGACGCGCTTAAGGATTTCATTGCGAATCATTATCTCTTTGACTCTTCTTGTCACGGCTTCGGTATGGCAAACACTTTGTGGACAAAAATGGTGAAGAGAGCTTTTGTAGCTGCTGGACTAAAAGACGGGGTTGGCATGTGGTTCGGTGAAGATCAGGTTGCAATGTTTTCAATGCTATATCGGGTCACTTCGCTTCGTATTATTCCAGATCGTCTGTACTATTATGTGCATCATAAGGGGCAGGCTACACGACGATACGATTTCTCTCTATGGGATTCACTCATAAAGATGTTCGAGACGTATCAAAGACTGGATACCAATCACATAGCTTCCAGTGGATTGCATATCCGTACATGGTTATATGTGAGTAGGACTATTTCAGACAAGATGATTCCATCCGGGATGGGAATAAGAAAGTTTGCCTTGCATCTATCCAAGGTAAGAAGTAATTCATATATGAAGTCTTTTTTCAGGCCATTAACAACTGGACTTGGATGGAAGAGTGATATAAAATATTGGCTAATCAAATTACGTCTCTATCGTCTGTGTTACTATTGTTTTATAATGAGATAAACACATCAAATCAAAACGATGGATAATAAAATAGATTTTGTAATAACTTGGGTTGATGATAGTGATCCTAAATGGCGAAAAGAGTTTGAATACTATTATACCAAAGAAGGGAAAACTATAAATACGGATGCATGCAGATATCGCGATTGGGACACTTTGCGGTATTGGTTCCGTGGGGTTGAAAAGTTTGCCCCGTGGGTTAATAAAATATACTTTGTTACCTACGGCCATTTACCTAAATGGTTAAATACAGATAATCCCAAATTAGTAATTGTGAAACATGAGGATTATATTCCTGCTGAATATTTGCCAACATTCAATAGTAATGCAATTGAATTTTTCTTTCACAAAATAAAAGGCCTATCAGATCGTTTTGTATATTTTAACGATGACATGTTTCTGATTAATAGCGTATCACCTGAAAGATTTTTCAGAGATGGTCTTCCTTGTGACATTGCGGGCTTATCACCAATAACTACCAAAGGGATGTTTGGATGTTCTATGTATTTGGCTTTAGATTTGATAAGGAGTAACTTCAACAAAAAAGAAGCCGTCTCGCGAAATCGAGATAAATGGTATTCAATGGAGTATCCGAGACTGTCGTTGCATAATCTTCGACAATTCAGGGAAACAAGGTTTATTGGTTTTATTGATCACCACCAACCTCAAGGATATCTGAAGAAAACCAATGATGCTGTTTGGAAGCACTGTGAAAAGGATCTTCATAGAACATGTAAAAATAGATTCAGGACGTATGGTGATGTTTGTCATTGGTTAGTCCGGTATTGGCAATTAGCATTAGGTGACTTTACGCCATATAATGTTTTTAAGGATGGAAAACTATACAAGATAAAAGAAGATACAATTGGTGATATTTATGATTGTATACGACATCAAAAAAAGAGAGTCATATGCTTAAATGATGTCGAATCTACATTGAAATTCAAAGAGTATAAGCAAATGATACTGGACGCCTTTCAGACAATATTACCAGACAAATGTAGCTTTGAATTGTAATATAGAGAAATTATTATGATTAAAGTAATTACATACGGAACATACGACCTGCTGCATCAGGGTCACATCAACCTACTTTGTCGCGCAAAAGGAGTTGGGCGATTATATAGAGCGTAGTAAACAGTGTTATATTTCGTTGAGCTCACGGTATAATTAAAAAGTTCAATCATGATAACCAAGTTTAGAAAAAGCTGTTTTGGTTGTACTGCATGTGGAGAAGTTTGTCCCGTGGGTGCTATAGATTTTGAAAGAGATGAATTGGGCTTTATATATCCAATTATATCAGAGGATAAATGTATCCAATGTAACAAATGCGAAAAGATATGCCCAGTTGTAACTTTCAAAGAAACAGTTAACGAGAAAAATAGAACGGCTTATGCAGCACGTCATAACAATCTCACTGAAGTAGAAACATCACGAAGCGGAGCTGCATTTACTGCTATTTCAGATGTGGTATTTTTACAAGGTGGCATTGTTTATGGAGCATCCTTTGATGAAAAATTCAATGTTAAACACTCGGAAGCGAAAGATAAAGAAACGTGCAGAAAGTTCAAAGGGAGTAAGTATGTGCAAAGCGATTTAAGAGGTGTAATAAAAGATATTAAAGACGAACTTTTACTAGGCAAAAAGGTCTTGTTCTCGGGAACCCCATGCCAAGTAGCAGGAGTAAAAGCTAGTATATCCAAGGAACTATCTGCCAACTTATACGTTGTTGATATAGTATGTCACGGCACTCCAAGCCCCAAGCTTTGGAGTGATTATTTACAATATGTAAGGAAGAGTTATAAAGGAGATTTGAAAGTATTTGATTTTAGAGATAAATCGATTAAAGGGTGGAGTGATCATGTCGAATCATACGTGATAGGCGATAAAAAATACAGCAGTAAATTATACACTCGTTTGTTCTATTCAAACTCATTCTTTAGAGAATCATGCTATAGTTGCCCATTTGCTAATTTAAATAGAGAGGGCGATATTACGCTCGCTGATTTTTGGGGGTGGGAGAAAATTGACAAAGATTTAAATAGTGACAACAAGGGTATTTCTCTTGTTCTGGTGAATAGTGATAAGGGGCATGAATTGTTTTATAATGCAAAAAAGGATTTGAGAGTCAAGAAAGTGGAAATAGAACAGTGCCTTCAACCTAACTTGATTGGACCGACTAAAGACCCTAAAAATAGAAAGGCACTTGTAGATTATTATACAAGGAAAGGTTTTGATAAGCTTGTTCGATATGTCACAAAACCATCGCTGTTTAAAAGAATTATCAGAAAAATAAGAAAGACAATCCAAAATAATGGAAGATAAAATAAGAATATTATCTTATCAGAACGCACAAAACTACGGTGCCGTCTTGCAGGCATATGGACTCCAACAGGTAATCAAAAGCTTAGGCTTCAGGGATGTGCAATTTATCAACTACAATCCTGATTATCTAAAGAATAGGTATCTTGTGTTCTCCAAACAATGGTATAGGCCAAAGGTATGGTCTATAAAAAACGTGCTCCGCCATTACACCAATCTGCCGTTTAAGATAGCAAGCAGGATGATAAGATACAAAGCATTCAACAAATCAAGAGCGCGACTTATCTCGCAGACAGAACAAAAGTATCGTTGCATTGGTGACTTTGTTAATGTGCCGTGTGATTATCTGGTTTTGGGCAGTGACCAGATATGGAGTACCTGGATAACCGGTGGCCCTGATCCTGTTTTTTATGGTAAAGGTGAGTATAAGGGATTGAAGAAAAGAATATCCTATGCAGCCAGCAGTGAGATGTCAACGTTTAATAATCCAAATTATATAAAAATAATTGGCGAATACCTAAGGAATATCGATTACATCAGCGTAAGGGAAAAAACTGTCAGTAAGTTGTTGGAGGAAAAGCTGGGTGTAGCTTCAAAAGTGTGTGTCGACCCCACCATTTTGAGTGGGAGAGCGCTTTTTGATCAGATAGCAACAGAAAGGAAGATAAAAAAGGACTACATACTTGTTTATGCATACAACAAAAATTCTGACTTTATTCAGAGTCTGATAAAAACTGTTCCTGAATTCAAAAAACACGAGATACACTATATTGCTTTTGGAGCGTCTGGGTTAAAAACGCTATTCGACAGAAGGCGTCATGAAGAAAGCAGTGTGGAAGAATTTGTATCTCTGTTTAAGTATGCTTCGTATGTGGTGACAAACTCTTTCCATGGACTGGCTTTCTCACTGCTGTTTAACCGTAAATTTACGATAGCATACGAAGAGGGCAAATCTTCGCGCTGCGAATCGTTGCTCCAACAGATAGATGCATCGGATAAAATGGTGCATCAGGCAAGCGAGGTGAACTGGGAGAAATTCGACTTTGACCATATCAATAAAAGACTGGAAACAATCAGGGAGGAGTCCAAGCAGTTTCTGATTAATTCATTAAATAGCGTATGAAGATATTATATGGCTTGTCTGAGTAACTATTATTTCCCAAGAAATGCAAGGTGGTAATGTATTTCAGCCAGAAAGGAGGAGGTCATTTAAAAAGAATGTTTTACTTTTGCAACCGCAAGCCGACTTGCTACCATACAGGAGGCATCTGAAGAGAATGCACACTGCCTCAGAAAGAAATTGAAAGAATTGTCCACTAGAAATAGAAGCTATTATGATTAAGGTAATTACATACGGAACATACGATTTGCTGCATCAGGGGCATATTAACCTTTTACGGCGAGCTAAAGAATTAGGAGACTACCTCATTGTAGGTGTCACAAGCGACAGCTTCGACCGTGGACGCGGCAAACTGAATGTGCGTAACAACGTGCTTGAGCGTGTCGAGGCTGTAAAGGCCACGGGCTATGCCGACGAGGTAATCATAGAGGACTATCTCGGGCAGAAAATTGACGATATCCAGAAATACGATATTGACATTTTCGCCATTGGCAGCGACTGGGAGGGGAAGTTTGATTACCTGAACGAGTATTGTAAGGTGGTGTATCTGCCCCGCACAGAAGGCATCAGCAGTACGATGCTGCGAGAGGAGAACCAGACAACCTGTCGTATAGGAATCATTGGTAGTGGGCGCATCGCCAATCGCTTTGTACCTGAAACAAAGGTGGTAAACGGGGCACAGGTGGTAGCTGTGCTGAATCCTGACAAAGGCCATGCAGAGGCATTCGCTGCAAAGCACAATATTGAGCCCTATACAGACTTCAATGGCTTTATCGATAAGGTAGATGCCGTATATGTGGCGTCTCCACATCTGACACATTATGAATATGTGAAAAAAGCATTACAAGCGGGTAAGCATGTGCTTTGCGAGATTCCTTTCGTACTGTCAAAAGCCGAAGCATTAGAATTATACACACTTGCAGAGGAACGCAACCTTGTCTTGTTGGAAGCATCAAAAACCGCTTATTGTCCTGCATTCGGTCATATCGTAACACTTGTAAAAAGTGGTATAATAGGTGATGTGGTCGATGTGAAAGCATCATTGTCCAAACAGGTATTGCCGCCAACCCGTGAACTCGATTCCAAACAGGCTGGAGGAGCAATGAATGAACACGCGCCACTTTGCCTGATGGCTATCATCAAATTGTTAGGTATCGACTGGAAAGATTATAGTTTCCATACGAAGTTGGAAGAGGGTGTTGACATATACACTAAAGGCGACATCTATTATCCCCACGCCACCTCGTCATTCACGCTCGGGATTGGAGTGAAAACGGAAGGTAATCTGGTGGTGTCAGGTACAAAAGGCTATGTGTATGTGCCTGCTCCCTGGTGGCTGACCGACTATTTTGAGGTGCGGTACGAAGACCAGACCAAGAACAGGAAATACTTTTACAGTTACGACGGTGATGGCCTGCGATATGAGATTCAAGAGTTCATTTCGATGATTGTAAACGACCGACGCAGTTGTTACAAGTTGCGTCAACGTGAAAGTGTAGCAATCGCGGAAATTATCGAAAAATACCGAAATGGTGAAAATGTGATAAAGATATGACCTATAGTGCAATCCGAATGCAGAGAATCTGTTCTATGCTGAGGAGTAGCCTATAGTGCATAAAATATGTAATGTTTTATGAAATATGCTGTAGTGACAGGTGGCACGTCTGGTATGGGATTGGGCGTTGCAAAAATGCTCCTCGCTAAAGGATATAAGGTGTTTGCAACGTATGTAGGCCCAGATGTCGAAGAGAAGCCGGAGAATTTTGAAACCCTCCATATAGACCAGTCTAAACGAGAGGACGTATATCGTTTTATAGATTATGTGAAGAGCCAGACGGACCATTTGGATTGTTTGGTGTGTAATGCAGGGGTGAGTATTCGTCGTTCCTTTACTGAGATGAAAGACGCAGAGTGGGACTTGATGATGGAAGTGGCTGTCAATTCCCATTATATTATGTGCCGTGAATTTTATCCGATTATCCCTGATGGTTCACGAATTCTTTTTACTGGTTCCCAAATGGCGATTCAACCTCATGCCACCGTACTTGCCTATGGTGTAACTAAGTCTGCCGTCCATGCTTTGGTTAAGAATCTTGTCAAGGAGTTTGAGGGTACGGGAACAACAGTCAATGCTATTGTTCCTGGTTTTGTTGAAACACCATGGCAAAAAGAAAAACCAGAAGACATCAAGCAAAACATATATAGAAAAACTGCTATCCATCGTTTCGCCTCAGTTGATGAAATAGTTGATGCTTTTCGTTTCTGTATTGACAATCCCTTTGTCAATGGGAGCTTGATTGAAGTGAATGGCGGGTATTGTTATAGGTAGTAGTTCGCTGCTATTATGTGAATGGAATAAGAAAATCGACAAATGAAACAACTGGATATAAATACAGTGCAGCATAGATTGCTAAGCATTGCCACCGTTGTTGATGAATTGTGTGCAAAGCATGGTATCCCATTTTATATGATTGCAGGAACCATGCTTGGCGCTGTGCGACATAAAGGCTTTATTCCTTGGGATGACGATATGGATTTTGCAGTGCCGTATCAATATTATTCAGTTTTGATATCAATTCTAAAAAAAGAATTACCCGACGAATACCGTTGTTTGACATACGACAGTTCAGAGACCTATAGAATTCCGTGGATTAAGGTAGAAGATGTTAAAACAAAGGTTATTGACAATTCGTTGTATGTTGAGGAAGAAAAAATGCCGGGACTAACTATTGATATATTCCCGCTCGTTAGTTGCAGGAAAGGTGAGTGTAATGATATAGTACAGAAAATACAGCGGTGGATTAGAGTCAAACGATATGTATATGCAAAGTCTCATGATAAAAATAGTAGAATTAAAAATTGGGCGAAGGGAATTGTATCTATTGCTTTTCCCATATCACCAATAGATATTTGTCGTCGGGTTATGCAGTTAACGGACAGTATTTCATCAGGAGACCATTATATTATTCCTATGGATCCTAATTATTCAAACCGATATTTTCCTCGCCAATGGTTTGAGCCTTTGACAAAATATAAATTCGAGAACTGTTGTTTTTATGGCGTAGAGAATTTTGATAATTATTTGAGGGAATTGTATAATAATTATATGGAACTGCCTCCTCTGGAAAAACAGAGAATACATTGCGATAACGTGTTTTCAGAGTAGGCAAGAACTGCTAAAAATACAAGTAATATTATGAAAACAATCTGTAAGTTTATCATTCTGGCTCATTTGGCATGGCATGGGTTGATAGATGCCATACTGACATTCTGCTATAAAAAACAAATGCTCTCCTGTGGGCATCATGTTACTTTTAAACCTTCCACGAGTAACATCAAAGGCATAGAGAATATGTCATTTGGTAATTTTGTGCGCATACATAAATATGCTACATTGTTCTCCACAGATGCAAAATTAATTATTGGAAATAAGGTCGCACTGGGACCGAAAGTCACAATCATGACAGGCAATCATGCCACAGATACAATTGGCTCGTTTATTTGGGACGTACACACCAAG
>JBGUVX010000048.1:0-6180 GCA_045220575.1 Bacteroidaceae bacterium
GGGCGATTCTCCTAAACTCCGTATCTTCCAGATTATGCGTCAGGAGGGCAACATGCTCTATTTCGCCACATCGGCCAAGAAAGCCGTCTGGCACGAACTACAAGCCAATCCCAACGTGGAACTGTTGGCCTACGCCGATAAAGTTTCAGTCCGCTGTTCAGGTATGGTGAACTTCTACGTTAGCGAAGAGATGAAGCGTTGGATATACGACCATAACGACGTCCTCTCACGTCTTTACACCAGCTACGACCAGTTGGAATACTTTTGTCTGCCCATCGCAGAACTCGACTATTACGACCTCACGCCCACGCCGCCTGTTAACCTGCATTTCAATCTAATGAGTGGTGTAGTTAGCAACGGTTATGTTGGTGAGAGATTTAGCAAAAGTTAAATCCCAAGGCGGCAGGCGAGGTGCAAGCCTGCTTTATTCATTGTACCATTGTACCAAAGCGAGAAGTGAGTACGTAATAGGGAATATAATATCATATTATTATTTAATTTATATTATATATTATAATATATAATATAGGTAAATGGACAGCACCTATTGTACTGTAAAGTCCCGTATGGTACAATGATACAATGATACATATGCGAAGAGGAGCAAGAAAATGAGAAGGCTCTGGCACGGAAGTGTCGGGGCTTTTTGTGGTTTATACATTGACCTACGGGCGAACTTCTCCACGCTTTTTGCACTCACTCTTCGTCATTTGGGATTTTTTGCGTATCTTCGCAGCGAGAAGATAATTATGTATTGCATGGAGATTAGAGAAGCGATATTATCTGACGCAGGACAGCGTGCGCTTCCATGAACAGCTTGGCTACAAGACGGTGGCCCACTTCCACAAGTGTGGCAAGAAGTTCGGACGCTGGTACGACATGATTTGGATGGAGAAGATAATCGGTGAACACAAATAGACGTAGAATGAAATAATAAAATATGAAGAAGATTTTGATTACAATGATGCTGGTCATCGCAACGGTGACGGCATCGGCACAAAGGCTACGAGTAGGCGACGGTACGTCGGGAATGACACAAAGGCAGCTGTTTGATGATGGCTGGCAATTTACAAAAATTGTAAATGGAAAATCGTCAGATAGTAAATTAGTTGACTTGCCTCACGACTGGGATATCTTCGAGGGTCCCAATTCTGGTAAGTGTGCTACGGGTACTGGTGGCGGATGGTTCGAGGCTGGCAAGGGTGAGTACCGGAAAGAGTTCAAGACCCCCGATGGCGAGGTGGTCAAGCTTCACTTCGAGGGTGTCTATCAGAAAGCCGAGGTATTTATCAACGGACAGAAAGCTGGGCAGCATGCTTACGGCTATACGCCTTTCACAGTCGATATAACGAAGTTACTTTATAAAGACAAGCGCGAAAACGAGGTCATCGTTAAGGTGAACAATAGCGAGCAGCCTAACTGCCGTTGGTACAGCGGCTCAGGCATCTACCGCCACGTGTGGTTAGAGACCATGCCCGCGCTGCATATTGCCGAAAATGGTGTCTTCGTCACCACAGAGATAGCCCCCCATTCTGCCCCCGAGGGGGCTACTATAGCCAACATAACAGTAGAAGTTATGGTGCAGAACGAAGGGAGTGAAGAGAAACAATGTATGGTAGAGGTTGAGGGACAGCAGCAACAGTTGTTTCTGAAGCCAGGAGAACAGAAACCCGTAGTATTCAACTACACCATCGACAATCCCAAGTTGTGGTCGCCAGACACGCCCTATCTCTACACCACGAAAGCAACTATAGTAGCCCCCTCGGGGGCAGAAGGAGGGGTTTCTGTTAAATTCGGAGTGCGCACCTTCTCATTCGATGCTGAGAAGGGGTTTGTGCTTAACGGCAAGAAGCTGCTTATCAGCGGTGCCTGTGTCCACCACGATGATGGCGTGCTTGGTGCAATGGCCTTTGATGCAGCCGAAATACGCAAGGTGAAGCAGATGAAGGAGGCTGGCTTCAACCTTATCCGCACTTCGCATAATCCCACTACTCGTGCCTTTCTTGATGCCTGCGACTCGATAGGTATGCTGGTTATCGGCGAGGCTTTCGACGGCTGGCGCACGCAGAAGAATCCTTACGACTATTCGACACTTATCGACTCATGCTATCGCGAGGATATACACGCCATGGTGCTGCGCGACCGCAACCATCCAAGCGTTATCTCGTGGAGTATCGGTAACGAGGTGATAGAACGTAAGGACATACGCGTAATCCATACAGCAAAACTGCTAAAACAGGCGGTTTTGGAGTGCGATGCCACACGCCCTGTAACCGAGGCGCTCTGTGCCTGGGATAGCGACTGGGAGATATTCGACCCACACTTTGATGTGCTTGATATCGGCGGGTATAACTATATGATTCATAAACATGAGGGCGACCATCAGCGCAACCCTAAACGTGTGATGTGGCAGACGGAGAGCTACCCGCGCGATGCCTTTAAAAACTGGGCATTGGTACACGACTATCCTTACATTGTAGGCGATATTGTTTGGACGGGTCTTGACTACCTTGGTGAGAGCGGTATCGGACGCTACTACTATGAAGGAGAGCGCGAAGGCGAGCATTATGTGAGTGGCGGACAGCCCGACTGGCACGGCGCCTACTGTGGCGATGTGGATATTACCGGTTGGCGCAAGCCCATCAGTCACTACCGTGAGATGCTATGGAAAAGCCTCACCCCCAACCCCTCTCCAAAGGGCGAGGGGAGTTTATACCTCTGCGTTCGTGAACCTAACGGCTACCACGGCGAGATACACACCACGATGTGGAGTGTATGGCCCACATGGGAGAGCTGGAATTGGTCAGGCTGGGAAGGCAAACCTATTGAAGTAGAGGTATATACCAAAGCGCCTGAGGTGAAGCTATATCTCAACGATAAACTCATCGGCACAAAGCAGGTAAACCGCGAGACAGAATACAAGGCCGTCTTCACACTGCCTTACGAACCAGGCACCTTACGTGCTGTTGCATCTGCTGACTCCCCTCTCTTTGGGAGAGGGGTTGGGGGTGAGGCCATTCTCAGTACGGCAGGCGAACCAGCCCGTTTGCACCTTACTGCCGACAAAACTGTGATGCATGCCGATGGGCAAGACCTGACTTACGTTACCGTTGAGGTTATCGATAGTAAGGGACATGTATGTCCCGATGCCGCTATTGACTGCGAGGCCAGTGTGAAAGGTGCAGGCCAACTCTTAGCCTTTGCTTCTGCTGACTTGAAGGACACCGAGGCCACCGTTTCCCCACGCGTTAAAACATGGAAAGGCCGTGCCTTGCTCGTAGTGCGCAGCACGCAGAAGAAAGGCTCCATTGGTGTGAACATCAAGAGTGCTCTGCCCGTTGCCAAGCTCACCCTACAGAGTCGTTAATTAATATATTTGTGTAAAACTATGATTAGAAAAGCAGAAAAAAGAGACATACCAAGTATCATCGAACTGCTGCATCAGGTAAATATGGTGCATCATGTATTGCGTCCTGACCTGTTCAAGCCGAACACGACCAAATATGATGAACAGGAATTGGAAGCGATGTTAGAGAATGACCGTAAACCCATATTCGTCTTTGACAACGGCGGCGTTCTGGGTTATGCCTTCTGCATGGTGACCGAAGTGAAGGACGATATATTGCTGCAGGACATCAAGACGCTGTATATTGATGACATCTGTGTGGATGAGAAGGCTCGCGGCCACCACGTCGGCAAGGCTTTGTATGAATACGTGCGCGATTATGCCCAATCAATAGGCTGCAACAACGTCACCCTGAATGTATGGGACGGAAACAATGCGGCATTATGTTTCTATAGGAACATGGGCATGAGGATTCAGAAAACAACGATGGAAATGGTGTTGTAACCACAGGCCTCTCCCTTGCCTCCGTTGCGAATCCCTACTCGCGACGGAGACCGGGAGGGGCTTCTTTCATTTTTTCATTTTTTCATTTTTCAATGCCAATCAGTGGTTAGGTGGGGGTCGCCAAGGTTGGCGAGGACGAAGCCTGTGTTCAGGGAGGCCACGGGCACTGCTGAGGGCGGACATCCGCATTCGATGCAGGTCATTGCGGCCATCATCGTTGCCAGTTGCAGGCGACCGGGGTTCGTGTGCGGGTCTGCCAATCTGTAATCCCCTGCCTCTCGTCCCATCAGGTCGGCCACGTGGTCGATGTAGGCCTGCGTCTTATTCTCCGATGGCGGTGCCCATCGGTTGAGGATGGTGTCGATTTGCCAGTTATCGCCTTTTTGGGCGAAATAGCGATAATACGACATCATACACTTTACGGCGGCTCTGTAGCCGAAACTCATGGTGAGGAACTGGCAGAACTGCGGGTCGGTCTGCTTAGAGGCCAAACCCTGCCAGTTCTCCTTTGTTCTGCGGATATTCAGCGGATTATTGTTCCGCCAACCGCGACTACGCCTATAGGCGGCCCCCCTCTGTCCCCCCATAATGGGGGAAGATGTTTTCGTTTTATTTTCCATATTCCATATTCAATTTTCAATTTTCAATCTTCAATCTACAATTTTCATTTTAATTCTTAACTTTTAATTTTTAATTTTTAATTTTTAATTCCCCCTCCCCCTCATGGGGGAGGACGGGAGGGGGCTGTTTATTTTCTCTTTTTATAATTGTAATCTGTCATCTGTAATATGTATTTACGGAAAATCCATTGACTGATCATGTTCTCGCACATGCGTCCCTCGTTGTTCAGTCCCTGTTGCTGGCGTACTCGCTTGGCATCCTCCAGACTGAAGGTGTCGGGCAGCAAATCCAGCAGGTTACGCGGACCTGGTTTGGTGGCGCGTTCAGTAGTATTGTTGACCTTTTCTATTGCTGCTCCGAAGAATTGCATCTTGCACCACAGGTCGTAGTTCAGCGACCATCGGATGAAGTCCTCGCATGTCTTGTCCCACTGTTCGCCGTTGGCTACGTAGAGCACACAAGCTTTCAAGTAGGCAATCACGTTGGCTCGGAACGAGAAGTTTTCGTATACCCTCGACTGCGACAGACGACTGAAGTCGGCACATTCTCCGTTCAGCTTCTTTGCCAGTCGGAAGGCCTGCGGACATTCTATATCGCCACGTGCGGCTGACAGCCGTTCGATGTAGGGGCGCAACTCCTCGTCGAATTGGGCATCGTAGTCGCCGTAAACGGGCATCTCCGCCCCGATTTCCCTTTCCGGGATGGTGCAGAAGTTGATGCGGCTGAGGGGGCCGTCTGTCAGCACGCGGCTAAAGTATCGCTGCACCTTATTAATCGTTCCTGCGCAGTTCCAGTTGAACCGGATGGTCACGCGCTCCGTCACCGACTGCGTGCCTATGCGTGTTTGTCCGTAGCGATTGCCGGGGTCGAAGGCCAGGCACATGATGCGGAACTGTTGTCCGCCAATACCGCCGCCTTTCAGCGCGTCGAACTGGTCGATTTCATTAAGTTTCACATACAGGAAATGTTCATCGGCCTCTGCCATGCGCATTACGAAGGCAGGGTTGGTCATGTCGGCATCAATCTCCTGAATGACAAGTCCTTCGGGGCGTTTCCGTTTGTCCTTGTTTGCCCCCTTGGTGTTCACTTCATCCTTCCATGCCTTCTCGCGCCGCAGGTTCTCGGCATCGCGGAGCCGTATGTCGGCCATGATGTGGTCTATGGGTTCCGAGATGCAGTCCTTGCCAGCTCCCGTGCCAGCCATCAGGCAATTCATCAATGTTGCCTCGTGCATTTTGTTGTCGATGTAGCGGAAGCGTGTCTTCCACAGGTGTGTCGCCAGCGCTGGGAACACGGCGTGCGCTACGGCGGCCTTGTAAATCTCTGGAGTCCGTGATGTCAGCAGTTGTATCAGCTTCGGCAGTTTCCGGGGCATTGCTGGGGGCGTCTGACTCTCCCCCAGTCCCTCCCTGTTGAGTATGGGCGTATTTTCGTTTTTATTCATTTTTTCAATAGTTATTTGTTTGGAATTAACAAAAACCATAAAAACCCTCACTTCAGTATGTGTCGGACTTGCGTCCTTTCAAGATGCGAGGCATCTATTTCCTTAAATGCGAGCACTTAGATAAATATCTGCCTCTCATCTTTGTCTTTTACAAAGCCTCACATACTTTGTGAGCAAAAACACCGGTTCTACGAACCTAAAAAATCATCTATTCTCTTTCAATCAACATTGAAAATAGTTCTTGGACAAGCCAAGCGTCTCTCCG
>JBGUVX010000049.1:0-19376 GCA_045220575.1 Bacteroidaceae bacterium
CCATCACCTTTCCTTTATTTATGCGGGTTGGACGGGTGATGGATGGGGTGATGGATGGTGATAGTGGTGATGGTTTTAGCACTAAAAAGGGGCAAAAAATGTCCCAGCGGCGCATTTTTCAGGGTATTTTTAGGTCGATCCCATGCATTGTCTGGCAGGAGGCGGGCTGTCGTTGTGGCAGAGGCATAGTGTCCCTGAGGCGAAGGCATAGTGTTCCTACGCTTGACATACAATTGTGTGCCAAGGGAAGGATTAGTAATGTATCGGGCGACGCGATAGTAATGCGTCAGCTGAAGGAATAGTATCGCGTGGCGAGAGGCGACGGGCGAAGTCGGACGAGGCGACACGTCGCAAAGGGTGAGGGGACGTGTCGCGAAGGAGGAGTTGTTACAATGAAGTGGGGCGAGGGGAAGCGTCACGTCAGGACTTGCCGACGATGACCTTGATGCGGACGATGCGACGGTTGTCCATCTCCATGACTTCGAAGGTGAGGTGGCGATAGGCCATGCGTTCGTGGAGCTTGGGGAACTCGCCCTTGATTTCCAGCAGCAGGCCGGCCAGGGAGTCGGCTTCGCCCTCGACTTCCTCGAAGAAGTCGTCGTCGAGCTGCAGGGTGCGCAGGAAGTCGGGCAGCGGACACTTGGCCTCGAAGACATAGGTGTTTTGGTTGAGCCGCACGTAGGGGCGCTCGGTGTCGTCGTATTCGTCGTCGATTTCGCCCACGATTTCCTCCAGGATGTCCTCCATCGTCACAAGGCCGGAGGTGCCTCCGAACTCGTCGACCACAATGGCTATGTGCACCTTGTTTTGCTGGAAGTCGCGCAGGAGGTCGTCTATCATCTTGGTTTCGGGCACGAAATAGGGCGGACGGATAAGGCTCTGCCAACGGAACGAGGCAGGTTTGCGCAGGTGGGGCAAGAGGTCCTTGATGTAGAGGACGCCCTTGATGTTGTCCTCCGTCTCGCTATAGACGGGGATGCGCGAGTAGTTGTTCTCGACAATGCACTGAAGAACCTCGGGGAAAGGGGTACGCATCTCCAGGTCCACCATATCAACACGCGGGGTCATGACCTCGCGCACCGTCTCACCGCCGAAGCGGATAATGCCCTGCAGCATGTTGCTCTCCTCGGCTATCTCGCGCTGGTCGGTCAGTTCCAGGGCCTGTTCCAAATCATCGACCGTCAGGGCATCAGCCTCGTGAGCCATGATGCGTTCCGTGAGGACCTTTGAACGGACGAGCAACGAAGAAAGGGGCCAGAAGAGTTTGTTGAGCACCAGATAGACGGGGGCAGCCTTGCGACAGAAGGAAAGCCGGTGCTGGGCTGAGTAAATCTTGGGCATGACCTCGCCAAAGAGCAACAGAAGGAAGGTGAGGACTACCGTCATCAGCAGGAACTCGAGCCACGCGGCACCAAAGTGAAAGATGCGCATGAAGGCGTAGTTGAGCAGCATGATGATGGCTACGTTCACCAAATTGTTCGAGATGAGGATGGTGGCCAGCAGGCGCTCGCTGTCCTGACGCAGACGCAGGATCTTCGCATCGCTGCGGTGATGTTCCTCCTCGATTTCGCTCAAGTCGGCAGGCGAAAGGGAGAAGAACGCAATCTCGGAGGCCGAGACAAAACCAGAGCAGAGGAGCAGCAACAGCGCCAGCGACAAGGCTATCCAGCACCCCATATCGGGGCTCTGAACTTCAAGGTCTTGAAGAAAGAGACTCCAATCCATCAGAAGGGTGCATCAGTGGAGGTGGCAGGGGCATCCTGCTGAGGAGCAGGCGATACGGGCTGACCCGTGCGGGGAGCAGAAAGCATCTCCATATTCTCGGCCCACACCTCTGTGGTATAGCGCTTTACCCCATTGCGGTCGTCCCACGTGCGAGTGCGCAACTGCCCTTCGATGTAGAGCTTATCGCCCTTGTGAACATACTTATCCACAGTTTCGGCCAAGCGGCGCCAAACCACGATGTTGTGCCACTCCGTGCGTTCGGGCACCTGAGTACCGTTCTGCATCGTGTAGGCGCGGTCGGTAGTGGCCAGACGGAAACTGCCGACAGCCACACCCTGTTCCACATATCTTACCTCGGGCTCATTGCCCACATTGCCAATCAGCATTACTTTGTTCAGAGACATAGTATCAATAGATAATTAAGTTTAAGCGAAAGGAACTTTCACACAAATCTTGCGAACGGGAGCCGGACGACCCTCAACAGCCATACAAGGCATGTGGGCATCGGAAGGGAAGAACAACTGGTAGCTGGTGGGGCTCACCCGCAGGCTGCGGGCACCGTCGGCCTGAGCATAGAGGATGAAGTCGCCATCCGTGTTGAACTCGCCCTGCGGCTTGCTGGCCCGCTCCTTGTCAGCCACGAAAACCACCTCCTCGCCGTGTGCCAGCAACTGCACATCGATGTAGCGACGATGCAGTTCATAGACGTTCTGAAGCTTCGTTTCGTACTCCGCCACATTGGCAAAAGCGCCCTGACCAATCTCGTTGCGTCCCAGGGGCAACTGCTCGAAGTCAGTGCTCTGCAACCACTCCCCTACCCGTTGCCACGTCAGGGGGCTGCGTTCAATCTGCTCGTCGAGCTTCCGTAAGTCGTTGTCTGCGGCCAAGGGCAAGCTGCGCCAAAGGGCCTTGATGTCTGCTGTAGTCATATCGATTTGTGTTAACGTCGGTGCGAAGATACAAAAAAATCCCCCGCAGTGCAATACTACGGGGGTATTTTTTACATATTTTATTTCCAGAAACGATGGGTGATGTCTTCCAGCCTGTCGCCCTCAGCCTCGTGCACCACCCGCCACAGCCGCTGGTTGGTAGTGCGCTGATTCAGAGGCCCAGCCTCATCGTCGTAGCGTCCGAGCTTGATGTAGTCGAAGTGGGCGGGATGAATGTCTGCAGACATCTCGTCGCGTCCGCTGTACCAGGCCACACGCACCTCGCCCTGCTGTTTCACCCATTGGGCCAGCCGGTCGATTTCGGCAGGATCCTGGTCGCCGCCCATGAAGCAAAGGCAAGTAATGCCAACGTGCTCGGCCAGCATAGTGGCGAGCACGTCGGTATTCAGTTCCTCACCCACATCGGCCCACAGATAGCGGCTGTGGCATCCCTTGCAATGCACGGGGCAACCGCTGATGCTGATGGCCAAGGTGATTTCGTCAGGAATCTCGGCAAAGACCTCCTTTACGTCTACGAACTTCATTTCAGATTATCCCAAGTTACAGCTGTAAGTGCGCTTGGCGGCCTCTATCTGACGGTCCTTTCCAAAGGCAGGAATGGGGCGCAGATAGCCGATGATGCGGGTGTACTGGGTGATGTTGGTCGAACCGCAGCAGGGACATACATCAATGGGTTTCTTGATGATGTGACCACAATCCTCGCACTTCGAGTTGGGAATATTGTAGGTGAAGTACGACGTGCCGTTCTTGATGGCGAAGTCTATCAGCTTCAGATACTGCTCCTTGGAGAGATGGTCCTGCAGGTTGCAGTGGAGAGCCGAGCCACCATCGGTGTACTGATAGGTCTGACGGCCATGCAGGATGAACTTGTCGAGCACGCGCGTCTGGTCGTGGGCATCGTAGAAATAGGAGTTGTAGAGATTCTCGTCCTCAGGCACCCAGTAGCCGTCTTCCTTGTCCCAGCGGTAGTTCTTACCACCCAGACCTTCGGCAGGCACGACCTCGGAGTTGAACAGGAAAGGCTTCTTCTTGTCACCAATCGAGTGACGCTTGTTCTCCTCCTTGATGGTACCCAAAATGAGCTGCAGGAACCTAATATATTCGGGATTATTGCCAACCTCCAGGCCCAGGAAGCGAGCAGCCTCGTTCAAGCCATTGATACCGATGGTTGAGTACAGCTTACTGATATAGATGTAGCCACCATTCGATGCTGCAAACATTCCGCGATCCTCCATCTCATAGAGCATGGTCTTATAGGCAATGTGATATTTGTAGACACGCTCCAGGATATTGGTCAGGTAGAGGCGCAGGAAGGCGTAGAAGTCGTGGTCGCCCTCAGTGCCCTTCACCGTTTTCTTGGCATCCTGAACTATGCGGTTGATGTTCAGCGTGATTACGTTGCACGAACCAGTCATCACACCCGTCAGACCGCTGGTGGGATTGAAGGTATTCTCCGTCAACTCGTTCTTCAGGCGGCAGCAAGAAGCCAAAGAGTCGGCGCTGTCACTAATGTAGGTGAAGAACGAATGTCCCTCGGCATACATCTCGGCTGTGAAATCCTTGTAGTCCTTGTCGATGATGTCGCCAGACTCGGGATCGTACACCATAGCCATCGTCTCTACCGGGAAGGTGAGCACCTGCTTCAGGCGCAACTGGTTGAACCACTTCATGAACATGCGCTGCAGGATATCCACAGCCTTCCACTCGGGCTTGGAGCCATCGGGATAGCAGAAGTCGGCAAACAACGACTGGAAATAGGTGTGGTCGTAGTAAGAGACATTGGTGAATGGCGACTGGTACGAACGGTTGCCTGCGGGCTGGTTGATGCCCCATACGAACTGCTTGAAAGCCTTGATGATATGCTCACGAATGGTGCGCTGCTGTACACAGCAGGGAGCTGTGGCAATCTCATCGAGGTGTTCGTACCACTGGGGACCGAACTCGGCAATGATATAGTAGTTGAGCACTACGAAATACTCGCCAAAAGCCACGGCACCCTTACACTGAGAAGAGAGCAGGAAAGTCAGGTTCGTAATCTGACCCGAGAACGACTGAAGGTCATTTGGAGGACCAGGGGTAACACCATCAATGTTGCCCACGCCCTCCGTCATCAGGGGATACAGGCTCACAGCCATACAGTACTGTTTGAGTACGGGTGTCGAAGCCTCATCATGCGTATAGATAATATGATGATTCAGGTCCTGCTCGTACTGCTTAGCAACCTCGGGGAACATCTGGTTCAGCTTGTCCTTCATGCGCTGACGCTGAATCACACGGTTCGTGGTCTTATATACCTCACCCTCCAAGTTGGCCACGTTCTTCATGGTCACATTGGCGTTGGCATCCGTTTCCGAAGCTGTAGCAGCATTATCAGCCGTCTGGCTGTACTCGTTCATGTAGTCGATACGCTCCTTGATAAAACGCGCCTCGGCATGTTGTTGGCGGTAGAGGATGTAGGACTTGGCCTCGGCATAGTAGCCGTTTTGCATCAAGGCCAACTCCACACGATTCTGGATTTCCTCCACCGTAAATCCGTCACGCACCGATATGCTTTCGCTCAAGTCGGTAGCCACACTCTTAATTTTGTCCTCGTCCAAAGTGGACACCGACTGGAACGCACCGATAATGGCGCTCTTGATTTTGGCTCTGTTGAACTCCTCTTGGGAGCCATCTCTTTTGATTACAATCATAGTATGTTTGTGTATTAATTTATCTTTTCACCTTTTACAACGAACCAAGTCGCGCAAATCGGGTACAAAATTAAAACACTTCTTCGAATTGACCAAAACAAAACACAAAAATTATCTATCGAAAGTAAAAGTTTTCCAAAACGAAAAGTTAGTTGCCTGATTCACTGCATATTAAGCAATTCATACTATAGCAAAAGTTTTCCAAAAAGTATTTTCATGCTGAAACTCTGTTGTTTCCAAAGTACAACTTGCATACTGTGCAGGCACAACATATCGGACAGGAAAAGGTGCTCAAACAGACAACTTTACAGCGACGGAGTTTCCCATCTTTATTATTTTTTGTATATTTGTATCGGATACACATAAACGCATACAATTATTATGAATAATGAGATGAGGAATCTATTTGTTTTGCTCATAGCAGGCATCCTATTTGGATGCAAGCCCACGACAGAGATTATCCCACAGGCGCCAGATTACGACGACGCCACAATGTGGCTGAATGTTGATGGAGATTCGCTGGGTACAGGAGCCGATGTATTCTATGTGGTATCGACTTGGGAAGAGGATTATGATACCATCACAGAGGGACGGACGCTCAAATGCCATTATGCAAACGTATGGAACCACACACATCGCGAGCACATGGCAAGGGAAATCAACAAGGTGGCAGCATACATGTCACCTGGCAACCGTTTCTATGCACCCTACTATCGCCACGCGACAATAGAGACATTTATGACCATGGACGAGGACTGCATAAAACAGCGCTGCAAATTGTCAATGGAAGACGTCTGTACAGCCTTCGACCACTTCCTTACCCAGCGCGACAGCACGCGCCCACTCATCATCGCAGGCTTCAGCCAAGGAGGCATGGCCGTAGTGGAACTGCTAAAGCACATCAGCGACGAGACCTACAGCCAACTGGCCGCAGCATACGTTCTGGGATACAAAGTGACTCCAGAAGACACGTTACAAACCAAGCACATCAAAGCTGCGCAGGGAGAGACGGATACTGGCGTTACCATCTGCTACAACACCGTAAAGGACATTAAGTACATTCAGCCCGTCATTGCTGGTTCTTGTATGGGCATCAACCCCGTGAACTGGCGAACTGACGCCACGCCCGCCACGCTCCACGACACCATCACCGTCGTATTATCGCCAGCGTACCACGCACTTGTCGTCAGCGGTTATAGCGGCTCCGAATATCGACCGTACAAAGGATTCCTCAACGTGGGAGACATTCACAGTTGCGAGCCTTGGCTATACAGCGAATGCCTGCAAAAGAACATAAACGCGCGAGCCAAGTCCTGGAAGGACGGCACAGCAGACAAATAAGGGGTCAGCCAATACATAATAACAAAGAAAGCCACCCAAACGGATGGCTTTCTTTGTGTGCGGTGCGTACGAGGCTCGAACTCGTGACCCCATGCGTGACAGGCATGTATTCTAACCAAACTGAACTAACGCACCAAAAGGGAGGAAAAAATGGAGCGGCAAACGAGACTCGAACTCGCGACCCCAACCTTGGCAAGGTTGTGCTCTACCAACTGAGCTATTGCCGCAAAACATAAAAGCGGTGCGTACGGGACTCGAACCCGTGACCCCATGCGTGACAGGCATGTATTCTAACCAAGCTGAACTAACGCACCGTTTTATCAATCTGTCAAAGAAGTGGGTGGTGATGGATTCGAACCACCGAAGGCGTAAGCCAGCAGATTTACAGTCTGCCCCATTTGGCCACTCTGGTAACCACCCATGCAGTCTGCTGCTGCTTTCGCGAGGTGTGACTCCTGCGGGATTCAAACCCACAACCTTCTGATCCGTAGTCAGATGCTCTATTCAGTTGAGCTAAGGAGCCATCCTTTTATTTGTGGGCGCTGACGGATTCGAACCGCCGACCCTCTGCTTGTAAGGCAGACGCTCTGAACCAGCTGAGCTAAGCGCCCTGTCGGAACCTCTGTTCCAGTTTTGCGGGTACAAAGGTACGACTTTTTCCTATATTACCAAAACTTTTGTGACTTTTTTTTCAATAAACTTGCATTTATTACTTTTCAGCAGTCGTATTATCACGATTTCCGCGACTCGCGGCTACCTCAAAGTTACGTCCAACGGTCAGTTTAGGTTCAATAGGCGAGACAATGGTAATGCAAATGTTGGCCTTGTCTTCTTCTGTCATTTCGTAACGAGAACGAATATTGAGTACACCATTCTCAACAATCCATTGTATGTTGTTAGCAGCAATGCTATCTGTGGAACGGATACCCATCTCATAATTTTCGCCATTTACGAAACGAACGCAGGCGGGTACATTCACATTAACGCCCTCGAAAGGCTTTGTTTCGACATTCTGTTTTGCGTAACCGGTAGCTACCATCATGATGGTGCTTACCAAAATCATCATCTTTTTCATAGCTTACAATCTTTTTACCTTAATTAGTGTTTTAGTTATTCACATGCCCCTCGCCAGGGGCTTATCATTAGATGACGATGCAAAGGTAGTGCCTTTTTTCGACTCCACACAAGCAAAAAGATGTTTTTTAGCATAAAATGGCCGTTTATTGACATTCGTCAAGATGTGCATGACAGGATGTCACCCCATCAAGTCCATTTTGCCAGAATGACACGTCCCAACGCGCGCACAATATATAAAAGTTACGCGCGCGTGCGAGGGCACGTGCGCGCATACATTATTCAAAACAAGCTATTCGACAAATACGAGTATTATAAGGAGAGCGTGGTAAGCGCATCTATTACATCACGCTTTAGGGGTTTGTCGCTCTTAACCGCAAGAGAAAATGGGACGTAAACAATTTCATCGTTGCGAATGCCTATCATCACATTGCGCTGTCCATCGAGTAGCGCCCGTATGGCACCCAATCCCATACGACTGGCCAAGATGCGATCGCCAGCCGAGGGAGAGCCTCCACGCTGCAAATGCCCCAGAATGGATACACGCACATCATACTCTGGATACTCTTTCTTTACACGATCAGCATAATACATTGCACCGCACTTGGGACTTTCACTAACAATAACTATCGACGAAGACTTGGACTTACGGATGCCTCGACCTATGAATTGCTCCAATTGATCGGCCCCTGTAGAGTCCTCAGGAATAATGGCAGCTTCGGCACCCGCAGCAATAGCACTGTTTTGTGCCAAAAAGCCTGCATCACGCCCCATAACCTCTACAAAGAAAATACGTTCGTGGGAGTTCGCAGTATCACGGATTTTATCGACACACTCCATAATCGTGTTCAACGTAGTATCGTAACCGATGGTAGAGTCCGTGCCCGACAAGTCATTATCAATAGTGCCCGGCAGGCCTATGCAAGGCACATCATATTCTTCGGCGAACAGACGAGCACCAGTTAGCGAACCATTACCGCCAATAACAACCAAAGCATCTATACCACGCTTCTTCATCACCTTATTTGCTTTCTTCCGACCCTCTGGAGTCATAAAATCCTTACTACGTGCCGTTTTTAGAATAGTTCCACCACGTCCGATAATACCAGACACATCCTCGGTATGGAACTCGCGAATCTCGTCATTTATCAGTCCTTCATAACCGCGATAAATGGCCATCACACGAAAATCGTTGGAAATAGCAGAGCGAGTAACTGCACGAATGGCTGCATTCATGCCCGGAGCATCGCCTCCCGAAGTCAAAATACCAATAGTCTTTATCTTTCCCATGACTAAATTAATTGAAAAACACACAAATATACAACAATTTTTCCAATAGATTTGCTCATTCCGCAAAAATATTGTATCTTCGCGGCGCTTTTATGCACAACATAAAGTCTAACCGTATTAATTTAACCAAAAACAAACAAAAATGACAGATTACAAAAATGTCGCACCTCTGGAAGGTTTCGATTGGGAAGCCTATGCCAATGGTAACGTAAACACTGACCAGAGCCGCGAGGCTCAGGAGACCGCCTACGAGGGTTCGCTGAACAAAATCGACGACCACAAGGTAGTAGACGGAACGGTCATCTCCATCAACAAGCGCGAGGTTGTTGTAAACATCGGTTCAAAGAGCGATGGCATCATCCCCGCAGGCGAATTCCGCTACAATCCCGACCTGAAGGTTGGTGACACAGTAGAGGTTTACATCGAAAACCAAGAGGACAAGAAGGGCCAGCTCATCCTGTCTCACAAGAAGGCACGTGCAAGCCGCTCATGGGACCGTGTCAACGAGGCTATGGAGAGCGAAGAAATCATCAAGGGTTACATCAAGTGCCGCACTAAGGGTGGTATGATTGTCGACGTATTCGGCATCGAGGCCTTCCTGCCCGGCAGCCAGATTGATGTTAAGCCCATCCGCGACTATGACATATTCGTTGGCAAGACAATGGAGTTCAAGGTTGTGAAAATCAATCAGGAATACAAGAACGTCGTTGTCAGCCACAAGGCACTTATCGAGGCAGAACTGGAACAGCAGAAGAAGGAAATCATCGGCAAGCTGGAGAAGGGTCAGGTACTCGAAGGTACTGTCAAGAACATCACCAGCTATGGTGTATTCATCGACCTTGGCGGCGTAGACGGTCTGATTCACATCACCGACCTGAGCTGGGGCCGCGTAAGCGATCCTCGCGAAATCGTTGAACTCGATTCTAAAATCAATGTTGTCATCCTCGACTTTGACAATGAGAAGAAGCGTATTGCCCTCGGTCTGAAGCAGCTCACTCCTCATCCTTGGGATGCTCTGGATCCCGACCTCAAGGTTGGCGACCATGTAAAGGGCAAGGTTGTCGTTATGGCCGACTACGGAGCATTCGTAGAAATCGCTCCCGGCGTAGAAGGTCTCATCCACGTCAGCGAAATGTCTTGGAGCCAGCACCTGCGCAGCGCTCAGGACTTCATGAAGGTTGGCGACGAGGTTGAGGCAGTTATCCTCACCCTGAACCGCGAAGAGCGCAAGATGTCTCTGGGCATCAAGCAACTGAAGGAAGATCCTTGGCAGAACATCGAGGAGAAGTATCCCGTAGGTTCCAAGCACACCGCAAAGGTTCGCAACTTCACCAACTTCGGAATCTTCGTAGAAATCGAAGAGGGCGTGGATGGTCTCATCCACATCAGCGACCTGAGCTGGACCAAGAAGATTAAGCACCCCAGCGAGTTCACACAGATTGGCGCTGAACTGGAGGTTTGTGTACTTGAGATTGACAAGGCCAACCGTCGTCTGAGCCTCGGCCACAAGCAGTTGGAAGAGAATCCTTGGGATGTATTCGAAACCATCTTCACCGTTGACTCTATCCACGAAGGCACAATCGTTGAGATGCTCGACAAGGGCGCTGTTATCCAGTTGGAGTATGGCGTAGAAGGCTTTGCTACTCCCAAGCACCTTGTGAAGGAAGATGGCAGCCAGGCTCAGCCCAACGAAAAGCTCGAGTTCAAGGTAATCGAGTTCAACAAGGAGAACAAGCGCATCATCCTCAGCCACAGCCGCATCTACGAAGATGTTCAGCGTGCTGCTGCTCGTGAGGAGAAGAAGGCTAAGGCACCTCGTGCCAAGAAGGCTGCTGAGGCTCCCGCTATTCAGAACCAGGCCGCAAGCACCACGCTGGGCGACATCGACGCTCTGGCAGAGTTGAAAGCCAAGATGGAAGGCGAGAAGTAATCACTTCCTATTTATATAATGAAAGGGCGCGCAATGATGCGCGCCTTTTCTTATTCTTATAACATGGAAACATTTGAAATCCATATCCTTGGATGCGGCTCGGCCAATCCAACCCAAAAGCATCGCCCCGCCTGCCAAGTGTTATCTACCCGTGGCAAGCTCTTCATGGTGGATTGCGGAGAGGGAACCCAGACGCGCTTTGCCCGACTGGGATTAAGCATGAAACGTCTGGGACACATCTTTATATCCCATGCCCACGGCGATCATTGTCTTGGACTGCCCGGACTCATTTGCACCATGAGCCTGCTGGGGCGTACCTCCCAACTACATATCCACGCTCCGCAAGAGTTGGAACCTTTTCTACAGTCTGCCCTACACCTTTTCTGCCCCAATCTTGAGTTCCAAGTCATCTTTCACACAGTAGACACTACAGCACACCAAATAATCTATGCAGATAGAAGCGTAGAAGTATGGAGCCTGCCTCTCAGACATCGAGTACCCTGCTGCGGTTTCTTATTCCGTGAGAAGGAAGGTCAGCGCCACATCATACGCGAAATGATAGACATGTACGAGATTCCTATATGTCAAATCAATAATATCAAAGCAGGAATGGACTGGACACTTCCCGATGGAACACTCATTCCTAACGAAAAGCTCACAACGCCGCCCTCCCCCACACGTTCTTATGCGTATTGCAGCGACACGACACCCTTACCCAGTCTCGTTCCAATGATTCAGGGTGTCGATTTACTTTTCCACGAAGCAACATTCGACCTCGACAATGAATTTCGTGCACGCCAGACCTTCCACAGCACCACCGCCGAAGCGGCAACAATCGCTAAACAAGCCAATGTCGGAAAACTCTGCATTGGCCACTATTCGTCCAGGATGCGCGACGAAGAAAAAATGCTCCGTGAGGCACAGGCCGTCTTCCCCAATACCATTCTTTCATACGAGGGTCAACGTATCCCAATCTGAAAAATTGTAATAAAATAGCAAAAAAATTTTGCAGTAAAGAAAAAAACTCATATCTTTGCTTTTGAAAACTATGCAATTAGCACAGAAAAGCATGATAAAGAGACTGCAAATACTCGTTCTTAGCCTACTTATCGCAGGTGCCCCAATAAGTTTGATGGCACAGATAGAGCGCGACGAAGTTGAGACGGAAATCTCCGCCATCAGCCTTTCTGTCAATGGTTCCAAGGTGCACATATCAGGTGCCGATGGTGAAACATTAGAGGTTTATAACCTGACTGGCGTAAAGGTGGCCACCATACGCATAGACAGCAACGACAAATCGATGACGCTCAACCTACAACGTGGGTGTTACATTCTGAAGGTGGGCAAGCTGGTACGTAAGATATCCATCCGCTAAGTTCCCCACTCCATGCGCAGGTCATCTGCCATACTCCTAACACTTTTATTCTTCACTGCGGTTTTCATCGCTTGCAATAGCGATGGCAGTCGTCGTATTCCCTCAACTGAGGAATGGCAGAAATGGTCGAATCCAGATTACACCATTGACGCCGACCTTTTCATGAAGGAATTGAAGCATTGCGCCACGACATGGGATTCGCCCATGTATGCCGACAACTACGCTCGACAGCATTACCAACAACAGCCAGCATCATTGATATGGGTGTCGCGCATGGGTATCGACGAACGAGCCGACACACTTCTTCTTTGGCTTTCGAAAGCCGATGAGCTAGGCTTTTCACCCGATGTTTTCCACATTGACACCCTCCAAAGCCTAATCCAAAAGGTACGCGACCTCGACTTTAGTCACGAAGCATGCAGTTCCCTCCTTGGCAGAACAGAATTCCTGCTTACTCATGCCTTTTTGCGCTACGCTTGCGGTCAGCGTTATGGCTTCATCAATCCAAACCGCGTATTCAACCATCTCCTCATAGATCAGGATGCAGTAGGCGACAAAAGCAAGGTTGTCACCTATCGACGCATCTACGACATGAACTCGGAGCAGGCTACAGACAGTTTCGTGCACGTAGCTTTTAACGCCGTCCGCCACCATCACTTGTCCGAATTCCTACGTGACATCCAGCCAACCGACACACTTTATCACGTGATGCAACGCGAGTACACACGTGCCAAGGCTGCAGGAGACACGACAACTCAGCGCTTGGCACGTGTCAACATGGAACGCGCGCGCTGGCGTTATCCACACCCCACCTCGGGGCGCTACGTCTTTGTGAATCTGGCCAGCCAACAGCTAACAGCCGTCAACACGCGGATTGACTCTTCGCTGACCATGCGCGTTTGCTGCGGCAACTCCAGCCATAAGACGCCCCTTTTGCACAGCACCATCAACCATGTGGAACTGAATCCCTATTGGGTAATACCCCAAACCATAGTCCGCAAGGAAATAATGCCACGCCATGTGGGAGACAGCGCCTACTATGCACGCAACCAATATCAGGCCATCAATAAAGAAACAAAGGAAATCGTAGACCCCGCAACGCTTACGGCTGCCGACCTGCGCAGTGCCAGATATACGCTTCGACAGGAACGCGGTGCAAGCAATTCGCTGGGACGTATCATCTTCCGTTTCCCCAATAACTTCTCAGTTTTCCTCCACGACACCAATAATCACGGAGCATTCCGCTACGGGAACCGCGCCATCAGTCACGGGTGTGTACGTGTGGAAAAGCCACTCGACTTGGCTCTGTTCTACCTCGAAGAGCCAACGCCTCTTTTCATCGACCGAATCCGTATGTCCATTGATATGGACCCAATTTCTCCACAAGGCAAACAATACAAGGCTAAATATCCCGATGCGACTCCCCTCAGTCGTTTCACATACGACAATCCCATACCTCTTTGGCTCGACTATTGGACACTTTATCCCAACCTTCACGGAAGTCTGGAAACATTTCCAGACAACTATGGTTACGACCGAGTCATCGAAAAAATATTCGAGACCTATTAAACCATTTTACAATCTACTCATCTAATTGTAAATGAGGCAACTCGACGAATCCACCATCGCACGTCAACTGCAAGACGAAAGTACGCGCTATGCAGCATTCACCGACGTAGTCAATGCCTATAAGGAGCCCTTATATTGGCAAATCCGTCGCATGGTGACTATTCACGACGATGCCGACGACATCCTCCAAAACACATTCATCAAAGCATGGAACGGCCTTTCTTCGTTTCGTGGCGAGAGCAAACTCAGCACATGGCTCTACCGCATTGCGACAAATGAGACTCTAAACTTTCTGGAACGCCAAAGGCACGCCTCGGTCAGTCTTGACGATGAAGAGAGTCACGCAGCACTGACCTTGCAAAGCGACCCGTTTTTCGATGGCGATGAAACCCAGCAGCAACTGCAAGAGGCCATCAATCTACTACCTCCCAAGCAACGCCAAGTCTTCAATATGAAATACTTTGAAGAAATGAAATACGAAGACATGAGTGAGGTCCTGGAAACCAGTGTCGGTGCATTGAAAGCCTCATATCACCACGCCGTGAAAAAAATATGTGATTTTTTTGAGCAACACGATTAAACCAAATACACAACTAAATATCTAATTAATAGAACGAAACACGATGACAATGGACGAAAAGAAATTACGCGAACTGACCGGACAGCAGAATCCGTTCCGGGTTCCCGAAGGATACTTCGAGAACTTCAACGACCGCCTGTTTGCCCGTCTACCACAGCAGAAGAAGGCAAAGACCATACGCCTGAGACCTGCCCTGTGGCGCTATGCAGCCGCCGTTGTCGTAGCCTTAGGTCTTGGCACTGCACTCTACTTGAACCAAGAATCATCACAACCGGCTACCGCCTACGATTCGCAAGAAGAGTACTACAATGAGGAATTAGACTACATCATGGTCGGCAACATGGAGATTGCAGAATATCTGACCGCAGCTGAATAAAAGGAGGAGAAAAGATATGAAAAGACTGACAAGCATCATCGCAATAACGCTGATACTGGCACTTCAAGTATCAGCTCAGGACAACAAGGGAGCACGATTCAGCCCCGAGGAGTTCAGAGCAAAGTTAGAATGTTTCATTACGCAGAAAGCATGCCTATGCCAGGAAGAATGCCAGAAAGTATTTCCCATCTATCATGAGATGAAGGACAGACAACGCAAACTAAGACAAGAAGAATACAAGCTGAAAAGAAACTGCATGCAGTCTGAGAAGGACAAGGACTATCTGGATGTCCTAAACAAAATCACTCAGATGCGTATCGAGGCTGCCGAAATCGAAGAGGCCTATTACAAGAAGATGTGCAAAGTCGTGCCCGCAAAAAAAGCCTACGCCATCATGCTGGCCGAAGATGCTTTCCATCGCGAAGTGTTAAACTCAATCGAAAAGAAAAACAGAAACAAACAGCCTCAAAAGAAACCCTAAAAGTAAATAAAGGTTTTCCACTTCTGGGAACCTTCTAAAAACATCCAAAGTTTTATATATATGTTGCTTTGTTGTATTTCCCCGGCTTTGGATACGTTTTAGGAGGTTCCTTTTTTATGCAAAGGGCAAAGGTCTCTAAAGGCTTTTGCCCTTTGCTTCATTCCAGAGGACATCCATTTCTGCGAGGGTCATCTCACGCAATTCCCTACCCTGCTCCTTTGCTTTTTCCTCAACATAATTGAAACGCGAGATAAACTTCTGGTTGGTTTGCTCCAATGCATTGTCGGGATTGATATGGTAGAGCCGAGCCATATTGATAAGGCTAAACAGATAATCGCCAAACTCCTCCTCACTCCGTTTCTTATCGCCTCGCTCTATCTCGACACGCAATTCACTTAGTTCCTCCTGAACCTTAGCCCACACATCCTCACGCTGTTCCCAGTCAAAGCCCACATTACGTGCCTTTTCCTGTATGCGCTCGGCCTTAATAAGTGAAGGCAATGCCGCAGGAACGCCACTCAGCACTGTTTTGTTACCCCCCTTCTCCTTCTGTTTAATCAACTCCCACGACTTCAGCACATCACCAGCCGTCTCCGCTACAGCATCGCCATAGACATGAGGATGGCGGAAGATGAGCTTGTCACACAGCTTATGGCAAACATCGGCAATATCGAACTGTCCTTTCTCGTCACCAATCTTGGCATAGAAACAGATGTGTAGCAACACATCACCCAGTTCCTTGCAGATATTCTGTACATCGTCTTTAATCAGGGCGTCGCACAACTCGTATGTTTCCTCAATTGTGTTAGGGCGCAGACTCTCGTTGGTCTGCTTCCTATCCCACGGACATTTCTCTCTCAGTTCATCCAGCACGTCGAGCACCCGCCCGAATGCGGCCATCTTTTCTTCTTTTGTATGCATTATTTAATCGGACAATTTAGCAATAAATAGTTTTATGCAAAGGACAAAGATACGAAGAATTTGACAATTTCACAATTATTTCGTACTTTTGCGGTTAGTTGTCCATTTGTAAAATCGTCTAATTGTCATATTGCCATGTGGTTCAAGAATAGGAAAAGCAAGTTCGCCCGTCGTCTGACCTGGCGCATCATCCTCATATTCACGCTTTGTAATATTTTGATATTCAGTTCGGTAATATGGGTTATTTTCTTTCTCCAGAAGGGGCAGGCCGAGTATCATGCCCGCGGCATGATAAATAACATCAACGGACCGATGGAAACCATGGTAACGATGGTGGAGGTTTCGGCACGCAACAATGTATATGAAGTAGAGGAAAACCTAAGTAGCCCAGACAAAGTGTTTGAGACTTTGGAAAAGGAGTTACGTCTGAATCCTCACTACTTAGGTTGCTTTGTGGCATTTGAGGCAAGTTACTATCCCAGTCAGGGACGATGGTTCGAGCCATACGTGTTCTATAGCGACAGTGCACATATTGAGCGCAGGCAAGTTGGCTCTGCCAAACACGACTACCTCAATCGGGAATGGTATATTAAAGGTCTTGACAGCGACAGCGGGTACTGGTCGCAGCCCTACTACGACATGGATGTGACAGACCTCATGATGTGCTCATACGTGCGCCCAGTTCACGACCGAGACGGAAGGAGAATCGGTGTATTTGGTGTGGACATTCCCTTGGAATGGTTAGCCGACCTCATGGATGAGCAGATGGAGAAGATTTTCTCCGACAGTTTCTTCACCCCCAACGAAGAAGCCCCAGACTCGGATATATATATATATAGTTTCATCATTGGGCGACATGGACAGTATATTGTGCATCCCAACAAAGACAGAGTCCTCAAGGACAATTATGGGGAAGACATCCATTTAACAACAGACACATTGGACGATGTCGCGTATCGCAAGATGCTTGCTGGCGAGAGTTCCATGCTTGACGAAATAAAATCGCGCAACGACAAGACCTACTACATCAGCTATGCTCCGATATCGCATACAGGATGGACTATAGCCGTTGTTCAAGATTGGTGGGTTATCTATATATGGGCCGTTGTCATCAGTGCCCTTATCATAGTTATCGTCATCATTGGTGCTCTGATAACCTTCTTTACTACCCATTTCACCGTATGGCGCTCTACGAAGCCCCTGCTCTCCCTAACAAAATCGGTCAATGAGATATCGCAAGGCAACTTCAACACGCCTTTACCCGTCATACGTCATAACGACGAAATACGCCAATTGCGAGATTCGTTCGAATCCATGCAACATTCACTGGTAAACTACATGGAGGAACTGCAGCAGACCACAGCCTTAAAAGCATCGGTTGAAAACGAGCTGAAGATTGCCCATGACATACAAATGGCAATGTTGCCCAAGACCTTCCCACCGTTCCCCGAACGCACGGACGTTGAGATTTATGGCGAATTATTCCCTGCCAAGGCAGTGGGAGGCGACCTCTATGATTTTTACATTCGTGACGAGAAACTTTTCTTCTGCATAGGCGACGTGGCAGGAAAGGGCATCCCTGCCTCTTTGGTGATGGCTGTCACAAGGTCGCTCTTCCGCAACATATCGGCACACACGGCAAGACCAGAGGAAATTGCCTCTACCCTAAACGACTCACTGAACGAAGGCAATTCGACCAGCATATTTGTTACCTTCTTTGTAGGTGTGCTTGACTTACCTACGGGATGCTTACGCTATTGCAATGCCGGGCACGACGCTCCATTCTTGATAGATTCTAACTCGAAATACACAAAATTGCCAGTAAAGAGTCACCTGCCCCTTGCGGCTATGCCCGAATGGGAATACACCTGCCAGCAAACCACGATGACTCCAGGCACCACCATATTCCTATTTACTGACGGACTGGTGGAGGCAGAGAACAAGGAACATCAACAGTTCAAGATGGAGCGTCTGCAACAGGTTTTGTCTGCAGGGACTATCCATCCCGATCCATTGGTTAAGCGGGTAAGGGATGCCGTACACCAATTTGTGGATGGTGCAGAGCAAAGTGACGACCTGACCATGATGGCCATCATGTATGCCCATAAGCACAACGATGTCAAACTGGAACGTGAACTCACACTTCGCAACGACATTCAGGAGACGCCGCTGCTGGGCACCTTCGTAGAAGACATCTGCGAAGCACTCGATTTCGATGCTGCAACAACCATGAAGATGAATCTTGCCATCGAGGAGGCCGTGGTCAATGTGATGAACTATGCCTATCCTGATGGTGAGTTGGGCGAGGTGCGCATACGGGCCGAAGCCAATGATTCTCGTCTGAAATTCATCATCAGCGACGATGGAAAGCCCTTCGACCCAACAGCCCACGGGCTGGTGGACATCAACCAAAGTGCCGAGGATCGCGAGATTGGCGGACTGGGCATCCATCTGATGCGACAAATCATGGACAGTATCAACTACGAGCGCGTGGACGGACATAATGTCTTTACGCTACGAAAGCGACTGGGATAGGACAAACAACAAGTCGGGGGTGCGGCAAAAACCACATCCCCCGACTTGTTTATTTTATTGGGAATAAGCCTTTACTTGATAAGTTCGTCGCGTGTTGCAGCGATGTTATTCTTGGTAGCCTCGAGCTGAGTCTTCAGTTGATCCACCGTGGTAGCATCCAGAGGAGCCAGAGTGTCAACAATCTGAGCAACAGGCTCGAACTCAGGATCGTAACCTGCCAGACGGCTGGTGGCATCGCTCAGAAGAATGATACGGAACGTAACAGAAGAAGCCGACTCGTCATCGAAAGCAGTAATGAACTTCTCGGTGTTCTGCGACATTACATAAGCCTCTTCGAGCAAAGCACCTGCTACAAGTTGCCAGTAGTAATTGATGCGACCGCACTTCTCCATAGCATCGTAGAGCTTTTGTGAGGTCTCGTGAATGGTAGAAGCGTCCTCAATCTCCTGGAACGAAGGATCGTCAATGTCCACCATTAGCTTTGCAATAGCATTCTGAATTTCGTCGGTGGGCATATCATACATAGCAGCAATCTGCTT
>JBGUVX010000050.1:0-3588 GCA_045220575.1 Bacteroidaceae bacterium
GTCCAACTACAGCGACACCATGCAGCAGGCCATCTTCGTCATGTGGTTCTTCGTCGTGCTGCTCATGCTGCTCTCGGGCCTCTTCACTCCCACGCGCTCCATGCCCGCATTGGCCTACGCCAGCACTTACATCAATCCTATGCACTACTTCATCGAGGCCATCCGCACCGTCTTCATTCGCGGCGGCAGTCTCCAGCACATCTGGCACCAACTCCTCGCCCTCACTGCCATAGGTCTCTTCATGGCCTCCTGGGCCGTCCAGAGCTACAAGAAAAACAGCTGATTTCCCCAATAAACTATAAATCCCAAGGCTCGCGTTGAAGTCTTGGGATTTTTCTATCCTTTCTCCCGATACTCCAACGGTGAGAAGCCGGTGTGTTTCTTAAAATATAAACTGAAAGCCAAGTGCTCTGAGAAGTTCAGGTGCTCATAGCCCTGATGATATGGGCACTTGTTAGCTTCGACAGCTACCTGTATTCTCTTATTATTTCCCTTTTCTGAACTCCCTTGGTGAAACACCCTTCATGCGGGTGAAGAACTTGGTGAAGGCAGCCTGGTCGGAGAAGTGGAAATCGTCGGCCAACTGGGTGATGGTGCGGTTGCTGGTTTTCAGACGGATGGCGGCTTCTGAGACAAGTGCCTGAGCAAGGAAGTCCTGCACGGTGCGGCCACTCATCTGACGGACGATGCGTGAAAGGTAAGTGGTACTGATGTTCAATTGGTCGGCATAGAAGGCGAGATCACGATGCTCTATATAATATAAAGGTACGAGGCGGAGAAAGGCGGTAAAGATTTCTTCGGTATGGGTTGTGTATCTGTGCATTTCCACTTGCCGGTCCTGAACGGCGAGAATTTCGATGCTGATGAGCTGGCAGAGGGCAACGATGGCTTCCTACTGTAGCAATGACGGCTGCATGATATGTCGACGCAGACCCATGAGCAGTTCTGACAACTGACTGACCTGTGGCCCCGTGAGCGTCAGCTTGGGCTGTCCAAGTTCTGCAGTCTGGAAGTACGCAGCACGTACATAGTGCTGTAGGGCCGGCGTGTCATATACCATCTGCTCGTCGATAATCAGCAGCAGTGCCTCGTAGTCTTCGCTTACGCCAAGCATCGTTGTTGGCACTCCAGGTGCGTATGTATGCAGGTCGCCTTGGTACAGGTCAATCCTCCGTCCGTCGTAATCCACAAAGAGACTTCCTCTCATTACGAGCAGGAAAGAGAACACCATCACGCCATCAAGACTGAATCCCTCTGTAAGCTGACTGCTGTTAACCAACCGGCAGGCCACTTTCCCCTGCCACAATTCCTGAGCCGACGGCTCTACTATTTCGCTTAACTTGTACATATAGGCAGCAATGTTTCTATTCAACGCTGCAAAGTTACGAAGAAAAATCGACATTGTGTCGTTTTGGACATGTTTTGTGTCGTAGCGGACTTTATTATTAACAGATTTCGCCGTACCTTTGCACCCAGATTCAAGAAACAATTAAAAAGACAGAAGATTATGACAAAGATTATGGTGACAGGTGCAGCAGGAGGCTATGGAAGCTATGCTGTGGAGTATGCAAAACAATTTGCCAGTGAGAATATGGAAGTCTACGGACTGGTGCGCAAACAGGCTGATGCCGAACAGCTGGAGGGCAAGGGCATTAAGGCCCGAATTGGCGACTACACCAATCATGACTCATTGCTGAAAGCCTTCGAGGGTATTGACCGTGTACTGTTCGTATCAGTGTCCGTCCACGACATGCAGAAGGGAGTGCCTGCTGCTGCCAAGGAGGCTGGCGTGAAGTTCATCGCCTATACGAGTCTCTATGGTCTGGAACATGAGAAGTTCGGCTTGGAAATCAACCACCGTCAAACGGAGCAGCTTATACGCGAGACGGGCATTGCTCACGCTTTTCTTCGTAACTGCTGGTATCTGGAAATGCCTGCCAGCATCTCGAAGGCTGCCCTTCAGACGGGAGTCTATCCTTATTATGCCGAAAAGGGCAAGCTGTCTTTCGCCTTAAAACGTGAGTTGGCAGAAGCTGGCGCAAGGGTGATAACAGCCGATGACCCTACGAAGTGGGGCGAGGCAATCGACCTCTCGGCTACTCCCGTCAGCTTTTGTGAGATTGGCGAGGCAACGGCACAGATGGCCAGCCGTGAGATAGATGTCAAACTCGTCGGCAAGGATCAGTTTGCCGCCGAACTCGCAGGCAGCGGCATATCCGACTTGGGACTGATGCTCGGCACGGCCTATCAGGACTTCGCCATGTCGGAAGGCCATGAAGAGGAGAAAGCAACTCCGACGAAGTTTGAACAGGTGCTCGGTCATCAGCTCACCCCGCTTGCTGATGCACTCAAAGAGGCTATAGAAAAGGCATGCTAACCAACGACTTTGAGACTATGGGTAAGAAGATCATGATTATAGACGGTGGCCCTCGTAAGGGTATGAACACCGCACAGATGTTGGAGGCATTTGCCAGAGGTGTTACATCTCTTGGTGAAGATATAGAGGTGAAGACGGTACGGTTGTATGATATGATGTATCAGGGCTGCATGTCGTGTATGGCCTGTAAGGTAAAGGGCAAGGCATCAAAGATATGCAAGTACAAGGACGAACTACAGCCATTGTTGGAAGAAATATCCAATGCTGACGGACTTGTAATGGGTTCACCGATATACATGGGCGACCGCACGGCAAAGACGCAAGCCATGCTGGAGCGTCTCGTGTTTCCCTGGCTTAGCTATGCCGACGGCTCTATTACCGCCGTCAAGAAAATGCCGGCGGTCTTTATCTATACAATGAATGCCACTGAAGAGCAGGCAAGCCAACTCATCCACCAGCAGACAGGCATGGGCGAGCAGTTATTTCAGTGGGCATTTGGCGACGTGGAGATTATAGAAGCATACAACACTTATCAGGTAAAGAACTACGACCGCTTTGAATATGCCGACGGCACTGCCGAGGCCAAGCAGGCCTATAAGGATGCCCATTGGGAGCAGGACTTGCAGAAAGCCTTCGAGGCTGGAAAGCGGATGGCAGAAAAGATTCTGTAATAGCTGAACCTATGGCCGACCCGAAATCTTGGAACCCGTGGCATGGATGCAGGAGATACAGCGAGGGCTGCAAGTTCTGCTACATGTTCGTGCTCGACAAGGCGCACCATGTGCCTGAATCGAGTACGGCTATTGTACGTACCAAAATGTTCTCGAAGCCGTTGGAGATGACCAAACGGGGCTACTACAAGATTCCGTCGGGCTATACGCTGCGGGTGAACATGACCTCGGACACATTCATAGAAGAGGCTGACGAGTGGCGCACGGAGATGTGGAGTATCATCAGGAAGCGGCCCGATGTCATCTTCTACATCCTCACCAAGCGCGTACCTCGCATCGCTGAGTGCCTGCCCGATGACTGGGGCGACGGCTACGAAAACGTAGACTTGAACATGACATGCGAGAACCAGCGGGCTTTCGATGAACGGTGGCCCATCTTCCGCGACATCCCTGCTAAGCACAAGGGCATCAACCTCGCTCCGTTCCTGGGCGAGACAGACATCACGCCAGCCCTCGCCAGCGGTCAGATAGAGAACGTCA
>JBGUVX010000051.1:0-57270 GCA_045220575.1 Bacteroidaceae bacterium
CCATCACCTTTCCTTTATTTATGCGGGTTGGACGGGTGATGGATGGGGTGATGGATGGTGATAGTGGTGATGGTTTTAGCACTAAAATGAGGCAAAAAATGTCCCAGCGGCAATATTTTTCAGGTATTTTTTAGGCAGAGTCCTTGCGTTGTTTGGCAAGGGGCGGGCTGACGTTGCGGCGGAGGCGTAGTGTCCTTGCTGCGAAGGCATAGTGTTCCTTCGCTTGACACACAATTGTGTGACAAGGGAAGGATTAGTAATGCATGGGGCGACGCGATAGTATCGCATCAGCCATAGGAATAGTATCGCGTCGAAGGAGACGACGGGTCGCAAAAGGGAAGGCGACACGTGAGGTCGGGCGAGGCAACGGGCGAAGTCGGGCGAGGGGACGTGTCAGCTCAGCGTCCGACCCACGCCTCGGGGTTGAGGAGGGTGGTTTCCTTACGCAACTGGAAGTGGAGGACGAAGCGGCCTGTGCCGTCGTCGGCTACAGTGCCTATGAGGTCGCGAGCCTTCACCTTCTGTCCCTTGTGGACGATGACGGAGGAAAGGTTGCAATAGACGGAGATGTAGCTGCCGTGACGGATGAGGACGTTCTTCATGCCGGCGAAGGCAAAGACCTGCGTCACCTGTCCGTCGAAGATGGAACGGGCACGGGCTCCAGAACGTCCGACATAGTTGACGCCCTTGTTTGTGAGCACCACGGTGGCGTGCCCCGAAGTGTTGGATCCGTAGTGGGAACCCACCATGTATTCGCCTGTGATGGGAACGGGCAGACGACCCTTGTTCTGGGCGAAGCTGCCGTTGAGCTTCTGTTCCTCGGGTGTGAGCCATTGCGAGCTGCTGCCCGAAGTAGCGGGCTTGGTGGAGGTCGAGGACTTATCAGGAGTGGTGGTCTTGTTTGCCGACTTGTTCTTGGCAGCGGCGGCCTCAGCCTTCTTGCGTGCCTCGGCTTCGCGGCGCTTGCGTTCTTCCTCGGCCTTGCGGATTTCCTCGGCTACAACCTCCTCAATCTTCTTCTGCAGGGCGACTATCTTCTTCTCCTGGTCGCTGACCTGCTGCTGCAGGTTCTTGGCCTTCTTCTGCAGGCTGTTCACCTCGTTCTGCTGTGCCACCTGCTGACGGGCGAGCTTGGCACGTTCCGCGACAAGGATCAGCATCTTACGATTCACCTCGCTCTTGAGGCTCAGCAACTGGTTCTGACGTTCCAGCAGTTCGATTTGCTTGGCCTGCACCTCCTCGCCCAGGCTACGCTCGTAGGAAGCATACTGACGGGTGTAGCGCACGCGGCGATACATCTGTGTGATGTCGCGAGCCGAGAGGGCAAAGAGCAGGCTGCTGTTGACCTTGCGATAGGTTTGGGCAGCACGCAGGGCAAGAACGTATTTATGCTTCTTGGCCGTGAGCACGGAATCGAGGTAAACGATTTCGGCCTGCACGCTGTCGGCAAGGGTCTGCAGGCTGTCCAACTCGCCCTCTGTCTGGTGGATATACTGCACCCGCACCTCTATCTCCTGGTCGAGATAGCGAATGTTGAGCTGACCCTTCTTGACAGCGTTGCGCGTATTGTCGAGTGCCGTCTTCGACTTTTTGAGGTCTTGTTGCAGCTTTGCCTTCTGGTTCTCGAGTTCTCGCACACGCTTGCTCTTCTGGGGAGCCTCCGCAGCATTTATGCTGACAGCAGCAACAAGCAGAAGCAGCAGGAACTTTATCTTATTTCTCATCTCTCAATGCTAAACATTAAACGCTAACCATTACTTCGCAAGCGACATGAGCAAATTCATGACGGAATCGAGGGACATGGGGGTGTAGCTCGAACTGATGGTTGTACGAGTGGGCCAGCCATCCTCGGCGCTGATGTTCGACAGGCTGAAGGTAGCCTTGTAATTGGTGGAATTCGCCTTCATGCTGAACTCTATCTGACCAGGGAACTGACCATCGCCCAAGGGCTGCCACTGGCTATACTCCCAGTCGAGCAGGGGCGTAGGCGACTCTCCGGCATCGCCCCAGAAGATACTCTGCAGGTAGTAGAAATCGATGCCCGCCTGTCCCAGTGCAGGCACTTCGTCGTAGCTCACCTTGCAGTAGCGTTTGTGGTAGCGGTCGAGGACAAGGATGTAGTCGGGCGTGATTTCGAGGGTGCCGATGTTGACGTTGACGAAGAGCACCTGATAAGTGAGGTTCATCTGAACCACCTCGTTGCGCTTCAGACGGTAGTTGCCGCCTACGGTAATCTTCTTGGAACCAGCACGCAGCGTCAGCGACATCTTGGCTGTCACGGATTCGACATTGGTCTGCTGCTGACGTTCGTCCTTGCGGCTCTTCTTGTCCTCTTTCTTGTCTTTCTTCTTGTCCTTTTTGCTCTCCTCCTGAGATGGCTGGCCGTCCTCCTCGGGAACGGAAGGAACGACCTGCTGCGTGGCAGAGGTATTGGCATCGGTCTTGTCTCGGCGGGCAGCGTGTCTCGACGAGCGGCAACCGGCAAAGAGCAGGGCGGTTGCAAGCGCAACCATTATCAAACGGTAAGTTTTCATTCCTTTATATATTTCTTCAGTTTCAGTTTACGTTCCAAAAGGGCACTCCCCTCGCCTTTCCTAAGCGCCAGCGACCAAAAGCGCAGCGCCAGTTCCTCGTTGCCGTTGAGGGAATAGATGTCGCCTGCATGTTCTATCACCTCGGCATGAAGCGTCTGGTCGGCCAGCAAGACAGAATCTGACTGCGAGGGCGACACCACACGGTCGATGTAGAAACGCGCCAAGTTGTAGTTCCCCTGCATAAAGAGCACCCAGGCATAGGTGTCGAGATAGGTCTTGTTGAGTGGCTCGATTTTGATAGCGCGGTAAGACATACGTTCGGCATCGTCCAAACGCTCATTGCGCAGGCTCAGGTAGTAGGCATAGTTGTTGAGACAGGCTGCGTTGTCATCCTTGTAGGCCAGGCAACTGTCGTAGGCCGCAAAGGCTTCTTCCACGCGATTGTCTTCGTGATATAGTTCGCCCAGAATCTCGTAGAAGTCCGACACCTGCTCGCGATTGGCTTGGTCGGTGGCTTGCTTCAACCCGTTCTGCAGGACCTCGATGGCCTGGGCATTCTGTTTCTTCTGCGACAGGGCCACACCCAGATAGAAGTAGTAAGGCAGCGTCTCGGGATGGGCGTTGATGCCCATGTAACAGATTTCCACCACCTGGTCCATATCCTGTAAACCCAGATAATAGACCAGCAGGCGCGACAGGGCATCCTCGTTGGTGGGGTTCACCACCAGCAAGTCGCGCATGGCCTGGGCTATGCTATCTTGCGGAAGCTTGGCATACATCATATAGGATACACGCAAGGTATGCATCATGGCAGAGGGATAGCGATGAACCAACGTGTCGAGAGTCTGCAGGATGCGCGACTGGCTGTCGGACTCGTCTTTCAGGTCTTCGATAAGGATGGTCATCATCTTTCCACGTAACTCATCGGGAGTGTCCTTGGCAAAGAGCAGGCTGTCGCGTAGTTGGGCACGGCGCTCCTGTTGCTGCGTTTGGGCATAGTATTCCATCATGGCCAACCTCAGCTCCATGTTCTGCGGGTCACTCTTTCGAACAGTCTCGAAGCAGGCCAAGGCATTTTCCGTATCGCCGTTATCAAGATACTGCTTACCTCGAATAATGGGAATGCGCAGGTCGTAGGGCGACTCCTGCTCGAAGCTTTTCAGCACCTCAAAGGCTTCCTCCTTCTTGCCCTTGTCAATGTAGAGCGCATACTTCTGCAGGCTGGTTTGCAACGAACGGCCTTCGAGGAGTTCGATGCGGTTGAGCGCCTCGATGGCCTTGTCCGTCTTTCCGTTGGACTTGTAGAGTTCCACCAGTTGGTACAGCACGTCGGAACGACGGGGCTGCAGTTGCGACAGGCGCTCCATGACGGGAATGGCCTTATCGGACTCGCCAAGGGAAAGATAGGCCCCAGCAAGCGACTGCACATAATGGGGATTACGGTCGCCAAGCTCAACGGCCTGACGAATCATCTCTGTGCCCAGGCTGTCCTGACCAAGATAGAATTTCAAGTAACCTGCCTCGAACAGGGCATCGGGATTCGTGGGGTCAATGTCCAGACAACGCTGGAAGAGGTCGTTGGCTTCGCTCAACTTGCTGGCGAGCTTCATCTTGATGCCCTGCTGGTAGAAATAGGACAAGCGACGAGCCTCGGCAGGAGCCAATTGTGTCCGCACAATTGACTTCTTAGCCCGTTTCCGTCCTGCCTCGACAGGCAGAACGGATAACGCTACAAGCAGAAGTAGTATGATTTTCTTCACACCCAACTCTCAGCCCTCAACTTTAATCTCTCACTTACGTCCTGTATGTCCGAAACCGCCCTCGCCACGCTCCGTGTCGTCCAGCACATCTACTGCCACCAACTCGGGCTGCTCGTGACGGGCAATGACCATCTGGGCTATGCGCTCCCCGTCGTTCACGACAAAAGGCTCATTGCTCAGGTTTATCAGGATGACTCCAATCTCACCACGATAGTCGGCATCAATGGTGCCAGGCGTATTCACCAGCGAAATACCATGCTTCAAAGCCAGTCCGCTGCGAGGACGTATCTGTGCCTCGTAGCCTACGGGAAGGGCTATGCGCAAACCAGTAGGAATCAGACGGCGCTCAAGGGGTTGTAAAGTCACTGGGGAATCGAGGTTCGCACGCAAGTCCATCCCAGCAGACTGGGGGGTAGCATAGCGCGGCAACTCGTGGTGCGAACCATTAATGATGCGGATTTCCATATTAAATGATATAGAATTGAATTACGAACGTGCAAAATTAGTGAATTTATAACATATTCACGCCTTTTTCCTTGAAAAAGATAATTTTTTAAGTTACTTTTGCATTATGAAATGGGAACAACTACTATCTAACAAGCGACTAGGGCAGGAAAAAGCCCCTCATCGCGAAGACGACCGCTCTGAGTTTCAGCGCGACTTCGACAGACTCATTTTCTCGGCTCCCTTCCGCCGACTACAGAACAAGACCCAAGTGTTTCCACTGCCCGGCAGCATCTTTGTGCACAACCGTCTGACCCACTCGCTGGAGGTGAGTTCCGTGGGACGCAGCCTCGGCAACGACGTAAGCCGCCTGCTGCTGGAACGGCATCCTGAACTGGCAAAGACACACCTCACGGAAATGGGCAGCATCGTCAGTGCCGCCTGTCTGGCTCACGACCTTGGGAACCCTCCCTTCGGACACAGCGGCGAACGAGCCATCGGCAGCTATTTCAGCGAAGGGGACGGCAAGAAGTATGAAACGTATTTCTGCGATGAAACGGGCGATTCTCTCACTCCCGAACAATGGCAAGACCTGATTCATTTCGAAGGTAATGCCAATGCATTCCGACTGCTGACACACCACTTCATCGGGCGACGCGAAGGAGGTTTCGTAATGACATACTCCACCTTGGCCAGCATCGTCAAATACCCATACGCCAGCAGTCAGGCTTCGAAGAAAGGCAAATTCGGATTCTTCCAAGCCGAAGAAGCCGATTTCCACAAGATAGCAAGGGAACTGGGCATCAAGAAACTGCGCACAGCCGGAGGAGAACGCTATGCCCGCTACCCTTTGGTGTATCTGGTGGAAGCAGCTGACGACATCTGCTACCAGATTATGGACATCGAGGATGCCCACAAACTGAAGATTCTGACAACGGAAGAAACGCAGGATATGCTGATTGCCTTCTTTGACGAAAAGAAACAACAGGAAATAAAGGAACGTCTGGCAACTCTGGACGATGTGAATGAACAAATCGTCTACCTGCGCTCCATCGTCATAGGCCTGTTGGAGAACGAATGCGTCCGTGTGTTCGTGGAAAACGAGGAAGCTATCCTACAGGGAAAGTTCGAGGGCAGCCTGATAGACAACATCAGCGAGAGACCGAAACAGGCTTATAAGAGCTGCATGAGCACTGCTGTCGCTAAGATTTACCACGCTCGGATGGTAGTGGACATCGAGATTGCCGGTCACAAGGTAATCACGCAACTGCTCGACCTGATGCTGGAGGCCGTCACCCACACGGAACGAACCTACTCCAAGATTCTCATCAACCGAGTTAGTTCACAATATGACATCAAGGCCAAGACCCTCTACGAGCGCATCCTTGCCGTACTCGACTACATCTCGGGAATGACCGACGTCTTTGCCCTCGACCTCTACCGCAAAATAAACGGAATGAGTCTCGCCACCGTATAGACAGAGACAAGGGATATAAAAAAGTATTAGGAATCTTCAGCCTCACAACACGAACCGAAGTAATAATAGCCTAATTGTATATCATCTGCTTTTCCCTCATCAACATGATTTCCTGAACATTGGCGATAATGGTGGCGAGGCCAAAGTTCATCAGCAGCCCAAGGACAGCAGTAGTAATGAAGCGAGAGTTTTCTGCCAGCCAAAGCAGAATGTCGTTATGTACCTCAAAAGTAAAGAGAGGGACATCGGCAGGCATCGAGAGCAAGAACACCATAGCACCTGCACCGCTGATGACACCCACGACAAATGCTGCGACCGTAGCCATCTTGTAGCGGCGGATGGTGGCCTCTTGATGCTGCCTGATATATTCTACAGCATCCAGACGCTTGGTGAGTCTGGCCATGAAGTCGGCACTATCGTCGAAATGGGGCGTCTGAGAGAGGAAGAGTTCCTCAAGGGCTTTATCTTTTGTCATAATTGTAGTCTTTCTTTAAGTTTTTCGCGTCCCCGTGAGAGCTGTTTCTTGACAGCATCCTCCGAGGTTTCCGTGATGGAGGCAATCTCTTTGATATTATATCCGCTAAGGTAGAATAGTGTGATAGCGGAGCGTTCCTTAGGAGGAAGGGTGCGAAGGGCGAGATAGAGATCCTGATGCTCGAAAGGCGCGTCGGCAGCAGCGTTGCTGACAAGCGTTCGTGCCTCGTCAATGCTTTCCGTAGTGCGCATACTCGCCTTATGGTTGAGGAACGTATTGTGGGCAATCTTGAAGAGCCACGAGCGGAAGCGCCCCATGTCCTGATAGCCCGCCGACGAGAGATAGGCCTTCACCAGCGTGTCCTGCGCCAGGTCATCTGCATCACTCTTGTTGCCGCAGCAGAGGGCGAGCAGGAAGCCTCTCAAAGCCTCCTGCTCACGCTCCACTTGCTTTATGAATACTACGCGTGTCACGGCTTATGCCTGTGTGGCCATTTTCTTTTCTTCTGCCTCTATCTCTTTGGCCAAAACCTTCTTGCCGACATAATAGTTGATTAGGAAAGCGATGCCGACAGGCAAAAGAAGTGCTCCGAAGAGGGTAAACGGATTGTTATTATTATCCCTGCCTGCAATAAGATAGCAACCAAAGATTGTTAATGCGAGGCCCAACAGGGTGAGGATGCCACCCCACAGCAGTTTCGTGAGCAGTTTTTCTTTCAGCAGTGTTTTTTGCGGAGCCATCTTCTTGAGTAAGTCCTCAACGTCCGTCTCGGCGTTTTTCTCGATGGCGGCCAGCACAATCTGTGTACGTTGGTTCGTCTCGTTGATTTTCTTGCGGTTATTCAGCCATACGATGATGATGGGGAGTGCAACAACACCAATGAGAAAAAAGATCTTAACGATCATTTCAGGTAGGAGATTCAAATTCATAATCTTGATTTTTATTATAGGGTTAAACTTCTGTTTCTTGAACCGATTCACTTATATAACAGCTCAAGAATACAAAAGGTGACGTGACACAACAAAAAAAATCCCGCCGATTTAAGCATTGTGAAGAGGCTTGGCGGGTTCTCGTGGTACTATGCGTTGAGTATCTGGTCGGCGTGTTCTTTGGTCTTCACTTGTTTGCCGGCAAAGATTTGTTCGATAATGCCCTCTTCGTTAATGACAAAGGTGGTGCGGATGGTGCCCATCGTCTTTTTGCCATACATCACTTTTTCGCCCCAGGCACCCATTGCCTCCATCAGCGTCTTATCAACATCGGCAATCAGCGGGAAGGGCAAAGCGTGTTTCTCCTTGAACTTCACATGCGAGGCAGCAGTATCTTTGCTCACGCCTACCACCTCGTAGCCAGCACCTTGCAGTTCTCCATAGCGGTCTCTCAGGCTGCAAGCCTCTGCCGTACAACCACTCGTATTGTCCTTTGGATAGAAATACAATACCAACTTACGGCCCTTGTAATCACTCAGACGGATGTCACGTCCCTGTTCGTCTTTGCCCAGAATCTCGGGCGCCTTATCTCCAATATTCATAGTTGTTAGAATTCGGAAGTTATACCTTATAGAAGAGACGGTGGGCTCCATCGATGATTTTCACCAGTTCGGGATGTTCGGCTGCGAAAGTGTCAATGTGACGCATACGCTTTTCTTGCAAAATTTCGTCTACAGCAATCAGAATGCCTGTTTCCTCTACGTCGCCAAAACCATCGTTAATAGCAGTTCCAAAGAGTTTCATCGTGGGGCTAAGTCCCATATAGGCATTTACAAGAGGAGGAATATTGTAGCCCAAGCTACGTACCTCCTTATTCAAGATGCGATAATCCTTGCGGAAGTCGTCTTCGACAAAAAGCTTTTCAAAGACCTTGGGGTCGTGTTCCAAAACCAAAGGTTTTATCGGTAGAATCAAGTTATCGGGGTCTGGGAAATGTTTATTAAGGAAGTATAGTATCATATCACGAGCCATACGGTCGTAACTGGGATACATGGTGAACTTGCCAAAGAGATAGCGAACCGAGGGCTCTATCACCACCAAGGCACCAAGACCATCCCACAGGTTGTCAAGGGCATAAAGGCCTTTGGTGCCCATGCGAGTACTTTGGTATTCGAGAGTTACGAACGAACGACCCAGTTCAATGGTATAAGGAGCATAGTCGTGCATAAACTTCTCGCTGAAGCGGAACATGTGACTCGTAGCGAGATGGGGTTGTCCTGTTTGGGGATTGATAGGCCAGTCCTTACCCAACATATACCGATAACCACCCAGAATCTCCTCATGTTCAGGATCCCAGACAATTAGCTGTTTGTATGGATTATCGCAAGTATCAAACTCATCGAGGTCGAGAGCTTTCCCCGTTCCGCCGCCTGCATCGCGAAAGGCTATCTCACGCAAACGGCCTATCTCACGCAAAGTATTTGGAGAATCCTGCCATGTTACTACATAGACCTCGTTATTACTTTTGTTTGTGAAACGTAAACGCTTATCTTCTGTCAGTTCACGTTTCAAAACCTCACGTGGAATTTTGTCAATAATCTCGTCCATAATATACTGTGCTTGTTGTGCTATATCTCATAAACGCGCTCCCTAACATATTGCGCCCATTCCATCGATGTTTTTGACTTATCAAATGTTTCCCAGGGAATGGGAGTGCCAATGCGCACGGTATAGTGTCGGCCTCGGCTTTTATACATCTCATCTGGCAACAAAGCCATTGCGAAGTTGGGCAAATGAAACTGTTTGCAGAAATTTGCGACACGATAAAAGCGGCTGGAGTTCTCGCCAAGAAAATGGATGGGGACAATATCGCGATGATACTTCTTACTCTTGATGATAAAGGACTTGTGCCAAGGAAGGTCACAGACAGTACCATTGATACGTCTGCTGCAAAGACCTGCGGGGAACATAATAACATGATTGTCACCCTGAAAGAGTTGCTCCACCATTTCAGGCAGATTGTGAGCTTGCTTTCCTACTTTATTTACTGGAACAAAGAAAGGAGCCAAGCCGCGAAGGTTCATCAAAAAGTCATTAACAAGATATTTAATTTGCCCATCGTAATGACGACCGAGCACCGCGCCGAGGGTTACGCCATCAATGGCACCAAGGGGATGGTTACTGACAAAAGTACAGAAAGCGGAACCTGGAACTGGCAGATTTTCAAGCCCTTCTATATCAACCGTAACACCCAGATAGTCGAGCACACCTTGACAGAAATCGCCCCCCTGACGTTCTTGACGTAAATAAGCGTTGATGAAATCCTGATGTATCAAGTTGCGAAGCCACGAATAGATAAAACCTGGGATGTACCTCGCCTTCTTTCCGGCTCTGGCTTTAATAATGGACTCGATGTCTATTTCCGTAACCGTATGAGTCATACCCGCATTACTTGATATTGATAGTCCGATTATTGATACGATAGCGACCTTGGGGAAGACCATGAAGCCAATTTACACCTGAATTCAGTTGCATCGCAATATAAAGTGTACCCTCCTTGGTGTAGATGGGAAGTATCTGATCGTACTTGGAGGTAATCCGAAGGCTGCGCCCCTTAATCGCCAACTTGACAGGATATGCGCTTTGTGCCATACGTCCCGATGGAAACTCGCTCCATCGCGAACCCTTGACAACTATTGAATCCTTCATCAAATGGTTCGTAGGCAACTTGTCCGCTAAAACCCATGTTGAGCAAAACACCAAAGCAGCGAGGGTTAGGAATCGCGATAAAATACGAAAAGTAGCCATTTCATCGAAGATATTTATTCTAATTTGCAAATTTACCAAGAAAAAACGGTATTAGCAAGAAATTTTGGTATAAATGTCTTATTGTACCGCAAAGTCAGTTCTCAGGAGCGAATTGCTGCATGTAAAAGTCGAGACTTTCCCCGTAAAGACGGAGGAACCATGCACGAACGGTCTTCACGGCTCCGAAACCCACATCGAGGCATTCATTCAGGGTAGTAATGCGACCTTGCCTGATTCGGCGTTTAAGCTCTTCGAGACGATATTGATTGATGTATTCGTGTACATTATTATATCCTTGGCTACGGACGGTCTGGAGCATATTGTGGCGGTTAATGCCCGTCTCACGACAAAGGTCATCGCGATTGAATGTTGGCACCGTCCACTTTGCTGTATTTTTCTGCATCCAATATTCCATACGTTGGAACCGCTGACGATTGGCTTCATTGAAGTCCTCGTCAGATGCCTTCAAGTCTTCGTCTGAAGGAGCCTCCGTAACCTCAACAATAACGGGACGCGGCAACTCAAGAGCCGTAGATTCCAATACACGCATACAAAGATAAGCGTTCAACAGCGTAAGGATAATGGAATATGCAGAGATGAATGACGGACGGTAATCGAATGCGATAAAAAGAAAGAAGACCGCACTAAGGCCCAACAATATGCTGTAGGCTATCAGGTACCGGGGATACTCGACGTGAGTGAGCCGATGAGGCAATATGAAGATATTGAATATGTAGTAGAAACTGGTGCAAAGCATGCCGACACGCATCAATAAATCACTACTGAACAAATGTGTACGGAAGTCTGTAAACGTCTCTATGACAACTTGTTTACTGCCAAGAGCAAAGCCTACGGCATAAAAGGCAAGAAAAACGATTGCTGGTGAAGCATAACGCCACATACGCCCCCACTGCAGATAACCTGGCATGGGGATGGACAAAGGATATATACTTTGGAGGAAGGAAATGACCATGAGAGAAGCCAACATTGCAGGATGCATCACGCCTGCATGAGCCTCTTCACCTGGCGCATAAGGCAAACTAATGGCGTAGAAGAATGTGAAAATGCCCATAATCCAAGCTATAGCCAGATATTTCACACGATGACGGGCAAAGAGAGCCATGACGGCCGTAAGCATCAAATGAGCCACCCCACAACCCAAGAATATATCAAAAAATATCGACTCAGCGTTCATAGGCAAATTAGTTTGTCGGGGCAAAATTACAAAAAATAATTCAGTTATCAAAATATCGTCTGCAAACAGGTTTTAGACAGTGACATACAATATTATAATAAACGCGTACGCGCGCGATAAACTACTATTCAAAACACCTTTTGAAACATTAGGCGTTGTGGTACGGGTAACCATGTAAAAAAATAAGAGATTTTGAAAAATAAATTTTGATTTACGAACCAAAATATCAAAACTTTTTTGTATCTTTACGCCCGAATAGCTCCCAGTTAGTTTAATTTTAACAAAATGAGTTGCACATATCACACTCCAGTGATGCTACAAGAAGCAGTAAACGGTCTGAATATCAGACCTGAAGGTGTGTATGTGGACCTCACATTCGGAGGAGGAGGACATAGCAGGGCTATTCTCACGCAACTAAGCCCTAAAGGGCACTTATATGGATTCGATCAAGACTTAGATGCAGAAGCAGGCGCACCTGTTGATGAGCGTTTTACCTTTGTACGTAGCAACTTCCGTTTTGTGAAGAATTGGATGATGTATTACGGGCATGAGCATGTAGATGGGATTTTGGCCGATTTGGGTGTAAGCAGTCACCATCTCGACGAAGGAGAACGCGGATTCAGTTTTCGCTATGATGCCCCCTTAGACATGCGCATGAACCAGCAGGCCAGATTGACAGCACGCCAAGTTGTAAACGAATACAGCGAGGAACAACTGACAAGCATATTCAGACTATATGGTGAGCTGAAACAAAGCCGCCAACTGGCAGCAAGTCTCATCAAGACACGTATGCTGTCCCCCATTGAGACCACAGGACAACTTGCCGAAGTTCTTACGTCAAAGCTGGGGCGACAACACGAGAAAAAAGACCTGGCTAAGGTATTTCAGGCTTTGCGCATCGAAGTCAACAATGAAATGGCAGCCCTACGTCAGATGCTGGACGCCACCACCCAACTGCTTGGACCTGGTGGACGACTGGTGGTACTGACCTACCATTCACTAGAAGACCGAATGGTCAAAAACATCATGCGAAGTGGCAATGTTGAAGGGCATTTGGAACAGGATCTCTATGGTGTCAATCTGTCTCCGTTTCGTCCCGTGGGCAAAATGCAAGTCCCCAGTGAACAGGAACTGACCGACAACCCAAGAAGCAGAAGTGCAAAAATGAGAATCGCAGAACGTGTTGAAAATTAAGAAAATGGAAGATATAAAAGGGAAGAATACCGAAGAGCAGAAGAATAAACGCCAACTACGCAAAAGGCTATGGGGCTCGCTGTTTACTGAAGGTGAATTGGAAGCCGGAGACACCAAAAGTCTGACTGAAGCTATCCGTCAGATGAACATAGATGGACGATGGTTCTTTAAACAAATTCCCCTTCTGCTCCTCATTTTAGGTGGCATACTGCTTATGGTAACGAACAGATACCAAGCCCAGCAGGAAATCATCGAGAAAGAAGAACTTCAGAAAAAAGTTGAGGACTGGCGTTACCGTTCGCTTACACGTTCCAGCGAACTTACGACATGTACTCGACAGAGCCAAATCGAAGAAAAGCTGAAGGCAATGGGCGACAGCCTGCTTAAGGCCCCAACAGAACCACCATTCACCATCAACCCAAACGAATAGAAACACATGGCAGTCGATAACAACAAAGCGATTAAAAGATTCCGACTGGTGCTTATCACCATCAGTGTCTTGGGCGTATGCATACTAGGCACGGCGCTCAACACCATGCTGTTTCGCGCCGACTACTGGCGACAAGTAGACCAGCGATTCATTTCTGACAGCATCTCTGTAGAAGCCATGCGTGGCAACATCATCTCAGCCGACGGCAGGGTGATGGTGGCCTCACTACCCAAATACCGTTTGTTCATGGATTACGTAATCATTGATAAGGACTCTGTTGCACGCGAGAAGGCACAGCGCTGGCGCGATTCAATGATTATAGCCAAGGCAGACAGTATAGCCGATGGCCTGCACCAGATATTCCCCGACAAATCGAAAGATTGGTTTTACAACCACATACTTGAGGGGAAACGCCGTAAATCACATGCTTGGAACCTCTACCCCTCACGCCTCGTCAGCTACATCGAATACCGACAAACCAAAGAGCTTCCCCTTCTATGCGAGAGCGCCTTGAAAGGAGGATTCAATCCTGAAAAGGTCAACCAGCGTATCAAGCCTTTTGGTTCTTTGGCCAGTCGCACATTAGGAAATGTTTCCAAGGATTCCGTAAGGGGGACAAGCGGTTTGGAATGGTGCTACGATACCATACTATGTGGTACACCTGGCATTATGCACCGTTCACGTGTATATAACCGCCAGGTCAACTTCTACGACCGTGAACCTGTCAACGGACACGACCTCGTTACCACCATCGATGCCACCATGCAGGACATCGCAGAGAAAGCCATTGTCAATAAGTTGAAAGAAGTAAACGGCGACAAGGGTGTAGTTATCCTCATGGAAGTGAAGACAGGCGACATAAAGGCTATGGTCAGCATGACCCGCTACCGCAACGAGATAACGGGCGAAAGTGAGTATTATGAGGCACAAAACGATGCCATCAATGCACTATGGGAACCTGGCTCCACCTTCAAGACAGGAAGTATCATGGTAGCATTGGAAGATGGAAAAATCACGCCTGAAACCATTGTTGAGACGGGTAGTGGCATCTACATGATGCACGGCAGACCCATGAAGGATCACAACTGGCATCGCGGTGGTTATGGAACCCTCAATGTCACACAGGTCTTGGAATACAGTTCGAACATCGGCGTCAGCCGTCTTATCGACGATGCCTATCATGACTGTCCTGAGAAATATGTTCAGGGACTCTATAACTTAGGCGTAGGTATACCTCTTGGTATGCCCATGGGAGCCAACCCACGCGTTCGCATGCCAAACACTGACAAGATACGCGGCAACTGGTCTAAGACTGCACTTGCCTGGATGAGTATCGGCTACGAAACTCAAATCCCCCCCATCAGCACCGTTACCTTCTACAATGCCATTGCTAACGGTGGGCGAATGGTTCGTCCACGCTTTGTGAAAGCAGAAATGGAGAATGGAAAGGTGATACGCGAGTTCCCCGTTGAAGTAATTAAGCAAAAAATTTGCTCTCCCCATACCCTACACGACATCCAGACAATACTTGAGAAAGTAGTTAGCGAAGGTTTGGGTAAGAAAGCTGGCAATAAGCGTTTCAAGGTAAGCGGAAAGACAGGAACAGCCCAGGTGGCTGAAAATGGAAGCTATGCCAGTCATGCCTACATGGTTAGTTTCTGCGGATACTTCCCTAGCGACGAGCCGAAATACTCTTGTATCGTCTGCATCCGCAAACGCGGTCTTCCCGCTTCTGGTGGTGGACAATGCGGTCCCGTATTCAGTGAGATAAGCCAAATGGTTATGAACCAAGGAGTGTATCGTGATCCACGAGAAGCGTCCGACTCTACAAGTATCTTCACTCCCACCTTATGCAAAGAAAGCACGAATGTGAAAGATAGCATAGTACCCGATGTTATCGGCATGGGAGCCAGAGATGCAAGCTATGCCCTTCGTCAGGCTGGCCTGAGGGTAAAGCTACGTGGCACAGGACAAGTCTATGAACAAAGTCTACCCGAAGGTACTAAAGATGCCAAAGGAAAAACCATAACAATAAATCTGAAGTGATGACAATAAAGCAACTAGCACAAAACACGAGCCCCTTGCAAATCATTGGTAACGATGCAATGGAGGTAACGGGCATCGAAATTGATTCGCGCCGCATACAGGCTGGCAACGTATTTGTTGCCATGCGAGGCACACAAACCGACGGACATCAGTTTATCCCCAAAGCATTAGAATTGGGCGCAACGTGTATTGTCTGTGAGACATTGCCTGAGACCATGCAAGAGGGGGTCACCTATATACAATACGAAAACACCGAGGCCGTCGTTGGTCCAATGGCAACGCAGTTCTTTGGCAATCCCACGCAACGAATGAAACTCATCGGCGTAACGGGCACCAACGGAAAAACCACCATCGCCACCCTGCTCTACGAAATGTTCCGGCGTTTTGGTTACAAGACTGGTTTGTGCAGTACGGTATGTAACTATATTGATGGCAAACCCATTCCCACTGAATGCACAACACCAGACCCCATTACCCTGAACCGTCTGCTCGGACAGATGGCAGACGAGGGTTGTGAATATGCCTTTATGGAGGTAAGTTCGCATTCAGTTGTTCAGCATCGCATCGGAGGGCTTACCTTTGCAGGTGGCTTGTTCACAAATCTCACCCGTGACCACCTCGACTATCACAAGACCTTCGAGGCATACCGTGATGCCAAGAAAGGCTTCTTCGACATGCTTCCCAAAAACGCCTTTGCTATTATCAATGCCGACGATAAGAACGGAGCTTTCATGGTGCAGAACACCAAAGCTACAGTAAAGACTTATGCGCTGCGCTCAGCAGCCGATTTTAAAGCCAAAATTCTGGAAGAAAGCTTTGAAGGTATGAACCTTAACATAGCTAACCGCGAGGTTTTCGTGCAATTCGTTGGACGTTTCAACGTAAGTAATCTTTTAGCCGTCTACGGTGCTGCCATTATGTTGGGACGCGAACCCGAGGATGTACTTATTGCTCTCAGTGCAATGAAACCCGTGAACGGACGTTTCGAGGCCATACGCAGTCGTGAAGGCGTAACCGCTATCGTTGACTATGCACACACACCAGATGCCTTGGTCAATGTTTTAACCACAATCAACGAAGTTCTGCAGAAACGTGGTAAATGTTGGACAGTATGTGGAGCTGGTGGTAACCGAGACAAAGGCAAGCGTCCACTCATGGCACAGGAAGCCGTTCGACATAGCGACCGTGTTATCATTACCAGCGACAATCCCCGTTTCGAGGAGCCACAAGCAATCATCGATGACATGTTAGCAGGTTTGGACAACGACCAACGCCGAAGCGTGTTAAGCATTATTGACCGTCGCGAAGCCATTCGCACGGCCTGTACATTAGCACAGCCAGGCGATGTCATTCTTGTTGCAGGCAAGGGGCACGAAGATTACCAAATCGTACAAGGTGTAAAGCACCATTTTGACGACCATGAGGTCATTAGGGAGTGTTTCGGAATTTAAAATTAAACTTTTGATATAGAATTACATGCTATACTATCTGTTCAGGTATCTCGGTGAATTTGGAATTCCAGGTGCACACCTGTGGTCCTACATCTCATTCCGTGCCATATTGACATTGGTTCTATCATTAATTATATCTGTTTGGTTCGGAGAATATTTCATTAAATGGATGAAGCGCCATGGAGGTACCGAAGTGCAGCGAGACAAGAGTATTGACCCATACGGAGTTGAGAAAAAAGGCGTTCCCACCATGGGTGGGGTCATCATCATTGTTGCCACAGTCATTCCTGCATTGCTATTGGGACGACTGCGCAATATCTATATGCTCCTAATGATACTTACCACCTTATGGCTTGGGGCCATCGGATTTATTGACGACTATATCAAGAAGAAAGGACAAAAGGATGGCATGCGCCCCATCTTTAAGTTGGCAGGACAAGCATTTTTAGGTCTTTTTATCGGTTTGACACTTTGGCTAAGCCCAGACGCCGTCATCCGCGAGAATGTTCAAGTAGGCAACGAGAACGGTACGGAAGTAGTCTATAAAAGTGAACCTGTAAAGAGTACCATCACAACCATTCCCTTCGTCAAGAATAACAACCTCAGCTATAGCGAAATGTTCCGCTGGCTGGGCAAACATCGTACAGCTGCTGGTTGGATATTCTTTGTATTCATTACAACTTTTGTTGTAATGGCTGTCAGCAATGGTTCCAACCTAAATGACGGTATGGATGGCATGTGCGCTGGAAATTCTGCCATTATTGTTCTTGCCTTAGCCATATTAGCCTATGTGAGCAGTCACATAGGTATGGCCTCATATCTGAACATAATGTATATACCAGGTAGTGAAGAACTCGTAATCTTCCTCTTGGCCTTCATGGGAGCTCTGATTGGTTTCCTTTGGTACAATGCCTATCCAGCACAGATATTCATGGGTGATACTGGTAGTCTTTCCATTGGAGGAATTATTGCCGTGACTGCCGTTATCATCCACAAAGAGTTACTCATCCCCCTGCTCTGCTTCATCTTCCTATGCGAAAGCGTCAGTGTATTACTACAAACCAGCTATGCGAAGAGAGGTAACAAACGCGGTGAAAAGTGGAGAGTTTTCAAGCGTGCCCCCATCCACGATGCCTTTCGCATCAAACCTGGGCAAATACCAGCCGATTTCCGCATCTTATGGAATTGGCCCAAGGGTTGTTGGCTGGAATCAAAGATAACTACTCGTTTTTGGATTATAACCATCCTTACATCGGCATTAGCTATCATCACGCTAAAAATTCGATAAGCCTAATGATACAAGGCATATAATATTGGAAGGAAATGAAAAAATTAGCAATATTGGGCGCTGCTGAAAGCGGCATTGGGACAGCCATTCTGGCACAGAAGCAGGGATGGGATGTCTTTGTGAGCGATATGGGTGCCATTAAGGATAAATACAAGCAGATGCTTATAGAGCATCACATTGAATGGGAAGAAGGCGGTCACACGAAAGCTCGCATCCTTGATGCTGATACTGTCGTGAAAAGTCCTGGCATTCCCGACACAGCCCCCATGGTGCAGGAGCTCATTAAACAAGGAACTCCCATTCTCTCCGAATTGGAGTTTGCCAAGCCATATAGTCATGGAAAAACCATCTGCATAACAGGCTCAAACGGCAAAACCACGACTACGAGCCTCATCTATTACATTATGCAACGATGGGGCGTCGATGTTGGATTAGCTGGTAACATTGGACGTTCGTTTGCTTTGCAAGTAGCCGAAGGCGACCATGATTGGTATGTTCTGGAAATTAGTTCCTTCCAACTTGATAACATGTTCGAGTTCCGCGCCGACGTTGCGGTTCTAATGAATATCACGCCAGACCACTTGGATCGATACGAATTTGAAATGCAGAACTATACCGATTCCAAGATGCGCATCATCCAAAATCAGACTCAGGGCGATGCCTTTGTTTACTGGAAACAAGATGAGCATATCGATAAGGAACTTCGAAAGCGTGCCGAAGGCTATGCTCCCAAGCCCACACCTTCGTCCCAACCCGTTCGTAGTGGAAATCCCTATCTATTACCCTTCATCGATGAGGATTTTGAGCGCTTAGGCCTAGCATTTTCCCAAATGGGGCAACACAACAAACGTAATGCTCTCGCAGCATACTTGGCGACGAAACACGTAGGAGTTCCCGAGGAATTAATTCGTCAGTGTCTCAAAGAGTTCCCAGGTGTAGAACACCGATTGGAACGTGTAGAAGAAAAAAATGGGGTGTTGTTCATCAACGACTCGAAGGCTACGAATGTCGATGCCTGCTACGTGGCCCTGCAAGCCATGCAACGTCCCACTATTCTCATTGTTGGCGGCAAAGACAAGGGCAACGACTATTCCGTACTCTATGACATTGTCAAAAAGAAGTGTGCTGGATTGGTTTATCTTGGTGCAGACAACCAGAAACTCCATCAGTCATTCGACCAATTAGGGCTGCCAATTTGCGACACTCATAGCATGAAGGACTGCGTAGAAGCCTGCATTCGCATGGCAAAATCTGGTGATTGTGTACTACTAAGCCCATGTTGCGCCAGTTTCGACCTATTTAAGAATATGGAAGACCGTGGTGAACAATTCAAATCACTCGTTCGTACATACAATTAATCTAATAAAAAGGTATTCGTATGAAATTGTCCAACATCAACATAAATAAGGATAGTTTTCTGCAAGGCGATAGCGTCGTGTGGATGATTATGCTAGCCTTATGCATGATATCCGTAGTTGAGGTATACAGCGCTTCAAGCCGCATGACCTATAACTCCGCACACTATTGGGGGCCCGTCATGGAGCACTCCACCTACATTTTGGCAGGTTTGTTCATTACTTGGTTAGTCCATAAGATGCCATGTAAAAGCTTTAAGGGTTTGAGCGTTCTTGGCCTATTAGTATCTTTCGTCCTGCTATTTGCTGTGCTTTTCATGGGACAGATTAATGGTGCCGCGCGTTGGATTCGAATATTCGGCATCACAATACAACCCTCTGAATTTGCCAAAATCACACTTGTAGGCTCTGTAGCTTGGCTTCTTGCCACATTTCGTGACAAGGAAACTGGAGGTGCTTCAAAAACCGCTTTCAAGTGGGTTGCTGGCCTGACGGCTGCCGCATGTTTACTGATTGTCGGCGAAAACTTCTCAACAGCAGGAATCATCTTCATCGTCATGCTCATCATGACCTGGTATGCCCAAGCCCCTAAAAAATGGTTATGGACTATCATCGTAGCCATTATGGTTTCCGGCAGTATCGGATTTTGCACACTGAAATTCATACCCGAATCAACCGCGGCTCAAATTAGCGAGTTACCTATGTTGCATCGATTCCATACATGGTCCAACCGCATTAAAAGTGGCAGCGAATTACCCGAGAATCCTAAGGAGTATAACATACACGACAATATACAAGTAACCCATGCCCGTATCGCTGTTGCAACATGTAACATTGTTGGAAAGGGTCCTGGTCAAAGTGAACAACGCGAGTTCTTACCCCATGCCGTGAGTGATTTCATCTATGCTATCATCATCGAAGAAAGCGGTATCGAAGGAGGCATACTTGTTATGTTCATGTACTTGTTGCTCCTTTATCGTGCTATGCGAATTGCCGAAAAATGTAAAAATAGATTCCCCGCCTATCTGGTTATGGGTCTATCCCTAATGCTTGTGGTGCAAGCAATGGTCAATATGGCTGTTTCCGTAGGTGCGATGCCCGTAACTGGACAACCTCTGCCTTTGGTATCGAAAGGCGGAACAAGTACATTCATTACCTGTACTTACATTGGTATGATTCTAAGTGTCAGTCATACAGCAAGAAAAACAGAAGAGAGCCCACAACCAGCAATTGAAGAAGTAGAATAATGGAAAATATAAGAATCATCATAAGCGGAGGTGGAACAGGAGGACATATCTTCCCTGCTGTAAGTATTGCCAATGCTATACGTGAATTGGAACCTAAAGCAGAGATCCTCTTTGTAGGTGCCGAAGGACGCATGGAGATGCAACGTGTTCCTGCAGCAGGCTATGAGATTGTAGGCCTGCCCATACGCGGTCTAATTCGACCTCTATGGAAACCTGCGAACATTAGTGTCTTAATAGATTTTATGAAAAGTAAGCGTATCGCGAAAAAGACACTACTCGGTTTTCACCCCGATGTGGCTGTTGGCGTTGGAGGCTATGCCAGTAGCGCTACATTAAATGCTGCTTACGAATTAGGCATCCCATGTCTCATTCAAGAGCAAAACTCATACGCAGGTCTCACCAACAAGACATTAGCCCGCAAGGCTCAAAAAATCTGTGTTGCTTACGAAGGAATGGAACGATTCTTCCCGAAGAACCGCATCATCATCACTGGTAATCCCGTACGTCAAGGATTGCTAGACCCCACTTTGACAAAAACCGAGTCATCAGCCATCTTCGGTTTTGAGCCAGATATTCCCACGATACTTATCATCGGTGGTAGTCTGGGTGCCCGCACTATGAACGAGAGTGTTTTGAACAACTTGGATTCCATACAAAATTCCGGCATCCAGTTCATTTGGCAAACAGGTGGTTACTACTACAAGGCCATACAAGAAGAGTTTGCCCAAAAAGGTAAGCCCGACAATCTATACGTTACCGATTTTATATCACGTATGGATCAAGCATACAAAGCCGCAGACCTCGTCATTTCAAGAGCGGGAGCCAGTAGCATCAGCGAACTCTGCCTTCTGGGCAAGCCATCAATACTCGTGCCTTCTCCCAATGTGGCAGAAGATCACCAAACGTGCAATGCTATGGCTTTGGTAAACAAAGAAGCTGCCCTCATGGTTCGTGATGCCGAAGCCCGCGAACGACTCATTCCATTGGCATTGGAAACCATCAGCAACAAGCAGTATCTCAAGACTTTGGGAGAAAATGCATACAAAATGGCATATAAGGATTCAGCCAAGGTCATAGCTCAAGAGGTGTTGAAATTGGCAAAAAACAAATAGATTAGCAAAACTGAGAATAAAATGGATACGACACAAATAAACGCTGTATATTTCATCGGAATCGGTGGCATTGGTATGAGTGCAATTGCACGTTACTTTCTGCACTGCGGGTTGACCGTAGGTGGATATGACCGAACCCCAAGCGAACTCACAAATCGTCTAACCGAGGAAGGAGCTCAAATCCATTACGAAGAAAATATCGGATTAATTCCCATCGAGTGTCTCAACCCAGATTCCTGCTTGGTTGTCTACACTCCTGCCATCCCTGCGGAACATGCCGAGTTGCAATATTTCCAGCGTAACGGATTCAACATGCAGAAACGCGCCCAGGTACTCGGTACCCTCACTCAGGCAATGAAAGGACTATGCGTAGCCGGCACACATGGAAAAACTACAACCAGTTCGATGGCTGCCCACCTGCTCCATCAAAGCCACATTGACTGTAATGCCTTTTTGGGTGGCATCACGAAGAATTATGGTACAAACTACATCTTGAGTCCCAAGAGCGACTTCGTAGTCATAGAGGCAGATGAATTCGACCGTTCTTTCCATTGGCTCACTCCTTGGGCAACCGTCATTACAGCCACAGACGCCGACCATCTTGATATTTACGGTACCGAAGAAGCATATCTCGAAAGCTTCCGTCATTATACAAGCCTCATTCGTCCCGACGGCTACCTTATCGTACATACAGGTCTGAAGTTACAGCCAAATCCTCAACCTGGTGTTACCACTTATACCTATAGTCGTGACAAGGGCGATTTCCATGCCGAGAATGTAAAAATTGGTAATGGAGAAATCACCTTTGATTTTGTGTCTCCACTCGGTAACATCAATGGTATAAACCTTGGCGTTCCTGTAAGTGTGAATATTGAGAACGGCATTGGCGCTATGGCTTTAGCCCAATTAGCAGGTGCCACAGAAGAGGAAATACGCAATGGTATGTCTTCGTTTAGTGGTGTAGACCGTCGTTTCGACTTCCATGTCCGTACTCCAAAGATGGTTTACTTGAGCGACTATGCCCATCACCCTGAGGAGATACGTCAAAGCATACTAAGCGTAAAAGAGCTTTACGAAGGCCGACATATAAAGGTTATTTTCCAACCTCACCTCTATAGTCGCACCCGAGATTTCTACAACGAATTTGCAGAAGCCCTTTCGCTGCTCGATGACGTGGCTATTGTGGATATTTATCCTGCACGTGAGCAACCCATACCTGGTATCACAAGCGAAATCATCTATGACCGACTTCGTCCCGGTATCAAGAAGGAACTTATCCACAAGAATCAAATAGCCGATGTCGTGCGACGTGGCGACTTTGATGTATTAGTTACACTTGGCGCTGGGGACATTGAGGATTTCGCAAACGAGATAACACAAATACTCAGTAAGAAAGCATGAAGATACTGTCAACCATATTTAAAGCATTACTCCTATTGTCAGCCATAGGTTATCTTGTCTTTGCCCTGTTTAAGATTAGTCGACCCACTGGTGAGATGATTTGCACTGGTGTCGAGTACCAGTATGTCGATTCAGATCTGGTACGTCTCGTCGATGATGACATCATAGACAAATACATGGGGCATTTCAAGATTAGTCCAAAAGGGAAAGCCTTTGACGACATTGACATAGCAGGCATCGGACAGAAACTTTCTACCATGCCATACATTGACAGTATCAATGTTTACCATACTGCCGCCGGAAAACTATGCATCCGCATCATTCCCTATCACCCATTGCTGCACATCTATGCCCAAGATGGTGACGAATTCTACGTAGACGAACAGGGAGTCATTGCTCCTGCTGGTGGCTGTAACACACGACTGCCCATCGTCACGGGCCATGTCACACGCAAGTTCGCCAGCACACGCCTTATCGCTTTGGGACAGTTCCTGCGCGATAATGCATATTGGAACAAACAGGTAGAACAAATAAACATCAACCAAAAGGAGGAGGTGGAAATCATCCCACGCTACGTGGGGCAACGCATTCTTTTAGGCGAGCCCAAGGACATTGCCGAAAAATTAAACCGCGTACAACTTTTCCACGAAAAGACCTTGCCCAAAACGGGGTGGAATATTTACCATACTATCAATGCCTCTTACAAAGGCCAAATCATTTGCACTAAACAATAAAAATAATAACGCTATGGGAGCAGACAAAGAAATTATCGTAGCCCTGGAGTTTGGAACCTCTGCCATTCGAGGCATTGCAGGCAAGAAAAAGAGCGATGGTTCTATCCAGATTCTTGACATTGAGCAAGAACACGCCACCGATGCCATTCAACGTGGCACCATCTACAACATCGACAAGACGACACAAGCCATCACAAATATCATTCAGAGGATGGGAGAACGCCTAAACACCCAGATTCAGCGTGCTTATGTCGGCATTGGCGGACAGTCACTACACACAGCCGGTAACTTCATATCACGTGGCCTTGAGACAAAAGTGAAGATTACACCCGAGCTCATCGACAACCTGATGGACAACAACCGTTCTACACAGTACACCGATTCTGAGATTCTTGATGTTATTCCCCAAGAATACGTTGTGGGAAATCGCACCATTACCGACCCTGTAGGTATACAGACCGAACAGATTGAAGCTCGCTTTATGAATGTAGTAGCCAAAAGTGCCCTGTTAGAGAACATTCACAAGTGCATGAAGCTGGCTAAGGTTGAGATTGCCGACATGCTCATCTCGCCATTGGTGCTGGCCGACTCCATGCTTACCGACAGTGAAAAGCGTTCGGGCTGTGCCCTTGTAGACTTCGGTGCCGGTACCACAACCGTAGCCGTATATAGCGGTAATCTGCTACGGCATCTCGTTGTTATCCCCTTGGGAGGGGGTAACATCACTGCCGACATAGCTAAATCCCAACAAGTAGAATACGAAGAGGCCGAGGCCTTGAAACGGAAGCACGGTGTTGCCTATGTAGCATCAGAGAGTGACACCCCACAACTGCTGCCTATCAGCAACGACCGTACTCTTTCCGAGAATGAGCTCCAGAATATCATCGGCGCACGTCAGGAAGAAATCATTGCCAACGTATGGCATCAGATAGAAAACATGAACAGCAAGCTGCTGGCTGGAATCGTCATCACGGGAAGTGCGGCACAACTGAAAGACATGCCCGAAGCCATTAAGCACTTCACCAACTTCTCCAAGAACATAAAACTTGCCAAGTCACTCATCACCACTACAGACGTGGCACCCGGAGTAGTAACACCGCAAGGAATCAGCATTGAGACATTGATAGCACTGCTGATGCACGGCGAAGTGAATTGCGCCTCCGCTATTGAACCGGATATTGAGACAGAAACCGAGGGGCAGGATACGACAGAGAATACCACCGAGATTAAGGAACAGGAAATCGTTCCAGAGACACCAGAAACAACATCTTCCAAGCAGGAAGAAGAGAAGAAGCCTGAGCCAAAGCCCAAGAAGTCGTTTGGTGATGGTCTCAAAAAGTTCGGACGGCTGTTGGGCAAGGTATTCTCAGAAGATGAGGACGAATAACGTATAACCACGAAATCACACTACGAATATGGATCAAAAAACGCTTACATTCGGATCTGAAGATGGAATTCAGTTTACAGGTTTCCATGTGAATAATCCCAGCATCATCAAAGTGATTGGCGTGGGAGGTGGTGGCGGCAATGCCGTGAACCATATGTTCAACGAAGGCATACACGATGTCAGTTACGTCGTATGCAACACCGATAACAAGGCACTTACCGACAGTCCCGTACCTAACAAACTACAGTTGGGCAAGGAAGGTCTGGGAGCCGGCAACCGTCCGGAGCGTGCCCGCGCGGCGGCCTTAGAGAGTATCGAGGACATAAACATGATGCTCAACGATGGCACCAAAATGGTGTTCATCACTGCCGGCATGGGAGGTGGTACTGGTACGGGCGCAGCTCCCATCATTGCCCAGTGTGCCAAAGAGAAGGGCATACTTACCGTGGGTATCGTCACCATTCCCTTCCGCTTCGAGGGCAACAAGAAGATTGACCAAGCTTTGGAGGGTGTGGAGGAAATCAAGAAACATGTCGATGCCCTGTTGGTAATTAATAATGAACGCCTGCGCGAGATATATCCTGAGCTGACTGTCATCAATGCTTTCGGACGCGCAGATGACACCTTGACCATTGCTGCACGCTCCATTGCCGAGATTATCACCATGCGCGGTCGCATCAACCTCGACTTCCAAGACGTGAAGACCGTGCTCGAGAACGGAGGCGTGGCTCTCATGTCAACAGGTTACGGCGAAGGTGAGAACCGCGTAAGCAAAGCCATCGACGAAGCCATCAAATCGCCCCTGCTCAACAACAACGATATCTTCAACTCCAAGAAAGTACTGCTCAACATCAACTTCAGCGATGCTGAGGAAAGCCAGCAGTTCACCATGGAGGAGATGAACGAGGTACACAACTTCATGAGCAAGTTCTCGAAGGAGGTTGAAACGAAATGGGGTATGGCCACAGATCCCACACTGGGCAACCGCATAAAGATTACCCTCTTGGCAACGGGCTTCGGCCTGCAGAACATACCTGGTATGCAGGACATGATGGAAAGCAAGAGCCAGCAAGAACGCGAAGATGCACGCGAACTGCAGGAGCGTCGTCAGGAACTTCGCGAGCAGTACTACCGTGACGAGGGAGGTATTCCCCTTGCACGCCGGAGAAGACACATCTTCATATTCCTGCCCGACGAGCTGGACAACGAGGACATCATCGCCCGCGTAGAGGAGACCCCCACTTATCGCCGCACAAAGGACGAACTGGCACAAATCCGCAATACAACAGAACCCATGGGTGCAGCCTTCAATGGAGAAGCGAACCAACCCGAGGTTACCGAAAGACCGAACACAGAGCCTGCACCGCAAAACAGTTCCTTTACGGGTTTCCAGCTCGACCTTGGCGACTGAATTCGGTTTAGCTCAAGACCTCTCGCAGGATGGCCATCGAACGAAGTTCTGGAAAATGCGGCACGTGCAGCCGATAATAGTCGTTGAGCACTTGCAACATCCGAGCCCGTTGGTCGCGTGAGAAACGGAAAAGGTGCATGGTGGCAAAATCCATGCGCATCATCAAAGGCACAAAAGGCTGCTCTTCTATCGTGAGCATCTTTTGTGCCTCTTCCGTATCAGGCCATATCCCCAAGAACCGCGATAGGCGAATCAGAAATGTCAGAGGGAAATTGGCAAAACCCTCCTGACGTGCATCGAGCCACATCAGCGAATTCGTGAGATAGGCATACAGGTCGGGGTTCGTCCCCTCCTCACGCAGACTGTAATAAAGGAACTCACCCAGAAAGAGGGCTATGGTCTGCTTCATCGGATGATAAGGCAACGACTGATATGGTTCGTCAATACGAATATCCACCAGACGCTGCAACTGGGCATTGTCCTGATAGTCGATATCCACCTCCAATAAGCTCAGCGGCGAAAGCAACACCCCTTGCAGGGCGGAGTGCCGCGTGCGAGGTATGCGCACCATAAAGCTCAAGGCACCACGCGACTCGGTGAAAAGCGTGGCTATCACCTTCGAATCTGCATAACGCAATGTATGCAAAACTATTCCGCGTGTTTTCTCTATCATTTCTTCCGCTAAGTTACGACAAATAATTAAAAATTGAAAGCGAATAATGAAAAAACTGCAAAAACTCTTTGTCAGTTTCGGGAAAAGTAGTAACTTTGCACCCGCAATCGCGACCTTTGACTCCGTTGCCGTGGCAGAAGCCACGTATTAGGCGGTCCCTTCGTCTATCGGTTAGGACGAGAGATTTTCATTCTCTAAAGAGGAGTTCGACTCTCCTAGGGACTACGAGAAAAGATTAAAGATTAAAGATTAAAGACTAAAATGGCAAACCACAAATCATCTCTCAAGAGAATCCGTCAGGAGCAAAAGAGAAGACTGCACAACAGATACTACGCTAAGACCATGCGTAATGCTGTTCGCAAGTTGCGTGCAACCACCGACAAGGCTGCCGCTCAGGAGATGTATCCCGGCATCCAGAAGATTCTGGACAAGCTGGCAAAGGTAAACATCATCCACAAGAACAAAGCTTCTAACCTGAAGTCTAAGCTGGCTCAGTACATTGCAAAGCTCGGCTAAAAGCCTTGCATACGGAGAATGATAGCGGCCATCCCACAACGGGGTGGCTGCTTTTTTGTAGTTGGTACATAGGCGACAGCAGCCACGCTCCTTCATGACCGTAGTCATGGTTTTTCACGACCGTAGTCATGAGTATGTCATGACCGTAGCCATGAAACTTCGTGACCGTAGTCACGACAGTATCGCATCCGTAGTCACGACAGTATCGTGTCCGTAGTCACGACAGTATCGTGTCCGTAGTCGCGACACTGTCCCGACCGCGCCCGCCAAATTCCGCCACCCGAATCACCGTTCCTTCGCATCCGCTAGACAATTATTCTGCAGAATCTCGTGGCATACAATAGGAGATGTATGATAGAAGATGAGAGGGGCGGCGAAACCGCTACTCACGGAGAAGGAACAGCGAGCTACGGAGACAGCAGAAAAGTTCGGAGATATTTGCGATTTCCGTTCTTTTTTTGTATCTTTGTGCGCGTAATAAAGAAACAAGAATTATGGAAGATAATTATAACATAGAAGAGCAAGAACAGGCCCAGTATTCGGCAGCGAATATTCAGGTTCTGGAGGGATTGGAGGCTGTGCGCAAGCGCCCGGCCATGTACATCGGAGACATCTCTGAGAAGGGTCTCCATCATCTGGTTTATGAGACGGTGGACAACAGTATCGACGAAGCATTGGCTGGATACTGTACCCACATCGAGGTCACCATCAACGAGGACAACTCGATTACCGTTCAGGATAACGGTCGCGGTATTCCCGTAGACATGCACGAAAAGGAGCACAAGAGCGCCCTGGAGGTCGTAATGACCGTACTGCATGCTGGTGGTAAGTTCGACAAGGGCTCGTACAAGGTCAGCGGTGGTCTGCACGGCGTAGGTGTAAGCTGTGTGAACGCCCTGTCTACGAAGATGATTTCGCAGGTCTTCCGCGACGGAAAGATTTATCGACAGGAATACTCAAAGGGTAAGCCTGTAACAGGCGTGGACATTATCGGCGACACTGACATTCGCGGCACACGCCAGCAGTTCTGGCCCGATGGCAGCATCTTCATCACCACCACCTATAAGTACGACACACTGGCCAACCGCATGCGCGAGCTGGCTTACCTGAATGCCGGCATCACCATCACGCTGACCGACATGCGTCTAGATGAGAACGCCAAGGTGGGCATCGAAGGTGTCCGCACAGAGAAGTTCTACAGCGAAGGTGGCCTGCGCGACTTCGTACGCTATATTGATTCCAGCCGCACACCGTTGGTAAACGATGTTATCTATCTGAACACCGAGAAGCAGAACACCCCCATCGAGGTAGCCATCATGTACAACACGGCCTACAGCGAGAACCTGCACTCTTACGTCAACAATATCAACACCATAGAAGGCGGTACCCATGTAGCCGGTTTCCGCGCTGCTCTAACCCGTACCCTCAAGTCCTACGCCGAGCAGCAATGCCAGAAAGAACTGGAGAAACTGGCCAAGAACCACGTGGAAATCAGCGGTGAGGACTTCCGTGAGGGTTTGACTGCCGTCATCAGCGTGAAAGTAGCCGAGCCTCAGTTCGAGGGACAGACCAAGACAAAGCTGGGCAACAGCGAGGTGAGCGGCTACGTGCAGCAAGCCGTAGGCGAAGCTCTTGCCAACTATCTGGAAGAGCATCCACAGGAGGCCAAGCTCATCGTGGACAAGGTTATTCTGGCAGCAACAGCTCGTGTAGCAGCTCGCAAGGCTCGCGAGAACGTGCAGCGCAAGTCGCCCATGGGAGGCGGCGGTCTGCCCGGCAAACTGGCCGACTGCTCCGATAAAGACCCTGCAAACTGCGAGATGTTTATCGTCGAGGGAGACTCTGCCGGCGGTTCAGCCAAGCAAGGTCGCTCGCGCCAGTTCCAGGCCATCCTGCCTATTCGCGGTAAGATATTCAATGTGGAACGCGTGATGTGGCACAAAGCCTTCGAGCACGAAGAGGTAAACAACATCATCCAGGCACTGGGTGTACGCTTTGGACTGGGCGAAGACTCCAAGGAGGCCAACTACGAGAAACTGCGCTACTACAAGGTCATCATCATGACCGATGCCGACGTCGATGGTTCACACATCGACACCCTTCTGATGACCCTCTTCTACCGCTACATGCCCGAACTCATTCAGAAAGGCCACCTCTACATCGCCACCCCACCCCTCTACCGTTGCCGTCTGGGCAAGAACGAGGAGTACTGCTATACCGAGCAGGACCGTCTGCGCTTCATGGAGAAGTACAACGGCGGTCGTGAGGACGGCATCTTCACCCAGCGCTACAAAGGTCTTGGTGAAATGAACCCCGAGCAGTTGTGGGAGACAACCATGAATCCCGAGACACGTCTGCTGAAGCAGGTAACCATCGAGGACGCCGCCGGTGCCGACTACGTATTCTCCATGCTCATGGGCGAGGACGTAGGCCCACGCCGCGAGTTCATCGAGAAGAACGCCACCTTCGCCAACATCGATGCTTAATTAGCGGTTTCTATCAAAGCCATACATAAACAAATCTGGATGCCCTGCATGAGCATCCAGATTTGTTTTATTTTTTAACGTGCTTATTCAGCCACAGGCTCCTGTTCAGCCTTTAGAGACTCGTAGAACTGAGCACGGGTAGTCTGAATATAAGGAGTCAGCCACAAGAAACCAATACCCAGCGTGAGGATGCAAAGAAGAGCCCAGCCAATGAAGCTCAAATCCAGTATGAAGAGTTCCATCTTATGGCCATCCATCATACGCATGCTCTCCTCAATAGCTCCATTGTACTGCAGCTCTCCACGGTCGCGCAAGATAAACGGAGTCATTGCATAAGAATATCCCTTGATAATACCAGGAACAATCAGCAGTAAAGACCACAGGCAAATGTAGAGATTCGTCAGAATTTGGGTAAGGAGAATACGGAAATAGTCACTAAAGCCATCGAACAAGTGAGCAAAGCCACTATCTTCCTTACGAATAAAGCGTAAGAAGAATACGGTGAATCCCCAGCCCAGAGGGATGGTAATAATGAATGAAATGAAACCTACTACAGGGATAAAACCTGCCAAGCAAGCGACTACAGCATAAATGATAAAGGCAACAATAGCGGTACCCCAGTTACCCTTCAGAGACGCAAGTGCTCTGTCTTTTAAAACACCTCTTGTTTCCATAATAAAACGATTTTGTTAGGTTAATAATAGATTTAAATTACTATTTACTCTACAAAGATAAAGAAAATGAAATAATCTACCAAATTAAAAATCAAAAACTCCACACCATCCCGATAGGATTAAGCCAAGATGCCTTGTTGGCGGAGTTCTTCGACCATTGTTTCCAGTTCGGCATACCAAGCCTCACCGAAGCGGCGAATGAGAGGTTCACGAAGGAATTGGTAGAGGTGGATGCCCTCGCGACGTCCCTTTTCGACAGCGTCTTTACAGATTTCCCAACGATGGTAGTTGAGGCCTACAAGGCCGGGCTCTGCACCCCTGGCGGGAGAGGTCGCATTACCTCCAAAGCGTTTTTCACGGATAGGATAGAGATGGCAACTGATGGGCCGCTGACGAAGCAGGCAACCCTGCGAGCCGCGGAAGGCACAGTCGCGATTATTCACGATACAAGTCACCAGCTCGCCTTCGGGGTCGGCATAGGCTACGCCAGTACGGTCGATTTCCGATTGGGCCGAAGCAGAAAGACGAGGCCACAGGTCGTCGAGTTGTTCCTCAATGTCAGCTATCTCATCAAGGGTGACAGGAGCACCCGCATCGCCTTCCTCGCAACACCTTCCGCCACACTTCGCAATGTCGCAGGCAAAGTATTCGGTGATGATGTCAGGACTCAGGAGCACATCACCAACCTGCAGAATGGGAGGAAGAAGACCCTCCCTCTGCCCCTCCCCTGTAGGGCGGTGAGCATTACCAGAGGATTGGTGTGATTCCATGTTCTTGGAGATAGGTGTTACAACGGCTGAACTGATGCTGCCCGAACCATCCGCCACGATTGGCACTAAGGGGAGAGGGATGGACTGATTCGAGCACGAGGTTTTTGGACTTATCAATCATGTAAGCCTTGCCACGGGCGAAGCCGCCCCATAGCATGTAGACAATGTGTTCGCGCTCCGATGCCAATGCGCGGATAGCCGCATCCGTAAATTGTTGCCAGCCCAGCGTTGCATGGCTGTTTGCCTGATGGGCACGAACGGAAAGCGTGGCATTCAGCAACAGCACACCCTGCTGAGCCCAACGTGTGAGGTCGCCCGATGGGGGGATGGGCGAACCGAGGTCATCGGAAATCTCCTTGAAGATGTTCTGAAGCGAAGGCGGGAAGGGCACTCCCTCCTGCACCGAGAAGCTTAGGCCATGAGCCTGTCCCGGCTCGTGATAAGGGTCTTGTCCCAAGATAACAACCTTCACTTGGTCGAACGGAGTCTGGTTGAAGGCATTGAAGATAAGCCGTCCGGGAGGATAGCACACCCCAGAGGTATATTCGGCACGAACTGACTGCGTCAATTGAGCGAAATAAGGCTTCTCAAATTCAGAGGCGAGCCGGTTGCCCCAACTCGCCTCTATCTGTACATTCATATATTTTAGTCTTTAATCAGGCACTTACCCGTCATGTCGGCAGGCTGTGCAAGGCCCATGATGTGGAGGATAGAAGGAGCCACATCGGCCAGCACGCCATCTTCCACCTTTGCCGTCTTGTTCTCCGTGATGTAGATGAAGGGCACGGGGTTCAACGAATGGGCAGTATTGGCGGTTCCATCGGGGTTTATGGCATTGTCGGCATTACCGTGATCGGCAATGATGATGGTCTCGTAGTCGGTAGCCAAAGCAGCCTCAACCACCTCGCCAACGCACTGGTCGACAGCCTTCACAGCCTTTTCGATGGCTTCGTAGATGCCTGTGTGACCCACCATGTCGCCGTTTGCGAAGTTCACTACGATGAAGTCATACTTGTTCTCCTTGATGGCAGCCACCAGCTTGTCCTTCACCTCGAAGGCGCTCATCTCGGGCTTCAGGTCGTAGGTCTGCACCTTGGGGCTGGCAACCAGTATGCGGTCCTCGCCCTCGTAGGGAGTCTCGCGTCCGCCGTTGAAGAAGAAGGTAACGTGAGCATACTTCTCCGTCTCTGCCGTATGCAGTTGCTTCAGTCCTTTGGTTGAGATGTATTCGCCCAGCGTGTTCATGACATTCTCCTTGGGGAAGAGGATGTGTACGCCCTTGAACGATGCATCGTACGGAGTCATGCAGTAGTACTGCAGGCCGGGGATGGTCTTCATGCCCTGCTCCTCCATGTCCTGCTGTGTCAGCACGATGGTCAGCTCCTTGGCACGGTCGTTGCGGTAGTTGAAGAAGATGACGACGTCGCCCTCCTTGATAGTGCCGTCAACGGTGGTATTGTTGATGGGCTTGATGAACTCGTCGGTCACGCCCTCGTCGTACGACTCCTGCATAGCCTCAACCATATCGGTTGCCTGCTTGCCCTCGCCGGAGATGAGCAGGTCGTAGGCCACCTTCACGCGGTCCCAGCGCTTGTCGCGGTCCATGGCGTAGAAACGGCCGATGATGCTGGCAATCGAGGTATTCGTGCCCTTGATGTGGTCGGTCAGTTGCTGGATGAAGCCCTTGCCGCTCTTCGGGTCTGTGTCGCGACCGTCCATAAAGCAATGCACGAAAGTGTTCTTAATGCCGTACTTCTCCGAAATGTCGCAGAGCGTAAACAGGTGGTCGAGTGACGAATGCACACCGCCGTTAGAGGTCAGTCCCATCAGGTGAACGCTCTTGCCGTTGGTCTGAGCATACTCGTAGGCGCTGACGATTTCTGGATTCTTCAGGATAGAGCCGTCCTTGCAGGCGCGGTTAATCTTCACCAGGTCCTGATATACGATGCGACCGGCGCCGATGTTCAGGTGACCCACCTCCGAGTTACCCATCTGTCCGTCGGGCAGACCCACGTTCTCGCCGCTTGCCAACAGCTGGCTGTGAGGATACTTAGCTTCGATTTTGTCGAGATTGGGCGTAGGAGTCTGATAGATGACGTCACCCTTACCCTTGTTACCGATACCCCATCCGTCGAGTATCATCAAAAGTGCTTTCTTTGCCATATTATAATGTATTTAGTGTTTCGTGCCTGCAAAGATAGTGCAAATCGAGCGAAATGCCAAATGTTTTCACCTTTATTCAAAGAATAAAGGGCTGAATGAAGGCAAAGAACACTATATATTGCATAGTTTGTTCCAAGGCTATGAACGATGGTTCCGTGTCTTTGAATGAATGTTCCAAGGCTTGGAACGAAGATTCCAAGTCACGGATTTGGTTAAGCAACCATAAGTTTGTATCTTTGCATCGTGATGCTGCGTGGTTAGCACCACGAAGTTTGAAAGTTTGCATAACAATGTAATGGAGCCAATATAACGAAAAAGAAGGAGGAGGGACACGATGCCTAAGTACTACAAACGCGAGATGCCGGACCTGAACGGCACAGGAGAGAAGCAATACTATTACGAGATGCGCTCGGAAGGCGCGATAGACACCATCGCACTGGTGAAGAGGATGAGGCAGCGATACCGCATCCTTGACGAAGGGGCGCTGCTTGGCGTGATGGACGCCATGATAAGGACGATGGCCGAAGTGCTGGCCGACGGCTACACGATATCGCTGGACGGCATGGGCAACTTCTCGCTGGCCCTCGGGCTGGAAGATTATGAAAGCAGCACGCCCGAACAACGTCGTGGCGGCGAGCCCAACGCCCGAAGGGTGATTGTGCGCGACGTGCGCTTCAAGGCTCAGCGGAAGTGGATTCACGACATCGACTACCGATGCCTCCATCGTCTGCACCGCGACGTGAGCGGCACACGCGATCTGCGCCGTCCCACCACAACACGCGAGGAGCGTATAGCCATAGCCCTCGACTTTATCCGCAAACATGGATACCTGCGCCTTATGAACTACGTGGAGCTGTCGGGGCTCTCACGCACCACAGCCAGCCGTGAACTGAGCGACTTCAGCCACGACCGCTCCGTACCCATCAAGTCTGAAGGCCGCGGCCCCAGCCGCATCTGGGTCGAGGACAACACCCACAAAGCATAAAGTAATCGGGCGAACCCTCGATGGATTCGCCCGATAGCTTTCCGATAACTTTATAAAAAGGATAGTCTTTCCGCCTTATCGTACCACCTTGCGACCATTTCGGATGTAGATGCCACGCTGGGTGGGCTGCTCGACACAGCGACCGTCGATGGTGTAGAATACACCCGACTGCGACTTGCCAGTGCTGATATCACGAATGGCCGTAGCGATAATCTCGGTGCCGCTAATGCTGTAGTCAATGCCTGTGGCTGTGGGGTTTTCAGCAGTTAAGGTAACGGTGGCAGGCTGCTCCTGCGTATAGCCATCGATGTTCACCAGCACCTCGTACGAACCATAGGGCACGTTGTCAAAGCGGTACACACCGCTGGCATCAGTCTGGGTCTGAGCAATGATGTCCCCAGCCTTCTGGCGCAGGAAGACGGTATACACGACGGTCTCTCCAGTCTCTCCGGCAGGTCCGTAAACCTTCACGCTGCTCTCCGAAGAACCGATAGTACCAGTGATGGTGCCCTGACCAGTGAGCGGTGCAAAGGCAGGCTTGGCCTTGACGGTAACCGACAGGCTTGACCCGGATAGGTCGATGGCTGTGGCCTCGTTCCACAGCAGTGTACCGTCATAGTAGGTGTCGGCGGTAGCCTCAGTGGCTTTCACACGGACGTAGTAACCATCCTGTTTGTAGAGCAGGCAAATGCCGTCAGAAGTAGTCGTGCTGAAGTACACATAACTGACTTGGTATTCAGGCATCAGCGCCTTCGAGGTCTTCACCACCAACTCGCCGTCTATGTTCGGGCCAATCACGTCCACAGTAGCGTTCAGGCGCTCGTCGTTGAAGGTCGGATATACATAAAAGTAAGCCAGGCAATTGGATATAACACTTGATTTGAAAACTGTGATATAAGGATTGTCTTCCGTATATTCGACAGAATAGGTGCTGCCCGTTGCTTCCGAAACGAGCGAGACGGGCAGATCGCCCACGGTGTATCCGTTGCCCAGCGACTGCTGGTAGCTGCCATCATGCTGCAGTACAGGCCAATAGAAGGCATATTGCCCAGGCTGGCGCTCCACGATGTTCACGTTGGCACACGTCATCGGAATCTCAACGTAGTGACCAGTCTCGTCGTCGCCTTCCCATCTGTTTAGGACATATTTCAGGTTCTCGCCAATGGGCTTGGGCAACTCGTATTCGCTGTCCAGCACAAAACCGTCCTCACCGGCATACGAAGGATAGACGCGAATGGGCATGTGTACCACCTCAGAGCCTCTGCCGCCGAAATAGAACGAAGAATTGCCTTCGCCATGAACCTCGCATATCAGTTCGTAGCCCACGTCTTCCATCGTCGGCGTATAGTTCTTACTGGTGGCACCGCTGATTTTGGTCATGGCGTAGTTCTTGGGGTTGCGGCGATACCACTGGTAGCTGAATCCTCCGTCTGCCTCGCTATAGTCAGTTCCGTCCACGCGAATCTTGAAATTCCGGGTAACCTCCCGTCCCACCAGCGGATGGATAGTCTCTACATATATTCCCCATCCGTCACGCGCCTCAGTGATAATCCTTGAATTGGGTGCCTTGGCTGTTACGACATTACTCACCCAACCGTCCTTCGAACCACCGTGCAGCACCAGACGGATGTCAGTGTCACTGGCCATATAGAGGGCGTATGCCCAGGTGTAACCGCTAATTGTGGGAGTATAAGTCTGGCCACTAGGGATGTAGTCTGCCCACCCTCCGGTGTTCTCGTCTTTAATCTGGATAGTATAGTAGGCTCGCACTTCATCGCCAACAAGGTCACTTACATAGGGAAACGTGATGGCAGCAGTAAAACCGCGACCGTCGCTGCAGACCACATAGTCTAGATTCAGACCAGGAAACTGGTTTGCTGCCGGACCTGCCAATTCAGGAAACGCAGGCAACACTCCCTTGCTGCCTGGCACTACAGGTTTGTACTTTAATGCAGCACTTGTCGTTATGGCTGTCAATGCCATACACAATAAAAGTAGAAACTTCTTCATGGGATTGTTGTTTAAGGGTTAGTAATACATCTATTTATTGGTTCTCACGCTTCGCTCTGGCTCTGTTCTATCTTACGTAATGCCGTAATATTTAACAACTTGAGGGCAAAGATACAAAAAGTGGGAAATATCCACAAACATTTCCCACTTTTTTTCATTAGACAACCCTCCACAGCTGCACGGACAGGGCCCGCCACACATCAGAAGTTTAGCAATCAGCGGTCCTCGGGATAGGAGATGCCGGTGAGAGGCTGACCTGTGGAAGTCATGCCTTCGGCAGAAAGGATGAGACTGGATTTGCGACAGTTGTTGTAGAAACTTACCGAAGCCTTGCCCTCTTCGTCGAGCTGCACGTTGGGGTTCCAATATAACGTGCGACGATAGTCCGTTGGTTCCTCTGGCCTCTGTTTCGAATAGTCGGGCTGGTAGAAGTCCTCGCAAATGGCAAAGCCCGTAAGCGACATGAAACGGTCGCTATAGGTCATACGCTGCCCGTCGTTGGGCACAGCACGCAAGTCTATGGTGACAATGGGCTGGTTGGACTGCTTGTAACGAGCATCCCCTTCGCGACGAGGCGAGTAGTCAGTGTAGACATAAACCATATCAAGCCGTGGGAGGTGGTTATACTTCTCAAGCACTGCCTCGCTATTATAGGAAGTTATGTTCTTTGTCTCGTAACGACGCTCAAGCTCGTAGGCACGCTCCATGTTCATATCTCCGATGTAGGTACGCGCCACGTCGTTGGCAAAACGATGGGCACCAATGAAGTAACCCGGGCACAGGCCAGCGTCGCAGGTGGCATTGAAAGCTTCGTAGGCGTCAAGGACAAAGGCAGGTTTCGAAGCATCGAACGAGCGCAATCCACCACGGCGCGCACCGATGGTGACTTCGTCCATCACCACAACGTCGTCAGTCGTAAAGTGAGATTGCTTGCGCACGGGGCGCTCCTTTGGCATAGCAGACTGATAGTAGTCATAGGGCTTCACGAAGCGCGGATAAATCCAATTCAACTTGGCGTAATAGGGCGGATAATTGAGATTGCCCCGGCTGTCCTCGTTCACCGTGCGCCAAGCCTGCTTCTCCCCTTTGTAGTCCTTAGGATTGATGGCAGCGTAGAAGAAGAGGCATCGGTCGTAGAACTTGGGAGTTTCTATCTTGAAGGAACCATGATCGTATGTGTCCATCTCGCCCTCAACCATGCTTTCGCCCTGTTGGGCACCAGGCTGCTGGAAATCGGCATGAAGCAGGACTTCGTGTTTCAGCGTTCCGCCTGTTTTAAGCTGTTTCAGGAATCGATTGTCTATTTGCGAGGCATTGGTGCGATAGGTCGTCCCTCGTCTGTTCATGTCTTCCTCGAATCGGCTGTCGGCATCCTTTTTCATTTCATCCAGCATCTTATCGGCCTCCGACCTTTCGTCCTCTTCTTCCGATTCACTTCCCGTTGACATTTCCGCCTCGCGTTTGTCCATGTATGCCATGATGCTGTTCTCCTGTTCCTCGCTCTGGTAACTGTTTACCTCGCCCTGCAGTATTTCCGTGCTTTCGTAGGGTTCATTCAGCGTGAAGGCCCCAGGCGTAGCCATCGTCACCCAATCGTAACGGCGCCATCCCTGCACCAGAAGCAGGAGGTCGAGAGCCCGACGGCGCTCGGCATCATCGGCTTCGAAGAAGTATTCGGGATGCTCCACGAAACCACGTATCTGGCTGGACAGGAGCATTTCGGTAAGGATATTGCCCGAGTCGAAGGTGTAGTCGGAATGGGCTGCGTCGCGAACGGCGAGACTAATGCTCGGAGAATCATTAGCCGAGCACTGCACACCAAGGTTGACCTGTTCATAGGGTTCGTACATATCCTTGGCACCTGTGAAGACAATGTTCTGTGCTTGGAAGTCGGGCTGTCGGACAAAGACGAGACGGTCGGCGTAGATACGCCCTTCGGCATTGAAGACTGTCAGTTGAACCACTCCCGTGCCCAGCTTATCCATGGGAACAAGGAAAGTGTTCGTCGCGATTGTTTGGAACTCCTTCAGCACTCCATGACACGAAGCCGTCAGGCCCAACTGTTCAGAAGACGCTGCACCATGAGGAGTCAATGCGACGTGAATGCCGTCTTCCTCGACCGTTGCCTGCATGGCTACGCCGTCTTCGACAGCCTTCGGCAGCTTCACCTCCTGAGTGCCTCCGTCCCAAGTGAACGATGCATTTCTGACCATTTCATCAGCAGATATTCCACTCAGATCAAGGTCAAAGCTCCCTCTGCCTCTACTCTCCGTTGATGCTTCAATGTCAATTCTTAATTCATCATTCTTAATTCTTATTTTTCCCTTCAGGTGCTTCCCATTCTCATCGTTTGCCTCGAATGCAACACGATTGGGTACACCAGCAACAAGGTTTCCACCCTCTGGGAAAAAAGTAACAACGGCACTCGGCTTATCGTTGTCCTGCTTCACCAACCGACGCATTGGGCGCATAGTCATGTCCTGATTATACTGACCGTCCTCGCGCGGTTTGTCATAAACGGGGAAAACGCGGCTATACAGTTTTTCGTAGTCGCGATAGTATTGTTTAGCCATCGTCTTGGAGTAGAACCATTTCTCGGCATTCTTCGTATGAGGGTGCTCAAAGAGTCCCCAGTTCAGTTGCCAGCGAGTGTAGGCCCGCAGCTCATAGTAACCGCCGTAAAGCGTATCGGGCAGGACGAAGGAACCGTAGCCTTGCCCCTGATTCATCTCTATCTTCTGCCGTTCCACCAAGTAGCCGTCGTGGTTCCACAGTTCGACATACAGCAGATGGCTGACAGACGAAGGCCGTCCGTCACTGAGTCGCATATAAGCCTTGAAGTATAGGGTGTCGCCCAAGTAATAGCAAGTGTTGTCCATGTGAACGAAGACCTCTTCCTGGGGAATCTTCGAACCAAAGAGCTGAAGACGCTGTGCCCACCCTTCGAGGGTAGTCGGATTCTGTGCCACACTCACGAGTGGCAACAGGAGAAGCAAATAAAAAAGACGTTTCATATACCTTATTTATTATTACGGAGTCGGGTTATCATGAATTGGGCAGCCCGTCGGGGAGCTCCAGGCTCTCCAAGCCGGCGAATGACCTCCTCGTAATCATCAAGCATCGCCTTGCGTCCCTCACCGGCAGGTAGGATGCGCAGAAGTTCGCGACGGGCATTCTCCGCCGACATGTCGTCGCCAACCAATTCCTTCACCACCTCGCGCCCAGCAATTAAGTTCACCAGCGAAATGTAAGGAGTCTTCACCAGAACGTAGCGGAGGAAACGGTAGAACCAAGCTGCGTTCAAATAATAGCAAACCACCTGCGGCACGCGGAACAAGGCAGTTTCAAGTGTCGCCGTCCCGCTGGTCACCAGCGCCGCAGTGCTATGCTGCAGGATGCTATAGGTCTGACCATAGAGCACATGAGCGTCGAAGCCTGCCGTCCAACGGGAATAGTATTCCTTATCAATACCTGGTGCTCCGGCAATCACGATTTGGTACTCGTCGGACAGAGGCTGAACTGCTTGGAGCATGTGACGAAGGTTGTCGCGAATCTCCTGTCGCCGACTGCCGGCAAGTAACGCGATAACAGGTCGGTTGTCAAGACTGTTTTTCTCGATGAAATCGTTAAAATCTGCATTATTCTGTTTCTGAAAAAGCGCGATTTCATCGACTGTGGGGTTACCCACATAGTCAATCTCGTAACGATGGCGATTGCGGAAATAGTCGACTTCGAAAGGCAGGATGGAATAGATGCGGTCGACATCGCGGCGGATGCGCTTCATGCGCCACTCCTTCCATGCCCATATCTTTGGTGCTATGTAATAGAAGATGGGAATCTCTGGGGCATGTTTCTTCACATATTTGGCAATGCCGAGGTTGAAACCGGGATAGTCCACGAGAATGAGCACGTCAGGTTTCCATTCGAGAATATCTCGCCTACACTCCTTCATGCCCCTCAGGATGTCAGGCAAATGAAGAATCACTGGCACGAAGCCCATGTAAGCCAGAGACCGATAATTGCGAACCATCGTTCCGCCCTGTGCCTCCATCTTCTCACCCCCGATATAGCGGAAAGTGGCTTCATTGTCGCATTCGCGAATGGCCTGCATCAAGTGCGAGGCATGAAGGTCGCCACTGGCTTCCCCGGCTATCAGGTAGTATTTCATGGGAGTCAAGGGTGAAGGGTTAGGAGTTAACGATTAGGGGAGAAAGGGAGTGCAAAACCTCGTAAGCCGTCATGTCTATTTTTACTGGAGTAATGGCACCATAGCCATGATCAAGAGCCCAATAGTCGGTGTCTGCACTATGAGGTTCCAGATTGAGGAAACGTCCAGTAAGCCAGAAAGCGTTCATGCCTCTGGGATTATTGGCAGAAATCCATTCCTGCACCCAACGGCCACGCCCCATGCGGCAGACACGCATCCCAGCCAGTTCCTGAACTTCCGGGAAGTTGACGTTGAGGCAAACATCCTGTGGCAGTCCCTCGGAAAGCACAAAACGTGCGATGTGCTGAATCTCGGTGGCGTACGGCGAGAAATCACACTTGCGTTTGAGGGTGCGCAGACTGTAGCCAACGGATGGAATACCCTTCATGCAGCCCTCTATGACGGCGCCCATAGTGCCGCTGTAGTGAATGCTGCAGGAAGCATTGTCGCCGTGATTAATGCCAGAGACCAAGAGGTCGGGCAGACGGGGGCAGACCTGTTCCAAAGCCAACTTTACACAATCGACGGGACTGCCCGAGCAGGCATAGACCTGAAGACCTTTTTCCTCCATATCTATCCTGTGGTTGAGGGTGATGGCCTGGGTGCAAGTGATGTAACAGGCAGCACCCGAACGGGCTGAATCTGGTGCCACGACAATGACATCGCCCAGCTCCATCATCAGTCGGGCCAGTTCACCGATTCCCTGTGCTGCAACCCCGTCGTCATTGGTTATCAGAATGAGTTTTCGTTCCATATTCGTGTAAATTCGGTGCAAAAGTAGCAAAAAAAGGTTAAAAATGAATGAAAATGAAGAAATATTCATTACCTTTGCGCGTATTATAACCAATCAAACAGAAGCTAATGGCAAAAATCATCGCTTTAGCCAACCAAAAAGGAGGTGTGGGCAAAACCACGACCAGCATGAATCTGGCAGCTTCATTGGCCACACTGGAAAAGAAAGTGCTGCTTATCGATGCCGACCCCCAAGCCAACGCCTCGTCGGGAGTAGGTGTCAACGACATCGAAGTCGACACATCATTCTACAATTGCCTTATTGACGGAGTTAATGTCCGCTCCGCTATTTACACGACAGACATTGACGGGCTGGACATCATCCCCTCACACATCGACCTTGTAGGTGCCGAAGTAGGCATGTTACAGATACCCGACCGCGAGAAGGTGGTGGCAAAGATGCTGAAACCTATCCTCAACGAATACGACTACATTCTCATCGACTGCTCCCCTTCGCTGGGACTGGTCACCGTGAATGCCTTGACGGCAGCCGACAGTGTCATCATCCCCGTTCAGTGCGAGTATTTCGCCTTGGAGGGACTGAGCAAACTGCTGAACACCATCCGCATCATCAAAGTAAAGCTGAATCCGAAGCTCGAAATCGAAGGCTTCTTGCTGACGATGTACGACAGCCGTCTTCGCTTGGCAAACCAAGTGTACGACGAGGTGAAGCGCCACTTCCAAGACCTGGTTTTCAAGACCGTAATCCAGCGAAACGTGAAACTGGGCGAAGCACCGGGGCACGGCAAGCCCGTCATCCTCTACGATGCCGATTCCAGCGGAGCACGCAATTACCTGGCACTGGCCGATGAACTCATCAAGAAGAACGAAAAGAAGTAAACTATGGCAGTACACAAGAAATATCCTGCACTGGGGCGGGGACTGGATGCACTGATGCGTACGGAAGAGATACACACCAGCGGTTCCTCCTCCATCAACGAAGTATCCATTTCCTGCATCCACGCCAATCCCAACCAGCCCCGTCGCGAATTCGACGAAACCGCACTGAAGGAGCTGGCTGACAGCATCCGCGAGATAGGCATCATCCAGCCCATCACCGTCCGCGACATGGGCGACGGCACGTTCGTCATCATTGCAGGTGAGCGCCGTTGGCGAGCCAGTCAGATGGCAGGCCTGACCACGATTCCAGCCTACATCCGCACTGTCGATGACGAGAACATGATGGAAATGGCTCTGGTGGAGAATATCCAGCGCGAGAACCTGAACTCCATGGAAATCGCCCTAGCCTACCAGCACCTGATGGAGCAATACAACCTGACTCAGGAACGGCTGAGCGAACGCGTGGGAAAGAACCGTTCTACGGTGACCAACTACCTGCGTCTGCTGAAACTCCCTGCCAGCATTCAGATGGGACTGAAGAACCGCGAAATAGACATGGGGCACGCCCGCGCCCTGCTCACCCTCGACGACCCTGCCCTGCAACTGCAAGTCTACAACGAGATTCAGCAAACAGGCATGAGCGTTCGCAAGGTGGAGAGTCTGGTAAAGGAACTGGCGGAAGGCGGCAGTGTAAGTGCCAGCAATGGCAAGAAGCTGAAGGGAAAAAGTGTTGCCTCGACAGCAGTCTATGCCAGTCTGAAGGAAGCCTTATCAAGTCTCTTCCATACAAAAGTCCAGTTGACCTGCAGCGACAAAGGGCGCGGAAAAATCACCATTCCCTTTGCCAACGAAAGCGAACTGGAAAGGATTATTGACATGCTTGACCGCCTGAAGCATTGAGACTGCGGGAAGTGACATACCGGTTCACCCTGGTCCTGTTGCTCGCAGTATTCGGCACCGACGGGATGTTGGCGCAGGAAGTCAGCGATTCGCTGGCAACCGACACAACGGCAGTAGACACCACTCTCAGCATCCCTGTCCTTCCCCCAAAACGGGCCAGGATAACGGAAACACCGCTCGACACGACAGTCGTTGACAGCCTGCTGACGAAAGTCACGAAGAAGGCCGACAAGTCGCACTTCAAACCCGACCCCATTCGTGCCATGTGGCTGGCACTTGTCATCCCCGGCGGGGGACAGATATACAACCGAAAATACTGGAAACTACCCATTGTCTACGGAGGCTTTCTGGGATGTGCCTATGCACTAACCTGGAACAACCAGATGTTGAAGGACTATTCACAGGCCTATAACGACATTATGGACAACGACCCCAACACCAAGAGCTACGAGAACATGTTGCCGTTGGGCTACGACATGACGGGAAAGGAAGAAAAGTTCAAGACCATCTTCAAGAACAAGAAAGACCACTTCCGTAAGTACCGCGACATGAGCATTCTCGCCTTTGGCGGGGTCTATCTGATATCAGTTATCGATGCCTATGTTGATGCCGAGTTGTCGACTTTCGACATCAGCCGCGACCTGAGCATACGCTTCGAGCCAGCAATCATCGACATGGTAGGCCCGAGTTTGGGAAGCGGCAAACAGAAGTCCTACGGCCTTTCGTGCAACCTCCGGTTTTAAGGCTAAGGGCAAAGTGAAATTGTAAAACTATTGAATTGTGAACATAATAAAGAAAACAATCTTGATGACGCTTGGGCTGACACTGTCGGGTCTGACAGTTCACGCACAAACCGAAGAAATAACCGTCCACGACGAGCGAACGGGCAAGGACGAGGAAATAGGCCTTCCCGAGGGACTTACCAGTAGCGAGATGGACAGTCTGATACACGAGTGGAACGTCCGCAACTTCCTGACCTACGATGACAACTGCGAGACGGACAACGAGAATCCAACCTACGAGAAGGAGGACTACATCACTCGCCTGAGCCATCTGCCCAACGTAATCGACATGCCCTACAATGATGTTGTGCGCAAGTTCATCGACCAGTACAGCGGTCGCTGGCGTCGCTCGGTCAGCATCATGTTGGGAGCCAGCAACTTCTACTTCCCTCTGTTTGAGGAAGCGCTGGAGAGTTACCAAATTCCCTTGGAACTGAAATACCTGCCCATCATCGAGAGTGCGCTGAACCCTGGAGCCACCAGTCGTGTGGGTGCCGCAGGCCTGTGGCAGTTCATGATTGGCACGGGCAAACAGTACGGACTGGAAGTGACGAGCCTCATCGACGAGCGCCGCGACCCCATCAAGTCGAGCTACGCCGCTGCCCATTACCTGAAGGACCTCTACGACATCTTCGGCGACTGGACACTGGTCATCGCCTCCTACAACTGCGGGCCGCAGAACGTGTCGAAGGCCATTAAGCGGGCCGGAGGTTCTACCGACTACTGGACCATCTACCCCTACCTTCCAGCCGAGACGCGTGGCTACGTTCCCGCCTTCATTGCGGCCAACTACATCATGAATTACTATTGTGAGCACAATATTTGCCCGGTGAATACGCAACTTCCAGCAGGGACGGACACCATCATGGTGAACCGCGACGTGCGCTTCGAACAGATAAACGAGCTCTGCGGTGTGAGCATCGAAGAGCTGAAAGCCCTGAACCCCCAATACCGCACCACGCTGATTCCCGGTGAGTCACGCCCGATGCCGCTACGCATGTCAGCCGAGTCCATCAGTGCCTTCATCGAGGCTGGCGATTCGGTCTACAAGCATCGCGCCGACGAACTTTTCAGCAAGCGCGAGAAGGAAGTGGCTACTCAGGAAATCGCCACTCCGTCGCGCAGCAACGCAGGCGTCAAGCGAGTTACGGTAAAGGCGGGCGATAACCTGGGCTCCATTGCACGCCGCAACCACACCACCGTGGCTGCCCTGAAGCGGCTGAACGGGCTGCGTGGCAACAACATTCGTGCCGGACAAAAGCTAAGAGTAAGATAAAGGAGATTAAAAATTAAGAAATAAGAAATAAGAAATAAGAATTAAGAGTGAAGGGTGCGCTCGTCCCGAAGGGACGCTTGCGTAGCGAAGAGGAGCAAGAAGGATTATGGATTAAGGATTAAGGGTGAAGAGTGAAAGATTATGGATGAACTGGAGAAGAAGACAGAACAGGACGACGAACGCATTGTGAACGAGGCTTTCCAGCACCTGCTGGACACCTACCTGAAGAGTCACCACCGCAAGAAAGTGGCTCTCATCACTCAGGCGTTCAACTTTGCCCGCAAAGCCCACGAGGGCGTGCGGCGTCTCTCCGGCGAGCCCTACATCATGCACCCCATTGCCGTTGCCCAGATTGTCAGCGAGGAAATCGGTCTGGGCAGCACCAGCATCTGCTCTGCCCTGCTCCACGATGTGGTGGAGGACACCGACTACACGGTAGCCGACATCGAGAACATCTTCGGCCCGAAGATAGCACAGATTGTCGACGGACTGACAAAGATTTCCGGCGGCATCTTTGGCGACAAGACATCTGCTCAGGTCGAGAACCTGAAGAAACTGCTTTTGACGATGAGCGACGACATCCGCGTCATCCTCATCAAGATTGCCGACCGCCTTCACAACATGCGCACCCTTGGGAGCCAACCGCCCTACAAACAGTACAAGATTGCCGGCGAGACGCTGAACATCTACGCCCCACTGGCCTACCGTCTGGGACTGAACAAAATCAAGGAAGAGCTTGAAGACCTCAGTTTCGGCTACGAGCACCCCGAGGAGTGCGAGCTCATCAGCCAACGCCTGTCGGAAATCGACAACAACCTGAAGTCCATCTACAGCGACTTCATCGCACCCATGCAAGCCGAACTGGACCGCCACGGGATAAACTACACCATCAAAGCCCGCATCAAGCGCCCCTACAGCATCTGGAAGAAGATGCAGACGAAGCACGTCTCGTTCGAAGATGTCTACGACATTCTGGCCGTGCGCATCGTCTTCCGCCCCAAAAACCTCGACGACGAAGTGGCAGAATGCCTGCAAATTTACGGCTACATCACGAAGGGCTATACCCCACATCCCGAACGCTTCCGCGACTGGCTGAACCACCCCAAAGCCAACGGATATCAGGCTCTCCACACCACCTTGATGAGCAAGGTCGGACAGTGGATTGAGGTGCAAATCCGCAGCGAGCGGATGGACGAAATCGCAGAGCAAGGCTTTGCCGCCCACTGGAAATACAAGGACGGCGAGAAGACTGCCGAGGACAGCGAATCGGAACTGGACCACTGGCTCCACACCATCAAGGAAATCCTCGACGACCCGCAGCCCAGCGGCATGGACTTCCTGGACACCATCAAACTGAACCTCTACAGCAACGAGCTGTTCGTGCTGACACCACGCGGCGATGTCCGCAAGATGCCAGTGGACAGCACGGTGCTGGACTTCGCTTTCACCATTCACACCTTCGTGGGCACCCACTGCATCGGAGCCAAGGTGAACCACAAGCTGGTACCCCTGAACTATGTTCTACGCGGCGGCGACCAGATAGAAATCCTCACCGGCAAGGACTCGCAAGTGCGCCGCGAATGGCTCTCCATCGCCACTACCGCCAAGGCCCAGAACAAAATCCAGGCCCTGCTGCGCCGCGAGGACCGCGAACGGCAACGCGATGGCGAACAGATGCTCACCGACTTCCTCCACGAGTCCGACATGGAACCCAGCAGCATGATTGTCGACAAGCTGTGTGCCCTGCACGAGCTCAAGACACGCGAGGAACTCTACGCTGCCATCGGAAGCGGACGCATCACGCTGGGACAAGACGACCTCGACCACCTGCGCAACCGCAAAAAGTCGAAGGGCTGGGGACGCTACCTGAACATCTTCAAGCGCAATGCCTCGGCTCAGGCCGCAACACAGCCCACCAGCACACAGGACGAGCCCAAAGCCAAGGTTGATAAGAAGAAGACCTACGTCCTCAACGAGGAAACCCTGCCCCAGGTCACCCTGTGCCCCTGTTGCCACCCCATTCCGGGCGACGAAGTGCTGGGTCACATCGACAAGAAAGGCCACGTCACCATCCACAAGCGCCAGTGCACCGAAGCCAACCGCCTGAAGACAGCCGACGGCAACCAAATCATCGCCACCCGCTGGGATACCCACAAGAAGCTCTACTTCCCCGCCACCATCCGCCTCGAAGGCATCGACAACGTGGGCGTCATCTACAAGATAGCCGAAATCCTCAGTCAGCAGCTCAACATCAACATGCGGCGCCTGACCATCGAGACCAACGATGGCATTTTCCAAGGCGAGATAAACATTGAAGTCCACGATGCCGACGACGTACGCACCATCTGCCGCGACCTCAAGCGCATCGACGAACTGAAACTCGTCACTCGCATCTCCTAACCCTCCCTATTCCTTAATATATTACGCGCGCGAAGGTAAGCCATCTGTCGCGGCTACGGTCGCGTGGCCGATGCGATAGTAATGCGTCGGACGAAGGGATAGTAAGGCGGCGGACGAGGGGACGCGTCGCGGCGAAGGAAGGAATCAGACGATGGAAGAGAGCTCGCGGCGGATGTCGACGAGTTCGGCACGGATGGCCTGAAGGCGCTCCAGAAGGTCGGTGGTGGCGTTCTCGTTGCCTCGGTTCTTGGCGATGGCCTCGCGTGCGGCGGCAAGCTTCATGCCACGCACCTTCACCAGATTGTGGATGAGACGAACCTCCTCGACATCATCGACAGAATACTGGCGGATGCCGCGCCCAGACTTGCGCGGACGAAGCGTGGGGAACTCCATCTCCCAGAAACGAAGCGTGGTTGCCGGCACATCGAACATCTCGGAAACCTCGCTAACGGAATAATATGCCTTTAGGACTTTGTTGGGATTCAGCGCCATAGTTTTAACTCTTTGCCTGCAAAGGTACAAAAATATAATTAAAAATTAAAAATTAAAAATTAAAAATTGTATCTTTGTGCCCGAATTAGCATAACAAGGTAAATTGTCAAAAGAAAATAATATGATGACAGCAAACGAAATCCGCAATTCGTTCAAGAAATTCTTCGAGCAGAAGGGTCACACCATCGTCCCCTCAGCTCCCATGGTAGTGAAGGATGACCCCACGCTGATGTTCACCAATGCCGGCATGAACCAGTGGAAGGACATCATACTGGGACAGCGCGACCCGGAGCCGCGCCGCCGTGCCGACTCGCAGAAGTGCCTGCGCGTCAGCGGTAAGCACAACGACTTGGAGGAGGTCGGTCACGACACGTACCACCACACCATGTTCGAGATGCTGGGCAACTGGTCGTTCGGCGACTACTTCAAGGAGGGAGCCATCGACATGGCTTGGGAATACTTGGTGGATGTGCTGAAGCTGAATCCCGCCGACCTGTACGTGACGGTGTTCGAGGGCTCTCCCGAAGAGAAGCTCAGCCGCGACGACGAGGCTGCCAGCTTCTGGCTGAAGCACGTGCCCGCCGACCACATCATCAACGGCAACAAGCACGACAACTTCTGGGAGATGGGCGACACAGGCCCCTGCGGCCCTTGCTCCGAGATTCACCTCGACAGCCGCACCGCTGAAGAGAAGGCCAAGGTGCCCGGACGCGAACTGGTGAACAAGGACGACCCACAGGTCATCGAGATATGGAACATCGTGTTCATGCAGTTCGAGCGCAAGGCCGACGGTCATCTGGAGCCCCTCTCGATGAACGTCATCGACACTGGCATGGGCTTCGAGCGTCTGGTACGCGCCATCCAAGGCAAGCACTCGAACTACGACACCGACGTGTTCCAGCCCATCATCAAGGCCATTAGCGACATGACGGGTTACAAGTACGGCGACAAGGAGGAAACGGACGTCGCCATGCGCGTCTGCGCCGACCACCTGCGCACCATCGCCTTCTCCATCGCCGACGGACAACTGCCCGGCAACGCCAAGGCTGGCTACGTCATCCGCCGCATCCTGCGCCGCGCCGTTCGCTATGCCTACACCTTCCTCGGACAGAAGGAAGCCTTCATGTACCGCCTGCTGCCCGTGCTCATTCAGGAGATGGGCGAGACCTATCCCGAACTGGATGCCCAGAAGGAACTCATCTCGAAGGTGATGAAGGAGGAGGAAGAGAGCTTCCTGCGCACGCTGGAGACCGGCATCCGCCTGCTCGACGGCGTAATGGCAGAGACAAAGGCTGCCGGCAAGACCGTAATCGACGGCGAGAAAGCCTTCACCCTGTTCGACACCTACGGATTCCCCCTCGACCTGACGGAACTCATCTGCCGCGAGAACGGCCTGACCGTGGACGAGGAGCGCTTCAATGCCGAAATGCAGAAGCAGAAAGACCGCGCCCGCAACGCTGCTGCCGTCGAGAACGGCGACTGGATAAGCATCCTCACCACCTCCCCCTCGGGGGAATCAGAGGGGGGCTGTAAGTTCCTCGGTTGGGACATGACGGAGAGCGAGTGCCGCATCGTGCGCTATCGCCAGATTGTGCAGAAGAAGCAGACCTACTACCAGTTGGTGCTCGACCAGACCCCCTTCTACGCCGAGAAGGGCGGACAAGTGGGCGACAAGGGTGTGCTGGTGAGCGAGAACGAGACCATCGAAATCATCGATACCAAGACGGAGAACAACCTGCCCGTTCACATCACCAAGACCCTGCCCAAGCAGCCCGAGGCCCCCTTCATGGCCTGCGTCGATGTTGACGCCCGCCGTGCCAGCGAGGCCAACCACACGGCAACCCACCTGCTGGACCAAGCCCTGCGTCAGGTGCTGGGAACCCACGTCGAGCAGAAAGGTTCGCTGGTGACCCCCGAATACCTGCGCTTCGACTTCTCACACTTCCAGAAAGTGACCGACGAGGAACTGCGTCAGGTGGAGCGACTGGTGAACGAGAAGATTCGCGAGAACATCCCCCTGCAAGACCACCGCGACATGCCCATCGAGGAAGCCAAGAAGCTGGGCGCCATCGCCCTCTTCGGCGAGAAATACGGCGACAAGGTGCGCGTGGTGCAGTTTGCCGACAGCGTTGAGTTCTGCGGCGGTTGCCACGCCAAGAGCACAGGCCAGTTGGGTATGGTGAAGATACTCTCGGAGAGCAGCGTAGCCGCTGGCGTGCGCCGCATCGAGGCCATCACAGGCCGCAGGGTAGAGGAAATGATGTACCAGTTCACCGACACCATCGCCGAACTGCGCCACCTCTTCAACAACGCCCCCGACCTGCAGGGAACCATCCAGAAGTTCATCGACGAGAACGCCCAGTTGAAGAAGCAGATAGAGGATAGCATGCGCGAGAAAGCCATGCAACTGAAGCAGTCGATGAAGGACAACGCCAAGGACATCAGCGGCATCACCGTCATGAAGGCCGTAGTGCCCACCATGGCTCCCGAGTTCGTGAAGGACATCGCCTTCCAACTGCGTGCCGAGGTGGAGAATGCGCTGGTGGTTATCGGCAGCATCAACGAGGGCAAGCCCATGCTTACGGCAGCAGCCTCCGACAGCCTGGTACAGCAGGGCGTGAACATCGGCAAGAACATCCGCGAGGCAGCCCAGCTCATTCAGGGCGGCGGCGGCGGTCAGCCCCACTTCGCCACAGCTGGCGGCAAGAACGCCGACGGCCTCATCTCTGCCGTAGAAAAGCTCGTAGAGCTGCTCACAGCATAGAACTTTCCTTAGATTCTATAGTACAAAAATGGGAAGCGATCGCTCCCCATTTTTGTTTACTTGCGTTTCAGGCGCAGGCCAAGAAGGTCGTTGTCGTAACCGCTCTCGCGCCAGCGACGGACATAGTAGTAGGGGAAACAAAGGATGTGGACCCGAATGCGGGCAATGGCCTGATAGGTGTCGGGCGAAATCTCGGCCAACGTCCTGTCCAAGTCCACAAGCTCGCCCATGCGGTCGCGCAGGAGGCTGTGGTGGCGCAGGAGGTAGGGCTTGTACTCGAACTTGGCACGTTCCACCAAGCGTCCCAGCAGATACTGACGGCTCTCTTCGCCGAGTTCGGGTTTCAGCTTTTCGTACTGCCGCACGGTGACCAGCATGCCCTCGATGGCTTGCGACATGGAACGGCACAGCACCTCGGGATTCACCGTCTGCCCCTCGCGCCCCAGGCGGTAGTTGTAAATCACACGAGGATAGTACTGCCAAGTCCTGACGAAGGCCATCGGCCAGAACACCCACTCGTGGTCGGTGTAGGAAATGCCCTCGGTCTGGGTGTAGCCGATGCTGCGCACCAGTTCGGTACGATAGGCCACGCAGTGCATGGTGATGTGGAGGCGGGGGTGGTAGAGGTCGCGCACGCCGTAGGTTCTGCCAGGGCGGCGCAAGACGCGGGTTCGCTTTCCCGGACGGCCCTCGGCATCGGTGCGGCGGAACTCGGTGAACACCATGTCAAGGTCTACGGAACCCAGGAAGTCGAGATAGCCGGGCAGATTCCGGGTCTCGTAGAAATCGTCGGCATCCAGAATGCGGATGTACTTGCCCGTAGCCTCCTTCAGGCCGCGGTTGACGCACGAACCGTAGTTGCCATTCTCCTTGTCGATAACGCGGAATGTCTGGGGGTAGCGCGACTCGTACTGATGGGCAATCTCCGACGAGCGGTCGCGGCTGCCATCGTTGATGACGAGCACCTCCATTTGCTCCATTCCATCGGGAAAAATGAGCGAAGTCAGACATTTGTCGATGTAGCGTTCCATGTTGTACATGGGAATGACAATGGTGAGGAGTTTCATAGCTTAGGGTTATGGTGTTATGAGGTCTCTTTGTTGTATTTTTGCAGCAACTGGTAGCAGATTTCGGCATCGAAGCCGCGTTCTTCGGCGTAAGCTTCAGCCATCAGCCGCCGCTGGCTTTCGGTAGCAGGCAAGCGCTCGGCAAAGTTCTGGCAGCCCTCGTCGATGCTGATTTCGTGGAAGCGCAGCCGATTGAGGTCGATAAGCTCCACCTGAGCCTGCCCCCTGTCGTCGCGCCCCAGCAAGAGGTTGCCGCGGGAGTAGTCGAGGTGAACCATCCCGGCATTGTGGAGCCTGCCCGTGGTGCGACCGATGGCAACAAGGAAGTCGTGCTCGTCCTCTGCCGACAGCCGACCGGCAAGGATATCATTATAGGTATAGGGAAGCTTCGAAAGCAGGCTCACATGGTAGCTGCGCCCGAAGAACAGGCCCAAGGTGCGCTCGCTGTAGTAGGCCACTGGTGTGGGCACGCCGATTCCCCGTTCCTGAAGAAGGAGGGAGTACTCATAAGACCGACGGGCCTTGGACGGACGCAGGAAGCCATAGACGATGCGATTCAGCAGGTTGGGCTTGTGGAAAGACTTCACCACATATTCGCGCCCGCCAACGGCAATTCGGCGTATCTCGTTGCGGCGCTTGTAGATGACTTCGCCTCGCGATGTCTTGAAGATTGCGGGCAAGGCAAGGAAGAAGTCCTTGTCACCCTGAAACTCCTTTGCCACCGTAAGATGGCGAGGATGGGACAGGCGATGGAGCAGGTTGGCCAGTCGCGACCACGAGCGCTGGTGACGCAGCGGCCCACCCAGCATCCGCTGGAAGAATTCGGGATGACGCTCGTTGAGGGCATCGATGATTTGATACTTCAGCCGACGGTCGGCCAGGCGCTTCGAGGCCTCGTGAATGCGGTAGCGCAATCCCAGCTCGGGACTGGTAACCACTTTCCCCCCGTCCTTGAGCACGTGAATCCAGAACTCCCAATCCTCGCGCGCCTGCAGTTCCTCGTAGTAACCGCCTACGCGCTCCCAGTCGGCCTTCCTGTAAAGTGCCGTTGCCGGAATCATGTTCTTGCGCGCCAGCAGTTGCAGGGAGAAGGGAGGTAAACGCCAAGGACCTGACTTCGCTCCAAAGAACTCGGCCTTGGGAATGACCGCCTTCACCTCGGAATCTGCCTCCATCACGGACACCGCCCATGCGATGAAACCGGGGAAAATCAGGTCATCGGCATCGACGGGAAGAATGTATTTCCCCCTTGCCTCGGCTATGCCCCGATTGCGAGCCCGGCACACGCCGCCATTCGGCTGGTCGATGACCTTCAGCCGCTCGCATCTGCGGGCGAAGTCGGAAGCCACAGACAACGTGCCATCGCGCGAACCGTCGTTCACCACGATGATTTCCGTCTCGGGGTATCCCTCGACAAGCAGCGCGTCGAGTGTTTCGGCCAGATAGGCTTCAGCGTTGTAGGCCGGCACAACAATGGATACCAAAGGGAACATGTTGAAAATTGAAAATTAAAAGATAAAAGATAAAAGTGAGAGTTGAGGGTTGGGGGGGAGAGTTAGATTTTATCGAGGCCTTTGGTCAGCTTCAGCCAATAGTATTTCAGGGGGTTCTTGTATTTCAACTGTTTCCAAGGGCGGCTGCCATGAGGGCGATGAAGCACGGGAAGTGTGGTCATCAGGTAGTTGTGAAGTCCCTCCTGAAGCGAGCGATGGGAAATAGTGACATCGAACCACGACTTGCTCTGGTCCAACTGGTCGAAATCCACACGTCGGAACAGTTCGGGCGTGAGCAGCGAGCAGCAGAACGAGCAATGGCGGCGCGTGTCCACCACCTGATTCTCCTGTCCCTTGGCATAGAGGTAGGGGTAGTTTATCTCGCCCGCCTCGTCCACCGTCACCGAAGCCACAATGCCGGCATCGCCATGCTGCAAGGCGGCGTCCCACAGGCCAGCAATCGTATCGGGCCGAACCGTAACATCGCTTTCCACGATGAGCAGCCCGGCCCCTTCTTCGAGGCACATCCTGCGCTCTCGCTGGAGCACGAGCAGGTAGTTGGGCGACGGATGGTCGGTCAGGTCGCTCAGGTTCACCAGTTGGAACCCCATTTCCTGCGAAGCCTCGACAAGGCGCTGGGTGTTCTCGGGAGTCGAATAGTCGTTGTAAATCGTAAAAGTGTGCGGCACATCGACTTGCGATGCCAGGATTGCCCTGACGGTCTCTAACGTCGAATCGATGCTGTCTTTTACGGGAGTGATGATATGCAGTTTTTCCATCTACATGCTTTTGATAAGTTTCTTCATGTCTGTCGAAGAGATGCCCTCGGTTCGGGGCAGCACCACAACCTCCTTGCCATGCTCGCAACACCAGCGCACAGCCGCCTGGAATCCTTCGTGCGACTGGTCAGGGCCTTTGGCAAAGACATCGAAGTCCACTTCGCGGACAATGTCCTTGACATCGCGATAAACCACGACCTCATCGACGTAGCGGATGGCTCGCACCATATAGCAGCGCTCCTCGGTCGAGCATACCATCTTCGCCTCCGGCTTGTAGGCTTGTACCACCTCCGAATCCTGAACGGCCACCACGAGATAGTCGCCCAGGGCCTTTGCCTTGCGGAATAGTTCGACGTGCCCAACGTGAAGTAAGTCGTAGACACCGACTGTCAGCACCTTTTTCATTATATTCTGGCGTTTTTGTATTCGCAAAATTACTAAATATTCGTCAATGTACCAAATAATCACTATATTTGCAGGAAGTTTCACACAAAAACACATTTCAACAATGAATCTTCCCGAAGATTTCTGCCAAGAAGAAACACGACAAGGCTACACGATAAGTCGCGAAATGAAGGAAGTGTGGGCTGTCAGCATGGACATGGCCCAGCGGCTCATAGACGTTTGCCAGCGCCACGGCCTGCAGTGCTGGATGGACAGCGGAACCCTGCTCGGAGCCGTTCGCGAAGGAGGATTCATCCCCTGGGACGACGACATCGACTTCGTCATGCTCCGCAAGGACTACGACAAACTGGTGAAGATTGCCGCCGAGGAGTTCCAGCCTCCCTACTTCTTCCAGACCACCTACAGCGACAAGGACTACTACTGCGGACATGCGCAACTGCGCCGAACAGATACGACTGCGCTGACCCAGGCCGAAGTCTCAACCCGGAAGAATCATTGTCAGGGCATTTTCGTCGACATCTTCGTTCTCGACGGTTTCATCGAGAATCCCGTCCTGCGATTCCTTCATCGCACCACGGCAATGCTCATCCGCAAGACCATTCACGGACAGTTGCGCCATCCAGAGGAGAACACATCCTTGGGAAAGAAAGTCGGCTCGCTCGTGTCAAAGGCCATCGGCTGTCTGGCAGACTATCGACGGCTGTTCCGCTGGTACGAGGCACTCTTCCGCATGGTCGATGCCGACCGCCATCGCCGCGTTTCTGTCATCTCCTATCGTTACAGCACCCATCGCCGAATCCGCCTTCGCAGCAGCTACGAACGGATGGAATGGATACCTTTCGAGGGACAGCAGTATCCCGCCCCCAACAACACCGACGATGCCCTGCGCTGCTACTTCGGTGCCGACTACATGACACCCCGCCACGAGCCCACGGCTCACGGCGAAATGTACTTGGATGCCCGCAAGCCATACAAAGAGTCCCTCGAACTGCTCCGCCACCAGCCAGAACTCTTCACCCACCGCCTCTCCCTCCTGTACCTTAAAAAGTGAGAGTATGCTCCATCGGTTCGCATAAAAAAATAAATCTATTTATTTTGTTTTGTTCTCGCTTAATCGTATCTTTGCAGTGTCAAACGTGAAATGACAAAGTAATGACAACGAGACGCGAGAAAGCCAAGCCGCAGAAGCCGCAAATTAATAAGCAACTGGATGCGGTGGAAGCTATGGAAGTGAAACCGATAGTGAACCAGCGAAAGGAAAAGTTGGCTGACTTTCTAATAGATGTGGCGAAATACGTATTCACTGGCGTAATCATCACCTCACTCTTTAATGACGTGACAGACAAAACCATACTTTATGTAGTTGGCCTGTTCATCGTAGTTATTTCATTGTGGATAGGATTAATATTAACCAATAAAAGAAAGGACAAGTAATATGGGAGTTTATTTAGCAGCTTTGTTAGTAGGAGTGCCTGGCATTATCTTCCTTATCTACTGCTACACGCCCAAAGGTAAGGAGTGGAGACGTCTGAACGGCCTGCTTTAAGACACCGGGAAGGGACTGGGTTCCCGATTCCTCCCGTAGCTCAAATATCCGCCGAGACATCGAAAGATGGGCCCGGCGGATTGTTTTAGCCCAAATCGGTCATTAGAGATATGAGGTAAAGGTGAGAAGGCTGCGATTAAGCGAGAGCAATGACAAACTCGTTTGAACATTCTTGCTTAGGCAAGCGTCCAAAGGCCGAGCGGCCGAACCGAGTAAGCAGCGAGAGCAATGTGAGCTTGCTCAAACATTGCCGAGTCGCGTTCGAGGTCGAACGAAGTTCAACGTGAGCAGGCTCGAAGCAAAGCTTCAAGTGAGAGTGACGTTCCCTGATTTGACGGAAAGACCAATCTGTATTGACTGTATTGTCAAGTTCGTATCCCAAACGAATAAATAGTCCTCCCACCGCTTTTTCCACGAATACCCTTTTTTATAACAGTAAGTGAAACGGGGGCGTGGGGCAAAAAACTACCGCTCGGCATCCTGAAGGGTGACGCTTCTTGAATGAATCAAGCGTCCAAAGGCCGAGCGGCGTAGCGAAGAGGAGCAAGTCATCGCTTTAGCGCTTGCGTAGC
>JBGUVX010000052.1:0-19471 GCA_045220575.1 Bacteroidaceae bacterium
GGAGAGACGGGGATTCGAACCCCGGATACGCTTTTGACGTATACACGCTTTCCAGGCGTGCCTCTTCAGCCACTCGAGCATCTCTCCATCACGGTGTTTTTAGACAAAACAGCCCTCTGCACCATAATTCGGAGTGCAAGTTACGAAAAAAAAGTGAACTGCACACGATTTCTCATACAAATTTATTTAATTTTTCGTTAAATTGCATACTTTCAGACATACTAAGGCAGATGAAACAGCCTTTTAACCGTATCGGTTGTGTTTTTATCTACCTCCGAAACGTCACATGCGTAAACTTCTGCCAAACGCTTCGCCACTTGCACGATATAGGAACTTTCATTCCGTTTTCCACGATATGGCACAGGGGCCAGATAAGGAGAATCTGTTTCCAATGCGATACGCCCCAAAGGAATTGTCTTCAGAACTTCAGGCAAGGTCGACTTTTTATAGGTCAGCACACCGCCTATGCCCAACACAAAGCCGTCGAACGACAATAGTTCCTCAGCCTCCTCACGCGTTCCACCAAAGCAATGGAATATCCCCGACAAGCCCTCGGCACGATGACGTTCCATCGTTTCCACCAATTCTCGATGTGCCGACCTGCAATGGATGACAAGAGGGAGTCCGAAGTCACGTGCCCAACACACTTGCCTTTCAAAGGCATCAAGCTGCTGTTCGCGAAACGTATCGTCCCAGTAGAAGTCAAGTCCCACCTCACCTACCGCGATATAGGGGTGAGGTTGGCTTAACAATCTTTCCATCTCATCCAACCGTTCTTGATAATCCTCTTTGACATCTTCTGGATGTAGGCCCATCATGGGGAAACAGTAGTTGGGATATCGACTGCATAGTTCAAGCATGGGACGTACGGAATCTGCATTGATGTTAGGCAGAAGTATGTATTCTATGCCGTTCTCCCGAGCGCGCTCAACCACCATGTCGCGATCCGCGTCGAACTCCGGGCCATATATATGACTATGCGTGTCTATCAAGGAGTGTAAAGTTGAGAGTTGAGAGTTGAAAGTTTAGGGTTAGCTCTTGCGGTTGAGCATTTCCTGAGCATACTGCCAAAGGTTCTGCTTGGTTGTCTCGGGCAGATTCACCTTGGATAGGCTTTTCTCAGCTAAATCGTAATAACACTGAATCTTCTGCTGAGCCAATTGGGGTATACCGATTTCGTCGTACAGACGAGTTACCGCAGCTATCTTTTCCTGCTCGTCATAGTTTTTTGCCGTCAGCCATTTGGTCAGTTCGCGCCGTTGCGCATCATTCGCACGCAACTGAGCATTGATGAGCATATAGGTCTTCTTATTACACAGGATATCGCCACCGATTCGCTTACCAAAGACCTTGAAATCACCATAAACATCGAGGTAATCATCCTGCAACTGGAATGCAAGCCCTATCTGTTCGCCAAAATCGTACAAAGCTTCGGCATCGGCAGTCGGGGCACCAGCCAACATGGCCCCTATCTTCAAGGCACATGCAAGAAGTACGGATGTCTTCAGTCGAATCATCTCAATGTATTCATCCTCCGTGACATCGTCCCGTGTCTCGAATTCAATATCATACTGCTGTCCCTCACCTATCTCGAGGGCGGTTTCCGTAAAGAGTTCCATCACCCGGGGCAACATCTCGGGACTGCACTCCGCCATACGTTGATAGGCAAGGACAAGCATAGAGTCACCGCTTAGGATTGCCGCATTCTCATTCCACTTCTTATGGACTGTGGGATGTCCACGACGCACATCGGCCCTGTCCATCAAGTCGTCATGCAATAACGTGTAGTTATGATAGGTCTCCAAGCCCAAGGCTGGCATCATAATACTGTCCACGTCCTCGCGATAAAGATTATAACCCATTAGCATCAGCACGGGACGAATGCGCTTACCTCCCAAGGAAAGCACATAGCGGATAGGGTCGTACAAACCTGTCGGCTTACGGTCGTATGTGAGTGCAGCCAGGGCGGCATTCACCTTTTCTAATATTTGTGCGCTCGTATACATATATATAATATAAAGGGGAGTTTAGGCAAAAAAGGCTGCCGTTTGCAGGCAGCCTTCCAATATTATACTCGTAAATTAGCTCAGACGGAACATAACGGGCAGTACATAGCGCATACGGACAGGCTTGTTACCCTGACGTGCGGGCTTCCACTTCGGCATGCTCTTTACAACGCGCTCAGCCTCTTTCGACAAATTCTCATCGGGCGAGCGGAGTACCTTAACATCAACGATAGAACCGTCCTTGTTGATAACGAACTGTACGCTGACACGACCCTGGATATTCTGTTCCTGACAGATAGGAGGATACTTAATGTTCTTATTCAGCCATGCATACACATCGCCAGGGAACTCAGCACTTTCCTCAGGCACATCGAGGATACGGTCGTCGTCTACCTCTTCAACTACGGGAGCAGGAGGACCTGCAACCACAGCCGTGGGAGCACCAGTACCTACAACTGACACGATACTCTGATTAACTTCCTCGGTGGTCTGAATTTCCTCTTCAGGAATCTCCACTTCATCCTTCACCACATCCAGGACTTCAGGAGCCATTGGAGCTGCCTGTGGTGGTGGTGCAGCCATGGGCTGTTCCTGCTTGGTGATAGGAATCATGTCGTCTTCAACCATCTCGAAGTCATAAACTTTATCAGTTTCTTCAACTTTAATTTCACGCTGGGTCCACTCGAATGCAACAAACAGAGCTGCAAGAACGAGCACATAGCCAATCAGCAGACTGGTCCACGACTGACCCTGAAGTTCGTCGTTAAGATTTCTTTCTTCTACGTTTTCCATATAGATTTCTGTTAATTTCATTACTTCGGGAACAAATGTAACACATTTTTTTTATTTACGTTCGATTCCGCACCGTTTTTTTTCCCTTTTCATACATTTTTACGTTCTCAATGCAACTTTTATAGGAGTTTTGACGTTAAATATGAGGCAGTATCTCGAAAATAATGTATCTTTGAGGGCCAAAAACAAAATTATGAAGACATACCGCTTGACTCTTCTCACTTTACTCTTGCTTGCCACTCAATTCATGAGCGGACAAGAGAGCGGCAGCGTCTTCAATTTCCTCAACCTGCCCACCTCATCCCACACCACTGCGTTAGGCGGGCGCAACATCTCCTTAATAGAAGACGATGCCTCGCTGATATTTCAGAACCCAGCCTTACTGGCCAGCGTGAGCAACAATACAATGAACCTCAACTTCATGACCTACATGCGGGGCAGCAAGTCAGGGAGTGTGTCTTTCGCTCGCGTTGCCGGCAAACGCGGGACATGGGGTGCAGGCATCCAGTTCTTGGGTTATGGGGCCATGAAGGAAACCTTGGAAACTGGCGAAGTTCTGGGCGAAATGCATGCCTTGGACATGGCCATCAACGGCATGTACAGCTACAGCCTCAGCGACCGTTGGGTGGGTGCCGCTACGGGCAAAATCATTTACTCCAAGTATGCCGACTACACCTCCTGTGGCTTGGCCGTCGACTTAGGCTTGAACTACTACAACGAGGACCACGACTTCTCATTTTCTGCCGTTGCCGCGAACTTAGGCGGACAGGTAAAGGCCTTCGGTGAGGACCACGAGCGCTTGCCTTTCAATCTTCAGTTGGGATTCTCCAAGAGTTTGGGACATGCTCCCATACGCTTCAGCGTAACGATGGTCGATCTTTCCCGTTGGTCGTCGAAGTATTATTATCACGTAAGTAAGAAGCCAAAGGGCGGAAACATCCTGATGAACCACTTCTGCTTTGGTGTCGATATCATCCCTACGAAACAATTCTACGTTGCTGCCGGCTTCAACTTCCGTCGGGCATACGAGATGAAGGCCGCTGGTTCGAGCCATGCCGCCGGATTGTCCGTAGGCGCAGGACTGAACATCAAGAAGGTAAAGTTCGGACTTGCATACGCCAAGTACCACGTCAGCAGCCCGACCGTAGCCGTAAGCCTGAATTATAGTTTATAAATAATTATATGAAGAAGATTACCATTGCCATCGACGGTTATTCCTCGTGCGGCAAAAGCACGATGGCCAAGGACCTGGCCCGCGAGATTGGGTATGTTTACGTTGACAGCGGCGCCATGTATCGCACCGTTGCCCTGTATGCTTTGGACAACGGCATCATAAAGGACGGAAAGATTGACGAGGCACGCCTCAAGGATGAGATGAAGAACATCGAAATCTCCTTCCAGTTCAATCCCGAGCGCGGTAGGCCCGATACGTACCTCAACGGCGAACGTGTCGAGGACCGCATCAGAACGCTTGAGGTCAGCAACCACGTCAGTCCCGTAGCCGCGCTGGGATTCGTACGCGAGGAGATGGTGCGCCAGCAGCAACGCATGGGCCAAGAGGGAGGTATCATCATGGACGGTCGTGACATTGGCACCACCGTCTTTCCCCATGCCGAGCTGAAGATATTCGTTACGGCCAGCGCCGAGATTCGTGCCAAGCGTCGCTATGACGAGCTTACAGCCAAAGGCGAGGCCTGCGACATGCAGGAAATCCTGCGCAACGTGGAGGAACGTGACTACATCGACACCCATCGCAATATAAGCCCCCTTCGACAAGCCGACGACGCGCTGGTGCTCGACAACAGCCACCTGACCATCGAGGAGCAGAAGCAATGGCTCCTGCGCGCCTTTCAGCAGGCAACAGAAAATTGAAGATTGAAAATTGAAGATTGAGATAGACACGGGCAGTGGCTTCTGTTTTGGCGTAACACGCGCCATAGGGAAAGCTGAGGAAGTGTTGCAGGGCGACACGCAAACCTTGTATTGTCTGGGCGACATCGTACACAACTCGATGGAGTGCGCCCGGCTGCAGGCCATGGGCCTCATCACCATCGGGCACGAGGAATACGACCAGTTGCACAATGCCACCGTGTTGCTCAGAGCCCACGGCGAGCCTCCCAAGACATACGAGACTGCCCGCCAGAACGGCATTGACATCATCGACGCCACCTGTCCCGTAGTCCTTCACCTGCAGGAGCGCATCAAGAAAGAATACGACAGCGACCCCGAGCACGGCAAACAGATAGTCATCTTTGGCAAGAATGGTCATGCCGAGGTATTGGGTTTGGTGGGCCAGACCGAAGGAACGGCCATCGTGATAGAACGCCCGGATGACGTTGAGCGCCTTGACTTCAGCCGCGACATCTATCTGTATAGCCAGACCACAAAACCGCTCGACGAGTTCCGTTGCATCGTAGAATACATCCAGCAACACATCAGTCCCACGGCCACCTTCAAGTATTACGACACCATCTGCCGCCAAGTGGCCAACCGCATGCCTCACATTCGTGAGTTTGCCTCGCGCCACGATGTCGTGCTCTTCGTCTGTGGGAAGAAGTCGTCGAATGGGCGTGTCCTGTTCGAGGAGTGCCATCGTGTGAACCCCCAGAGCTATATGATAGATGCAGCCAACGAGATTGACTCCCGTTGGCTGACACATTGTGATTCGATTGGCATCTGCGGGGCTACGAGCACCCCGACTTGGCTAATGCAGGAGTGTAAAGTACGTGTCGAGCAGTTGCTTGGCTGCCACGAATGAAGTCTTCTCCCCATTCAGCACACCCTTTTCCGTCGCTTTCAGCATATCAGCAATTGTAGGATTCTGATAGAAGCTGTTGCGCAGGTGCTCGTTTATCGTTTCGTACATCCAGTACTTGGCCTGTTCGTTGCGACGGTAATCGAAGTATCCGTTGCCCTTCACGAAATCGAAGTACTCATAAATCATGTCCCAGACCTCCTTGATACCTGTGCCATAGAAGCCGCTATAGCATAGCACCTTGGGCATCCAACCGCTCTCGGTGGCGGGGAACAGGTGCAGGGCATTGCGGAAGTGCGTTGCTGCCAACTGACACTTCTCGACGTTGTTGCCGTCGCACTTATTTATGACGATTCCATCGGCCATTTCCATGATTCCGCGCTTGATGCCCTGCAGCTCGTCGCCAGTACCTGCCAGTTGGATGAGCAGGAAGAAATCAACCATCGAGTGACAGGCTGTCTCGCTCTGCCCCACGCCCACCGTCTCGACGAAGATTTTGTCGTAGCCGGCGGCTTCGCACAGGATGATGGTTTCGCGCGTCTTACGCGCCACACCACCCAGAGAACCGGCTGAGGGGCTGGGACGGATGAACGAATCGGGGTGGACGCTTAGTTTCTCCATGCGCGTCTTGTCGCCAAGGATGCTGCCTTTCGTGCGTTCGCTGCTGGGGTCGATAGCCAGGACGGCAAGCTTGCCGCCGTATTCCTTCAGTACATGTATGCCGAACTCGTCGATGCTGGTACTCTTGCCCGCACCCGGTACGCCGCTGATGCCGATGCGGACTGACTTTCCGCTGTAGGGCAGGCATTTCTCGATGACCTCCTGTGCCACGACCTGATGTTCGGGGTTCACACTTTCCACGAGGGTGACGGCTTGCCCCAGGATGGCGGAATCGCCCTTCAGTATGCCCTCGACGTAATCTCCTGCCGACATCCTGCGGCGGGCAAAGCGTCCGCGTTTCAAGTAGGGGTTAATGATGGACACGGGCCCTACCCCGCTGTTTACGGTCAGTCCCTTGTATTCTTCGCTATTCTCGGGGTGTTCCATAGTCATTCTACGTTGATGCTCAGCTCTGTCTTGGCCTGACGGGGGTCGTTGCTGATGAGCAGCAGTCGCGGTCCGTTCTTGGCCTTCTGCAGTTCCTTGGCATCGATGGTTATTTTCAGTTTCGTGGTTCCATGCGGCGGTATGTTGCGGTCGCCCAGAGTCACGGTCATGGCCCGATTGAAGACTTGGACGGCACTTACCGTCAGCGTCTCCTCACCGATGTTTGTTATGTTGATGGTCTTCGTGGCCTTTTTCTTTTTGTCCATAACGAGTGTGGTCTCGCCGTTCACCAGCTCGCCGTTTTCCATCAGGACGATGTGGGGGGCCTTTGCCAATTCGTCGGCGGTCAGGTCGCGGAATGCCGGCAGCAGGATTGCGGAGACGAGAATCTCGTTTTGGTCGCTTACCTTGTCGCCCATGTATCGCGCCAGGTAGATGGAAGTTTGGTTCAGGCCGTCCAGAAACAGCTTCTCGCTGTCCAGGGTCAGTCGGATGCGCCCTACCCTTCCGGCTTGTATCTCGCTGGGGAAGTATTCCGCCGACAGGTAGTTGGGCAGGTGCATCAACTGGGGTGTGTATGCTCCGTGCTCCATGTTCGCTACCTGCAGCTCGACGACGGGTTTGTCGCCCTTGTTAACATCGTCAAACTCGATGTAATTGGTATTGAGGCGTACGTTGCCGAGTTCTATGGGGAAGTCGCCGTCGTAGTCCAGCAGGGTCTGCACCACACGTCCCTCGAAGGTCAGGTAGATGGGGTCTTGCTGCACATTGGTATAGACGGCCAGGTTGCGATGGAAGGTGCCCAGCATGGCAGCGTCGTAAATCGCCGTTATGGTTCCCGCGTGCCCGGCAGGGATAGGTTGCCGGGGGAAGTCCACCTTGACACATCCGCACGAGGGGTGCACCTCGCTGATGACGAGGGGGGCATTGCCTTTGTTGGTGAAGTGGAAGGTTACCGGCTTGGGATTCTGGAAGACCATCTCACCAACCCTTTGTATCGGGGTTTCGGCCACGAACTGCGGCTGTGCGACAGCTGTGGCGATGCAGGCAAAGAATCCGAGTATTCCTGTGCTTAGTCTCTTCATTACTTTCCTTGTTGTTTTTGCACGATTCGCTCTAGCGTCTGCCATACCTGGAAGAGGCCGCGTGGAACGTGGAAGCATCCCTTCCACTTGCCGCCCTTCAGGGTGAGCAGCACCTCGCCTCGGCGGTTCAGGTAGCCGAACCACTCGGGGTACTCGCTGTCGCGGAAGTGGCTCCATGCATAGTCGTGAATGCGCATGAACCAGTCGAGGCACTCTTGCGAGCCGGTCAGCTCGTAGCCCTTTATCATGGTGATGAGGGTCTCGATGTGTACCCACCAGAGTTTCTGGTCCCACTCCAACTGCTGCAGTGGCCGGCCCAGACGGTCCATGAAGTAGAAGATGCCGCCGTACTGCTTGTCCCAGCCATACTCGGCCTCGCGGAGGGCGATGTGCACGGCCTTCTCGATGAGGTCTTGCCTGCCCAGACGTCGTCCCAAGTCCATGATGAACCACATGGCCTCGATGGCGTGACCGGGATTTTGCAAGCGTCCTTCGTGGCAGTCGACCAGTTTTCCGTCGACGGACACGTTCTCCACTATCATGTCAAGCTCCGGACGGTAGAAGACGTCGAGCACCTCGTGCAGGCAGATGTCGATGGTCTCCTGCAGGAATGCGGGCTCCAGCAGGTCTTCGATTTCCAGGGCGACGTTGCACAATATCATGGGCAGGGCGAAATCTTTCATGGCGCGGGCTCCGGGGGCAGCCTTGCTCCAGCGGCCCTTCGGGTTGTTGCGCTTCTGCAGGACGATGTCGAACGTCCGCTTGGCAATATCGGCATACTCCTGCTTGCCGGTGGCCTTGTAGAGTTGTCCGAAGGCGATGACGGCAAAGGTGTATGAGAAGATGTTGTAGGGCTCGACGAGGGGCTGCCCGTCGCGTGTCAGCGAGAAGTACCAGTTGAGCTGTCCGTCGTGACCGTACTTCTTCAGGAACTCGGCGCCTTGTATGGCGGCTTCGAGCCACTGCTGACGTGTCTCCTCGCTCACCTCCTCGCGCGGTACCTTATTATATAGTGTCGAGAGCATCCACACCTCGCGGCCCTGGAGCCAGATGAACTTGTCGGTGTCGTACACCTCGCCATCCCGCTCGATGCAGGTAAAATAGCCTCCAAACTCGTGGTCGATGCTCTTGGTCATCCAGAAAGGCATCACTTGGTCCAACAACTCACTCTTGTACTGCGCAGCAAGCGCTTTGAAATCGACTTCCATGGTTTTCTTAGTTACAGATTACGTTTTACGCTGACAAATATACGGAATAATTGTGACATGTGGATTGTGAATTGTGAATTATTTCTTACTTTTGTATCATGATTTACGTTGACGACCAAATACAGGCATATACCCACGAGCAAATCGGTCGCTGGCTGACGGAGCTGCCCCAGTGGCGCAGGGAGCGGGTGCTGGCCATAAAGCACGACGCGGGCCGCCGCCAGTCGCTCCTGGCCTTCCGACTGCTCCAGAGGGGCCTGGCCGAGGAATACGGCATCACGGAAATCCCGCCCTTCCGCTTCAACGAGCATGGGAAACCAAGCCTACCCCCAGCCCCTCCCCAAGGGAGGGGAGCATCGCTTCCAGCGGATTCACAATCCCCCATCCCTTGGGGGGAAGATGGGGAGGGGCCTTACTTCTCGCTGTCGCACTGCCGCGAGGCGGTGGCCTGCATCATCGACGAACGTCCCTGCGGCATAGACATCGAGAGCCGGGGCCGACGGGTAAGCGACAGCCTCATCCGCTACGCCATGAACGACGAGGAAATACAACAGATTGCGGAGGCCGAAAGCATGTCCCTGCCCCAGGGGGGAGGACGGGAAGCGGCCTTCCTGCGACTGTGGACCAGGAAGGAGGCCGTACTGAAGCTCATCGGTACGGGAATCCGCGACTCGATGAAGGACGTGCTTCGCCATTGCCCCTACGACGTGGAGACTCGCGAGACGGAACACTACGTCCTGAGCATAGCCACACAACGTCCCTCTTGACACACAATTGTGTGCCAAGCGAAGGAATACTATTCCTAAGTCATATGCGACGCTTCGTTTCTCTTGACACACAGCTGTGTGTCAAGAAAGACATCACTTGCCTCCTGCTACATCCTGCGGTCGCCTCCGCCGAAGCCTCCGCCTCTGCCCTCTACACGAACGGCAGGACGGTCGCCATCGGGCCGCCCGCCTCGGCCTTCGGGACGCATCTCTATGACGTCGGGACGCTCTCCCCCCTCGCCCCGGTTCATGCGCTGTGTGCGTCCGCCGAACTTGCCGAAGCGCCAGTTGACGGAAAAGAGGACGTAGGAGTTCACGGCCTCGTTGCGCGAATCGGTGCGCGCCGTTGCCGAGATGCTGCGATTGATGTTGTCGCGCTGCTGCAGCAGGTCGTAGGCGCGAACGGTCAGCGTCAGGTTCCTCTGCTTCAGCAGGCGCTGGCTGATGCTGGCGTTCCAGATGACCTTGTTCGTGTTCATCGAGTGGTCGGCATATCCCCTGCGGCTCTGCTCCGAGATGTCGGTCCACAGGCTCATGCCCCACGGGAACTGCAGGTTCAGGGAACCTCCGTACGAGAAATTGTATGTATCGAGGTTCGACGCCGAACTGTTGGTCGAGCGGCTATGGTTGTAGCCGAAGTTGCCATTGGTAGCCACCTCCAGGCTGTACTTGGTCTCCCAGTCGCGACGATACGAGAGGCGCAGGTTCTGCCACGCATTCATGCTCCGCGTGCGATTCTTCACCGTCTGCTGAGACGCCCGCTGATAGACATAGGACACAGCGTTCGTCATCGAGCCGCCGGTGTTCGTGTTGATGCGCCAGTACTTTTCAGGGCCGAGGGCCGTATTGAAGTTGAACGAGGTGTTGCCGTTCCAGTTGCCGTTGATGTTCACGGGCTTCGTGATGCGTCCGCCCGTCACGTCGTTGTACTCCGTGCGATTCGTCGTCGAGTTCTGCGTGGTGCGGAACGAGAAGTTCAGCGCCGAGGTGCGCTGCTTGTCGGTTACCGAGCGGCGGTACGAAGCGTTGATGTTGTGAGTGAAAGACGGCTTCAGCTCAGGGTTGCCCAGACGTATGTTCAGCGGGTCGGCGTTGGACAGCGTGTCGGGAATCAAGTCCGTGATGCCCGGCTGCCCCGTATTGCCGTTATACCTGAATTCCAATTGCTCCTGACGGCTGAACATATAGCGGAAGTTGATGTTCGGCGAAGCGTTCACCACCGACTGGCGCACGTCGTAGTGCTTCGTGCCCTTCGTGTAATCCACCGTACTTATCTGCGGCTGCACATTGCCGCCGATGGTCAGGCGGTACAGCGTGCGGTTGATGCGGTACTGCACCCGCAGGTTGTGGTTCTGGTACGTATTCGTGGTGTAGTTGCATTGTTCCACATCGGGCGACGCAATGCCGGCCCACTGCCGATAGTTCGCTGCCGAAATCCCATAAGTGTCATAGGGCATATAAGTCCCGCCGGCCCCATCGTCCATCCAGTCGAAGATGCTGCTCACCGTGCGGTCGCGGTCCGTGAAGCGACGGCTATACTGGTAAGAGACCTGCAGGAACATCTGGTTACCTATCGGCTCGGTGTACGACAGGCGGCTCGACACGTTGCGGTTCTTCGACGGAGCATCGTTGTACTGAATCTTGTGGTAAACCGAGTCGCCACCCGACAGGGCCAGTATCTGGTAGTAATCCACCTGGCTGTACGAATCGCTCTCGCTCGTCGAGTGTCCGTAGCTGGCGTCCACGTTCAGGGTCACGTTACGCCCGGCCTTCGCCAAGCGGCGGTTCACCTGTACCGAGCCGCCTACGTTGAAGTTCTGCGAACCGGAATGACTGCGCCCCACCCTGTGGTTCACGCCAATGGTGTCCGACAGCAACTGATAGTCCCGCAGCGGGTCGTCGCTCAGCAGGTAGGGATCGTCGAGGAAAGCAGCACTCTCGCTGGCGCTGCGACTCTTCGAGGTATTCCACGAGAGGTTGGGGCGGATGAGGACGTTCGTCATCGAGTCAGGCCTCCATTCCACCGTATAATTAAACGAAGCGCCCTTGTTGTCGTTAGAGTTCTTGTTCCACGAGTTGTTGTATGCCGCGTTCGCATTCTCAAAGTTCTGGGAGTTGCGCCAAGACTGGCTTCCGCCCTGCGAGAAGTTTCCACTCACCGAACCGTTCAGTTCCAGCAGGGGCTCCTTTTTCACGCGGTCCGACGCATTCTGCAGCATCTTGCTGTCCGATTTACGCATCTTCTGGTAGTTCATCGTCATACCCGCCGACTGATTGTCCGTCATACCATTGCCGTTGGTATTGTTTCCGTTGCCGAAGACAGAGAACTTCTGGTCGCCGATGAAGCGGTTCACCATCACGCGGCCCGAGTACCTGTCGTGCGTACCATAGCCACCATCCACGTTACCAAACCAGCCGCGCTTCTTGTTCTTCTTGATGCTGAAGTCCAGCACGGTCTTTTCCTCGCCGTCGTCCACACCAGTGATGCGGGCATAGTCGCTCTGCCGGTCGTAGGCCTTCACCTTATCCACAATCTCCGCCGGCAGGTTCTTCAGGATGACATCGCGGTTGTTCCCGAAGAACTCCTTGCCATCCACCAGGAACTGCGATATGGGCTTACCGTTCCAGGTATATGAGCCGTCGTCGCCCTTCACGATACCCGGCAGCTTCTCCACCAGTTCCTCCACAAGCGCGCCATCCTGCAGTTTGAAGGCGTCGGCGTTATACATAATAGTATCGTCAACCACCGTCATCTCGGCAAGCTTGCCTTCCACGACGGCTTCCTCCATGACCTTGGCATCCTCGCGCATCAACACGTCCTTCACCCTGAAGTTTCCCGACCGTCGGGGCAACGTCAGGGCAAAGCGCTGTTCCTTGTATCCCATAAATGAAACGACGAGTGTGTAGTTGCCAGCCGGCACGTTGGGCAGCGTAAAGAGTCCGCTCTTCTGCACCACAGCGCCAGTCACCATCGTGCTGTCGCGCAGGAGCCTCACCTGCGCCCCTTCCAACGGGTCGAAGCTTTGGTTCTCACGCACCACGCCTCGAATCGTAAGCCGGGGGATGGAATCAGCTTGCGCCCACATCATCAGGGGAGCAAGCAACAACCATATAAACAAAAGGCGACGCATGACTTATTGACACGCGCCGCTCGTTATGGTTTAATAATTATTGTAAAGAATACCTATTCAGGCGGAACAAGATTACTTATACAGCGTTGCTTTATTGATTCGCTTCTCGGTGGACTCTATCTTCAGCTTCTTGGCACCTGCGGGAACCAGCGTCAGTTCGCCCGTACCCACCTTCTTTGTCTCCCAAGTGCCCTCGCCATCGGGATCGTCGGGGTCACCGGTAAACTGCGCCTCCATCTTGTCATACTTCACGCGAATCTTGTCGCCGTCAGCCGTAACCTCCGTGAACACGAGATTAAAGTCGTACTCGAAGTACTCATTGGAAGCCCTCACGAAGCCATATCCCTTGTTGTCGTCATAAGTACCATACTTGTCCGACACCATCATCTCGATTACAGGGTCGGTGTTATTGTGCCACTTACCCAACAGGTCGGCATTCAGCACAGCTTCCTCTGCTACAGGCTCTTCAGTTACCTCCTCAACAGCCTCCACAGCGCTGTCGCCACTCAAGGCCAACGAGTCTGCCTCGCTCTCGTTCTTACCACTCTGCCCATTGCAGGCCGTCATCATCAGGGCCGCAGCCACTGACAAGAACATAATCTTCTTCATAATATTTCCTTATTTAATTAATTGGTTAGTTAATCTTCAATACCTTACCCACGACATTCTTGTAGCCAACCACACCACGGGGATTGATAACCCATAGGTCGCCAGTATCCAACGAGTTATGTACAAAGCCCCTTCCATTGGTTAAAACCAGTATGTTACCCTTCATATCGCTGCGCATAACATTCAGAGACAACCAACATTCCCAGTCCCGATTAATCCAGCCGCCCGTAGTGGGAAGTTTGGGGCGTACACCAAGATTAACGGGGCTGTCCAGCTTCTCTGCCGGGTAAAATTGCGTAGCGAAGTCACTGTTCACGTCCGACCATGTGAGCAGGCTACCATCGGAGAAGGCATATATTCGGGCAAAATCGCCTTGCTGCGTAGGAGGCACCTTGGCGTACTCCTCCCATGTGCCAGGTTGTGAGAGACTCATACGGAAGATGCGACGATGGAAGGCAACATAAATATGGTCGTCCGTGAGTGCAATCTGCGAACGCTTAAGATCGGAGTCCCAACCATAGCTATTCTCATCGCGAAGCATATCAATGTATTCGCCCTCTATCTGATAGTTGGTTCCCGTTCCTCCCTCACGTGCTACACGCAGCAGTCCCCTACGATAGGGCATCCAGACGTTGCCGTTAGCATCAACAAGAGCACGGTTCAGGTTGTAATAGACGGTTTGTGCCGACATATCGTCATACATAGGGAACGTCAGGAGATAATCCATCTGCTCCATATCCCAGAGCCGATAACACTGTTTAGTATAGCCGTCCTTGTTCTTCGGCTCGGAATATATTATCACATACTTCCCATTAGAGGCACACATCTCCAAGGCGCCTTCGCCCAGCTTCTTAGATGTACTAAGAGACTTGCCGTCCCAAATGTAGATTCCCTGCTTGGGCTCCTTGCTTACCTGCAAGAGTATCTTGCCTGCCGAAGCCACAACATTCCTGAACAAAGGGCGGGCTCCCTCATAAACGCCCTTGATGCCTGGGATGACTGTCTTCACGGCACCCGTCTCACAGTCGAGGCTCATCAAGGCATTGTTCTCCTCGCCTTCAAGGTAATAAATCACAGAATCAGTGGCTGCAACGTGCGAAGCCCGCAGTTCGTAGCACCCCCATCGTTTCTCCGCCGGTTTCTGAGGCGTCGTGGTGGTTCGGTTGGTTGCAGGTCGAGTAGTTGTGGGGCGTTTCACTTGTGCCGAGGCAGGCATCGAACATAGCCAAGCGGCAGCAAGCAGCATGAAAAAAGAAGTTCTTTTCATAGTATTTGTATTAATTAAAGGTACATTTACGTCACAAATTTAAAGAAAAATCCGCGAGACGACAAGCGTTTCGCGGATTAATGTGATTAAAGAAAGCTTTTATGCTAAAATTCGCAGTTCTTCGGAGTGCGGGGGAAGGGAATGACGTCACGGATGTTCTGCATACCGGTGACGAAGAGGATAAGGCGCTCGAATCCGAGGCCAAAGCCTGCATGTGGGCAGCTTCCCCAACGGCGGGTATCGAGATACCACTCCAGTTTCTCAGTCTCCATGCCGCGGCGTCCTATCTCTGCCATCAGCTTGTCGTAGCTTTCCTCACGCACGCTTCCGCCGATGATTTCGCCAATCTGCGGGAACAGCACATCGGTGCCCTGCATCGTCTTGCCGTCTTCGTTGAGCTTCATGTAGAAAGCCTTGATTTCCTTCGGGTAGTCAGTCATGATGACGGGCTTCTTGAAGTACTCCTCTACGAGGTAACGCTCGTGCTCCGAAGCCAGGTCGTCGCCCCACTCGCAGGGGAACTCGAACTTTCTTCCACCCTTGATGGCCTGCTGAAGGATTTCGATACCCTCGGTGTAAGGCAGGCGCACGAACGACTCCTTCAAGACACCCTCCAGGCGCTCAATCAGCGTCTTGTCAACCATCTTGTTCAGGAACTCAAGGTCGTCGCGGCAATTGTCGAGAGCCCAGCGCACGCAATACTTGATGAAATCCTCCTCAAGGTCCATCAGGTCGTCCTTATCATAGAAGGCCATCTCAGGCTCAATCATCCAGAATTCGGCCAGATGTCTTGGGGTATTCGAGTTCTCGGCACGGAACGTGGGACCGAAGGTGTATATCTGACCCAGAGCCGTAGCACCAAGCTCACCCTCCAACTGTCCGCTCACCGTCAGGGCCACCTGCTGACCGAAGAAGTCATCGCTATAGTCTATCTTTCCTTCCTCGTCCTTCTTCAGGTCGTAGAGGTTCTTCGTCGTCACCTGGAACATGTTGCCGGCGCCTTCGCAGTCCGAGGCCGTAATCAGCGGCGTATGGAAGTAGTAGAAACCATGCTCGTGGAAATAGGTGTGGATAGCCATCGCCATATTGTGACGGATGCGCAGGATGGCACCAAAGGTATTGGTACGCGGACGCATGTGAGCCACCGTGCGCAGGTATTCCCAAGAGGCGCCCTTCTTTTGCAAGGGGTAAGTGTTGTCGCACTCGCCCAGCACCTCTATCTGCTTGGCTTGTATCTCACTGGCCTGACCTGCGGCAGGACTCTCCACCAGTGTGCCAACTACCTTCAGGCAAGCGCCCGTGGTAATCAGTTTGATGGTTTCCTCGTCGAAGTTCTGGTCCTCGCCCACTATCTGCATGTTCTTGATAGTCGAGCCATCGTTCAGGGCAATGAAGAAGATGCCCTTCGAGCCGCGCTTCGAGCGCACCCACCCCATCACTGTTATCTCACTACCGAAGTCTGTACGCTTCAGTGCATCTATGACTTTCGTTCGCTTCATAATAATAAAGACCCACCCCGCCCCTCCCTTAAAAGGAGGGAGATGGATACATTGAAATTTATATTCTACAATTAATCACTATTATCTCTAATATCATGCCCTTCCTATTCCCCTCCCTAAGGGGAGGGTTAGGGTGGGTCCTCTTATTCAAACATTCCCGTGTAAAGCATGTTCACCTCGGCCTCGGTCAGGAAGCGCCAGTCGCCACGACGTACGTTCTTCTTCGTCAGACCTGCGAAGTACACGCGGTCCAGCTTCACCACCTTATAACCGAGGTGTTCGAAGATGCGGCGCACGATGCGGTTGCGGCCCGAGTGTATCTCTATGCCCACCTGCTTCTTGTCCTTCTCGTCGGCATACTCGATGGCGTCTGCCTTGATGATTCCGTCCTCCAGCTCTATGCCTTCGGCTATCTGATGCATATCGGTTGCCGTCACATTCTTGTCGAGGAACACATGGTAAATCTTCTTCTTCAGATACTGGGGATGGGTCAGTTTGCTTGCCAGTTCACCATCGTTGGTGAGCAGCAGCACACCCGTTGTATTGCGGTCCAGACGACCTACGGGATAGATGCGTTCCTTGCAGGCACCCTTCACCAAGTCCATCACCGTCTTGCGGTTCTGGGGGTCGTCGCTGGTCGTTACGGTATCCTTGGGCTTGTTCAGCAGCACATAGACCTTGCGTTCGGGGGTAATCAACTGGTCGTGGAAGAGCACGTTGTCGGTGCGCATTACCTTCGTACCCAGTTCCGTCACCACCTGTCCGTTCACACGAACCACGCCAGCCTGTATGAAGTCATCGGCCTCACGACGGCTGCAAACGCCGCTATTAGCCAGGAACTTGTTCAGACGGATGGGTTCATTGGGATCGTAGTGCTTCTCCTTGTACTCAATCTGCTTCTTCAGGCTGTACTTGGCGTGGGGGTTATAGCCCGGCGTACGCTGACGATAGCCACCGCGCTGCTGACCATAGCCGCCTTCACGACGCTGATAGCCTCCTTCGCGCTGGTAACCGCCCTCACGGCGCTGATAGCCACCACCCTGATAGCCACCTTCGCGACGCTGATAAGGACGCTGCTGGCCGTAGCCCTCTCGATTATGAGACTGGTAGCCGCCTTCACGATGCTGATAGCCGCCCTCGCGCTGGTAGGGACGCTGACCATAACCGCCCTCGCGGCGCTGGTAACTTCCACCTTCGGCATTGCCTGCCCAATCGTTTGAACGTCCATACGCACGATTGCCCTCGCGGTTGTAACTGTCACGGTTATAAGACTGGTAACCGCCCTCACGCTGGTAAGGACGCTGCTGACCGTAGCCCATACCCTGAGGACGAATTTGTTCTGTACGCTGAATGCGCGGACGCCTTGTGCGTCCCTCGCCATTGCTCATACTCTTCGATGCTCCCTCTCTGTTGTAGGGACGATAGCCCTCCCGGCCCTCTCCCTGTTCGTCGGAAAACTGTTCTTTCCAACGTTCGTCTTCTGTAATCATAATTTGCTTTTAATTGTTAATTCATTGCTTGGAATGTGACCTCTCCCTCCCTACAAGGGACGACGGGGGGAGGTTTTTAGATTCCAGTGTAACTGTGCGGCGAAAGTCGCCTTAATTCTTCTTTTACTTGTTCGTTTACGTTTAGTGTTTCTATGAATTCCTTTATTGTTTCTTCGCTGATGCCCTTGCCCGTGCGGGTCAGAGCCTTCAGTGTTTCGTATGGTTTCGGATAGCCCTCGCGACGGAGGATGGTTTGTATGGCCTCGGCACATACTGCCCAGCAGTTGTCCAAGTCGCGGTTGATGGCCTCTTGGTTCAGCACCAGCTTGCGCAGTCCTTTCAAAGTGCTCTGTAACGAGATGAGCATGTGACCCATGGGCACACCTACGTTGCGCAGTACGGTGCTGTCCGTCAGGTCGCGCTGCAGACGGCTTATCGGCAGTTTCTGGCTGAGGTGAGCCAACAGGGCATTTGCCACGCCCAGATTGCCTTCCGAGTTCTCGAAGTCGATGGGGTTCACCTTGTGAGGCATGGCGCTCGAACCCACCTCTCCGGCCTTCACCTTCTGACGGAAGTATTCCATCGATATGTACTGCCAGACGTCGCGGTCGAGGTCGATGATGATGGTGTTTATGCGACGCATAGCATCGAACACGGCAGCCAGGCAGTCGTAGTTACTGATTTGCGTGGTGTATTCCTCGCGCTCCAGTCCCAACTTCTCTGCAACAAAGCGGTTACCGAACTCGCGCCAGTTGCGGTCGGGGTAAGCCACGTGGTGGGCGTTGAAGTTACCCGTTGCCCCACCGAACTTGGCGGTGATGGGACAGGCCTTCAACATCTCAAGCTGACGGCGCAGGCGGTAGGTAAAGACCATTATCTCCTTGCCCAGTCGGGTGGGACTGGCAGGCTGTCCGTGGGTCTTGGCCAGCATGGGCACGTCCTTCCACTCCTCGGCATACGCCTCCAGTTGGGCTATCAGCTCCTCTATCTGCGGATAGTACGCCTCTTCCAAGGCTTCCTTCAACGACAGGGGAACACTTGTGTTGTTGATGTCCTGCGAAGTCAGACCGAAGTGGATGAACTCCTTATAAGACTCCAATCCGCCTATCTCGTCGAACTTCTCCTTGATGAAGTACTCGACAGCCTTCACATCGTGGTTCGTCACCGATTCGATGTCCTTAACGCGCTGGGCATCCTGCTCCGTGAAGTTGCGATAGATGTCGCGCAACCGCTCTGCATCGGCTGGGAAACCAGCCAACTGCGGCAAGGGCAACTCGCACAGGGCGATGAAATACTCCACCTCCACGCGAACACGATAACGAATCAAAGCATACTCCGAGAAATAGGCTGCCAGGGGCTCCGTCTTCCCTCTGTATCGCCCGTCTATAGGCGATATGGCCGTCAACAAATCAAGTTCCATAAAAACCAATACGTATTTCGAGCTGCAAAGATAGTGCAAACCGAGCGCAATACCAAATAAATGGGGCTTAAATTATACTTGATGAGAGAAATATATGCTTACAGCATGATATTTCGAGCTGAAAGCATAATTATGTGGCATAAGCAATAAACAGCAAGGCTGTTGCCCCATTTATTTTGTATTGTCGAGGTGCAGCCTATCTTCGACGCCAGTCAAAGTAGTGAAAGCCAACCGCCGAGGTGCAGCCTATCCTCAACGAAGTTAAAGATAAAGAAAACCGAGGTGCCGCCTATCTTCTTGCTCCGCAAAAGCTACGCAAGCGCTAAAGCGATGACTTGCTCCTCTTCGCTACGCCGCTCGGCCTTTGGACGCTTGATTCATTCAAGAAGCGTCAC
>JBGUVX010000053.1:0-28458 GCA_045220575.1 Bacteroidaceae bacterium
ACCATCATTCCATCACCTTTCCTTTATTTATGCGGGTTGGACGGGTGATGGATGGGGTGATGGATGGTGATAGTGGTGATGGTTTTAACACCAAAAAGGGGCAAAAAATGTCCCAGCGACGATATTTTCAGGGTTATGGGACCTATGGGACTTATGGGACTTGGCGGAGGGAAGGGAGGGGAAAAATGTGGGGGATTATTTGCGAGTGTCTGGGTTTATTCGTATCTTCGCTGTCGTAATAAAGCGAAAAGAGAATGAAGTACTACAAGGTTGAGTTCAGAGTGGAGCCCATGAGCGAGGAGGCCTGCGACGTGCTGAGTGCGCTGCTGGCAGAGGCTGGGTTCGAGACATTCGTGCCCACGGACGAGGGGCTGACGGCTTACGTGCAGCAGACGATGTACAGCGAGGAGGCCGTGAGGGCGATTACCGCCGACTTCCTGATGCCTGACGTGAGCATCACGTTCCGCTGCGAGGAGGCACCTGACGAGGACTGGAACGAAACGTGGGAGGCTGAGGGCTTTGAGCCCATCGTCCTGGACGACCTTGTCTGTGTACACGACACGCGCCACCCTGCCCCATCCCATTGCGAATACGACATCATCGTGAACCCACGTATGGCTTTTGGCACTGGGAGCCACCCGACTACACAGCAGATTCTGCGCCAGTTGTGCAGTATGCCGCTGGAGGGCAAGCGCATTATCGATGCTGGCTGCGGCACAGGTGTGCTGGGCTTCTTGTGCTCGATGCGTGGAGCCAGCGAGGTCTTTGCCTACGACATTGACGAATGGAGCGTGGAGAACACGCGCATCAATGCCGAGCTGAACGGCGTATCTGCTATTATTATAAAGGAAGGGGACGCAAGTGTGTTGCCACAGGAGGGCGACTACGACTTGCTGATTGCCAACATCAATCGCAACATCCTGCTGGCGGATATGCCGCGCTTTGCTAAGGCCTTGAGGGCTGACGGCCAGTTGCTGCTGAGTGGTTTCTACGAGGCTGACGTGCCGTTGCTGGTGAGCAAGGGGGAGGAGTTGGGATTCGGATTGCTGAAGCAATCCTCACAGGACGGCTGGGCGATGGTGGTGCTTGGGAGAGGCGCTACTCCTCTGGCTCTGAGGGGGGCTGGATGGTGAAAGCCACGAGGTCTTTCATCTCACCATTGAAGATGTTGAGGTCGACGGTTCCCCTGATACCGTCCACCTTTCCGCAGTCGGTGTACTGCCACATCACCCACGGTCCTTTGTATCGCAGTTCCTTTTCGTAGTAATGTGCAATCCATAGGGGATATTTGTCGAAGGCTGGTTTATTCAAGTAGTCCACCTTGAACTTGTAACCCGTGTAGATGATGGGAGTGACACCATAGTGCTTCTCGACGATTTGGAGCCACGTTAGGATGTCATTCTGGAACGCCGGCAGCGGTTTGTTGCCACGCTCTTCAATGTCGAGAATGGGCGGAAGGTCGCCTTCCTCCAAGGGAGCATTTCGCTTGAAATAGTCGGCCTGAAGCTTGGCTCCGCGATTCGTCTTGTAATAGTGATAAGCACCTCGTATTATGCCATTTACCTTTGCGAGGTGAAAGTTTTCGATGAAGTTCTCGTCCGTCAGCGAAGTACCTTCTGTCGCCTTGATGATGACGAACTGTAGGGGCTGGTTTGCGATGTGTGCGTTACGCAGATGGTCCCAGTCGATTCGGCTTTGATGATGGCTCACGTCGATGCCCATGACCTGATAGCCCGACGGGTAGTCTGGTTCGCCGTAGATGGCACGCCAGCGGAACGAGAGCGGACTGACGAAGAAGTGATAGAAGATGGCAATGTAGGCAATGACCACCAGCACGCCTCCCAGCAGCAGAGCCCACCAAGAGCGCAGGCGGAAGCCATGCGTGCGCGAGCCCCTGCCCTTTGTCCTGCCTGAGCGGGAGGAATGGGAACTTCTACTGTTTCCTCGTGTCGTATTCTTCATAACAAAAAGTCCCTCCCCACTTGGGGGAGGGATTTTGGTTTAAGGGCCTACTTATGCCTGCTCCAGAGCCAGAGTCTTGGTGCACTGGTCGCATACCTCGGAGGGACCGAAGTACTGGATGGGGCCTGGGTAAACGTAACGTGTCTGGCGAGCCCACTCGTCGCGATGTGCAGCGAAGAACTTGAAGGGAGCGCCGTCAAGCTCTACGAGAGCCTTGCGGATAACGGGCTTGTTGGCACCGTTGCGGCGTTCGATGTTCATCATCATGGTGATGGGCACACCGCCTGCAATCCACTCGGCAGCAGGAGCTGTGGTATTCTTGATGACAGACATATAGCCAGTCTTTCCGTTCGAAATCAGGCGGCTGGCGTTGTAGCCGAGGCTGTAGCAGTAGTCGGCATCGTAGTTAGAAGGAGCAGCGCAGCGGCCTTCGTAGCCGAAGAAGTGGTGCTGTGCGCTGAACTTACCGTTGTACTTGTCTTCCTTCTTCCATGCTGCCAGTTTCTTGGCAACCATAGCAGAGAGCAGCTTCTCCGTCTCGATGAGGCTGACCTGTACGTTTCCGTGGGGGTCGCGGTCGAGGCAAAGCTGGCGCTTTACGTCTGCGGGCAGGCTTTCGAGCACGGCCTTGTTCTCGGCAGTAATGTTGTTGAGCACGAACTCGATCTGAGCGTCGGCACTCTTGAATTCGCGAGGCTCGCCCGTTGCAGGATCGGTCAGCACCTCGTTGAGCTGAGCGATGAGCTTCTTGATGGCAGGGATGAACTCAATCAGACCCTCGGGAACCACTACGGTACCAAAGTTGTTGCCGTCCTCGGCACGTGCAGCAACGGCCTTTGCGATGTATTCAACCACATCGTCGAGCGACATTTGCTTAGCCTCTACCTCCTCGCTGACGAGGCAGATGTTGGGCTGGCACTGGAGGGCACACTCCAGGGCGATGTGGCTGGCAGAGCGGCCCATGACCTTGATGAAGTGCCAATACTTGCGGGCAGAGTTACAGTCGCGCTGGATGTTACCAATCAGCTCGCTGTAGGTCTTGCAGGCAGTGTCGAAGCCGAACGAAGTTTCGATTTGCTCGTTCTTCAGGTCGCCGTCGATGGTCTTGGGGCAACCGATTACCTGTACGCCGTAGTTCTTGGCAGCGTAGTATTCGGCCAGGACGCAGGCATTGGTGTTAGAGTCGTCGCCACCGATGATGACGAGAGCCTTGATGCCAAGCTCGCGCAGAATCTGGATACCGCTTTCGAACTGGGCCTCCTTCTCGAGCTTCGTGCGACCGCTACCGATGATGTCGAAGCCGCCGGTGTTACGATACTCGTCGATGAACTCGTCGGTGAACTCCACGTACTTGTGATCCACCAGGCCACCGGGGCCCATGAGGAAGCCGTAGAGCTTAGAGTTCTTGTTCAGGGACTTTACTCCGTCGTACAGACCGCTGATGACGTTGTGACCGCCAGGAGCCTGACCTCCGGAGAGGATGATGCCTACGTTGATGGCTTCCTTGTTCTCGCTGTCGGCAGGAACAAACTCCACTACAGGCATTCCGTAGGTATTGGGGAACAAAGCCTTGATTTCCTCCTGGTTGCCAACACTCTGTGTGGCAGCACCTTCCTTCACCTTCACGGGACCCTGCAGGGCCTTGGGTAGCTTGGGCTGATAGGCAGCGCGAGCTATCTGCAATGCACTTTTTTCCATATCTTAATATTATGTTAATAGGTTTTCGAAACTGCGTGCAAAGGTAATAAAAATGAAGCGAAAATGCAAATATCACATGGGGAAAGTGAAAGCGATGCGTCGGCTTTTTGTAAACGACACGTCGTAAACTTCCGCCATCGGCGATGGCTGTACATTCATCGGCGGTGGCTGCACATTCATCGGCGACGGATGGCCGTTCATCGCCGACGGCGGAACTTTGGGACGCAATCCTGTCAAGAATGGGACGAAAACTTTTCACGAATGCGTCGAAAGGTTTTCACGGACGGATTGCAATCCTCCTGCGCACGCATATAAATAAAATAAGGTATGAGATGCAAAAAATCGGCTCAAGGCTTGCACGTTTCAGGGAAAAACCTTATCTTTGGCCTGATTTGACAACGTATAATACCATACAATCATGGCAAAGAGACGAGAACTAAAGAAAGCCATCAACTTCCTTTGCGGCGAGTTGTTTGCTGAGTGCGTGGCAGTTATGCACTACCAGAAGCCTGTTCCCCAGGGCGACATTGACAATGTGATGACGAGCATCCTTACTTTGCAGGACGACATGCTGAACCGCGTCAGTCACGTAGAGCCCGGAATGAAGGCTTCGGCGTATTTCAAGAAGCTGCGCGAGGACATGGTTAGTCAGACCGACGAAATCGTGGAACAAATCAAGGCGCTGCTGTAAGGCAGGAGAGAGAGCACAGGAAGTAGTTGACAAAATGTTGAGAAATAAATGATTAGAGCATTCTGCCGTTGGGTGCTCTACCGTCAATTGGGATTTCGTTTCGAAGAGACGGTAAAGCGTCCGCGTAAGTACATCATAGCGCTGGCTCCCCACACCTCGAACTGGGACTTCATAATAGCCCTGCTGTTCATGGGCGCAGAACAGTTCCAATGCGGCTTCATGATGAAGAAGGAATGGTTCTTCTGGCCCTTGGGACCCATATTCCGCCGCATGGGAGGAATACCCGTGTATCGCGACAAGAACCGCAGCGTGACGGACATCCTGGGGCAACGGGCTCGCGAGGCCGAAGACTTCCACCTGTGCATAACGCCCGAAGGCACACGCCGATACCAGCCGGAGTGGAAGCGCGGATTCTACTACATTGCCCTCAAGGGCGAGCTTCCCATCCTGCTCTACGGCCTCGACTACAAGCGCCGCCTTATCCAGTGCACCAAGCAGATAACGCCCAACGGCGACGCTGACAGCCAGATGGTGGAAATCAAACAGTACTTCGAAGGCTTCACGGGCAAGTATGCCGACAAGTTCACGACCGGCCTTCAGGAGAAGGAGAAATTGAAAGACTAAGAGATTGAGATACAATAGAATGAGGGAAACAAGACATAGCAACAGGAATATGGGAAAGTGGCTGATACTGCTTTCTCATATTCTCGTTTTCTGCTTCGCCCAACCCATCCTCGCACAAAGCCCGGCGGCTATCAAGAACAGGCTGGCAGGCTACTTCACAAACTACACGTCAGCCGCCTTCACAAGTGCCGACCCCATACGGCTGACGGACGTAGAGGTTGACGCAAAGGAGCGCATCGTCCGTCTCTATGCAAATGCCGGATTCGCAGCACAGCCCTTCACGCCAGAGACGGTCCGCAGCATCCGTCGCGACGTGGAACGCCTCATGCCCCCACCCTACAACACATACCGAATCCAGATTCTTGCCAACGGCACACCCATCGAAGAACTCGTCCCCCTGGCCCTCTGCGACACCACAGCCGACAAACGGCGCTGGGGCGAGCTCGAATACAAGGGAAAACCCTGGGTCACCCCCCTGTCGCTGCCCATCCAGATTACCCACGGACTGCAAGGCTCGCACCTTGCCGTATGGGCAAGCCACGGGCGATTCTACGACGCCAATAAGGCCCTCTGGCGCTGGCAACGCCCACAACTCTACTGCACCAACGAGGACATCTTCACCCAGTCATTCGTTGTACCCTTCCTCATGCCCATGCTCGAAAACGCCGGAGCCGTAGTCTTCAGCCCCAGGGAACGCGACTGGCAGAGCGAGGAAGTGATAGTCGACAACGACAGCCCCGCCGACAGCTATGCCGAGACAAACGGCACCTACGAATGGGAGACGGCAGGAGTCGGGTTCAACAAAGTGCAGGACATATACTTCGACAACGAAAACCCCTTCGAGGCAGGCACTTGCCGCAAGGCAGAGGCACAGCCGCGAAAGCGCCAACTGAGCCAAATCGTCTGGCAACCCAACCTGCCTGTCAGCGGCAGCTATGCCGTCTATGTCAGCTACGCCTCGCTGCCCACCAGCGTCAGCGACGCAGAATACACCGTCCGACATCGAGGCATCTCCACACGCTTCCGCGTCAACCAGAAGATGGGCGGCGGCACGTGGGTCTATCTGGGAACCTTCGACTTCGCAGCAGGCAAGAACAGCGACAACTGCGTCATGCTCTCCAACCTCAGCAACTATCGCGGCGTAGTCACAGCCGACGCCGTACGATTCGGAGGCGGCATGGGCAACATCTCGCGAGGCGACTCCATTCATGCCTCACTCCGCAGCGGCCTGCCCCGCTACCTGGAAGGCAGCCGCTACTACGCACAATGGGCAGGAATGCCCTACCCTCTCTATAAGAATAAGGAAGGGATAAACGACTATGCCGAGGACATCAACATACGCTCCCTCATGACCAACCGCCTGGCTCGCGGCTCGGCATACCTGCCTGGCGACAGCGGCTTGTGCGTTCCAATCGAACTCTCGCTGGCGGTTCACAGCGACGCAGGCTTCCGCACCGACAACAGCTTGATAGGCACCCTGGGCATCTACACAACAGGTCTGCACACCCCAGGCGAATACGAGGGACTGCTGGCAGAAGGACTGCTGCCGAGCCTCCGCTCCCGACTGATGTCGCGCGACCTCTGCGACATGGTGATGAGCCAAGTCTATGACGATATCCGCACAACCTGCGGCCTCTGGAACCGCCGCCAGATTTACGACAGAAACTACAGCGAGACGCGCGTCCCCCAAGTGCCGGGCATGATTCTTGAGACGATGTCGCACCAGAATTACGCCGACCTGCTGCGAGGGCACGACCCCTCCTTCAAGATGCTGCTGTCGAGAGCCATCTACAAAGGCGTCCTCAAGTACATTGCATCAGCCCACCAGCGCGAAGGCTACGTAACCCAGCCCCTGCCTGTAAAGGACTTCGCTGCCTGCCTGACCCTCAACGGCGACTCAGTCGATTTGTCCTGGAAACAGACAGAAGACCCAGCCGACTATTCAGCCACGCCACTCGGCTACATCGTCTACACCAGCGAGGGAGAAACGGGATACGACAACGGCACAAAGATATACAAGGACAACGTAAGACTCCCCATAAGGCGGGGCGTGCTGACAAAGTACATCGTGCGTGCCTTCAACGAAGGCGGCATCAGCCTCCCCAGCGAGGAACTCTGCGCCTATGCCTCCATCTCCGAACGAAGCCGCATACTCCTGGTCAACGGCTTTACGCGGCTGGCAGGCCCACAACCCATCGACACGGATTCCACCCGCGGATTCGACTTCGACATAGACCCGGGCGTGGTCTATCAGCATAGTGCCAGCTACTGCGGACGCCAGCTGACCTTCAGCAAGGAAGGATTCGGCAAGAGCGACATCGAGGAGATTGGCTTCAGCGGCAACGAACTGGCAGGAATGCTGATGGCTGGCAACACCTTCGACTTCCCCACCCAACACGCCAGCGACTTCATACAGACCGATGCCTCGCTGAGTTTCTCCTCCTGCTCGCAGACAGCCTTCGAACAGGAACGGGCAACAGGAGGCTACCACATCATCGACCTGATATTGGGCGCACAGCGACAGGACGGCTACAGCATCAGCGCCCGTCGTCCGTTCACACCCGAACTCTGTGCCCAGCTTGAGGCATTCACCCGCGAAGGCGGCTCGTTGCTTGTCAGCGGCGCCTACATCAGCGAGGAAGTCGACCCGCAATTCGCCGCCAACGTGCTCCATTGCATACCCGACGGCACTCACGCCCTGAACGACAGCACCTGCCAACTGACGGGCATGAACACCACGTTCACCGTCTATTGTCAACCCAACGAGCAACGCTACTCCGTGCGTCGCCTCAGCACCATAGCCCCCACGCCCGACTCCTTCAGCAGCGTGATTTCGACAACACAGCCCTCATCGCTTGCCGTAGCCCACATCGGCACCAGCCATCGAACGCTGACTTACGGCTTCCCCCTCGAATGCATCTGTGAAGCCGAAACACGCCGCAGCATCCTGGGGGCCTCGCTAAACTTTTTGCTAAACAAATAATTATTAGATATGTACACCATCAACACAAACATCAAGGGTTCACGAACCCTCACCATCAGCGACGAGCACTTGGAAACCCTCAAGCGCTATGCCTTGCTCTCCGACCTGCTCGACAGCAACGGAATCGTAGACGAAAACGTCCTGGAGAAGCTGCGTCTCAACGTCCGCTCCCTGCTGGAACGCCACAGCGACGACCCTGCCCTGCTGAACTTGTGTCAGGAAGTCCTCTTCCACGACAACATGAAAGCCTTCGGCCTCCATCAACTCATACTCCTTTTCCTAAGCAAGAACGATGCTTGAGGTAACCCGTTGGCTACCTACCACGCGCAAGGAAATGGAAATGCGCGGCTGGGAACAGGCCGATGTCATCCTGTTCTCGGGTGACGCCTATGTGGACCACCCTTCCTTTGGCGTGGCTGTCATAGGTCGCATACTCGAGGCCGAAGGGTTGCGCGTAGCCATTGTTCCGCAGCCCGACTGGCACGGCGACTATCGCGACTTCCGCCGCCTTGGGCGCCCACGCCTCTGGTTCGGCATTGCCCCAGGCTGCATGGACTCGATGGTGAACAAGTACACCGCTGCTCGCCGACTGCGTAGCGAAGATGCCTATTCGCCAGACGGACGGCACGATATGCGGCCCGAATACCCAACCATCGTCTATAGTCGCATCCTGCGACAGCTCTACCCCGATGTTCCCATCGTGCTCGGAGGCATAGAGGCCAGCCTGCGTCGCCTCACCCACTACGACTATTGGCAAGACCGCTTCCTGCCTTCCATACTCCTGCCCTCACAGGCCGACCTCATCGTCTACGGCATGGGTGAAAAGCCCACCATCGAAATATCTCGTCGCCTCACGTCACTTATCGAGGACTACGACCCCTCGCTTTCCTACGACGAGAACGGCGAAGCCTGCATCGGACGCGAAGCCTTTGCAAAAGCCCTCTTGGGCGAAAACCAGCTTACACAGTCCGTCGCCCTTTACGACACGCTCCCCCGCTCCTTGGGACAGGATATCATCACGCTCCATTCCCATGAGGAATGCCTCGCTGACCCAAAGAAGCAGGCCGAAAACTTCCGACACATCGAGGAGGAAAGCAACAAGATACACGCCCAGACGCTGGTTCAAAAGGCAGAGGGAAAGTACGTTGTCGTTACGCCTCCCTATCCACCACTCACGACAGAGGAGCTGGACCACTCGTTCGACCTGCCCTATACACGCTTGCCCCATCCCAAATACAAAGGCAAGCGCATCCCAGCCTACGACATGATTCGCCACTCGGTATGCCTCCATCGGGGCTGTTTCGGCGGATGTGCCTTCTGCACCATATCGGCCCATCAGGGGAAGTTTATCGCCAGCCGTTCGAAAGAGAGCATATTGAGAGAGGTAAGGCAAGTGACGCAGATGCCAGACTTCAAGGGCTACATCAGCGACCTCGGCGGGCCCTCTGCCAACATGTATCAGATGCACGGCAAAGACCAGACGATTTGCGAACGCTGCAAGCGACCGTCGTGCATCCATCCGCAAATCTGTCCTAACCTCAACGGCGACCATCGTCCCCTGCTCGACATCTACCGGGCCGTCGACAAACTGCCTGGCGTGAAGAAGAGCTTCATCGGCAGCGGCGTGCGCTACGACCTGTTGCTGCACGACTGGAAAGACGAACAACTGAACCGAGCGGCGAAAGACTACACCCACGAACTCATAACGCGGCACGTCAGCGGACGCTTGAAGGTGGCTCCAGAGCACACAGAGCCGCATGTGCTGCAACTCATGCGCAAGCCGCCCTTCTCGCAATTCCATCAGTTCAAGGCCATATTCGACCGCACCTGTCAGCGTGCCGGACTTCGGCAGCAGATTATTCCCTACTTCATCAGCAGCCATCCGGGTTGCCGCGAACAGGATATGGCCAGACTGGCTGAGGAACTTCGTCCCATGGGATTCCACTTGGAGCAAGTGCAGGATTTTACGCCCACTCCCATGACCGTCAGCACAGAGACATGGGCTACGGGCTTTCACCCCTACACCATGCAACCCGTTTTCTCCGCAAAAACTTCTGAGGAGAAAAAACGGCAAAAGCAATACTTTTTCGAGTAATTTTGTGTATCTTTGCACCTCGAAATAAAACGTATATAAAAGAAGAACAGAATATGGCAATTTGGTTTGAATGCAAAATCCGTTACGACAAGACAATGGAGGACGGAAAGATAAAGAAAGTTACCGAGACATACATGGTAGATGCCCTGACCTTCACCGAGGCAGAGCGCCGTTTCCTTGAAGAGGTTGAGCCCTACATGAGCGGCGAATACGAAGTGGCCGGCATCAAGAAAGCCCGCATAGCAGAGCTGATGAGCAGCGTGGACACGAACGACGACCGCTGGTACAGGACAAAGGTAACCTTCATCACACTCGACGAAAAGACAGCCGTAGAGAAACGTACCTCGCAGACCATGCTGGTGCAGGCTCGCGACCTGAAGACTGCTGTTGCCAATCTGGAGAAAGGCATGGCCGGCACCATGGGCGACTGGGAACTGACAAATGTTGCCGAGACACCCATCCTCGACGTTTTCCCCTACGAGAAGAAAGAATAAGGGACAGAGAATAGAGGCGATAGGGATAGAACTATGATAGCTGAAGAGATTCGAGACATCACGAAAAACCTGCCCGAGGGTGTGCTTCTGGTCGCCGTATCGAAGTACCATCCCGAGGAGGCCATAATGGAAGCTTACGAAGCCGGACAAAGAGTGTTTGGCGAAAGCCATGTGCAGGAGTTACAGCACAAACACGAGGTTTTGCCCAACGACATACAATGGCACTTCATTGGTCACCTGCAGACGAACAAAGTGAAATACATTGCTCCCTACGTCAGCCTGATACATGCTGTGGACACACCAAAGTTGCTGGCTGAGATAAGCAAGCAAGGCATCAAGTGCGGCAGGCGCATCCCTTGCCTTATGCAACTGCACGTGGCTCAGGAAGAGACGAAATTCGGATTCTCTGTCGAAGAGGCAGAAGCCTTCCTGCAAAGCGGAGAGTGGCGCGAGATGACGGGAGCCGAAATTCGCGGCATCATGTGCATGGCTTCGCTTACCGATGACGAACAGCAGATAGCAAGGGAATTCGAAACGGCTCGCCAGTTCTTCCTCCATGCCAAGGAAACCTACTTCAGTCAAGAAACTTCCTTCCGCGAATGTTCATGGGGCATGTCGGACGACTATCCCATTGCCGTTCAGCACGGAAGCACGATGGTACGCATCGGAAGCAAGATATTCGGCCAAAGGCAATACTGATATAAACAATAACAAGACACTATATGTTTGAGAACTTAAGCGAAAGACTCGAGAGATCATTTAAGATACTGAAAGGTGAAGGACGCATTACCGAGATTAATGTTGCCGAAACACTTAAGGACGTGCGTCGCGCCCTGTTGGATGCCGACGTAAATTACAAGGTTGCCAAGCAATTCACAGATACCGTGAAGCAGAAGGCTTTGGGACAGAACGTGCTCACAGCCGTACGTCCCAGCCAACTGATGGTAAAAATCGTTCACGACGAACTGGCCCTGTTGATGGGAGGCGAGACTGCCGAAATCAACCTGCCAGGCCGCATGGGCGATCCCAGCATCATCCTGATGGCAGGTCTGAACGGTTCGGGTAAGACAACCTTCAGCGGCAAGCTAGCCAAGATGCTGAAGGAAAAGCAATTCAAGAAGCCCCTGCTGGCAGCCTGCGACACGTTCCGTCCTGCTGCAATGGAGCAGCTTCGCGTACTCGGCGAACAAATCGATGTTCCCGTCTACATGGAGCCAGGGGCCAAAGACCCCGTACAGGTCGCTCTGCACGCCATCAACGAGGCACGCCAGAAAGCCAACGATGTTGTCATCGTCGATACTGCTGGTCGTCTGGCCATCGATGAGGAACTGATGCAGCAAATCAGCGACATCAAGGATGCCATACATCCCCACGAGATACTCTTCGTTGTGGACGCCATGACAGGTCAGGATGCTGTGAACACAGCCAAAGAATTCAATGACCGTCTGGATTACACGGGTGTCGTTCTCACGAAGTTAGACGGCGACACTCGCGGCGGTGCGGCTCTCAGCATACGTTCCGTAGTCGATAAGCCCATCAAGTTTGTGGGTACGGGTGAGAAAATGGAGGCTATCAGCCCCTTCCACCCCGCTCGTATGGCAGACCGCATATTGGGTATGGGCGACATCGTCAGTCTTGTTGAAAAGGCACAGGAACAGTACGACGAGAAGGAAGCACGCCGTCTGGAACAACGTATCAAAAAGAACCAGTTCGACTTCAACGACTTCTACACCCAGATACAGCAAATCAAGAAGATGGGTAACCTGAAAGACTTGGCAAGCATGATTCCGGGTGTTGGTAAGGCACTGAAGGATATCGACATCGACGACAATGCCTTCAAGAACATCGAAGCCATCATCCTGAGTATGACGCCCAAGGAACGCGAGAACCCCGGACTACTCAACACCAGCCGCCGCACGCGCATTGCCAAGGGAAGCGGCACGAACATTCAGGAAGTGAACCGACTCATCAAGCAGTTCGACCAAACTCGTAAGATGATGAAGATGGTAACCAGCAAGAACCTCCCCAACATGATGAAGGGCATGCCTCCCATGCCGGGCATGAAATAACAACTGTCCAATTGTAAATTGTAAATCGTCAAATTGTAAATTGTAAATTGTCTAATTGTAAATTGTAAATTGTCTAATTGTAAATTTAAATGGTTCTTATCGACGGAAAGGCCACTGCTGCTGCCATTAAAGCAGAGATTAAAGAAGAAGTTGAAAAGATTGTAGCCGACGGAGGCAAGCGCCCCCACCTGGCTGCCATACTTGTCGGTCACGACGGAGGTAGCGAGACCTATGTCAAAAACAAGGTATTGGCCTGTGAGGCCTGCGGTTTCGAGAGCACGTTGATTCGTTTCGAGGACGACATCACGGAGGAAGAGTTGTTGGCATGCGTTGCGAAACTGAATGACGACGACAACATAGATGGATTTATCGTCCAGCTTCCTCTCCCCCGTCACATCAATGAGCAAAAGGTCATAGAAGCCATCGATTACAGGAAAGATGTTGATGGTTTCCATCCCATCAACGTGGGTCGCATGGCAATAGGTCTTCCCTGCTTCATCTCTGCCACGCCTCTCGGCATCCTCACCCTGCTGCAACGCTACAACATCCCTACCAGTGGCAAGAAGTGTGTCGTGCTGGGTCGCTCGAACATCGTTGGAAAGCCCATGGCTCAACTTATGATGCAGAAACAATATGGCGACTCAACCGTGACCGTTTGCCACAGCCGCAGCCAAAGCCTCAAGGAGGAATGTCGTCAGGCCGACATCCTGATTGCTGCCATCGGTCGTCCGGGCTTTGTCACAGCCGACATGGTCAAGGAAGGAGCTACGGTCATTGACGTGGGCACCACACGTGTGCCCGATGCCACGCGCAAATCAGGCTATCGTTTGAGTGGCGATGTATGCTTCGACGAAGTATCTCCCAAGTGTGCATACATCACTCCCGTACCTGGTGGCGTTGGTCCCATGACCATCTGCATGCTCATGCTCAACACGCTCTCTGCCGCCCGCCATTCTTTCTATAAATAAGAAGGGAACTTACATCCCCCACCAACATAAAGCAAGGTGCTTGCCTACGGATATTCGCAGACAAGCACCTTGTTTTTATAGACTTATCAATAAAGGACTACGGCACAGGCAGCAGGAATGTCAGCCCGCAAGGTTCCGCGCTTATCGAGGGTGACTTGCTTAGCTGTAGGAGTCAGACCGTCAGCACCGTCGCTGAGCCACGTTACCTGTTTGCCAGCCAGCATAGGAAGCTCGACACTAATGGTCTGCATTTCCTTTTGACCGTTCAAGGCCGTAACATACCAACGGTCGCCATTGCGACGAGCCAACACAATGTACTTGCCAGGATAGCCATCAATGAAACAAGTCTCATCCCAAGTCGTGGGCACCTGACGCATGAAGTCGATTTCGAACTGAGGCTGTTCGGTGAGGTTGCGAGGAGTGAGAGCAAAGTTCTGACCACTCGACTGGAAGGCAATGGCTGTTCCCAACTCGAAGACATCGGAAGTGCGACGTGTGTTGCCCTTGTTAGGTTCCTTGTGAAGACGACGTTGCAAGGCGGTGCCGCCATATTCCATAGAGCCCGTAGTGTTGCGAACAAAGGGATGCAGCGTAGCGTGGCGAGCCTCCATGTCGCAGAAACCTTGACTAAAGTACAGGTTCTCGCTGGCCAGCACAGCCTCGCTGCTGCAGTAGTTGGGATACATGCGTTCCCAGCCTCGGGGCATCGTGCAACCATGACAGATGACTTGTATTCCATAGTCGTTGGCATCGGACAGCAAGCCTTCATACAGGCGCATGGTCTCCTGCTTATCGCCTGGGAAGAAGTCAACCTTGATGCCTGCCACCCCGTGCTGCTGCAGCCACTTCATCTCCTGCTTACGAACGATGGAGTTGTGCATACACTGACGGGCACACTGGGGGGCATCGTTCCATCCGCCGTTCGAATTGTACCACACCCAGGGGCGGATGCCTTTCTGCTTGCAATAGGCAAAGAGTTTCTCCATGCCCTCCCGGCCAATGTTCTCGTACCAACCTCCGTCTATCAGGCAGCCTTCCCAGCCAAGTTCGGCAGCGAGGTCTATGAACTTCACCTGGTCGTCGTAGTTGATGCTGGCATCCTGCCACAGAATCCACGACCAAGTGTTGCGTGAGCCTTTGTATTCGATGCTGGGTTCGTAGAGGGGTTCCACCACGTCCCATGTGACAGTAGTTTCAACGATGGGCTTCAGCGTCTTGCCCAGCGTGATGGTACGCCAAGGAGTGGTACCCGTGATGTCGGCGTGCGGAGTCACCTTACTGCCTGCAAGACCGAACTGGGCACCTGTGCTGCCGAAGCCGTTGTTCTCACCTTCCATGGGGAAGGCAATCGTAAAGAGTCCGTCGGAGGAAGCGTCGGAGAGGTGGCTGCCGCAGTAGTTACTGGAGACACCCGTCTCACTGATGAGCACCCAACCTTTGTCGCCCTCGTGGAAGAGGCATGGGAAGGTCCAGCCGTGACCATACTGGCTGCGGGTGGTAACGGGCTCATCCCAGATGTAACCCTCCTCGTAGCTGGGTTTCGTACGTTTCCATCCTATCATCGCATCGCTCTGCGGACAGATGAAAGCCGTTGCATCGGTGGGCAAACGGAAGCCGCTGGCCTCACCTGTAACAACAATAGCCGAGGTCTCACCCGTTTGCAGGAATTGGTAGCGATAGGCGATGTTGTTGTTGAAGACACGGAAGCCGACAAGCATCTCCACGCCATGCTTCTTCGTATCGGGAGTTTTGTAAATAGCGTAGTATTCGTTGTAGTCCTTAGTAATCTTGCTTTGTTTGCCTTGACGCAACGTGTAGTCCAAGTGCTTGGGACTGCCACTCATGCTGTTCTGCTTGAGGATGAGGTTCTTCGAGAAGTCGGCCACGTTGGTATAAACACCAAGGGGCGAATCGAGAATCATGGGCACGTCCAGCGTATCGGCTTTCGCACTCTTCTTCTTTGCCTTCATCACTTGACGATAACCGGCACAATACGATATCTTGCCATCGTTGAATTTTACATCCAGATACGTAAGGCCGTCAGGCGACAGCACGCGCGTCGTTCCCTGTGCATACAAGGGAAACAGATAAGAAGCGAGGGGTAAGAGAACACCCAATAAAATAAATCTTTTCATAATATAAAAATGTATTAAGTTTCATCCTTTAGAATTGCCAACCACGGAAGGTGCGACCGCTGCCGCGAAGTTCGGCGCCGAAGTAGAATCCAACATTAGTTGGCTGGTTATAGGCCACGTTCTGCGTGGTGACGCTATGACGATAGACGGGGTCTTGCAGGAAAGTATGGAAGCGATACGGCGTGCGAAGCGTAGTAATGTAGAGACGCAACGAACGGCTGTCCTCGGTACGTGCCAACACCTCCTCACGCCAGTCGCCTACGAGGTCGGCAGCCAGACAGGGGTTCGACTTCGTGCTGTTGTTGAACTGACAACCGTCGAAGTGCGTCAAGGTGACAACGGAACGAGAACCCGTGAAGTCGTAGGGCGTACCAGTGAGGGATTCCTCAGAAGCAGCAGCATCACCCCCAGCAGAGAGGGGACGGTATTTGCTGACTGTCTCGTGGTCAAGCATCTCACGCAGCAGGTCGCCGTCCCACCAGATGCCGAAGTTTATGGGGATACGGGCCGTGCTGTCTATGACCTCGCCCCGAACATTGCAAATTCCTCCCGAAGCCGCCGACCACATCTCAAGGCCGGGATTCGTAGGGTCGATGTCTGCTGCCATGCAGCGACCGACGTCCTTACTGGAGGGAATCTGGAAAAGAACCTTTCCCGTCGCAGCATCGCGGAAGTCGCTACCGTCACGCTTATTCTCGTGACAGTCCCACAGTTGCAGACGGTCGTCGAGGGGGAAGAAGCTCGTCAGGTGCATGGCATCGCCGTGTCCGAAGCCCGTGTTGTAAAGCGGCGTACCATCGTCATCGACGGCCATCGAGCCGTAGGTTATCTCGTCGCGTCCATCACCGTCAACATCCGCCACCCGCACATTGTGGTTGCCCTGACCGCCATACTGTCGTCCTGCTACATTCGAGTCAAAGACCCAGCGCTGCTTCAGTTGCTTGCCGTCGAAGTCCCATGCTGCCAAGACGGTTCGCGTGTAATAGCCACGACACATCACTACCGAGGCGTGCTCGCCATCGAGATAAGCCACACAGGCCAGGAAACGGTCGCTGCGGTTGGCATAGTTGTCGCCCCAGCCTTTCAGTTCACCACGTTCGGGCACATAGTCTACGGTGTGGATGGCTCGTCCTGTCGTTCCCTCAAAGACCGTCAGGTATTCCGGGCCTTTATAGATGAAGCCGCCTCGTGCTGCCTTACGGTCCATGTTGTTGGGCCAGCCCGGGCCGCGGAACTGCTCGGCAGGGTTTCCGTTGGCCTGATACTCATTAGTGTCGGGCTGTCGCACGTGGTTGGCATTGGGGTCGCCAATCACCTTTCCCTTGCCGTCGATGGTTCCGTCGCCCGTCTTGCACACGAGCTCGGCCCGTCCGTCGCCGTCGAGGTCATAGACCATGAACTGCGTATAGTGGGCACCGCTGCGGATGTTCCTGCCGAGGTCTATGCGCCACAGATGCTTACCGTCGAGTTTGTAGGCATCAAGGAAAGTGTTGTTGGTGATGCCCGAATTCGAGTTGTCCTTCGAGTTCGAAGGGTCCCACTTCAGGATGATTTCCATCTGTCCGTCGCCGTCGAGGTCGGCAGCCGAGGCATCGTTGGCTATGTATTCCACAGCCTTGCCGTTGACGTCCTTGTAGCCTGTGGGCTTCTGCAAGGGAATGTCGAGATAGCCGACGGGAGCGTTCGCAGGCAGAACGTATTCGCCTTTCCCCGCCTCTATGGGCCAGACGGGAGCCTTTGCCTTCACCGTATATTTGGCACGCTTGGGGGATGGGTTGTAGTCCATGAAATACGTACCATGATTTGGGAATACGTTCGTTATCTTCTTGCCGTTGCGATACACCTCGAACCACGTGTCGATAGGGTCTGTTGCAAGATAGCGCCAGGAGACCATCACGCTGTCTTGCGAGGCTCTGACGGCAACGACACCACGATCGAGACGCTCCATCTTGAGCTTCGAGAAATCGTAGTTCGTCTGGGCAACGAGAAAATGAGGAAATGAAAAAATGAAAAAATGAAAGAGGAGAAGGACGAGACGTTTCATGCTAAAATCTGTTACATTTGCCATTTAACATTTGACACTGTTAAGGATATGTCGGGCATTCGCGATGCGTTCGGCAGTGGGCGGTAGTGTGTCGCCGAGCGTGTAGGGAATGTTGAGTTGTTGCCATTTGAAGCGGCCCATCGTGTGGTAGGGCAAGACGTCGATTCGGCGGACGTTGGTGAGGGTGTCGAGGAAGGCTCGCAGTCGGTGCAAGGCTTCGTCGTCGTCCGTGATGCCGGGAACGAGGACGTGACGAATCCACACGGGCACGCCAAATTCGCTAAGCCGGCGGGCACAGGCCAGTATGTTCTGGTTGGAATGACCCGTCAGTTTTCGGTGTGCTTCGTCGTCGATGTGCTTGATGTCCAGCAGCACGGTGTCGCATTGTTGGAATAACTGGTCAAAAATTTTGACCGGTTTGTAAGGCTGGGCACTGGTGTCGATGCAGGTGCTGATGCCTCGCTGGTGGGCTTTCTCGAATAGTTCGGTCACGAACTCCGCCTGCAGCAGGGGTTCGCCGCCGCTGACGGTGATGCCACCCTCCTGTCCCCAGTACTCGCGGAAGCGTTCGGCACGGTCCAGGATGTCGTCTGCTGTCCAGCGTTCAGCCCCTTCCCTACTCCAGGTGTCTGGGTTGTGGCAGTAGGCGCAACGCATGGCGCAGCCTTTAAGGAATACAATAAATCGAATCCCCGGCCCGTCGACCGAGCCAAAGGATTCGAATGAGTGTACATAAGCAGACCCTCCCCCCTGCCCCTCCCTTGTAGGGCGGGGAGTAGTTACGTCTGGATTCTCTAATATTATGTTATCCATCTTAGTGTATATACTCCCCTCGCTAACAGAGAGGGGCTGGGGGTGAGTCCGTTAATTACATTCTCTCATGAGCGGAGCGGGCGATTACGTCCTCCTGCTGTTCGCGTGTCAGGTCGATGAACTTCACGGCATATCCGCTGACACGGATGGTGAAGTTGGCGTACTCGGGTTTCTCGGGATGCTCCATAGCGTCGCGCAGCTTGTCCACACCGAATACGTTGACGTTGAGGTGATGAGCACCCTTCGTGAAGTAACCGTCCATTACGCGAACCAGCGTCTGAGCGCGTTCCTCGTCGTTGGTGCCCAGTGTGCTGGGAGCGATGGTCTGTGTGTTGGAGATGCCGTCGAGTGCATACTCGTAAGGAATCTTTGCAACGGAGTTCAGCGAAGCCAGCAGTCCGTTCTTCTCAGCGCCGTAACTTGGGTTGGCACCCGGCGAGAGGGGTGCTCCGGCGCGACGTCCGTCGGGCAGGTTGCCCGTGTACTTACCATAAACCACATTCGAGGTGATGGTGAGGATGGAGGTCGTGGGCTCTGAGTTGCGATAGGTATGGTGGCGCTTGATCTTCGCGAGGAAGGTCTTCAGTACCCACAATGCTACCTCGTCGGCACGGTCGTCGTCGTTACCGTAGCGTGGGAAGTCGCCCTCGGTGACGTAGTCAACATTGAAGCCAGTCTCGTCGCGGATAATCTTCACCTTTGCGTACTTCACGGCGCAGATGCTGTCTATCACGTGGCTGAAGCCTGCGATGCCAGTGGCGAAGGTACGGCGCACATCGGTATCAATCAAGGCCATCTCGGCTGCCTCGTAGAAGTACTTGTCGTGCATGTAGTGGATGAGGTTGAGCGTGTTGACATAGATGTCGGCCAGCCACTCCAGCATGTCGCGGAAGCGGGGTTCCAACTCTTCCCAGGTGAGATACTCCGAGGTGATGGGACGGAACTTGGGACCGCACTGTTCGCGAGTCTTCGCATCGACGCCGCCGTTGATTGCATAGAGCAGGGTCTTTGCCATGTTGGCGCGGGCACCGAAGAGCTGCATCTCCTTACCCGTCTGCGTGGCGCTGACGCAGCAGCAGATGCTGTAGTCGTCGCCCCAGATGGGACGCATCACGTCGTCGTTCTCGTACTGGATGGAGCTTGTCTTGACGCTAATCATGGCAGCGTAGTGCTTGAAGGTCTCGGGCAGACGGGGCGAATAGAGCACCGTGAGGTTGGGTTCGGGCGATGGGCCCATGTTCTCCAGCGTGTGCAGGAAGCGGAAGCAGTTCTTCGTAACGTGGTGGCGTCCGTCTTGTCCGATACCTGCCACTTCGAGGGTTGCCCAGACGGGGTCGCCCGAGAAGACTTCGTTGTAGGCAGGGATGCGGGCGAACTTCACCATGCGGAACTTCATCACGAGGTGGTCGATGAGTTCCTGTGCCTCTACCTCGGTGAGGGTGCCTTCCTGCAGGTCACGGGTGATGTAGATATCGAGGAAGGTGCTGACACGTCCCACGGACATTGCTGCGCCGTTCTGTGTCTTGATGGCTGCCAGATAGCCGAAGTAGAGCCACTGCACGGCCTCGCGGGCGTTCTTGGCAGGCTGGCTGATGTCGTAGCCATAGATTTCGGCCATCTTCTTCATCTCCTTCAGGGCCTTTATCTGCATGGAGATTTCCTCGCGCAGACGAATGATGTCCTCGCTCATCTGGCGCTTTCCGCAGTTGTACTTATCAATTTCCTTCTGCTCGATGAGGAAGTCGATGCCATAGAGAGCCACACGACGGTAGTCGCCCACGATGCGGCCTCGTCCGTAGGTATCGGGCAGACCGGTCAGGATGTGGTTGTGGCGCACGCGCTTCATCTCGTCGGTGTAGGCATCGAATACGCCTTCGTTGTGCGTCTTGCAGTATTTCGTGAAGATTTCGTGCAGCTTCTCCGAGGGCTGGTAGCCGTATGTCGTGCAGGCCTGCTCAGCCATCTTGATGCCACCGTACGGCATGAAGGCGCGCTTCAGGGGCTTGTCGGTCTGCAGGCCGACGATGCGCTCCAGGTCCTTCGTCTCGGGGTCGATGTAGCCGGGACCGTAGGCGGTCATCGAGCTGACGATTTCCGTCTCCATGTCCAGCACGCCGCCCTTGGCACGCTCTGCCTTCTGCAACTGCTGAAGCTTGCCCCACAGGACGTTCGTCGCCTCGGTGGGACCGGCCAGGAAGCTCTCGTCGCCGTCGTACTGGGTGTAATTATTCTGGATAAAGTCTCTGACATTGACTTCGTCGAGCCATTTCACGCCCTTGAAGCCTCTCCATTCTTGTCTCATAAGCTTTGTGTGTGTAGAATTAGTAAAACATTTGATTTTCTGCCTACAAATATAATGAAAAGTTTTCAACCTCACAACATAAACCTGCAAGGATTTAATAACTAAATTGCAAGCCTCTCGTTCCATTCTTCCGCCATCGCCGACGTCCGTGCGTTCATCGGCGATGGATGTATGTTCATCGGCGGTGGATGTGCGTTCATCGCCGATGGCGGAACTTTGCGACGCGTCGTTTGCAAGAATGCTTCATATCGCTTGCAGGAATGGGGCACAATGTTTGCATTTTATGGTCGCGATGTTGCGATTTTTTCGTACCTTTGCACCTCGAAAGGCGAAGCGAGACGGCTTCGCATACCTTATATAATATATATGAAGAAGAAACAACAGAAACGCTCCGTCGTCGTCACCTGGAAGCAGTATTCGCACAAGGGATACAGCGCCTTCGCCAGCATGGGACGGCTGGTGCGCATCGGCGTGCTGTCCGTAGCCACGCTGAGCACCGTCACCCCCGTACAGGCCGAGACGGAGCGAATGACGAGCAAGGAGACGGAGGGCGACACGAAGACGCTGGACGAGGTTCAGGTCAGCGGCTCGCTGGCTCCGCTGACGCAACTGCAGTCGGCACGCATCGTCAGCGTCATCACAAGCGACGACATCCAAGCGGCGGGCGTGCAGAGCACGAACGACCTATTGAAGTTAGTCTCGGGCGTAGATGTCCGTCAGCGCGGAGGCTTTGGTATTCAGACGGACATCAGTATCGACGGAGGCACCTTCGACCAGATAACCCTCCTGCTCAACGGCGTAAACATCAGCAGCCCACATACCGGCCACCTGTCAGCCGACTTACCAGTCAGCCCGCAGGACATCGAGCGCATAGAGATTCTGTCGGGCGCCGACAGCCGCGTCTACGGCGGTTCCTCGTTCGGAGGCTGCATCAACATCGTCACGCGGCAAGACACCCTTCGCACCATCGCCGCAGGAGCCGAAGGCGGAATGTACGGCACCTTCCAGGCCGACGGACGCATCGCCCTCACCTACGGCAAGCTTGCCAACCGCCTGAGCGGCGGCGGGGGACGCTCGGAGGGAGGCACCACAAACAGCGACTGGCGCAAGGGGCAGCTCTACTACCAAGGCGACTTCACCCACCAGCAGTTCGACCTCAGCTGGCAGTTCGGCTTCTCGCGCAAGGCCTACGGAGCCAACACGTTCTACTCGGCGGCCTATCCCGACCAGTTCGAACGCAACGAGCGCTACCTGCTGAGTGTGGGCGCCGAGACCAAAGGCAAGTTCCGCTTCCTCCCCACCCTCTACTGGAACCGCTCGTACGATAACTTCGAGCTCCAGCGAGGCAAGCGATTCGGCGAGAACTTCCACATGACGGACGTTTACGGACTTCGCCTCAACGGACACTTCTCGTGGGTTGCCGGCAAGACTGCCATCGGGGCGGAACTGCGCAACGAAGGCATCCTCAGCACCAATCTGGGCAAACCCCTTGCTGCCAGCGACTACCTGCTCGTGCGAGGAGAAAGCGGCATCATGTACGACCACAAGGACAATCGCACCAACGTCAGCTACAGCCTCGAACACAACCTTCTGCTCGACCGCTGGACTGTCTCGGCAGGCCTCATCGCCAACATGAACACCTCCACCGGTCACGCCTTCCGTCTCTACCCCGGAATCGATGTGGCCTATCGTCCCCAGACAAACTGGAAGCTCTATGCATCCTACAGCAAGGGATTCCGCCTCCCTACCTTCACCGACCTCTACTATAAGTCCCCCACCCTCGACGGCAATACGGACCTCCGCCCGGAGGTAAACCACTCGATGCAAATAGGCACCCGATACTCCCGCCCAGGCCTGCAGGCCACCCTGCGCCTCTTCTACAATCGTGGGCACAACATGATTGACTGGGTGATGTACTCGGCAAGCGACATCTACCACGCAACATCGTTCGAGCTGGACAATATGGGCGTGCAGACAGAGGCAAAACTACACTTCGCGCAACTCTGCAAGAAAGATGTCTTCATCAGCTCATTCTCAGTTGGTTATACTTACCTATACCAGAACAGGAGAGACATGAAGATAATCTACAAAAGCAACTACGCGCTGGAGTATCTACGACATAAGTTCGTAGCCTCCCTCAACCACAAAGTCTATGCGAAACTCAACGCTACGTGGAGCCTCCGATGGCAGGACCGCATGGGCAACTACAAGCCATACGCCAACCTCGACCTCAAGCTACAATGGACCGAAAAACATTGGCAAGCCTACCTGCAGGGCACGAACCTCACGAACTGCCGATACTTCGACTTGGGCAGCGTACGCCAACCCGGCATCTGGATGATGGCGGGGGCTCGCTTCAACCTAAACATCAAGTAGGAATCAGGCTTTCGCCAAGGTCAGCACACTGATACGTGCCTCCGGCTGCACGCTCAGGATGGCTTGCGCACAGGAAGTCAACGTGGCGCCCGTCGTCACCACATCGTCCACAAGCAGGATGCTGGAATAAGGAATGGGACGGCGCAAGCGGAACAGATTCTCCACGTTTGCCAACCGCTCGTCGAGCGTCTTGCGGGTTTGCGTCTCGTTGTTCCTCACGCGCCGGACATAGCTATCCAACAGGGGCAAGCCCGTGACCTTGGCAATGCCGCGAGCTATCTGCGTGCTTTGGTTGTAGCCTCGCTTCAGGTAGCGGCGCCAGTGAAGGGGGACGGGAACAATGCACTCCACCTCGTCGAAGAACCCTTGCGGTTGCAACTCACGAGCCACCATCCTGCCCCACCAGACGCCAATGTCGGGCCGGTGCTTGTATTTCAGGTGCATCAGCACCAAGTGTGCTTCCGAATCATGGAGGTAGCGGAAATGGCTGTAAGCACGTTCCACAGGAATGCGCCCCCAGAATGCCCGACTCACGAGGTTGTCGTAGTAATCAATAATATTTAAGTAAGGAAGCCGCATCAGACACTTCGCACAAAGCTTCTGCTCCGAAGGGTTCAGACGGTTGCCGCAGACTGCACAATAGCGCGGATGCAGCAGATTGTAAAGGTCTTGCAGAAGGCTATTCATCGAAGTGCGGAATCAACAAAGCCAAAGGGCAATACGCCAAGCTCCCCTGCCGCCCAAGGCTGTATAATGGCGAAGCAAGGCTCCCACCACACGATAGGCCCACCCCACCGACAACGTGCAGTCAAGAGGCTCGCTGCCTTCGCGACGGAGCAGGCCGTCGTAGATAGCATAGCGGAAGAAGAGTGCACGCTGGTCGCGCGGAGCATACAACTCCTCTGCCACCACGTCAAGCGTGTGTCGGATGGGCGTCAGGCGCTCAGTCATCGAGGCACCCGTGATGCTGTCGGCATGAACGTAAATCCTGTGATAGACCTTCTGCCCCATCCACTGGACACGTGGGGCGTGCAGCAAGGCACGAATGCCCAGTTCCCAGTCTTGCCAAATGCCGAGGCTCTCGTCCCAACCGCCTATCTCACGCAGGAAGATGGTACGAAAGAGCATGGCCTGCGTGTTGAGCGTGGAAGAAAGAATCTGCGCTGCCGCCTTTTCCGAGGGACAGTAGCGACGCTGCCGCACTTTGCCGCCGACTTGCTCATTCGTGGGAAAGACCACAAGGTCGGCATCTGCCACGCCAGGCATCACCTCATTGAGGAAGGAAGGCGACAACTCATCGTCGCTGTCGAAGAAATACGCCCACTCCGTCTTGCAGTAGCTCAGGCCGCAGTTACGGGCGTAGCAGGCACCCCTGCGAGGTTCCTCCAGCACCGTGACCACCATCGGAGCGCTTTCGGCAAACGAGCGGCACAGGCCCAGCGAACCATCCGTCGAACCATTGTCCACGAGCACCACCTCCAACTCCTCGTAGGAGACGGTGGCAAGGGAACGGAACAAGCGAGGCAGGTACTCGGCCCGGTTCCAGACGGGTATGATGATGCTTACGGCTGCCATCGGCGAATGTAATTGATGCCCCAAAGCATGTTGCGGAACAGGGTGAAAGGATTCATGCGGCGGCGTGCCATCCAGCCCAAGGACTCGCGGGCCGACTTGCACAGAGCGTAGGAAAGCCCACGGGTGTAGTAGAATGCGGCACCCTTGGAGCGTTGCAATCGCGGGTCTTCAATCTTGCTTCCCGTAGTGGGACCTGGAGTATAGCTGACGACCTGCGGTTCGTAGTGGATGTGAAGCCCCTGCCTTCGTGCGTCGCACAGGAACACCTCCTCCTCGCCTGCCAACAGGTAGGGACTGCCCAGACCGAAGCGTTCGTCGAATCGCAACTGTCCGACACTCGCACGCCGCATAGTCAGCTCGCACGAAGAGACCGAGGGATTGGGGTACGTCTTGTCCACGCCCTCTATCTGGAAATGTACAATATCGTATTCAGGATGCTGACGATAGGTGTCCAAAATGGAATCGAAGTATCGCTCCGTCCATTGCTCGTCGTCGTCGCATATCTTCAGGATGTCGCCTTGGGCGTGTTGCAAGGCAAAGTTGCGGTTACGGCATAGTCCCGCGCCCTGCAACGTAATCACCCTGACGTCCTCACGCTCCCGTAAGAAGGAAGGGACGCTTGGCTCCTCGCCTGTGTATTGCCAAGACACCAAGTAGCGGACGTCGTTTCGCTGGGGAAGCAAGGAAGCCTCCAGCCTACCGACGCCCTCGTTCATGGTACAAATCAGCAACTCAAGCGTCATAGCTCAACATTGAAGTCATTCAGGGCTTTGATGATTCGGCTCACCTGTCCGTTGGTCAGCAGCGGACTGATGGGCAGGGACAGTATTTCGCGATGTATGCGTTCCGTGATGGGATAGCGCTGTGCATTCCATTCGGGGAAGGCCTCCTGCTTGTGCGGAGCTACAGGATAGTGGATGAGCGTCTGTATGCCGCTGCCTCGAAGGTATTCCTGCAACTGCTGACGGGCCGGGCAGCGAACGGGATAGACATAGAAGACGTGCTCTTCAAGGTCTTGTGGCAGCGTGGGCAACGTAATCAGGGGGTTATCGATACCTTCGGAATACTTGCGGGCAATCTCGCGCCGACGGGCATTGTCCTCGTCCAATCTGTGCAGCTTCACACTCAGCACCGCAGCCTGCAGCTCGTCGGTCCGGCTGTTCATGCCCTTATACCTATATATATACTTCTCCTGCGACCCGTAGTTACCCATCATGCGGACAATGTCAGCCAATTGGTCGTCGTCCGTCGTCACACAACCTGCATCGCCCAAGGCCCCAAGGTTCTTGCCTGGATAGAAGCTGAAGCCTGCAGCGTCGCCCAGATGTCCGGCACGCCGTCCACGATAGCATGCGCCGTGTGCCTGCGCCGCATCTTCAATCACCTTCAGTCCTTTCTCCCCGGCCCAACTGTTGATGACCTGCATGTTGCACACACGTCCGTAGAGGTGAACCGGCATGATGGCTCGCGTGCGTTCTGTGAAGAGTTCCTTCATACGTTCCGTATCTATGAGGCAATCCCCCAGCGAGGGTTCGCACAAGACTGGTGTCAGTCCTGCCTCGCCAATAGCCAGAATGGTAGCCACGAACGTATTGGCAGGCACTATCACTTCGTCGCCGTCAGCCCATCCTTCCCGCTGCTTGTAGGCTCGCAGAATCAGCGTCAGCGCATCCATCCCATTGCCAACGAGCACACAATGCTTCGTACCGCAATACTGGGCAAACTGTTCCTCGAAGATGCGCACCTTGTCGCCTTGCAGATACCAGCCGCTGCGCAGCACATCGTTGACGGCCTGCGACAGATGGGGCTCGAAGCTGTCGTTTATGCTCTTCAAGTCCAGGAACTTAATGGCACCTTCATTCACCTTTGTCAGGTCGCCCGTCATGCGGTCAATAGCCGTGCTGGAGAGGTCAACCTCGTAGGTGTCGTAGCACACGGCCCTGCCGCCGAATCCTTCCTTTTGGAATATCAGCCCCTTGTTGAGCCATTGTCCGCCGTGTTCGGTAGAAACCCCGAAGTCCAGATATTCCATCTGTTTGTAACGGTCGTTGATAAGGTGGCGGAACAATAGGTCGAGGGCACCGTATTCGCGTCCCTCCTCGCCTGCTGCAATGTACTGCACATGAGCAACTTGCTGCGTCAGGAAAACCACCACACCTGCCGTTATTCGCTCTTCGTGTTTCACGACAAAGATGCGAATCTCACGTGGGAAGCGCCGCATAAGCATGGCGAGTTCCTCTTCAGAGTGCACGGGGCGCACGTTATGATGCTCCCACAGCACCTGACTGAGCATTTGCCAATAGGCATGCAGACTTTCCGTGTCGCTCTCCATCACACGATCGATGTAGAGATTGTTATCGACGGCCTTCTTGGCTTGACGCTGTCGTAGGGTGCGCATACGCAGTTGGTGCTGCAAGGTCACCACAGAGCTGACGCCACGCGCCTTGAGGCTGGCTCCTGCACGGAACATTGCATAGAGATCCTCTTCAGTAGGATACGGGCTGTAGATACTGGGGATGGGTTTGTAGACGAGCGTCACGGCCTGCAGCATGTCGCGATAGTATTGCATCACGGCCTGCATTATCTCCAGCACCTCTTGCTGCGTGGTGTCCACCGTCATCAGCAACCCGCCGTAGGTCAGCCCTTGATGGGAATAGACGGTTCGTTCCGCCTCCACCCAGTTGGCAGGGAACAAGCCCTTCAAGCCGTCGGCACCTCTCAAGGCATCATCCTGCAGGTCGCCGTCATAAATCAGCAGCGAACAGTCGAAGAAGCGGTCGGCATGGTAGTCCATGAAGTCGCGCTTCAGCAGGAAGGTTGCATTCTTGGAGCGGCTGACGAAGTCGTCCCACACCTCTTTATAATAAACCGAATAAGGAACAATCGTCATCTATTGCTTGCTTTTTTGTATTCGTTGTAATCGTGGACGTAGCCCTCGGGCTGATAAGGCTGGGAAGCCATCACCAGGAGAATCGTCCCCGGAGCAAAGTCGAGCAGTTCGCACCACACGCCGGCAGGAATCAGCACACCCTCGTCAGGACGTTCCATGCGCACCTGGCGCCGCACCTGTCCGTCGTCGAGCACCACGGTGAAGCCTCCGCTGACGGGCACCACCAACTCGTTGCAAGTCCAGTGGGCATGACCTCCCCTGCTGGCTTCCGCAGGCACGTCGTATATCCAGAAGACACGCTCCACGGCAAAGGGTATCACGCGTTGCGCCTCGGCAAAAGCCAGCGCCCCACGTTCGTCCTGCACACAGGGAATGCGTATCGTCCTGCATCCTTTGGGAAACTCTCCTACTCCGCTTTCTGTCATCGGTCTCATTTCGTTTTCAGCCGTAAAGTTACGAAAAAAATTATTGAAATCACCCCGTCTCGCCCAAAAAAAGAACACGATGTGCCTAATTTGGGGTCAGCGGCCTGCGAGCCTCTTGTAGATTGACTGCGTCCATCCGATGCCCTGCCGGGGGCAAGGCCATCAAATCTTTATAAAAAAAGCCGGCCTGAAAGTAAACTTTCGCCGACTTTGTTTTACAAATCTTCGAGCCTCTTGTCGGATTCGAACCAACGACCCCGAGATTACAAATCACGTGCTCTGGCCAACTGAGCTAAAGAGGCGGGTGGGAAAGC
>JBGUVX010000054.1:0-18522 GCA_045220575.1 Bacteroidaceae bacterium
GACTGGGGTCTTCAGAGAAGCCACTGAATGTGGCTTCGGCCCCACAAAGGGGAGCGAATCCCCATTCGCGACGGAGGGAGAGGGGGGTCTCCTATAAGCAGTCGCGTGGGTGGAGAAATAACAATCCCCTCAACATTCGCAGAACGAAGGAGAAATGGGCTGGCTTGGCCTTCAAGCAGACCGACCAGCAATTCTGCCAGTTTATAACAATGACCTTCGGTTATCGCGCCGCAGTCAAGTGCATGATTTCGTATCATCGCTACTTCGCCCAAAGGGGCGAGAGTTGGCAAATCGACACGATTATCAAGCGATGGGCGCCTCCATCGGAGAATAAGACGCAGGCCTACATTGACCGAGTAACCGAACTCATGGGGCGCGAAGCGGGCGACTACAAGTTGGCAGACCCCAACACGCACCCCGGGCGCTTGCAGATGGCGATGCTCTTGGCGGCGATGACCTGTGTTGAATGCGGATGCCCGCCGCAGGCAGTGCCCGTGGCCTCCCTCAACACAGGCTTCGTCCTCGCCAACCTCGGCGACCCGCACCTCACAAGTGACTGGCACTAAACAGCCCCCCTCCATCTCCCCCGAGGGGGAGAGATTAGGTGAGAGGTTAGAGGTGAGAGGTGATTTTTACCTTTAGCCTCTCCCTCACCCTCACCCTCCAAAACAAAAAGTCACCTATAAACTATCACCTATCACCTTAAATGCAAAAACGGCGCCCTCGGGCAGCCGTTTTGCATTTTGCATTTGCAATAAGGAAATGAAGGATTACTTCACCAATAGCTTGCGGATGGTTCCGTCGCTCGTGCGGACGATGTTTGCGCCGCGCTGCAGGTGGCTCAGCCTGCGACCTTCCAAGTCGTAGATGCCCTCCTTGTTCTTCATGCTTAATACTTTATTTTTATCCATTCCATCGGCGAAACTGGCATAGATGACAAGGTCGTGGGCGGGCATTGTTTCGGGCACGTCGAGCCACTCCAGCAGGGTGTAGCGTTCGCTGTCCAGCGACTCGGGCACTACAATCACTGCGCCGTACTCCACGCTGTCCACCTTCACTACTTCTTCGCCGTACATGAAGGTCACCTGATAGGTGTTGACGCTGAACGAGCCTGTCACCACCACGTCGCTGTCGGGCATCGTTTCGGGGATTTCGCTCCAGCCGCTGAAGGTGTAACCCTCCTTCGTGGGTTCGGTCTCGGGGGTGATTGAATCTCCAACAAGCACATCGGCGGTCTTGTAAACTTCATTGTCAACAAGATAGGTGATGGAGTATTCGTCGGCGGTGTTCGTCGTGGCGTCGAAGTAGCGCTCGTAGGCCTGTGCCTGCTCCTCGGTGAAGGGCTTGTCCGTGTCGCGGCAAGAGGCTACGGCGAGGTCGGCAACGAAGGAACGTGCGCCGGAATCGTCGGCGGCATCAACCTCAAGGGTGAAGGTCTGGCCTTGCTTCAGCTTGACGAAGAAATCGAGGGTCTGCGGCACTCTGCCGTCCACTCCGTCAATCTCCGTTGTGCCGTATGCCTTCTCGAACATGAAGGTTTCCTTGCTGCACTTGAACTTGTTGTTCAGGCAACGGCTGCGCATGCTCACCGCATTGGTCTTCCCGCTCTTTTCGCGGCTCACGGTCATCGTGGCGAAGTAGATGCCGTCTGCAGGAGCCGTGAAGGCAATGGCGGGCGATGCGAAGTTGCCGTCGATAGCCAAGGGATGAATGCAACCGTTGGCGGTAATGAAGCAATACTCGTCGTTGGTGTACCAGGCGTTGCCGTTAGCAGCCTTTGCCTTGGCATTCTGGGCGTCGAACTTGGCAAACTTCTCGTAAGTGCCGTTGTCCGGACTGTAGCGGTAGAAGCCCCAGGGCTGGTCGTCGTTCTGCGAGAAGGCCGCGTCGGCGGTTGCCTTGCTTTCGCCCTCTGCCGTGCTGAAGAGGTGGAAGTTGCCTTCAGCGTCGAAGTTTATCGTCTCGTCCTCCTCGTCGCCGCCAACAGCGTCGAAGAAGCGTTCGTAGGCCTTGGCCTCTGCCAGCGTGAAGGGCTTGCCCTCGGAACGGACACTGGCAACGGCAAGGTCGGTAATGATGGTGCGACCGTCGGCATCGGTTCCTGCCGTGTAGGCCTCGGTTTCCAGTGTGAAGCGCTCGCCTTGCTTCATGCGAATGTAGAAGTCGAGCGTTTGGGGCGTTGTACCGTCAGCACCGTCAACGGCTGCTGTTCCGTAGGCCTTGGCAAAGAGGTAGTCCTCCTTGTTGCAGGTCATCTCCTCGCCGCCCAAATAGCGACTGCGCAGGTAGAGGGTGTTGGTCTTGTTGCTTTTCGCACGCTTGACGGTGATGGTTGCAAAGTAGATGCCGTCGGCTGGAGCGGTGAACACCACGGCTGGCGACGAGACTTGAATGTTGACGCCCGTGGTGCAGGGGTGGAAATGTCCTGTGTTGGATACAAAACAGTATTCTGCATCGCGGTACCAAGCCTTGCCGCGTTCGGCGGCACTGCCGCACTTGCCCTTGTTGTCGTACGTAGTAAAGCGGTCGTAGGTGCCTTCTTCCACGTTGTAGGCGTAGAAGCCCCAGGGCTGGTCGTCGTTACGTTCAAAAAGCTCCGATGAAGACGTGATGGATGCTGACTCTTCAGTCCAGAAAAGGTGGTAGTTGCCTTCCGCGTCGAAGTTGATGGGCTCGACGACAATGCGGCTGTCCTCTACGGCTTTCCACGCGCGTTCCATATAATAAATGTAGGTGTGCATGAGATTGATGTTGAGCTTGCCCGCGTCGATTACCCCCTGCGCCTCCGTGATGATGGACTGCAGCTTGTCGTAGGCTGCCTTGCTCACCTGTCCGGGTGCTGTGCCAGCCGTTTCTTGGGCCAGCAGCTCAGCGTATTTGTTAATCTCGGTCTGAAGTGTCTCTGTGATGTCGCCGATGTCCCACACTTCGTCCGAATTGAAGCCTGCCGGCGTGATAATCCACTGGCGGCCTGCGCTGGTGCGGTTCTTCTCATTGCTCTCCCAGCAAATCAGCGCTCCCGAGACGCTTCCCGAGGCGTTGGCCGTTCGGCTGTAAGCCTTGTTGATGATGTTGTAGTAACTGTATTCGTCGCTTGCCAAATCGATGCTCCAAAGCTGCGCATCGTCCGTTTCATCGGGTTCGGCAAGGGTGAGGCGAGTGTCCAAATCCCCGTTCGGAGCGAAAAGGGCCAAACCACTTGCGCGATTGAGGAACTGGTAGTGGTCGCCCACCTGTTTGATGGTCCACTGCTGCGTCCGACGACCTTCGTCGAGGCTCCACAGACAGGTCACCGAACCCTCGGCCAAAGCTTCGTTTGTCACGTCGAAAAGCGTGTTCTCCTTCACGCTCTGAATGCGGTAGAAGTTGTTGACATTGAGCTCGAACTCCTGCGCATTGTCGTCGTAGGTGGCATTCACGCGCGCGGGCAGTTCCTTGTCCAGATAGTCGAAGTGCTTGGTCAGGAAGTTCTTAAGGTCGGTAATGTACTCGGCATAAGTGTCGTGGAGCACAACTTCCTTATAAACTTTCGTGTTGATGCCGTACTTGGCGAAGTTCAGTTCTGCCGACTGTGCCAGCAGCGTGCCCAGGCTGTCAACTGCGTGCTGAAGGTGTGCCTCGATGCCTGCTTCGCGCAGTTCATTGTAGCGGCGCATGATAAGTTGGCGGAACCAGGGGTCGCGCCACATGCGGGTGAACCACGAGCGGCACTCGCCAGTGTTAATGTCAACAATCATTCGCGTAGAAGTGTCGTTTCCTCGCGTGTCGTTGTCGTAGGCAATGTCGTAGTCCCATAGCGGGCCGAAGTACATTTTCTGGTCGTTGGGGCGTTTGTAAAGGTAGGTGCTCCAGAAGCCGTCGTAGTTGGCACTCATCTCCGTGCAAAGGTAGAGGTTGGCCAGTGAGGTGGAGTCCACCAAGTTGCGGTATCCCAGATTCTCGTCCTTGAAGTCCTTGCTGAACAGGGCTGCCTCGAAACGGTCGAGCCACGACTTAACGTAATTTTCTTGCTCAGTGGTAACTTCGCCATCCTTGGGCTTGTGAATGCGCACGGGCACGCTTTTCAGGGTAGTGGTCACATACTTGTGGTCTCTCCATCCGTCAACTTCGAGGAAGAATCCTTCGCTGGGTTCCTCGCCCTGGGCCAGTTCGGCTGGCGTCTCAATGTCCAAACGACCAGATTCCACGTCGGGATGGTCCGTGATTTGGTAGTTTCCGATGTACTCGCCGTTCAGCACTACGTCCACGAAGAGGGCGCCAGGGTTGAACTCCATGCCCACGAAGCGTCCCATGATGTCGGTGGTCAGGGCATTGCGGATGAGCGACTTGTCATAGTGGTTCGCCATCAGCACCCAATTCTTGTCGGACACGCCCTTTTCGCCCAGTAGGCTTACTTTCTTACTGAACTTCAAGCGGTAGGCTTTCTTCGTGGCTCCGTCGCCGCTGAAGGTGGAGTTGCCGCGACAACGGATTTTCATGCCGGTGATGGTGTCTTTTCGTTCTCCATCCACCAGAATCCATCTGCCGTTGATGAAGGTTTTCTTTGTTGTGACAGCGGCCTTGCCCGAGGTTTCGATGTAGACCGTAGGCAGGTTCGTCAGTTGTTTGTACTCCTCTGCCAACATGGGCAATGCCATCAGCAGAAGCAGAAAGGTAAATAAGTGCCGTTTCATGTTTTAATAAGTTTAAAATGGATGTATATGATGCGTTTTTTCATTTCCCACTTACAAAGTTAGTCTATTGGATGAACATTTGCAACCCATTTCATGGATACTTTTTGTTTAATTACCGATTATTTTACCTTTTTTATTCAATATTACTCCTTGAAACGTGAATAAAATTCAATGGATGAGACCTTTCAATATGTTTTTCGCTTTTAACTTGTTTTTCCGCTCGCTTATTCGTATCTTTGCAGGTACGAAATTAGCATTTGGTAACGAGTGAACGAGACGATAACATGGATTAGCGAGATGCTGTGGAGCTATGTCCTTTTGGGGGCATTGTCGGCCTGCGGCGTGTGGTTTACCCTGCGGACAAAGGGCGTGCAGTTTCGCATGATTGGCGAGATGTTCCGCTTGCTGACCGAGTCGGCAATACCGGATTCGGAAAAGGGCGAGAAGCAGCAGGGTCGCAAGCACATTTCTTCGTTCCAGGCCTTTGCCGTTTCCATTGCAGCCCGCGTGGGCACGGGGAACCTGGCAGGTGTGGCAACGGCGATTGCCATCGGCGGCCCTGGGGCGATATTTTGGATGTGGGTGATGGCGCTCTTCGGGTCGGCCACGGGTTTCGTGGAGTCCACGTTGGGACAGCTCTTCAAGCAGCGCCACAAGGACTCGTTCATCGGCGGGCCTGCCTATTACATCCTCAAGGGCCTGCACCGGAAATGGATGGCCTACCTTTCTGCCATCCTGACAATCCTGACTTTCGGACTCGTTTATAATTCCATCCAGAGCAACACTATCTGCGGCGCCATGCAGGGAGCTTTCGGCTGGAATCCCGTTGCGGTTGGCGTGGTGCTGGCAGTGATGGGACTGGCCATCGTGTTCGGCGGCATCCAGCGCATTGCCAATGTCAGTTCCGTGCTGGTTCCAGTGATGGCGGTCGGCTATTTCGTGTTGGCTGCCGTTGTGGTGCTGATGAACTTCGACCAGATTCCGCATGTGCTGAAGCTGATTGTCGGCAATGCCTTCGGTTGGCAGCAAGGATTGGGCGGAACGCTGGGAGCCACGATACTGATTGGCGTGAAGCGAGGCCTGTTCAGCAACGAGGCAGGCGAGGGCAGCGTCCCCAATGTGGCGGCAACGGCCAGTGTGTCGCACCCCGTGAAGCAGGGCTTGATTCAGGCTTTGGGCGTGTTCACCGACACTTTGCTGGTGTGCTCCTGCACGGCCTTCGTCATCCTCATCAGCGGACTCTACGAGGTGCCTGGGCTGAACGGCGTGGCGTTGACTCAGGCAGCCTTGGGCAGCGAGATAGGGCAAACGGGCCCGATGTTCATTGCGCTGGCCATCTTCCTGTTTGCCTTCTCCAGCATCATCGGCAATTACTACTACGGCGAGGCCAATGTCCGTTTCATCAGCCTCCACGCTAAACTTTCCCCGTTCACCTCGCAGCTCATCCTTGCTGTATATCGCACACTGTCGGCTGGCGCGGTTGTGGTGTTCGGAGCCGTTGTCAGCCTCGATGTGGTGTGGAATCTGGGCGATGTGTTCATGGCTCTGGTCACGGGCTGCAACCTCGTGGCAATCTCCATCTTGGGGAAGTATGTGTTCCGCCTGCTCGACGATTATAGGCAGCAGAAGCGGCGCGGCATCGAGGAACCCACTTTCCATCGCAGTCAACTGCCCGAAATCGAGAAAGACTTGGATTGTTGGGAGTAAATTTTGTTTTTTCGCTCATTTTACACTACCTTTGCAGCAAAATAGAGCATTATGAGTAATTTGGTAGCTATTGTGGGGCGCCCGAATGTGGGCAAAAGCACCCTTTTCAACCGTCTGACGCAGACGCGCCACGCCATTGTCAGCGACGAGGCTGGCACCACTCGCGACCGCCAGTATGGCAAGTGCGAATGGACGGGCCGCGAGTTTTCCCTTGTCGATACTGGCGGCTGGGTGGTGAACTCCGACGACATCTTCGAAGAGGAAATCCGCAAGCAGGTGACTGTTGCCACAGAGGAGGCCGACGTCATCCTGTTTTTGGTGGATGTGAACAACGGCATTACGGACCTCGACGCTGAGGTGGCCGCTATCCTGCGCCGCTCGAAGAAGCCCGTAATCCTGGTTGCCAACAAGACCGACAACAACGACCAGCAGTACTTGGCAGCCGAGTTCTACGGACTGGGACTGGGCGACCCGTATTGCATCTCGGCGGCTACGGGAAGCGGGACGGGCGACTTGCTGGACTTGGTGGTAGAGCGCTTGCCGAAGGAGATGGTTGAGGGCGAAACCGACCAGTTGCCGCGCTTTGCCGTCGTGGGTCGTCCGAATGTGGGCAAGAGTTCGCTGGTGAATGCCTTCATCGGCGAGGACCGGCACATCGTGACCGACATTGCGGGCACTACTCGCGACTCGATTTACACGCGCTTCAACAAGTTCGGACTCGACTTCCTGCTCGTGGACACGGCGGGCATCCGCCGCAAGAACAAGGTGAACGAGGACTTGGAGTTCTACAGCGTGATGCGCTCCATCCGCGCCATCGAGAATTCCGACGTCTGCATCCTGATGATTGACGCCACTCGCGGCATCGAGGGGCAGGACATGAACATATTCCAGATTATCCAGCGGAACCAGAAGAGTCTGGTCGTCGTGGTGAACAAGTGGGACTTGGTGCCCGACAAGGACCAGCGCGTGATGGACACCTTCATCGACGCCATCCGCGACCGCATGGCTCCTTTCGACGATTTCCCCATCGTCTTTGCCTCGGCAATGACCAAGCAGCGCATCTTCCGCATTCTGGAAGCTGCCAAGCAGGTGTACGAGGCCCGTTGCCGACGCGTTTCCACCGCCAAGCTGAACGAGGAAATGCTGCCGCTCATCGAGGCTTTCCCGCCCCCAAGCATCAAGGGAAAGTACATCAAGATTAAGTATTGCATGCAGGTTCCCGAGACTCATGTGCCCACGTTTGTCTTCTATGCCAACCTGCCCCAGTACGTTCGCGAGCCCTATCGTCGCTTTCTGGAGAACAAGATTCGCGAGCGCTGGGATTTCTGTGGTTGCCCGATTAACATTTTCATCCGTCAGAAATAGTCATGCGAAAAGTTGCCCTGTTTGTTTCGGCGTTGCTCATCGGCACGTCGCTGCTGGAATCCTGCAAGGAAGAGGAGAGAACCGTCACGGAGGCTGCCGAACACTATTACGGCTATCTGGTGAAGGGGGATGTTGACCATTACCTGCAAGGGCTGGCCGACTACGACAGCCTGCCCGAGGACTATCGCAGCCAGTTGCGCGACATGCACCTGCAATTCCTTGAGAATGAGAAAAAAGTGCGCGGAGGACTGGCCTCAGTCAAGTCTCTCCGCGACACGTTGGTTGACGACAGTCACGCCTTCGTCTTCCTTGAGGTGGCCTACGGGGACAGCACCCGCGAACAGATTAGCCTGCCTCTTGTGCTCACCGCCAAGGGTTGGCGCCTTCGCTGACGCCTATTTTTTCACAAACTTCTTGCCGTTGTTGACGACGATGCCATGATGGCGCACGGTGGCGGGTCGGCCAGCGAGGTCGAATAGCCTGTCACTGGCCGAAAGGGTAGGGCGGTACTTGATGTCGTGCGTGCCCGTCATGTTTCCAAAGTCGATTTCGTACCACATCCCCGCTTCGGTGGGAATGACTATGGTGTTGTCGTTGATGACGCTGACGGCAACCTGCTCCCCGTTGCAGTAAACGGCGTGCTGGGCAATGCCGGGGTAGGTGACGGGGCACTGGCGTCCGCTGCCGGAGTAGATGACAACGGACTTCATCTTGCTCTTTTCCCACGTCTGGTTGACGGTGAAGTCGCCCACGGCTCGCAGTCCGTTCGCATGTCCGTCGGCCCAGGTGCTGGGCAGTGCGGGCAGCAGTTGCAAGGTGTCGCTGTGGCTCTGAAGCAGCATCTCGGCAATGCCTGCGCAGACGCCGAAGTTGCCGTCAATCTGGAAGGGCGCGTGGGCATCGTAGAGGTTGTAATAGACACCACCGGCATATTGGTTGGTGCCGTAGGCTGTGCTGTGCTTCAGGGCATTCTTCAGGATGATGTGGGCGTGGTCGCCGTCGAGGGCGCGTGCCCAGAGGTTCACCTTCCATCCCATCGACCAGCCAGTGGCAACGTCGCCGCGCAACTTCAGGCTGTTGACGGCAGGCTCGAAGTACGGGCTCGACGGGTCAATCTCGCTCAGGGGGTAAAGTGCCATCAGGTGGCTCATGTGGCGGTGGCTGGGGTCGTCGCTGACATCGTAGGGCGAGTACTTCCATTCGCGAAGGATGATGTCACCCTTCTTCACGCCGTTGCGCGGGTTGGTCCATCCGCTGTTGAGCGAAGTGCTGGCAGTGTATTCCTCAGTGTGCAGGCCGCGGTCGGTCTTCTCAAGGTAGGTGAGCAGCTTCTCGATGTCGGTTTCGCCGAGTCCCGTGACGGCAGGCCCCAGAATGTCGTAGGCCTCCTTCACGCTGGTGAACAGGGAGTAGATGAGCTGTTGGGCGTGAGCCGTTCCGTCCTCCTTGTTGTGGGCGTTCTGCTCTGCCGAGTATTCGTCGGGAGCCACGAAGGTTCCGTCGGGCTCAAAGCTGTAGGCGGCGCCTTTGTAGTTCGGATTCTGGCTCTGGCTGTCGTAGCCGCGGTCTTCAATCATGCGCTCGAACCAGAACTGTGCGCAGCTCCACATCACGGGGAAGGCGCGTGCCAGGAACTCCTCGTCGCGTGTGAAACGGAAGTGCTGCCACAGGTGGCTGCAGTACCAAGCGTTGGCTACGAAGTAGTTGGAACCCCATGTGCTCATGCCGCCGAAGATGTTGCTTTCGGTGAATACCGTCCAGCCGTTCTGAACCTTGCCGTAGGTGCGGGCGGCGTTTTTGTAGTTCGACTGCTGTGCCATCTTGATGATGAAGTTCAGGAAGGGCAGGTGCATCTCCGAGAGGTTCGTCACCTCGGAAGGCCAGTAGTTCATCTGAATGTTGATGTTCGTGTGAATGTCCGAGTTCCAGGGAGCCTGCGACTTGTTGTTCCAAATGCCTTGCAGGTTGTTGGGCACGTTGAGGCCTCGGCTGCTGGAGATTTCGAGGTAGCGTCCGTAGGCGAAGTACAGTTGTTCGAGGAAGCGTGCCTCGTTGTTGTTCAGGTTCGACAGCGTGTTGTAGTATTTGATGAGTTCCTCGGTGGTGCGCTTCGAAGCGGCACTGCCCAGTTGCAGGCTCACGCGCCCCGTCAGAGCCTCGAAGTCGCGGGTGTGGTCGGCCAGGATTGCCTCAAAGCCTTTCTCCTCGGCAGCGTCCAGCAGACCGATGGCCTTGCTCTGCACGTCGCGCATCTTGCCTGTGGTGCATTTGGAGTTGGTGGGCGAATCGTCGTAACTGGTGTTGATGGCAATCAGCAGCACCACTTCGTCGGCGTTGCTGACGGTGATGATCTTCTTTTTCGTATCAGTGACCTTTTCACCTTCCGAGGGCAGCAGGACGCGGATGCGACCTTGGTAGAGGATGGTGGTCAGTTCGCCGTAGCAGCGGATGTCCTCGCTGTTAATGCCGTACGAAGCTGATATGTCCTCGCCTGGGGCGAACGAAACTTCCAGATTAAGCAGGTCGTTGCCAGTGGCGCGATAGCGGACGGCGATAACTTGGTCGGGGAAGCTGCTGAGGTAGGTTCGGTCGTAGCTGGTGTTGCCGTCGCTGCTGGTGTAGCTGACGCCGGCTGTGCCGTTCTCGATGTCGAGGTAGCGGCAGTAGTTCTTTGCTCCTTCAGCGGCGGTGTATCCGAAGTTTCCCGAAAGGTCCTTGACGAATATCGAACCAAAGTTCTTGTACTGGCCGTAGGAGCCCATGTCGGTGGAACTTCCCGTCCAGATGGTCTTTTCGTTGAGTTGTATTTCGTCTTGCTTGATGCCGCCGAATATGCTGGCGCCCATGCGTCCGTTGCCAATGGGCAGCGAGTATTCCATCCAGATGTTGCTGACTCCTGTGGAGGTTGCAGGCTGGTCGTACCAGAGTGTCAGCGGGTGTTCGGGCGTGAAGGATGCTGCCCCGCTGGTGTAGAACTCAGGCAGGTCGGGATTGGCTGGGTCGATGATGACGAACTGGTTGTTGGTGTCGCCGCTGCTCCACAGTCCCAGGGTGGTGCCGACACCCGTTCCGCCCCATTGGTTCATGTAGGCATTGTTGCCGGAAGCCCCCAGCCATTTCAGTTGCCAGTAGGTGTCGCTGTTTAGCAACGACCATCCCTTGCTGTCCTCGTTGGCTTGAGCCTGTATGCGGCTGGCCGATGTGGAATAGACGGCATATTGTCCGGCCTTGTTCACCAACTGGAACTTGCTTTGAGTGCCCACAAACTTCCACAGCTGTTTGTCGGTGGCCGTCGCCAGCGTTCCGCTCTGTGTGGTCAGGTTGGCGTTGTTGTTGCCTGCCGTCAGCAGCAACTGGCTGTTGCTGAACTGAATCACGTAGTACGTTTCGTCGTTGAACGTGGGGGTTGTCAGTGCCCATGCCGAATTGATGGCTGCCAATTGGCAGATGATGCTTAGCAGTGTTACAAGAATCTTTTTCATGGTATCTGTGTTTTGTGTTATTGATTTGCTTCTTTCACTTTCCTGAAGAGGTCGCTGGCGAAGATGAAGGAGTTCAGCTTCTCGTTGGTCGAGGTCATGATTTCGTCCTTCGTTCCCGTCCATCCCAGCGTTCCCTCGTGGATGTAGATGATGTTCTCGCCGATGCCCATCACCGAGTTCATGTCGTGGGTGTTCATGATGGTGGTCATGTTGTATTCGTGGGTGATGGAGTGGATGAGTTCGTCGATGACCAGCGACGTTTTCGGGTCGAGGCCCGAGTTGGGTTCGTCGCAGAACAGGTATTTGGGGTTCAGGGCGATGGCACGTGCTATGGCAACGCGCTTTTGCATACCGCCAGATATCTCGCCGGGCATCTTGCCCTCGGCCCCTTGCAGGTTCACGCGGTCGAGGCAGAACTTGGCACGCTTCACGCGGTCGGCTTCGTTCATGTCCGAGAACATGTCCAGAGGGAACATGACGTTCTCCAGCACCGTCATCGAGTCGAAGAGGGCGGCGCTCTGGAAAATCATGCCCATCTCGCGGCGGAGCATTACGCGGTCGCGTTTCGACATGCACACGAAGTCGCGTCCGTCGTACAGTATCTCGCCTTTCGTAGGCTCAAACAGACCCACGATGTTTTTCATCAGCACCGTCTTTCCGCTACCGCTTTGTCCGATGATGAGGTTCGTCTTGCCGTCCTCGAAGCGGGCATTGATGTCCTTGAGCACATCTTTGTCCTCGAATGACTTATATAGATGTTTTATTTCAATCATGACAGTAGTTGTGTGAGGAAGATATCGGCAAACAGGATGAGCATGCTGCTGGAAACTACGGCGTTGGTCGAGGCCTTGCCCACGTCGAAGGAACCGCCCTGCACGTTGTAGCCGTAGTACGACGACACGCTGGCGATGATGAATGCAAAGGCCACGCTCTTGATGATGGACATCCAGACGAACCAGGCGTTGAAGGAGTGGAGCAGGCCCACCGTGAGGTCGTCGGGGGTGATGATGCCGGCATAGGCTGTGGCGTATGCCCCCACGAAGCCTGCGGCTATGCTGAAGATGACGAGGAAGGGAATCATCGTCATCAATCCCATAATCTTCGGAAGGATGAGGAACGAGGCCGAGTTAACACCCATAATCTCCAATGCATCAATCTGCTGGGTGACGCGCATGGTGCCAATCTCTGAGGCGATGTTCGAGCCCACCTTGCCGGCCAGTATCAGGCACATTATTGACGACGAGAACTCCAGCACCATGATTTCGCGTGTGGTATAACCCGTGGTGAAGGCTGGCATCCAAGGACTCTGGATGTTCAGCTTGATCTGGATGCAGATGACAGCACCGATGAAGAAGCTAATCAGCAGGACTATGCCGATGGAGTCCACCCCCAACTGCTCCATTTCCTTGATATACTGCTTCAGGAACATTCTCATGCGTTCGGGCACGGAAAACGTGCGCCCCATCAGGTCGAGGTACTTTCCGAAAGCCGCAATATATTTTACTATAAACATACGTTCCAACTTTATTTCCGAAGGCAAAGATAATCAAAATTTTTTGTAATTCATATTGCTGTACGATATTTCTTTCCTCGCATTGCGTCAAATCCCTCCTGCTACAGCCATACAACCTTCTCCGCTTAGCATTACTATTCCTCCCCACAACGCGATACCGTCGCATCCTCCCACACGATACTATCGCGTCGCGCCACGCGACACTATCCCTACCGCATAGGATAGTAATGCGACGTGATACAGAGTAAGTCGGCGACCTCGGAATCGTATCTTTAACTTTGTTGAAGATAATCCTGCTCGGAAAATTGCAAATTATTTGCATTTCCACTCGATTATTCGTACCTTTGACCTGCAAATAGAAGAGATAAATGGAAGAGAACACTGAGAATTTGAAGCTACGAAGTGAGGGGCTGGTGAAGGTCTACGGCAAACGAACGGTGGTGAACAACGTGTCGTTCGAGGTGTCGCAGGGCGAAATCGTGGGGCTGCTGGGACCGAACGGTGCGGGCAAGACCACGTCGTTCTACATGACTACGGGACTGGTTATCCCCAATGCCGGACACATCTATCTGGGCGACGAGGAGATAACGAAACTGCCTGTGTATCAGCGGGCTCGCAAGGGCATAGGCTATCTGGCGCAGGAGGCCAGCGTGTTCCGCAAGATGTCGGTGGAGGACAACATCATGTCTGTGCTGGAGATGGCACCGAAGCCTGAAAGCTTTGAGGGGACGCACAGCGAATACCGCCGTTGGAAGCTGGAGTCGCTGCTCAATGAGTTCAACCTGCAGAAGATTCGCAAGAACAAGGGCGACCAGTGCTCGGGCGGTGAACGGCGCCGTACGGAGATTGCCCGCTGTCTGGCTATCAATCCCAAGTTTATCATGCTCGACGAGCCCTTTGCCGGTGTTGACCCCATTGCCGTTGAGGACATTCAGTACATCGTGTGGAAACTCAGGAAGAAGAACATAGGGGTGCTCATCACCGACCACAACGTCGAGGACACCCTCTGCATCACGAACCGAGCCTATATGCTGTTCGAGGGGCAGATTCTGTTCCACGGCACGCCGCAGGAGCTGGCTTCGAACCCCGTCGTGCGCGATAAATACCTGACCAACAGCTTTGTGCTGCGCGACAAGGACTTCGAAAAGATGGCTCAGGAACGTGGCGATTGATAAATAATTGACTGTTGATAATTGGTTATTCACAATTATTTTGTAACTTTGTGCTCAAAGATCTGCGCTTGTGGTGGAATTGGTAGACACGCCAGACTTAGGATCTGGTGCCTTCGGGCGTGTAAGTTCGAGTCTTATCAGGCGTACTAAACAGTGAATTACTGATGTTCCTACTCGGCAAGAACATGGAGGAACTGCGCGAGGTAGCCCGACTGGTGGGACTGCCCGCATTCGCTGCAAAGCAAATGGCGCAGTGGATTTACGAGCGAGGTATCGCCGACATTGACGAGATGACCAACATCTCGAAGGCTGGCCGGCAGAAACTGAAGGAGCATTATCAGGTGGGCCGCATGGCTCCCGCCTTTTCCCAAACCTCAGTCGATGGTACGAAGAAGTACCTGTTTCCCACGACGGACGGTCATCGTGTGGAGAGCGTTTACATCCCCGATGGGGAGCGCGCTACGCTATGTGTGTCCAGTCAGGTAGGCTGCAAGATGGCTTGCGCCTTCTGCATGACGGGCCGACAGGGGTTTGAAGGGCAACTGACGGCAACCGACATCCTCAACCAAATCTACTCGCTGCCCGAACGCGAGACGCTGACCAACATCGTCTTCATGGGGCAGGGCGAACCCTTCGACAATTTGGATGCCGTGCTACGCGCTACCGACTTGCTGACGGCAGACTTCGGGCTGGCATGGAGCCCGCGCCGCATCACGGTCAGCACTGTGGGACTGCGCAAGGGCATGGAACGCTTCCTGCGCGAGAGCCAGTGCCATCTGGCAGTCTCGCTCCATAACCCCTTCCCCTTGCAGCGGGCCGAGATGATGCCTGCCGAAAGGGCTTGGTCGCTGACCGAGTTCCTGCCCGTGCTGGCTGAGGAAGACTGGTCGCACCAGCGGCGCCTGTCGTTCGAATACATCGTGTTTCAGGGGCTGAACGACACGAAGGCCCATGCCCGGGAACTGGTCCGACTGTTGGTGTCCCTGCATTGCAGGGTCAACCTCATCCGCTTCCACACCATCCCCGATACCCCGTTTCGAGGCGCAGCGGAGGAAACAATGGTGGAGATGCGCGACTACCTGACTCGTCACGGCCTGACAGCCACCATCCGCGCCAGTCGGGGCGAGGACATCATGGCGGCTTGTGGCTTGCTGAACACGGCTGAAAATGAAAGAATGAAAGAATGAAAAAATGAAGGCTGCGAGTAAGCGAGAGCAATGACAAACTCGTTTGAGCATTGCCGAGCGGAAGCAGTCTCGACCGAAGGTCAAAAATGAAAAAATATATTATGAATAAAGATTCAAAGAAGAGAATGTGGGTAATGCTCGTGCTCTCATTTTCTTATTTTCTCCTGACATCTTGCGAGAACGGACATCTGGCTAACCCGCGTGCCAGCGGACGACCCTACGAGGTACTTGTAGTCATGGACAAACAGACGTGGGAGGCTCCCGTTGGGCGTGCGTTGTTCCAAGTGCTGGATACCGATGTGCCCGGACTGCCCCAGTCGGAGCGCTCGTTCCACATCTCGCAGGTGGCACCCAAGGACATGAACCGCACGCTGAGCATCTTCCGCAACATCATCGAGGTGGACATCAACCCCTCAATCTATTCGAAGACCAGCATGAAGTTCACGCGCAATGCCTATGCCGACGAGCAGGTAATCCTGCGCATCCGCAGCAACTCGGAGCAGTCGTTCATCGACTTTGTGGGCGAGCACAGTCAGGACATCGTGGACTTCTTTACCAAGATGGAGATAAACCGCCTCTGCGTGGACCTCAGCAAGAAGTACTCGAAACTGACCTACGACCTGGTGAAGGAAATCTTCGGCTGCGAACTGAAAGCCCCCGAGGAACTGCAGAACTACAAGAAGGGCAAGGACTTCCTGTGGACTACCAACAACACGGCAACGGGACTGGTAAGCATCATGGTGTACACCTATCCCTACGAAGGCCCTGAGACGTTCAACAAGAAATACCTTCTGCACAAGCGCGACTCGGTGTTGCGCATCAACATGCCAGGCTCCGAACCCGATATGTACATGCAGACGGATACCGCCTTTACCGATGTGAAGCCCATTGTGGTGCACCACAAATACGCAATGGAGGCGCGCGGCCTCTGGTATATGCGGAACGATGCTATGGGAGGCCCCTTCGTCAGCCATAGCCGCGTGGATACGGAGAACAATCGCGTGGTGGTGGTCGAGGGCTTTGTCTTTGCCCCCGAGAAGATGAAGCGCGGACTCATGCGCCGCATGGAGGGCTCGCTCTATATGCTCCTTCTGCCCGAAGAACAACAGACAGAAATCGACACCGCGCTCGAAGAAGACGAACAGGAAGAATCTTCATCTAATTAACCCCATAATTCCCCAAACATGGAACAAGACAAAAGAATACGCATAGGCATCACCTCTGGTGACACCAACGGCATAGGTTACGAAGTTATATTGAAGACATTTGCCGAACCCACGATGTTTGAACTCTGTACCCCTATCGTTTATGGCAACCCCCGCATTGCCACCTATCATCGTAAGGGCCTGAACCTCACCACGAACTTCGCATCCGTGCAGGATGCTGCCGAGGCCCAGCCAGACCGCCTGAACTTGGTGGTGGTGGACGATAGCGAGGTGAAGATCGAATTGGGCGCTCCCTCGCAGGAAGCCGGTCAGCAGGCCCTGAAGTCGCTCGACCGTGCCCTTCAGGACTATCGTGACGGCAAGGTGGATGTAGTCGTTACTGCTCCTATCAATAAGCACACCATCCAAAGCGATACGTTCCACTTCCCTGGTCATACCGAGTACATACAGGCAAAGCTGGGCGACGGAAACGAGGCGCTGATGATTCTGATGAACGAACGTCTGCGTGTAGCGCTCGTTACCACACACCTGCCTATTGCAAAGGTGTCGCAGGCCATCACAGAAGACAACGTGCTGGCAAAACTGCGCATTCTGCATCAGTCTCTTTGTCGCGACTTTGCCATCTCGGCACCTCGAATCGCGGTTCTTTCGCTGAACCCCCATGCAGGCGAAAACGGACTGCTGGGCGACGAGGAGCAGCAGGTCATCCAACCCGCCATAGAGAAGGCTGTGGCTGAGGGTATTGCAACCTTTGGTCCGTATGCTGCCGACGGCTTCTTCGGCTCTCGTGCCTATGAACACTTCGATGCCGTGCTGGCAATGTATCACGACCAAGGGCTGACGGCTTTCAAGGCTTTGGCGATGGAGGACGGCGTGAACTATACGGCAGGTCTTCCTATTGTACGCACCAGTCCGGCTCATGGCACGGCATACGACATTGCCGGCAAGGGTGAAGCCAACGAGAACTCGTTCCGTCAGGCAATCTTCACGGCTACAGACATCTGGAAGAACCGTGCATTCTATGACGAGGGACATCAGAATCCTCTGCCCAAGCTCTATCACGACCGTCGTGAGGACATCGGCGGACCGCGTCCGCGCCGCGAGGGTGACTTCGAGCGCCGTCCTCGTCCCACAGAGCAACAGCCCTCGTGAAGAACCGTTACCGTAACCTCTTCCTACTCCTTGGCGTGGCGGCTGTTGTCGCCATGCTATTGTCTTTCGACATGTCATGGGGCGAAGTGCTCACGCATGTGCGTCGGGCGGGGGTGTGGTTTCCTGCCGTTGTTGTGCTGTGGCTATTCATATATATTATTAACGCGCGCGCGTGGCAAATCATCATCAACGAGGGACCGGCTTCCCCTCGCGTGTCATACGGCAGGGTGCTGAAGTACACCGTTACGGGCTATGCGCTGAATAGTGTCACACCTGTTGGCCTGTTGGGCGGCGAGCCCTATCGCATCATGGAGCTCACCCCCCTTGTTGGTCGTGCCAAGGCGGCTAGCAGCGTCATACTGTATGCCATGATGCACATCTTTTCGCACTTCTGCTTCTGGCTCTTCTCCCTTGTCGTATTCCTGATACGCTACTTCCATGCCCTCTCTCTTCCCCTGCTCATCGTGCTCGGAGCCATGTTGCTGTTCTGTCTGGTGGGCGTGCGGTTCTTCGTTGTAGGCTATCGCAACGGATTGGCAATGAAGATTGTGCGGCTTCTGGGACGCCTGCCTCTTGTGGGTAAACGTTTTCAGGCCGCTGCCCAAAGGCATAGCGAAGGCCTGCAAACGGTTGACCTGCAGATAGCAGCCCTCCACGCCGAACGTCCAGCCGTCTTCTATCGTAGTTTGATGCTTGAGTTCGTTGCCCGTATGGTAGGGTGCTTCGAATTGCAGTTCATCCTTTTTATCTTCACCTCCGACATCTCCTATTGGGACTGTCTGCTCATGCAGGCTTTCGTCTCGCTCTTCGCCAACCTCTTCTTCATCATTCCCATGCAGATGGGCACAAAGGAGGGAGGACTTGCTATCGTCACCAGCGTCCTGCACATGAATGGGGCTTACGGTGTGCTGACAGGTCTCATAACCCGTCTGCGCGAACTCATCTGGATAGCCATCGGCCTGCTCCTCATCCGCATCGGCAATAAGAAATAAAAAAAGCAACCCTTTCAGGTTGCTTTAGCGGAGAGAGAGGGATTCGAACCCCCGGTGCCTCTCAGCACGCCGGTTTTCAAGACCGGTGTAATCGACCACTCTACCATCTCTCC